>CAKMWI010000011.1 GCA_928722015.1 Candidatus Gastranaerophilales bacterium | reverse complement strand
AACACGGAGAAGTGTCTTCATTTCAAGCTTTGACTGCTACGATTTCTGCCTCTGCAGGTATGGGTAATGTTGTAGGTTCAGCTTTAGCTGTTTCGGTTGGAGGGCCCGGTGTAATTTTTTGGATGATAATTGCCGGCATTTTTTCAATGGCATTAAAGTTTGCTGAAGTTCTGCTCGGGATAAAATTTAGACAGATAAATAAAGATGGTTCTTCGTCAGGCGGACCTATGTACTATATTATAAACGGGCTTCGTGCACCTTGGATAAAACCTGTGGCACCATATCTTGCAAAGATTTATGCTGTATGTTGTGTATTTGCAATGATTGGTGGCTGGAATTTATTTCAAATCAATGCAATAACAACGCAAATTTCTAATGTAACAGGCTTGTTTGCAGGGCAAAGGTGGATTTTCGGATTGATTGTTGCTGTCATAACTTATATTACTGTTATTGGTGGAATCAAATCTATAGGTAAGTTTACATCAAAAGTTACCCCTGTAATGTGTACATTATATGTGTTTTCAGCATTTGTAATATGCTTATTAAATATTCATCATGTACCTCATACAATATGTTTGATAATAAAAGAAGCATTTAAACCTGCGGCTTTTGTATCCGGGGGTGTTTGGGGATGTTTGTTATGGGGATTCAGACGTGCGATGTTTGCAAATGAAGCTGGTTTAGGTACTGCTCCAATTGCATTTTCCGCGGTAAAGACAAATAAACCTGTGGCACAAGCTTTTATTGCTATGCTTCAACCGTTTGTAGATACTGTTATTGTTGGAGCTGCAACGGCATTTATTATTGTTGTTACAGGGGCATATCTTCATACAAACGGAATTGAAGGTATTGAATTAACTTCTAAAGCTTTTGCTACTGTATGTCCTTTTTTCCCTGTATTGTTAACATTTATGGCAAGTTGTTTTGTGCTTTCAACGATGCTTTGCGGTTCTTATTACGGAACGAAAAGTTGGACTTTTTTATTCGGTGAATCAAAATTAATGACGAGAGTTTTCCAGATAATATATTGTTTATTTATTGTAATAGGTTCCGCTATGAATTTAAAAAGTGTTGTAAATTTATCTGATGGGTTTACATTATTTCTTGCAGTACCGAATTTGATTGCAGTATTTTTATTATCTGGTATAATAATGAAAGAATTAAAACGTTATTGTAAAAGATACAATATCGGTTTTTTTGCAAAAGATGAATAACAGATAAAGGGAGAGATTACTAATGATTAAAAAAGGCTGTTTAGATATTCTTCAGTCTAAATGTGAAAATTGTACAGATTGTATTTTATCAAAAACCCGTAAGAATGTAGTATTTTCTGATGGGAATCCTGAAACAGCAAGAATCGTACTAATTGGTGAGGCACCTGGTGAAACTGAGGATGAAACAGGAAAACCGTTTGTTGGCAGAGCCGGCCAGTTATTAGATAATTTTTTGAAAGAAGCCGGAATTTCAAGACAAGATGATTTGTATATTATAAATACTGTCAAATGCAGACCTCCTGAAAACAGAGTTCCGACAGAAGTTGAAAAAACTATGTGTGAAAGGTATTTGACAGCCCAGATTGATATTATGAATCCTAAAGCTATTATTTTTTGTGGGGCTACCGCGCTAAAATCTTTTTGGGATGATAAAAAAGTTCAAATTTCAAAAGTTCGCGGTAAATGGTTTGATGTTACCATTAATGGGAAAACCTACAAGGCAATGGCTATTTTCCATCCTTCATATCTTTTAAGAAATCATTCAATGGAAGAAGGGTCTCCGAGAAGATTAATGCAGCAAGATTTGTCTGTAATAAAATCTGAAATTCTCGCTGATAAACAGGTGTGTTCCAGTAACCCTTTCAATAAGGAATTGGCTCTGGTCTAGCAGTAAAATAAAATTTATATCTTATGATAGACAAAAAGATACAGCTAATATATAGCTGTATCTTTTACATTAGTTTTACAATATTTTTGTCAGTTATTTTTTTTGTTAAAAATATATTCTGTTTGTTTTTTTATGTTATCCAATACTTCTCTGTAGTTAACAGAAACATGAGTGGGTTGTGATGTTTCTATTACAGAAAGAAATACTTTTGCATTTTTTGGCTTTTGATTATCTAAAAATACATTTGATTCGGCAACATCAATTCTTGCGGGAACGATTAAGCCGCTTTTGGTAAATTCTATAGAGCTTTCTGAAGACGAAAGATATTGAATTAATTTTATTGCTTCTTGTTTATGTTTTGATGATTTTGCAATTGCCCATCCTGATGAATCCAATGGGACTATGCTTCCCTTTTTTCCGTGTGGAAATTCCGTGATATCCCAATCAAATTTAGCTTCTTGTCTGTATTTTGGTACAAGCCATCTTCCGGAAAGATGCATTGCTAATTTCCCTTGTAAAAACATTTGTGCCATTGTTGCACTCGCTGCTTCTTCTTTTCGTGGTGCAATATGATATTTGTTTCTTAAATCAGAATAAAAAGCGAGAGCTTGTTTACTTGTTTCTGAGTTAAATTTATTTTCTTCAAATCCACCGCCTTCACTTGTCAGGTACGGAAGAAAAAATAATGGTTCTTCTTCAAAAGATATCCCGAAAACGTCAGGTGCGTGGGTTAATTTTTGTCCTGTTTGTAAAAATTCTTTAAAAGTCCAATTTTGTTTTGGATAGGGGACATTATTTTTGTCAAAAATATCTTTATTGTAAAAGATTACAAGGTTTGAAATATCTCTTGGAATTGCATAAACTTTATTTTTCCAACTCAAGGATTCAACAGATTTTTTATAAAATTTGTTTAGTTCAAAATTTTCAGTATATGGGGTTAAATCTTCCAGAACTCCTGCGTTTGCATAAACAGGGAGGTACTGATTATTTATGAATATTACATCCGGTGCTGTGTTAGAGGCAAAAAGTAAATGTATTTTTTGAAAATAATTTTGCGGGATGTGTAAAAAATTAATTTTTATATTAGGATTTTGTTTTTCAAAATCTTCTAAAATTGGTTTAAGAATGCTTATTTCAGATTCAGAACCCCAAGAAGCAAATTGCACAACTGTTTTTTGAGGGAAATGATTTTGGACAAAAAATTTTGTGCAGCAAAACAAACTCGCTCCTATTATTAAACAAATTGCTGTGATAATTTTTTTATTCATTTTTTAATTTAGATTTCAATAAGTGTTCCCATTTTATTTTTTGAAACATCGACGAGACATTTGAAACCGCCTACTTTCACAATATAAACACTACCGTAATCAAGTCTTACCTGAAGTGGTTTATCTACAATGTAGTCAAATTTTTTCAAAATAAAGATATCATCTTTTATTCTTCCGACCAATGCGGAAACCCCGTCTAGATTAACTACATAAAATCCTTTTTCTGCATCAATATTGTATCCTGATTTGACAATTAAACCATTCATATAATGAGTCGGTTCATTTTTTTGTCTGTTCATAGGGTTTGATGCCCTTGATATTGGATTTGTAATTCCTGAACGGCTCATTGTTTCTGAAGGTCTAACTTGAGAAAGAGTTTCTGCTACAGTATCTTTCTGCATTGTAAGTGTTCTTTTTTCTTCTTCAGAATCGAGAATTGACATATATTCGTCTAAAGAAGATAGAAGATAATTTTCATTTTGTTTGTCCATTTTCATTTCCCCATTACTATTATTCAAATATCTATTCCCTGTATTAACCAAGTCCGAAACAGTCAAATCTGAACTTGCAGATTTTCTTCTATTAACACTCAGAGGTGAATTTTTTAGTTTAACAAATCTTCCTTCTTTATAAGATTTATTTCTTGTTTGTTTTTTATCATCTTCAATCAGGCTTCTGTGTGTTTCTTTTAGTGTTACTGTTTTTGCAAATGATTTTAACTTTATATCATGAAAAGTACCCATGATGGAATCATCTTCAGATTTTACATCATTAGAAACTTCTTCCGGAGGTTCCATTTGAGGTGTATTGGCTAAAGAGTGTTCCATTTGTGATATTTTAGCTCTTAAATTTTCTTTTATTTCTTCGGTTTTGTCTTTTGGTATATTTTGTATACTATCCGTTACTTGCCTAAAATTCAATGCCGTAGGTTGTTTGTAGGTATTTTGAACATCAGAAGATATATTTGATGTGTTTTGAGTTTCGTTGCTTAAATTTTGATTAAGTGTTTCATTTTTTAACTTTCTTCTATCTGATTCAAACCCTTTACCGGCAATATTTTCAGATTTTTCAATAAATGCCTTTTTGGAGGCAGACATATCTGTTACATAAGACATATCATTTGATTGTTTGACTGGATGAAGTTTTCTGTCTGTTTCGGTATACTTTTTGTATTTTTCCTGCCAGTTTAAATTATCATCATTGATAATATCATGAAATTCACGTCTTCTTCGTCTGGCTTGATTTTTAGAAGAAATATTAAAGAAAGATTTTAATCTGTCAGCATCTTTTTCTGCAGCATGTGATACTGCATCGAACACAAGAAATAATATCAAAAGTCCGAGAGCTGCACCTGATATTGCCATTAGCCATATAGGCAAATGAAAATTAGAAGATTCTTCTGTTTGCGGTGTTTCTTCAGCATTTGACTGGTCTTGAATTGAATTATTTTGGTTTTGAATTTGATTTTCCTCAGGAATCTCAAATGTAGGATCTATTTTTACTGATTTAGTTTGTTTTTCTTTCACAATTTCATGCGTAACTCTTGGTTCTAAATCAATTTCACGCTTTCCATTTGCGTCAAATTTCATTTTTGGAACATAATTACTTTCTGTTAATGATGTTGTATTAACTGTTTTAGGTTCTTGTATTTTTTCTTGAGTTTTTTGTTGAAGTGTTTTTTGGGGTTGTGAAGCTTTTTGTTGTTCTGTTTTTGCATTTTGCACATTTATAGGGGTAAAACTTATCTTTGGTAAAGATAATTGTTTGTTATTATTTTGTGTATTTGTTTTATTTGTAACTTTAACTTCATTTGTTTGAACCGGTTTTGTTTGCTGTTTTTGGGTTTGAGTATGTGTTGTTGATTGTTTTGGTGCTGTTGCTGCAGTTTTTTGTTCAACCGGTTTAGCTTGAGGTTTGGCTGCTGTTTTATTATTTTGTGCAATTAAATTTTTATAATCTTTTTGAGCCTGAGTCAGAGGAGCAGTTTTTTTCATGTAAGTTTTAATATTTACAGGTTTTGTTGTTCCAAATGTAATCTTGGTATAACCGCCTATACCATCATTAACATTTTTTACCTGAACATCAGTGATTAAATCTTTAACTCCTCCTAAGCTTGGAACGATTGAGCTTGAGCCGGCAACATTTGGCAGTAATACGACATAGCGGTTAGGAGATTTTCTTGTAACAATAGTGTTTTGCGAATCACCTGTAGTGTAAAAAGTAACATCAACAGAATCAACTGCAGAAGATCTTTTTACATCCATTTGTAAAAGGTTGTTAGAACCTGTTGTTGCATCAGCAGCTGTAAAACTTGTCGTTAAAACAGTTAAAATAGCTGCAATTATAATACTTTTTTTATTAATCATATAACGTTTCTACTAATCTAACAAATACACTACTATTTATATAATACTCGATAGTAAAAAAAATTGCTACTTTATTAAAAAATTTTGAGATTTATGTTACAATAAATTCATGAAAAGCGGATTTGTATCAATAATTGGGCGTCCAAATGTAGGTAAATCAACACTTTTAAACCAGATTCTCGGGCAAAAAATTGTGATTACAACGGATAAAGCTCAAACAACAAGAAAAAGAATTAAGGGAATATATACAACAGATGAAGGACAAATAGTTTTTGTTGATACTCCTGGTGTGCATAAGCCGTTGAATAAGTTAGGAGAATTTTTACTTGATGAGGCAAAAATTTCGATTCCAGATGCGGATGTAATATTATTTTTGGTAGACGGTTCTGAACCTGCAGGAAAAGGTGATAATTGGATTGCTAAAAATATTTTACAGACGAAAATTCCGTTAATTATTGTTATGAATAAGGTTGATAAAGTTAAAAAAACGGAAAAAATAGAAGCAAATCTTTTAACTTATAAAACATTATTTAATGAAAATGTTCCGGTTGTGAGGATTTCTGCTAAAACAGGTCGAAATATAGATACGCTTTTAAAAAATATTTATAAAAAATTACCGGAAGGAGAGGCTCTGTATCCTGAGGATATTGTAACAGAAGAGACAATGAGAGATGTAACCGAAGAAATTATTAGAGAAAAAATTCTTCTTAATACTTCAGATGAAATTCCTCATTCAGTAGCTGTCAAAGTAACTAATTATTTTGAAAAAGAAGAAATTGATAAAATATATGCAACTATTTACTGTGAACAAAAGAGCCAAAAGGGAATTTTGATAGGTAAAGGTGGAAATTTACTTAAAAAAATCGGTACGGAAGCTCGTTTAGAATTAGAAAAAATTGTTGATAAAAAAGTTTATCTTGAATTAGAAGTAAAAGTTGAAAAAGACTGGCGAAAAAAACAAAATGTTCTAAAGAATTTTGGATATCAACAAGAAAAATAATTGTTGCATGTAATTTCCCGGTATTTTTAAGTGAAATTTTATGTAAATAAAAATTATTTGTTTTGAAATGATTTATTTTACATCAAGAGCTTGTAACTGTTTCATTTTAGTATTAATTTCATTCATCAAATTAATATTATCTGTTTGGCGAGCATACTTTTGAGCCTTATTTAAAAGTGTCATTGCTTTATTAATGCAGTTAAATTCAACCATTATATCTGCTGCTGACATATAATTCTGGGCAGTTTTTACGGGTGAATCTGCAGTTGTATAATTTTTTACTGCTTGAGAATATGATTTAAGAGCTTTTTCCGGTTCATCAAACTTTGTATATGCACCTGCAGTATTAGATGACACAAATCCCCTCAGGTTATAATTTTCGGTCTCATTAGCCAGATTGTATGCTGTGTCGTAATAGTTAAATGCTTCTTTATCGTACATATCTGTATAAATATTACCGATTTTAGTTAATGATGCGGATTGTGCCGGAATGTTTTCGGCTTCTCCTGCAAAGGATACTGTTGTAATGTAATGATCGAGTGCCGGAGTAATTTGATTTACATCATCATAAATTTGAGCCATTGAATAATGAGCTTTTGTCTTTACATTTTCATCTTTTGACAACTTTGCAGCCTGATTATAACTTTTCAAGGCTTGAGCAAGATAATCATGATCGTCGTATATTTTTCCGACTTCGTAGTATATTTTCCCTGAAGTTTCAGTGTCGTCAATTTCCATTGCCCGATTGAGAGCTTGTTCAAATGCTTTTATTGCTTTTTCCGGATCTTTTGCATAAGCGTATTTTTTTGCTTGAATAAATAATGATTTTAACTGTTTATCCTGTGGAATTTTTGTGGAATTTGTTTGACCGGCAACGGAAATAGGAATGACATTCGAATTTTCTCTGGCTTCTTGTGGAATATTTTCAGCCTGAGAGGTTTCCTGCAATTCTTCTTGGCGTTTTGTTTGGCTTGTTGAGCCGTCAGGAAATTTGACTAAGAATCTTTCATTAATATTATCTTCATCATAGTGGTAGTCAATTTTTTGTAAAAATAGAGCTTCAACCCATTTTTCTACAACTTGAGATTCTTTTTTTAGTGTTTCTGAAATATACCCGTCAAGAATGGATGCCGCATTTTTCAGATTAGATTTTACGAGTTTTGTATTAGGGTTTTCTTTTTTTACTTGTTTTTCTATTAAATTAATATATCCGTTAACTTCTTCATTAAGCTCATCTGGGGTGCCAATTGCAAGTGCTGTATTTTTCAAATCTTTCAGTATTTGCGCAATATTAATTTGGCTGTCAATTTTATTTTGAGCAGCTGCACTAACAGGTTGAGTATTAACGGTATTACCGGTTTGATGTTGGTGCGGGGTGGCATTTATATTAACATTTGAGTATCCGTTTGGTGCAAAATTAAATTTTTGTTCATAAGCCGGTGTATATGTAGGTTGCTTTTGTTCTACATATTGAAGTCCTTTGCTTTGTGAATTTTGATTGGTTTGTTCTTCCCGACGCGTATTAGCGGCAGAGGATTTTTCTTCCTCTTCTCTTTTTTTTACAGGATTTTTGGCGTCTTGCTTGACGTATGGTCTTTGGTATATATTATTTAAGCTCAATCCCATAGATTTTATCCACCTTCCGGTCCGGTATTTTATATTATCATTTTTAACATATTTTTATTACAAAAGGGTCATACTTTCGTATGATTTTTAACATGATAAATTTAAGTTTTTTTGTATAAAAGTCAACATGATTTATGGCATTTTTTTATAATATAAAAAAGGGTGGTTAACTTGAGTGTAGAAGCCTTTTAGTAACATGATTTTTCTTTTTGATTTTGTATTTTTTAACAATTGTAAATAATTTGACAAAAAATCATGACAAACGAATTTTATTATTTTATTATCGACATATAATCGGAGGAAGAATGTTAGAACCTATGGTAGAAAGAAAATCAGAATTTGACTTAACATCAAAGAGTGCATTTTCGAATGAAAAAGATTCATTCACATCTCGTTCTTTTGCTGCTCTTTTGGCAAAAAATAATGTTCCATCTTCGCATAAACGAATTGCGGATAATTATTTGATTATAAAAAAAGTTTTTAAATTTCAAGCTTGTATGAGCAGAATTTCTAATGTTGAAAAATCTTTATTAGAAAAATATGATTTTAATATTTTAGAGTTTACTACAATGAAACAGATGTATGATGAACTGTCTCTTTTACAAAAATGGTCAGTATCTGAAGATGAACATCTAAGACAGGATTCTGATAATATTCTCTTAATAAGAGTAAAAGAATTAAAATTTTTAGAAGCAAGCAGATATGCTTCTATTTCTAATGAAATTTATAATGGTTATATGGCTTTAGAACAATACTTGAGAGAAATTAGTAAATTTCAAACTGTGCAAAGTATTAAAACATTGAACTTTTAAATAAAACAACATATACGCAAACAAACAAAAAGACCAATGATATTATTGGTCTTTTTGTTTCTTAAATATTTAAATAACAAAAAAAAACGACTGTTTTACGAGTCGTTGGAAAATCAATAGGAAAAAGGGAAAGGAAAATTTTTGTATATTTTTTCAGAAGCTGATTTGTGCAGTTTCTGATTTATTTTGTTTATCTTATTTTTGCGTTTTGATTAACTAAGCATTAAACGTTTTGAAACTGGATTCAACGTTTTTAGAAATAACTTTCTTAACAGCATCAATTTCAGTAGAAATAGCATTTTCTTCAGTGTCAAGCTGTTTAAGATTTAACTCTAAGCTCTTATCCTGCTGCTGTACAACTTCTAACTTTGAGTTGATATCCTGAATCTTTTTATCATATTGGTTTTGATCATAATTATATTGGTTCATTGCGTCATTATACGCATCTTCATCTGTAGATGTATTAGTTGTTAATGAATATTCGGTAGATATAGGTAATCCTGTATCAGGATCAATTACAATCTGTCCGTTTTCATCTGTTTGATATAATGTCAAAGAAATATATCTTCCTGTAGAATCTTTTTCAACAGAACCAAGTTGATTTAATACTTCCTTAGTCTTTGTTGATGAACCAAGTGAATAACAATTTATATTACTTGTTGCATAACCATCAGTATATTTGTCATCGTTTTCTACTTCCACAGCTTGATAAAAATATGGAACGTAGGAACCTGATGTTGAATCTTTAACATATCTTACATACCAGGAATTTGTTGATGCAGCATTTCCTAGTACTGATTCATTTAACATTGATTGATAATATTCTTCCTGTTCTAATAAATCTTGTAATTGGTCTCTTTCTAATGTGCTTAAATATTTGTCAGATTGAAATTCAGGTGAATTTTTTAAAGTTTCGAACTCTTGATCTGATAGAGCTTTTAATTCATCAGCACTATATTCGCCAACAGTACCTAAAATTCTTAAAGTAGAAGAACCTACTTTATATTCTCCTGCATCCGTTTTAGAAATAAGGCTTGAAGAAGCTG
The DNA here is from genome assembly GCA_928722015.1 of Candidatus Gastranaerophilales bacterium. Lineage (GTDB taxonomy): Bacteria > Cyanobacteriota > Vampirovibrionia > Gastranaerophilales > Gastranaerophilaceae > Zag111. The sequence goes on along the minus strand of CAKMWI010000011.1, from coordinate 282,729 downwards.
AAACGATAGAATAATCATCTTGCCATTGCTGAATGTAACTGATTGAATATTGATTATTACCTCTGGCAATCATTGAAGTAATGGTGTTAGTAAGAGCACCATCATCGAAAGTGTAAGATACTTTTGTATAATCATCAATAGAAGGCGGAGTGGGTACACTCATATTGCAAAGCTCGCTATAGTAACTTGCGGATTGGTTGGACAGAGTAGTTCTTTGTTGGTTAATCTGCTGTCCTTCGAATTCCACATTGTTCTTGCGTGCTGTAAGACTTAAAAATCTTGCTTGTGATGCACTCATGCCCATGGCTTTGTATCTTTTCCTTTCTGGTAGTAGTATTATTACCTGTAGTTACGGATATTTTGTGGTAAATCTTTAATATAGTTATAAATTTTGTTACATTATGTAATATTTTATAAAAATTTATTTAAATGGACTTTTAAATTGTATCTCTTGAAAAAAATATACAAAAGTTTTATAATGTATTCACAGTACATTTACAACATCGAATAGAAGCATCCGGAAACATCTTGTAATGTTATTTTTAAGAATGCAGGTGTTTAGATTATAAATTCAAGGGGACGTTTTGGATTTGACAGGATGTTTGGTGAAAATAGGCTGCGAGTCCGTGCGCTGTTCACGGTTATCAACGAGCAAAACAAATTAAATGCTAAAAATGATAATGTAATCAAAGCAGATTTCTCTAGAGCTTATGCTTTAGCTGCATAATCCTTTGATGAATAGCTACTTATAAGTCCCATCTTGCCGGATTTATGGGTCAATTATGCAAGATGCAGTATAGTAATTGATGGTAACTATATCAAGATTTAACCATCAAAGGTTTAGAGTTTCCTTTAAATAAAACCTAGGACTGATTTATAGGGTTGTGATTTTTTCCTGAATCAGTTGAGAAAATTAAAATCTACACTCGTAGAGGTTTATTTTTATCCATTTTGGACGTGGGTTCGACTCCCACCGTCTCCACCATTAAAATTCAGAGGCTTACGATAGCCTCTTTTTTAATACCAAATTTGCCGCACCGTAATGGTTTTCGCGAATTTAAGAGAATTTACTCGGTTCGATTTTTAGAGGATTTTACCAAGCTTGCACCAAAATTCTCTTTGGGCAAATAAAAAAGTCCTTTCTGTATGTTCATACACAATTAAATTGGATAGTTTTTAAAATTTTTTTTTCTTCAGTTTATCTTGTATCTTCCAAATACCAAACAATGAAATATAGAACATGCATACTCCGCCTAATGTAATTATCCCATACACTAGAATATAAGCCCACTCAAAACGATAATTTTTATTGAAGTCGTACGTATCAAGTAATTATTTTCATGCAATACAACTTCCGGAACATTTACGTCTCCAAATTGATATTTTACTTTATCTTTTATTTTTGTTTTATAAGAAGCATACTCACTGGTTAAAGAATCTATATCATTATATAAAACACCATTTTTATTTTATGTTTTCATTTATTGGATAATCTTAAATGTTCACATTATAAAGATTATTCAAATAGTTAACAAGTCCGTATTTTCACGTAGGCCATGTGGGTTATAATTATTTAGCTCTTATGTAATGTTTTGGTTTACTTGACAAAATTCAAAGGCTTTTTTAATATATACATATACCCCCTCGGGGTGTAGGTATTTAAAAGGAGGCATTATGTACAAATTATTTACCAGTTTATTTTTGTTAGGTGCATTGTGTTTTAGTGCAAATACGGTTCTGGCTTGCGAACAATCTTCTTGCCCGAATTCAACAAAAACGCAATGTGAATGTTCAAAAGATTGTACTTGCGGTTGTCAGGATGGCGAAAAGTGTACATGTGATAAGGATTATACTTGTGGTTGCCAAGATGGTGAACAATGTACATGCGATGAAGATTGTACTTGTGCTAAGGATAATGCAGAATCTTGTGAATCTTCAAAATCAGAAAAATGTGATTGTAAATCCCGTAAATTTAGATTATTTAGAAAAAATAAGTGTGATTGTGAAGATTAAATATTTATTGATGAAATTTTCGGGGTATAGTTGTGATACTATGCTCCGAAAATTATAATTTATATAATGTATAACGGGATTAAGTGTGAGGTAGAGAAATATGCAAGCAGACAGAACAATGATTATTCGGTTGTTAAGGACGGTTAGGGGACAAATTGACGGTTTAATTAAGATGGTTGAAGAAGATAGGTACTGTATCGATATAAGTACTCAGATTTTGGCTAGTCAGTCTATTTTAAAGAAAATTAATTTTGAAATTCTAAAAGCACACTTTTCTAATTGTATAAAAAAATCTTTTGAGTCAGACAATGAGGCTGATAAAGAAGCTAAAATGCTTGAAATTACCGGAGTCCTTGATAAACTTTTGAAATAATAAAGTTTGGATTCCGGTAATTTTATGTCTGTATCAGGTTTATATTTTGAGTAATTTATTTGGTAATAACTTGTTGGTCATACCATTCTTTTAAATCTTTTCTTTTTACTTTTCTTGTTGAGGTTTTTGGCAGTTCTTCCCGATGGAGAATTATAACTGTTGGGGCTTTATAAGGGGCAAGATTTGTTTCAGCAAGTCTTTTTACCTCTTTTTCCAATATGTTTTGAATTTCTTCGTCAGATTGTTTTTGTAATTCGTCGTTTGGAACAATAATTGCACCAACTTCTTCTGTTCCGGCTTTGTTACCTGATTTTATTGTTAATGACATTACACAAACTTCTTTTATAAGTTCGGATGTTTCTAAAACAGCTTCGACTTCTTCAGGAAAAATTTTCTTACCGCCACCAAGGACAATCATATTTTTAATTCTACCAGTTATTTTAATATATCCTTGTTTATCAATTTCTCCTATATCTCCGGTATGAAACCAACCATCTTCATCAATTACTTCTGCAGTCATTTCCGGTTTATTATAATAGCCTTGCATAACATTAGGACCTGAAGCAAGGATTTCTCCGTTATCTGCAATTTTTACTCTCACAGAAGGTAATGGCTTGCCAACAGTACCGATTTTTGAATGACCGTATCTGTTTGTGGAAATTGTTGGTGATGTCTCAGTCAGTCCATACCCTTGAAATACCGGAACCCCAATTCTTTCAAAAAATTCGGCTACACTATCTTCTAATGGTGCTCCGCCGCAAATGAAACATTCGAGTTTTCCACCTAAACCATCAATAATTGATTTGAACATAAGCCGACGGATTCCGCGTGGCATAAATTTTGCCAATGCATATAGAATTTTGAATGTATTTTGCGCTGCTTTAGGTTGTTTTTTGATTTGTTTATCAATACTATTTTTTAACATTTTAGCAACAAGAGGAACTACTATCATGTTTGTAATTCCTTTTTCTTTCATTGTAGTGGTAAGTTCTTTAGGATTAAGAGATTTAATGTATACAATTTTGGCACCCATATATAACATTCCAAAAAAACCACAATCAAGTTCAAGTAAATGGTTAAGTGGTAGTATAGATAATAAAGTGTGTTTGTTACTTAGTTTAAACATATATTCAAAGTCGCGAAGTTGAGAATATATATTTCCAAAGCTAATCATTACTCCTTTTGGATTTCCTGTTGTGCCTGATGTATAGACAATTAATGCTGTTTCATCTAAAGAACGAGGACTACCTATATCTTTTTCAATATCGGCATTTAAGGTGGATACTAAATGAATGTTTGGTTGTGAGTATATTTCATTATTTTTATTTTCTTCATCATCCAGAACAAAAATTTCTTCAATTGATTTAACATTATTTTTTACTTCTATTGCATGTTCTAAATAATGACTTGAACAAAACAATAATCTCGGATTGCAGTCGTTTAAAATATTTGTGTGTTCTGAAACGGTTAATTTAACGTCTAACGGTACAATCGTTGCACCTGTTTGGATAGAGGCAAATACTCCAATAGAAAATTCAGGTCTGGATTCACATATTATAGCAATTCGTTCACCTCGTTTGGTATTCATATTTTCAATTAAATAATTGGCGAATTTTTTAGCTCTTCTGCCAATTTCCAGATAACTTAGAGATTCATAACCATTTTTTGTTTTAATGCTTAATGCTTTGACCTGTCCGTAGATATCACCTTTTTCCTGCATTAAATCGAGAAAGTTAGAGTAAAGTTTACGATCAATCTTATAGAATGCACGTCTTTCGAGAGATTTCTTCATAAAATTTACTCTTGTTTGTAGTTCATGTGCAATTTCTTTTTCAGGAGTAGATTCATTATAATCACAATCGGTAATTGGTTGCCCGAATTGAATTATTATAGTATTGAACAATCTGGGTAAGGCACGATTTCTTCCCCAGGATTCAAATCCACCTTTTATTGCAAATGGAACAATCGGGGCTTTGGTTTCTTTTGCCATAATGCCAACACCACGGTTGAATTTGCAAATATTGCCGTCTGTGGTAAATTTCCCTTCCGGAAAAATTATTACAGCTTCTCCTGAATTTAGTTTTTGAACTGCTGATTCTATTGCTTCTATTCCTTTACCGAATTTTAGCGGTAAAACATTATAATATTTTAATAAGTGTCTGATAATAGGAACTTTAAAAGCTGCAGGTCCTGTTACAAACCAAAGTTGACGGTTTGTTGCCATTTGTATAATAAAAGGATCAAGATGACCTGTATGGTTCCCTGCCAGTATGACTTTTCCTTTCCTTGGAATATTTTCAGCTCCTTCAACTCGGTATCTGAAAAGGATTAAAAAAATCTGACCTAAAGTAGCTTTTAATAAGAAGTATCTGAACGATTTGTCAAATATTAGTATTATAGCGGCTAATATAAATGATAAAAATGCAATGCCTTTAAATACATTTAACGGATTAATAAATCCTATAATATTTGCAACAATGGCTGTTCCTGCTAAAAAACTGAAAGTTGAACATGTAAGCTGTAGACCGAAAACTTTACCACGTACCCTGTCATGAGTAACTTTTTGAAGAATTGTATCTAACATAACAAGTACTACTGCGTCTGCCATACCAATAGGTAATAGCCAAATCCAGGCACTATTTACACTTCTACATAGCGGGGCAGTAATCAATGCAATACATAATATGATGAAAGCACTGGCAAACAGATGCGGAATTCGCATTAATCTTGAGAAATAAATAGCTACAGCCATACCTGTTACAATCCCAATCCCCAAAATTGTTCTTAAATATGTTAAATCTGAAAAACTTAAGCCGTAATAATCTGTAATTAAAGCATTCAAGCTGTTTGAAAAAACTGCAACAATAAATTGCAAGCATATAGAAAGGATTACAAGATAAAATGCTCTTTTATGAGTTTCTAAATATTTTAAAGCTATTTTTATATCATTTTCTTTTCTGACAAAATAATTTTGCGGAATTTCAAATTTTATAATTCCTGTTAGGACTCCGGCTATCATATACATTATTCCAATATTCATAAATGCTGTAGCAATTCCGAACTTTGTCAGAAAATTTGCAATGAAAGCCCCGAGTAAAAGTGCGATTGCGCCAATAGATGCTGTGAGGGCATTTGCAAATTTTAATTGTGAGCTTTTAATAATATTAGTAACAGAAGCCATTTTGGCAGGATAGAAAAATGCTGCTCCACAACCTAGTAAAAATGCAGATATTAAAATGATATTGTCGGAGATGTAATATGGTAATAGAGTTATTATTGCAGCAATGACGAATGTTCTGTAAAAACAGCTTATAGACAGGATAGCTTTTCTTGAAAATCTGTCGCATATTGCTCCGGAAAAAGGACTCAATATAAATTGAGGTAACATAAACACAAAAAACATTGTTGCAATAGATTTACCTGCACTCGCGGAATATTTCAGCAATATTGCTACAAGTAAAAATTGTACTATTGCATCTGCAAAGTGAGAGAATATTTGACCAACAAATAGTTTATCAAATTCAATATTGGCTAAAGGACCAAATTTTTTCTTAATTCCTTCCATATAATCTCCTTAATATTTTTACAATAAATTTTATTATATTGTTTTTTTTATATATTGTAAATTGATTAAGTGAGTTGTCATTTTTTAATTTAAATAATTTTATAAAATTATTTTATATATTCAGTTGTAAATTTATATGCTGCAAAGGTTTTTGAAAAATAGTCCGGTTGTAGTCCAGCTTTTATTTTTAATGAATTTAAAAATTCTTTTTTATCAGGAATTTGTTCCCACACGGACGGTAAATAAACTGCTTGATAATTGCCTTCCTGTATAATAATCCCATCTTGGTATGGTTTGATTTGATTTAATAAATCTTCTTCATCTTGAAAATCTATTGGTTTAGGTTCGGAAAGTAGTGATACGGCTATTTTTAATGTATCTAATTCTTCTTTTTGAACCGGATTAAACCTTGGGTCTTTGAATGCTGCATTTTGAGCATTAGAAACTAAATCCACTATTAGTGATTTTCGAGCAATGATTGAACCTATACATCCTCTGAGATTGTTATTTTTTTCAAGAGTTACGAAACTTGCCCCGTATTGGCTAAATACTTGCGGGTATTTAATATGAACTTCTTGTTTGATAAATTGTGATTTTATTGTTAAAGCGCATATATCAATTATAAATTTTGAATAATATTCTTTCAAAAATTTATTTTTACTTCCTTCATATAAAAACCAGCAACCATAGCCAACAACGCTTGAAAAATCATTAGTTACGGCTGAAGAATTTGTCATATCTATTCTAATCAGAGAAAAATTATTTTTATTTGCAAATTTAACCAAGCCAATAATTCCTGTTGCTCCGCATGCTTGTTCATGTGTAAAACTTCCTACAGCTCCTGTTTCAATCATGTAAGCTGTAACGCTGTCTGTTTTTACAGCTTCATCATCTGATAGAAAATGGCTTAAGTCTGATGAAATGATAAAACCATTCTCTTTATTTGGGTAATAATAAGAAATTATCTGCTCGATTAGTTCAGGGTTTTGCCTGCCAATGAGAATTGGAATAATTTTTATATTAGGAAAAATAGACTGAATAATAGGAATTTGAACTTCTATGGAATGTTCAGGCTGGATTGCATCATCGTTGAAATTTGCATTAAATTTATTTGCTAGTTCTTTATTTATGTCTTGGTTTATGTCAATATGCCCGAGTGGAGTTTCCCAACTGTCAAAGCTTGTAAGTGCGAGTCCTGAAAACCCTACTCTGTGTGCAGGTGCAAATATAAAAATATTTTTTAGATTTTTATCAAGTTGATTAATACCTTCATAAGCCAGCCGTCCTGAATATATCAAACCTGCATGAGGAACTATAACGGTTCTTGTAGATATTACATATTGATTTTTATTTTCTTTTGCAAAGTTTGTTATTTGTTCTTTTAAATCTTTACTGTTAGCAGTATAAAATGTTCCTGCTACAGATGGTTGTTTAATTTTTTTCATAAAAGTATTATAATATATTTTATGAAATATCAAAACATTCTAAAGAATGATAAGGTTCAGTGTACGATTTGTCCTAGGAATTGTATCCTAAAAGAAGGTCAGGAAGGATTTTGCCATGTAAGAAAAAATATAAATGGTGAGATTGTTTTGGATACATACGGTTATAATACAGGACTTGCTATTGATCCTATTGAGAAAAAACCACTTTATCATTTTTATCCGAATAGTTCAGTTTTGTCTTTTGGAACTTTAGGTTGTAATATGGGTTGCCAATTTTGTCAAAATTGGCAAACGACTAAAAGCAGGTCGGATAACCATTTGTTAAATAAAACTTCTCCGCAAGAAATTGTTAGAATTGCTCAAGAATATGCCTGTAAGAGTGTTGCATTTACTTATAATGATCCGATAATATTTTTTGAATATGCAATTGATACTGCAAAATTGTGTTCCGAATTTGGAATTAAAACAGTTGCAGTAACATCTGGATATATAAATCATGAACCGGCTAAAGAATTTTTTAAATATATGGATGCTGCAAATATTGATTTAAAAGGCTTTAGCGAAGAATTTTACTCAAAAAATTGCCATGCACATTTGGAACCTGTTTTAGAAACAATAAAATATGTAAAGCAAGAAACAAAATGCTGGCTTGAATTAACTACAATGCTAATTGAGGGAGAAAATGACAGCGAACAAATGTTAACTAATCAATGTAGCTGGATTTTGAATAATTTAGGTGATGATGTTCCACTTCATTTTAGTGCATTTTTCCCTAGATATAAATTTTCCGAAAGAAAACATACAGAATTTTCGACGCTTTTAAAAGCATACAAAATAGCATCTGATGTCGGTTTAAAATATGTTTATACCGGAAATTTATCAAATACTAAAACTTCAAGTACTTATTGTAAAAATTGTTCGAAACCTGTTATTATACGTGATGGTTATAATCTGTTAGAATACAACTTGTCAAATGGTTGTTGTAATTTTTGTTTTGAACCTTGTGAAGGTCGATTTTAGAGTATAATTTTTATTAATTTTTGTAAATTTAAAGTTTTAAAAATCAAAAAAATATTTTCTTAGTTTTATACTATAGAAAATAGTGTGGATATTATATTTAGGAGTGATTTTATGCATATTCAATTTTCGACGGTAAAACCGTTTATTCAACCTAATATTACTTTTGCAGGTAATAACAATTTTCAACCTCGAGTCGATTTACAAACAAAACCGGATATGTTTATAAAAACTTCTAATGTTTCTTTTTCTGGTAAATCTGAAAAAGCTGATAGCGGAATGACAGTTAAAGATGTATTAGTTGGAGCTGGGTTTGTAGGGGTACCGCTTTTATTAGGTATAGGGGTTACCTCTGCTCTTGCGGGAAATCAAAGTTCGGAAGATATATTTTTACCTGATGGAACTTATTTTATGAGTACACGCGATTTTGTGGAGTCAAAAATTCATGCTAATGCGGAAACGGGTGAATTATCTATAGAAGGAACCCCAATAAATATTGATCCTTCAAAAATTCAATATGCAGATGCGGCAAAGGGTGTGTACAAAAGTGAAGATGGCAATATTGATATAGATTTGCTTAACAATAAATATATAGACAAAGAAAATGGAATATTTATTGATCCTAGTCGCAATATATCTGCTATGAAAATCGATGGCGAGCTTCATAGTGTTTCAATTCCTAATTTTGGTTCAGGTTATCCGATAAATCCATGGGATCCAGATTGGGCTCAGCATGTTCCTATCGCTCCGGCTATTACGAGAGAAAATTTTATTACACAATATGAAATGACTCCTGAAGAATATAATGCGTTATATGGTTATTTGCCACAAAAAATTCTTCCTAATGATGATAGGAATCTTGCGGAAAAAATAAGAGATTATGTAGCCGGACGTCATGATGAAAATACTTATGATATATTTGGGAATAAAGTTATTTCCTTCCATGATGCACATGGTAATGTTACTCATGTTTCTATTGATGAACATCTTGCAGAGGCATTAAAATCTCATAATATTGATGATAAAACTCTTGCAAATATTGCTGAATTTGTAAATGATATGAATTTGCAAAGATATATTTCTGAAAATGTTCCTGAGTATGCTTCTATGGTACATATAGATTCTATGGATGATTTTATAGCAAAATTGTCATCTCATCATATAAATGCTGGTGAAGCTGGTGTTCATACTGATACTGATACTGATGCAGATTTGCTTGATAGTGGTGCTCCTGATGCGCCTGAGATTCCGAGTGGAGGTTCTGGATTGGCTGATTGGATATCTGAATTGTTTGAACATTTATCTAATGAGGCATAATAATATGCTTAGAGTGCAGCCAGTATTTATACAGCCTATACCTGATTATAATAATTATACAAAGCGTAAACAGCAGGAAGAATCTTATTATTCTGGCAATAATAATTTAATTTCGGATTATAATCCTAATGATGGAAGTAAACTGGTAAATGTTTTTAATAAAGAAAAACTTCTTCAGGATTATAAAACTTCGCAGGAATATTTTAATTATAATTTTGACCATAAAAAACCTATTTTTGGTACAGTAGAGGATTTTAAATTAATTGAAACAAATCCGCTTGTTAAACTGAATTTCTGTAAATTTATGGTTGAAAAATCATCTTCTGAACTTGAAAAATTATTCAGTTCAGAGGACTATTCCCCAGAAACTGATTTTAAAATAAAGGGTTATACCCAACTTTATAATTTTTTCAAGGAGTATCTTGAACTTTTAGAAGAAGATAAGTACGATAAAAAAACTGCTCCTGTATTTTTGGGTGGGATAGCAAAGGACGAGGAAAGATATTGTAAAAATTTAGTACACGGGTTTGCTGCGGCATGTTCATTAATTTCGGCAGGGGCAGGTGCATTTAGTCTGGGAAGTACGGATGTATATCTTTTACGTCCTTTACAGGGCATAATGTTTTTGAAAATGCAGGATTATCTTCAAGTTCCGTTTTGGGCTGCTGCTGAATACACTGCGAAAGAAATGTTTTCAGCTGCCGTAATTGGAACAGAAGGTGCTAAAATCCTTGTTGATGTTGGCGGTTGGGTTTCACATGCAGCTTCAGTTGCAACCGGTGCTTCATTAGCCTCTGGAGGTGGGACTAATGCCGGAATAGCTAAAGCCAGTGCAGCAGCACATGGTTCTTTGAGTTTTATGCTGACAGAGAAAATGGGGAGAGGTTTTTTAAAACGAGTTCGAGAAAATAATATGACACTTAAGCAGCAGTCAATAGAATTTGCCTCATATTTTGGTTTAAGAGCTGCTCTTGGAGGAATTGGAGATTTGTCTGAGTTGTTTAACTTAGGTTCCAATACAATTAGCGATTCTTTTGACCCTGAAATGATTAAACATGCTTACGAAAATATTCCAAAATCAGATAAGGAAATAATTTCATCCGTTATGGGGCTTTTAGAAGATTATAATGCCACTAAACTTGGATATAGTTTTGCTTTTAATTTTGGTGCTAAGATGTTGGCTAATTTCAATAAATTTAAGAACAATGAAAATGTTAATGTCAAACAGCTTGCGCAGGATGCTTTTAAAGATGCTTTTATGCTTACGGCGATTTATGATTTCTTTGATTTTGGGGTGGGAGAAGTTATTTCACATAATGCTGCAGAATCTATTAAAGAAATGCAAAATAATATTGAAGCTTATCCTGATGCCTTTAAAGTTTTTAAAGAATCAGAACATCGTTTTTGGAAGGAAATTGATCTTGATAATTTAGATGAAAAATCTTTCCGAGAGTTGTTTACTAATAAGTCTTTCCTTTCTAATATTTCAATTATGACAAAAGAACAAATAAAGGAATTTAATGAAGCTTGGCTTCACAGAAAAGATAGTATTCATAGAGAAGAAGTCGAAAAAATACAAGCATCAGAAAAAAAATTAAATAAAAATAATCAAGATTTAGAAAGTAAAAATGATGAACTTTCAACTGAAGACTTTAAAAATGTTTTGAAGAAATATCTGGAACCTGGAGGTATATTAAATCCTAAAAAAGGTTTTGGTTATGGCCGATTAGCTGGTTATAAACATATTACAGAAAGACTTACTTCTGAATTTATAACCCCTGTTTTGATGGAAAAAGAAAAAAGTTCTTATACTCCACCGGCAGGAATTCTTTTTTATGGTCCTACCAGTACGGGAAAAACTGTACTTGCTTCTGCTGTAATAGAACAAAGTATGTCTAACAAAGTTGACTCTATAGAGAGTTTTTTACCTGATGATTTTATTTATAAAAAATTGTGTCAGGTTGAATCTCAAGCAAAAGAAAGGTTTGCTCTTAAAAAAGAAAGGACAATTATTCAGATTGACGAAATAGAAGGAATGCGCAACAAACCAAAATCTCTTGCTAAAATGAAAGAGTTAATTTCAGATGGTGAAAATAGAATTTCTATTTTTGGTACGACAAATTGTCCTGATAAAGTTGATGATGATTTGGTTCAAAATTTTATCAAAATATATGTTGGACCTGCCAATATCAATGATATAGAGTCAATAATGAAATATTATTTGGAAGATTATGCTGAAAAACTTGATTTGAATAAAATTTGTGAAAATTTAGACTCTAACCCTGCAGGAAGGTTTAGTAATAATCAATTGAAAATTCTTTGTGGGGTTATTAAAAAAGGAAACATGGATAGTGATAAGGTTATTTCTATGATAAATAAAATGAAACCTGAAATAACATCAGCAAAGTTAGCTACTTATAATGGAGGAAACACCTATGGCTAAGATACATTCGGTATCCATGTATTCGGTTAGTTTTACAGGAAATAGTAAAGATGCAAATAAAAAACAATTGTATATGAAGATGGATCAACAAACTCTTTTGACTATAGGAGTTCTTTCAGCTTCATTGGGGGTTATTCGTTCAATTGATGCTTTTCAGCATATAAAATCAGATGCAGCCAAAGTCAAACATCCATTATTAAAAGCTTTGTTTTCAGGTGCATTAACAGCCGGATTTATGGCTTCCTTGTTAGGAATTTTTCAAATAAGATATTCTGATAAAAAATAATAATTATAAATCTTTTTGAAAAATTCTGTCATAATTCTTAGTATAAGCATCAATAGGATACATCCCAAAATTGTCTTCATTTTCATCCAAGCCGTAACATTGAACTTTTGATACATTTTTGAATTTTTCTTCTTGTTTTATTATTCTGATATTATCCAGAACTTTCTTTATAATGCCTCTTGAAGAAGAGTTAATCCATAATGTTGATTTGTCTGTACCAAATGAACCTAAGTATAATTCAACTTCATGACTTTTATCTATTTTATATTTGTAGCCGTCATAGTAAGGGGGTGTATCTGTCTGTTAGAAGAAAATCTTCAGGAATAATACTTTCATCCAGCTTTATTTTAACTGGAATTCTTTTTGCATTTCCGATAAATGCACTTGCCAGTTCTTTAGGATTTTGAGTTTGAAATACCAGAGTTACCGGTTTTTTCAAATCGGAATTTTCAAATAATAAATTTTTAAGAGCGCCGTTATCTTTTTTTAATGAGTCATCAAAATTATTTATAAAAATTATTGTTTGTTGTTTAGATTTATCATATCGGCTTTCTGCATATTGTATTTCAGTTTCTAGTCGGTATATTGTTTTATATGTATCTTCATTATCAAATTCAACAACATGATATTTTGGATTTTTTAATGTTTGTTGTTCCAGCCATTTGATGAGTTGTTCACGATTTTTTTTATCTCCTGAGTGAATCAATATAGCTGTAGGAATATTAGGACAATCTTTGGCAACTTTGTTCAAAAACTTTTTATGTAAGTCCATTTTCCCGCCAATTATAATCTGAGTGTTTTTTTGTTCTTTTTCTAATCTTTTTGTTTCTTCTTCTTTTTGTTTAATTTGTTCATTCAATATTTCACTTCTATATTTTCTTATTCTGTTTAAAAATTGCAGTTCTTCTCTTTCAGGAGCTTTTGTAAAACAAAATTTAAAGAAGCCCATATTGTTTAATTGATGATTATAATAATCATAGGAGGCTGCCTCTTCCCAATTATTGTCTTTTTCTTCTAGTGTATATCTTGCATAAGCTTTTTCAACTTTTGTTGTAATTACATTCGGCAATCCTAACCAGAAATTATATTCCTGATAGTCATCATCGTCGCCCTGGAATGAAATTATATCAGAAGTTAAATATGGAGAGGGTGTCTGTAATTGGTTATGTTTAATTGAATTGTGGTTGGCATTTTGTTTATTTATAGAATCTTTAAAAGAAATTGAATTAACTCGCACTTTTATCAACTCCTGTTATCTTTTTATCTGCAAATTTTTTTGTAATAACTCCTATTGAACTTATTAATAAACCTGTAACGGTTCCTGTAATTAAATATTTTTGTTTGATTTTGGACAATTTTTTTGCTGCCAGATTTATAATTTCTGTTTCATTTTCTTTTATAGTGTTATAGAAATCTTCTAAATTTTTATTGTAATTAGCTAAGTCTGCTGGTTTAAGAATATCTTTTAAATGATAGTCTTGTCCAAATATTTTTCCTTCTTTTTCTAATGTGTCAATTTTATTTTTGTATTCAGGTTTAGATTTAGCGCTGTTAAGACAACTTTTATTTATTTCTAGTAAAATAGTTTCATTTTCATTTTTGAGAGTTTGTAGTTGTGTTTGTAATTTTGCATTATAGGTTTTGCTTTTAATTTTGAATCCGCTATATCCTCCTAAAAGTCCGATTCCTGTTGAGCCGGTAATTATTGCCGGATTAATCCAGGTATTAAACTTTTTATCAGAATTAATTATTTTCATCGTTATTCAATTCTGTTGTATTTATTTGTTTTTTTTCATTTTCAAATTTTATCAAATCTTTTTCTGGAATTCCTGGTTCAGTGATATTTATTTGGTATAAAAGATCTTCTTGTGTGATTTTGTCAATAGCATTTTCATAAGCGTTATTACATATTTCTTCGAGTTGAGAATTATTATAGGCCGCTTTTTGTTGTTTTGAAATAATTGTATTTGCCAGTTCATCATAATTTAACGGTTCATGCGGATAATCTTTTAAATAATGCGCTAGTACAGAGATTATATTATCAAAATCAGGTGGAGAAAGAAATACTTTTATAGGCATTCTTAAATCATTTCTGATTTCTTCAGCAATATCTAATGGATTATTTGTTGTTGCAAATATTGTACAATGATAGTTGTTAGAACATTTTTCTAACAACTTTTTGAGTTGAGGTAAAATAACCGAATCATCATTTGCATATTCGTCAAATTCATCAACAAGGAGGATAGTTCTTTGTCTGTCCTCTTCAAATTTAGCTTCAGCATCAAGCATAGCCGTAAAAAGTTTGTTGTAGAAAGATTCTTGTTTTTCTTCTTTAGTTCTTCCTGAACCTTTAATTGATTTTAAGGAATCACATCCGCAAGAATTTGCAAAAGCTTTTGCAAAAGAAGTTTTTCCATTTCCGTTTGGTCCAAAAAACAGTATGCATCCAGGAAAGTCTACGTATTCTCCGGCTCTTTCATTTGGCAAATATTTAATGAACATTTCAGTTAAAATTTGTTGTTCAATGTCATAACCGCCTATTGATTGAAATCCTTGTTTTTGAGCTTTACTGGTTGCAATCTCTATCATTTTTTCTTTAATTTTTTCCTGATGTTCAATTACTTTTTTAAGATCAATTATTTCATCAAGGCTTGCATTATTCTTTTTAAGCAATTCAAGATTTTCTTTTTGTTTTTGTATTAGTATATCCTGTCCATTCATGTAATCCGTTTGGCTTTGTTGAAATGAATTTAGAGCAATACTTTCATCATGTTCAATTTTGCGCAGTTTTCTCTTTTGAAAAAATCCTGTTATAGAATCTTTCATTTTTTTATATTTACTTTTTATTGCTTCATATCTACTATTAAAGTTATTATCAAAAACTAAGTTGTCAGAATCCTTGTTATTTTCAGAAATTTGTACTCCAGTAAATGGTAACTGAGTATAGTTATTTTTTTGATAATTATACTTAAAAGACCTTTGATTATAATTAATATTTGCAGAAACAGGATATATCATAAGGATATTATACCTGTAAAATATTTTTTTGATGAGATTTATTAATTTTTGTGAATATTATATTATTTTCTTTTGATAACAATTAACAACACTCCTAATAATATTAATGCTATTCCTAAAATAATTCTTAAGGTTAAATGTTCGTTAAATAACAAAACTCCAAAAAATATAGCAGTTAAAGGTTCTAGGGCTCCAAGAATTGCAGTTTTTGTCGGGCCTGCAAGTTTTATTGAAATATTTATTGTTTCTAGTGAAATTATTGTAGGTAAAAGTGCTAATCCAATTGTATAGACCCATAAGAGCGGTTTGTCTGGAATTTGTAATTGAGTGCAGAATTTCAGGTTAAGTATATAAACTAAAAGTCCAAACAACATAACATAAAAACTCATTTTTTCATTTTTTATGTGTTTTACTGTTTTTATATTTTTTACCCCTACTATGTAGAGAGCATACAATAATGCTGAGGTAAATACGATTAGTACTCCGTGAAGATTTAAGCTTTCTCCGGGTTTGCCATGATATAGAGCTAAAATACCGCTTGATGTCAGTAGAATTGCAAAAATTACGCGTTTTGTAAGTTTTTCTTTAAAAAATAGTGCCATTATTATTGCTACAAGTACTGGATAGATAAAAAGAATTGTGCATGCTATCCCGGCTTCTATGTATTTAAAAGATTCGAAAAGAGTTAATGATGAGAGTGAAAAAAATAGTGCAAGAAATAATAATGGAAAAAATTCTTGCAAAGATAGTTTTAGTTGTATTTTTTTTACAAATTTAATCAATATTCCATAAATGATTACAGCAAATGCATATCTATAAAATAAGATAGAATTTACTTCTAATCCACCGGCATAGAGTGGTAGTGCAAATAGCGGGTTTGTACCGTAACTTGCTGCTGCTATTGCTCCGTTGAGAAGTCCTAGGGTATGTTTTTTCACTTTTTATCCTTTCAATTAAATTTTTAAAGACTTTAATATTTTTTATAAAAATAAAATAACAAAATAAATCCAAAAAATGCAAATATTGCTCCCGGTATTGCGGTGTATTGGTAGCCCAGGTGTTGTGCAATTGGAATTCCTCCGATGAAAGCTCCCATTGCATTACCCAGATTAAATGAAATTTGAGAACATGAGGCTCCAAGTATTTCTCCGCCTTTTGCGTTTTTAATAAGTAATAATTGTTGAGGAGCCGAAACAGCGAATAGGCATGCTGTACAAATACACATTAATATCACAGAAAGTATTGGATTTTTGGCACAAAAGAAGATTAAAGTCAGTGAAATACAAGCAACTAATTGTGTATAACCTGCGACAAGAGAAGGTGAGTATTTGTCAGAAAATTTTCCACCAAGTAAATTTCCTATAACCATACCGCCTCCGGCAAGAATCATTAAGCTTGAAACATATTTTGATTCTATACCTGACAGATTTACAAGCAAAGGATTAATATAACTGTACCAACAGAAAATTCCTCCGTTTCCAAGTATAACAGCAAAGATTAATAACCATGGGGCAAGTGATTTGAATATTTTAAATTGTCCTCGAAAACCTGTATCAGGAAGAGGTTTTAGTTCAGGTATAAGTTTGTAAATTGAATATAGAACCAAAAAACCAAAGAGTCCTATTAAGGAAAAAGTTATTCTCCATGAAAAATTATGACTTATAAATGTTCCTATAGGAATTCCGCCGAGATTAGCAATAGTCATTCCAGATACCATTGTGGCAACGGCTTGTGTAACTTTATTTTTATCTGCAAGTTTGTCTGCCACAATTGAACCTATTCCAAAGAACGCTCCGTGTGGAAGTCCTGCGATGAACCTTAAGCCACATAAAACATGATAATTATTAGCAAGGGCTGCTAACAAATTTGCTGTGGTAAAAATTGTAGCAAGCGTTAAGAGAATTTTTTTTTAATGGTTGAGTTCTTCCAAATATGACAAGTAGTATGGAACCAAAGACTACTCCAAGCGCGTATAGAGATATAAAATTTCCGGCTGCAGGAATTGATACTCCCATAGATTTGGCGGTATCCGGTAGAATTCCCATCATAACATATTCGCTCATTCCTAACCCGAAAGTCCCAAGAGCCAGGGGTAAAAGGCACATAGTTTTTCGCATTATTATTCTCCGATATTTATTCAAATTATATAGCAAACAGAAGCAGACTGTATATTTCTATAGTAATAATCATTTAAAATTATTTTTGTTAGAAAAATGTAAACAAATGTTACAAAAAAAACACTTTGTGAAATTCGATATTTTAGAAAAACTTTATATACATGAGAGAAATTTATAAATAAGGAGACGAGAGATGGCATTTTTAGCATTAGCAAGTCAAAAGAGTTTATTGACTTTACAAAAAAACTTTTTACAATTTCAGTACACATCAATTCAAAATCAAATTCAGTATGCAACATCCCAGATGACGGCTATTCAGAGAGAATATTCAGGAGATACTCAATCTGATTATACAGAAGATGCCGATTATATCTATTATGAACAGATGGATGAGCAATTAGAAACAGAAAAAGATTCACTTGATTCTCAATTAACAGCAATTGAAAATGAAATTTCAAGTTTAAAGACACTTGTAAACAACAATATCAAGACAAGCTGTACATTGAATCTTGTAAATTCATAACAGAATTTTTAAAGAATAAATATTATGCCGGAATTTTTTCAGATAGTATTTATTTCTTTTCAAAAAGTTCCATGGTGTTAATCATCAGTGATGCTATTGTCATTGGTCCAACACCTCCGGGAACAGGTGATATGTATGATGCAATTTTAGAGGAACTTTCAAAATCTACGTCTCCACGGGTTTTCCCGTTTATATCTTTGAAAATTCCGACATCAACTACCACACAACCAGGTTTTAACATTTTCCCTTCTATAATATTTTTCCCCACTGCAGAAACAACGATATCTGCAGTTTTTGTTATTTGAGAAAGATTTTTTGTATGACTATGACATAATGTAACTGTGGCATTCCTGTTCAAAAGCATTTGTGAAAGTGGTCTGCCTACAATATTGGAGCGGCCTATAATTACCGCATGTTTACCATCTGGATCTATACCATATTCATCTAAAAGAAGTAAAATACCTTTAGGTGTGCAAGGATATACAGTAGGCGTTTCTCCTGAAAATAATTTGCCGAAGTTGTATGGTGTAAATCCATCAACGTCTTTGTCCGGAGCTATTTTATTCATTACATTTTCTTTTGAAATATGTTCGGGTAATGGAAGTTGAACAAGTATTGCAGTTATTTTTGCATCATTATTTAATTCTTCAATTTTTTTTAGTAACTCTTGTTCGGAGACATTTGACGGATAATTTATAACTTCGGATATTATACCGATTTTGTCAGCCATTTTTTTCTTATTATTAACGTAAATTTTACTTGCAGGATTATCTCCTACTAAAATGACAACAAGTACAGGTTTGGTAGGAAGTTTATCAATTTTTAATTTTAAGTTTTCCAGTAATTTATCTCTTAGCTTTTTCCCGTCTAAAATTTCTGCCATTTTTTCTCCATTATTTTTTAGGGTTTGAGTTGTATACTTAGTTTATTGTTTCGTTTGGGGCAAATTCAATCTGAAATAGAATTCTTTTATTGCATTTTGTACAATTTCTGATTCTTTTGATATAGGATTTCTTTTCAATTCTTTGTCAAAAGGGATTACTCCAAGAACATCCAAGTCATATTTTTTCAAAAGTTCATATACTGAAGATAAGTTATCATTATCAACTTTATTGATTACAACACCTAATTGATTCCCGGCTGCATATTTTGCACTGAATTCTTCAATACGTTTGGCAAGATGAGCTGATTCTTCGGATGGTCTTGCTGTTATTATAGTTGAATCAATTTCAATGTCTACAAGTTGGTTAAGGTATTTTAAGTCAAATTCACAGTCAAAAATAACAATATCATACCGGTTAATCACTTTTTCTACAGCATCGTTAATTTGTTTTGTAATGGGGCATCTACAGTCTTTTGAACCTACAAACCATGAAACTATAATATCAGTATTTTCATCTAAAGGAACAAGAATGTCTTCCATTGCCCATTCGATGAATTCCTGTTTTGTCATGTCTTCTGGAATTCCTGTTTTATATTCATGTTTGCCGCTTCTTATACCATAAATGGTATTTCTTATGTCAAGCCCAAAACTATGTCCGAGTTCGCTGCTTAAATCATTATCAAATAATAAGATTGATTTTTCAGGAAACATTTCTCGAAAAATTCGCCAAAAAGCTTTGACAATAGTTGTTTTTCCACTTCCGCTTTTGCCGGTGATTGCTAATTTAACAGTCAAATTTAAAACCTCGCTTTTAGTGTTTTAGATAATTCAAAGACTAAATCCATGGCTCGTTCCGCCTGTTTTTCCTCTAGTGAACCCGCTCCGCAAGATGATGTTATCAATGAATTATCTAGAATAAGTTTCTCATCAATACCTTTTTTAGTCAAATAATTTACTGATTCTTTATATTTTTCAACTAAAGTATCTACTGTTATAGTTTCCAAAGCTTTACTGTCAAGTGTTGGGACAAGTCCCCAGGCTATTTTACCGCCCTGTTTCAAAAAAGAGTTGACTTCAGTGGCATAAATGCTTAAATTTTTAGAAAAAGTATATGCATCAAAATTAAGAATATCAATTCCGGATTTTATTGGAATTTTCCAATCACATTTTCCGCAGCAGTGTATTGCACAAATCCCGCCGTTATTTTTTATAGTTTGAGCAATTTCTGACAACATAGAAATAACTTCATTCTCTGAAATTGTGATGTAAGCTGAGGTTCCAATTTGGGAAATAGATGGTTCATCCATAAATATTATGGGTACTGTGGAGCTATTTGCTTTTGTTATTCTTTTTATTTGCCATAAAGCTTTTAAACTTAACAGTTTTACTATAATTTCCCGTAGAGTTTCGTCATATACAATACATCTTCCGTTGCTGTCTGATAAAGATGTAGCTAAAGTAAATGGACCAACAATTTGTCCTTTAGCATATTCAGGCTTAGTAGTTTTTATTATTTTTTCAAATGCGGAAAATGATGACGAAAAGTCAGTGCTAATACGGTATTTTTCAATTTTATCAGTATTTGTTCCTGATATAATTTCTTCATAATCAGTGAAAAATTCTTCTAATTCTTCAAAAAAATTTTCATTCTCTGAATCCAGATAAAAGTTTTCTATTTTAGAAGGCAAAAACGAAGGCAGACCTTCCAAAACTTGAATAATCATGTCTTCGTTTTTGTTAATCTTTGCCAATTGTGGGAAGAAAGGAATATTAAAAAAATCTTTTTCCACAATTTGCATAGCCTTATTTACATCATTGTGAGGGAGAGAACCAATTGCTAATGCTTGAAACTTTAGATTTGAATATTGATTCATCCGCAACACCTTTGATTGTAAATATTTATTCAGCAGTTTCTTCGCTTTGTTCTTCGATTGATTCTTTAACAACTTCTGAAGCTGAAACAGAAACAGCAAGTTCACATTTAACTTTTGATGTTAATTTGATTAACATTGTATAATTACCGATTCTGTTGATTGGAGCATTTAGAGAAACTGATTTTCTGTCAACTTCAATTCCAGCTTTTGCAGCTAATTCTTCGGTTAATTTTTTAGTTGTAATTGTACCGAATAATTTACCTGATTCACCAGCTTTTGCAGCTAATTCAAGGTGTCCGAATTTTTCGATTGCAGCAGCTTTTTCTAAAGCTTCTTGATGTAATTTTTCTTGTTTAGCTTTGATTCTTGCAATATTTTTTTCTCTATTTTCTAAAGCACCTGGAGTTGCAATTTCAGCTGCACCTTGTGGAAGAAGGAAATTTCTTGCATAACCGTCTTTAACGTTAACGATATCACCTGCTTCTCCGAGGTTTTGAACTTCTTTTTTTAATATAACTTGCATAATAAATTTCTCCTTTTGTATTTATATTTCTGCATGTAGCCCTAATTTACAACAAAAATAAGAAATTGTCGATACTTTTTGTAATTTTGTTAAGCGGTAGTAATGTTTTAAGTTATTTTTGATGAATTTTATAAATCCTACCCAAGTAAAATTAAACTAAGCCAGATAAACAAAATACCTGATATAATTCCAACAATTGATAAATGCCAGTTCCCATATTCTTTTGCTAGTGGTAAAAGTGTGTCAAAAGATATATATGTCATAATTCCGGCTACTGCTGCCATTAGAAATCCGACTAAAACTTGTGGCAAAAATAAACCGAATATAAGCATTCCGACTAATGCACCAATTGGTTCTGTTATACCTGATAAGGCAGCATATAACATAGCATAACGTCTTTTCCCGGTAACGTGATATATAGGAAGAGCAACTGCTATTCCTTCAGGAATATTATGTATTGCAATTGCAAAAGCTACCGATAGTCCCAGTGTTATGTTTTGAGTTGTTGTCAAAAACGTGGCCATACCTTCAGGAAAGTTATGGACACAAATTGCTATTGCGGTTAGCATTCCTGCACGTTTTAATTTGTAGTGCTGGTGTTTTTCTGCTTCTTCCGGGGCTTCCGGATGTAACAATTCTTCAGTATCAATGTGATCCGGTAGAAAATAATCTATTAATATTGATACAATAAGTCCTATTACAAAGCCTCCGTATACAAGCCATTGGAAAGAATTTGGGAAATTTACCCGTAACAGTTTTTCTGCGTTTGGAATTATATCTACCAATGAAATAAAAATCATTACTCCTGCAGAAAATCCAAGCCCTATAGAAAGTGCTTTTAGATTGTCTTTTTTTGTTATAAAGGCTATAGCTCCACCTATTGCAGTTGTTAATCCTGCTAACATAGTAAAACTAAATGCCAAGCCTACATTGTTTGGGATATTCATAATATTTTCATTCCAAATTCTTTGCTTAATTATCTTATCACAAAGAAACTTTTTAGTGAAAAAACAGTCTTAAATTAGAAAGAGGTTATTTACTGGCGAACAGGAGCAGGATGTATGGAACTATTTAAAAATATGATATATGAATATAAAAAAGGAATGCGTGATTTGGTTTTACACACTTGTGATAAGAAGAGTTTGAAAGAATGCCTGTTATTATTGGAAAAATTAAAAATAAAGCATTGTATTACCGAATTATCAAAGGATAAAGTGAATTTATTTTTCGGTAATCCAAGTTGTCTTGAGATAATAGCAAAATTTTCAAATACTGAACTCAATAAAATTACACCGCAAGAGGATTTTATTCTCGGAATTATGCTCGGATATTCCAGAGAAGAGCAGTATAAGAGAATTTTGGCAAAAATTTAATAGTTCAAAATTGTTACTGTAACTTTTTGTAAATTTAGTATGGTTTGTGTGCTAATTTTGTTGCTCAATCCGGAAGTTGATGCAAATGTTAAAATTTAGCATGCTCTTCAGTAATAGTGCAGTATTCCAAAGTTATAAAAAATTGATATGTTAAGTTTTGTAAAGTTGATTGTTTTTAACTTGTTATGGCTGAAATCATGTCTCTGACATGTTTTCAGCCAAAATTTATTTTTGCAAAAATTTATTGAAATAAATATTTTGTACATGCCGAAAAGTTAGAGTACAATTAAATCATGCTCATGTTTTGAGTTGTTTTCTTGTAGAGGTGAATGATGTTTGAAACAATAAAAAGTAATCTTTTACAAATACAAGAAGAAATTGCACCTTGTAAACCCAGAATAATCGCAGTTACAAAGTATTTCAACGAAGACGCAATGGTTGCTGCATATAAAGCAGGGTTGCGCGACTTTGGAGAATCAAGAGTTATTGAAGCTTCGGCAAAGATAGCTAATCTGCCTGATGATGTGAAAATGAATTCAAGATTCCATTTTATAGGTCATTTGCAAACTAATAAAGTTAAACAGGCTATAAAAGTATTTGAATATATTCACTCAGTTGATTCCGTAAAACTGGCAAGAAGCATTTCTGAACATGCGAAAGAAATCGGAAAAGTACAAAAAGTACTTGTTCAAGTTAACAATGCTAATGAAGAACAAAAATTCGGTTTTTCTAAAGATGAAGTGTTTCAAAGCTTTAGGCAGATATTAGATTTGGATGGAATAGAAGTTGTGGGTGTTATGAATATGGCACCATTAGGAATACCTGAAGAAGAGATTAAAAAGTTATTTTCTGAAATTGTTCAAATCAGAGATGGCTTGGAGCAAAAGTTTAACTGTAAATTGGGAGAGATTTCAATGGGTATGAGCCAAGACTATAAAATAGCAGCTCAAGCAGGTTCAACAATGTTAAGAATAGGTAGAAAATTATTTAGATAATAAACGGAGGAAAAACGGTGGCAGCAATAGCAGATAGTTTCAGAAAAGTTGTAGATTTCGTAATGGATGGTTTCCGTGGGGAAAATCCTTTTGTTGATATAAATGAAGATGAAGATTATGATGATGATGGTTATGATTATGTAGAAGAGGGCAGTGCTTTAAGAGAAGTTGCCCCATCATTTACTCCTGTTCCTATGATGGAAAAACGTCAAGAAACAAAGGTTCTTAATCATCCTAGTATTAACAGAGGCGGCAATGAAGTTATTGTTGTTGAACCTCGTTCTTTTGATGATGCTGCTACTATTGTTCAACATTTAAAAGATAGAAAAATTGTTATGCTAAATCTGCACCTGTTGGATAAAGAACAATCTCAAAGAACAATTGATTTTGTTTGCGGTGCATCCCAAGCTCTTAACGGGAATCCTAAAAAAGTTGGAGATCTTGTGTTTGTATTTGCTCCTAGCAATGTAACATTATCTGCTGACACAAGCACTCAACAGAGCAAGTTTAATGATTCTTTGTGGAGAACATCTTTACAATAGAATAATTTTGGTATGAGAAGAGATAGTTTAATTAAAAATACTGGCGGTCATAATTTGAACCGCCTTTTTTTTATTCTTGTGTTAGGGACTTTTCATTCCTGCTTTTCATGCTAAAATCAGGATATAATATTTTAATAGGGATATGAACTCATGTTTGATAATTTAAGCGAAAAATTACAAAATATAATTTCCAAAACCAGAGGTAGCGAATTAACTCAGGATAATATGCAGGAGGCTCTTAGAGAAATAAGGCGTGCGCTTTTGGAAGCTGATGTCAATCTTCGTGTTGTGAAGGCATTTATTTCTTCTATCAAAGATAAAGCTGAAGGTGAAAATGTGTTGCAGGGGGTTGATCCATCGCAGCAACTTGTAAAAATTGTACATGACGAACTGGTTGAACTTCTTGGAACTGAAAAAAAACCGCTTGATTTGTCAGCTCATCCAAGTCTCATTATGATGCTTGGTCTTCAAGGGTCTGGTAAGACTACATCCTCAGCAAAACTTGCTGTCAAACTTAAAAAAGAAGGAAAAAATCCTCTTTTAGTTGCTTGTGATGTATATCGACCGGCTGCAATTACACAATTGCAAACTTTGGGGCAGGAAATTGGATGTGAAGTTTTTACGATTCCCGATTCTAAAGATGTACAGAATATTGTTCAAAATGCGATAAACTATGCTAAAGAAAAAGGCTTTAATGTGCTGATTTTGGATACTGCAGGGCGTTTACAGATAGATACTGATATGATGGCAGAACTTTTAATTATTGATAGGGTTTTCCATCCGCATGAAAAGCTTTTGGTCATTGATTCTATGACCGGTCAAGAAGCAGTTCATGTTGCTGAAAATTTTGATTCACAAATTGGTTTAACCGGTCTTGTTTTGACTAAATTGGATGGAGATTCCCGTGGTGGTGCCGCATTATCAGTTGTATATTGTACCGGTAAACCTGTAAAATTGACTGGAACCGGAGAAAAACTCAATGCTCTTGAAGATTTTTATCCTGAACGTATGGCTACAAGAATTTTGGGTATGGGTGATATTGTATCGCTGGTTGAACGTGCGCAGGAAGTTTTTGATGAAAAAGAAGCTTTAAAATTTCAGGAAAAAATGCAAAAAGAAGAGTTTAGTTTTAATGACTTTTTGAATATGCAAAAACAAATGAAAATGTTTGGTTCTATGGATCAAATCTTGGGAATGATTCCTGGTATAAATCTAAAACAAGCAGATAGAGAAAAAATTTCTCATGCCAGTGAGACAGAGTTTAAAAAGATTGAAGTATTTATACAGAGTATGACTCCTGAAGAGCGTGATAATCCGCAGTTAATGAATACAAGTAGGAAAAAAAGAATCGCAAAAGGCTGCGGTATGGATATGCATACAATCAATTTATATGTAAAACAGTTTGAACAAATGCGTCAAATGATGAGTGGAATGAATAAAATGCAGAAAATGTTTGGCGGCTTTGGCAAAAAGAATGATAAAAAAGCTATGGTTCAAGCAATGAAAATGATGAGAAAATTTAAGTAATAATTTTTATCTGGAAATTTATTTAATTTATAAGAGTATAATTATAATATCATTTTAAAACTTAAATTTTCAACTACTGTTTGTAGGTTCATAGCAGGTGTTAATGAAATTTGTTGTTTAGCTTCTTCAACATATTTTAAATCATTTAAAAGTTTATAAAACAAATTTTTGTTTTCTGGATTTGATTTAATAATTGCCAATATATAATTTTGTATTTGTGAAAAAACTATTTTTGCATCATTGTTGTTTAGTAGTGTATACAGATTTGTTTCAAAGTCTAAAACTTGATTTTTATTTAGAGTCCAATAATTTTGGATAAAGTTTTCGACTAAATCATAATTTTGGTTTTCGTTTACTGTTGCAGGAATAAAAAATGATTGTGCTCGAGAGACAACTGTTGAGATAATATCTGTTTTATCTTTGGTGAGAAAGATAAAAGTTGTGTTGCCAGGAGGTTCTTCAAAGGTTTTTAAAAGGGCATTTGAAGTTGCTTCCGGAAAATTAAGTTGGTTTAATGGCATGAGATGTCCGTCATCGTCTCTGTCGCAGAATATATATACCCTATGATAATCACTTGTTATAGATAATTCATTAATGATTGATTTAGCTTGTTCTATATTGATATTTTTTTTACCTTTGGTGGTGTCATTATCATCTGAAGATTTACTATTTTCTTTAAAATCAAGACGGGTATATATTTTTATTGCAGGATGCGTTTGTTCTCTTATCCATTTGCAATTTAGGCAGTTGCAGTCTTTTTGGCCTTGTTCCTTACAGTTAAGCAGACGCGCAATTTCAAGGGCTAGTTCACACTGAGCCGTTATGTCCGGGCCCCAAAATAAAAGACAGTGGCTAATATTTTTATCATCTTGTCGGATACCGTTTTTAAAGTATTCAACAAGTTTAGGATATTTTTGTTCAATTTCGTTATTGTAATATTGCATATTCTATTTCCTTATCGACGTCAAGGTTGGCCTGTCCGGATTTTATTTTGTATTCTGCTTCTGTTAAATTTTGTTTTAGTTTTACAAGATTTTTTAATGAGATATTTTTTAATTTCTGGAGTTCAAGTTTTACTCTATACGGGTGCATGTTGATTATTTTTGCAATTTCATCAGCATTATATTTTGAAGAATTTGCTTTTATTTGAATTTTTCCGTGTAAAAGCGTATGTAAAACTGACAGAATTTCAAGCGGATGTTTTTTTGTTAAAAGTTTTTGATATTCATAGAGAGCTTTTGCTTTGTTACCGGATATTAAAAAATCGGCAAAGGTAAATAAATCTTCGTTAGTAACACAAATTTCTTTAACCATATCAACTGTTACTGGCTGGTTGCCTGAATAGACTTTTAGTTTTTCAAGTTCAGAGTCTAGTAATCTCAGATTTGCACCGATTTGTATAAGAATTTCAGAAGCTATATTATCCGAAATTTTCAAATCTTTTCCTTTCGCCTGTTGTTTAATCCAACTTTCTAGTTCTGCAGTTTTATAAGACGGAATTTGTGGAAATTCTTTTGCGTTGTATTTAGACAGTGTTTTAAAAAATTTTTTTCTTTTGTCTATTTTTTTCTGACTGTCAGGCGGAATTTGAGCAACAAAAATTATATCTAGATTTTCGCTGACATTATCCAATGCTTCCGTGATTTGTTTAATTTGTTTGTCGTCCATTCCTCCGTCTTCTGAAGATTTACCGCTTAAATATGACAAACAATTTATTTCAATCAGCATTTTGCCAAACATCATAGGTTGAGTTTTTACAGCCGCAACTAAATCTGGAAATTTTGGATTATTAAAGTATTTGTAACTCATTTCAATAAAATTCTTATCAAGTTTATTTTTAAACTTTTTAATTTCATTAGAAATATTAAATTCTTCATCCCCATAAAAAAAGTAAATCATATTTTACAGTTTATAGAAAAACAATGTTAAAGTAAAGAATGGTTTAAATAAAATTATTAAGTTTGAAATTTTAAATTTGAAGGATTTTGAAATTCTTTAGTTAAATCGATATTTTTTTTGTTAAAAGTTAGTTTTCGTATATAGAGATTTGATACTAAAATATCATCAGCCACACATGTTAACATATAATTATTTTCAAATATTTTTGAAAATATAGATTTTGTTTCAGCGCCAAGTTTAAATTCTGCTTCTTTGAGTGTCCAGAATCTGTAGAAATATTCTTTCCCCGGATTTTCAACATCGTCCATATATCTTTTCATAATAGATTTATAATCTCTTTCCTGCATATATTCAATATCTGCTCCGACATTTGATGAATTGAATACTACAAGAACTATATCGTTAGAGTGTGATATACTGAAAAACATTTGTCTTTTAGTAAAATAAGGTTTGTTATTTATGATTTCTATCTGAGGATTTTTTATATCAAAAATATTTTTTGCGATAAATTTTGTCAAAAAAATTCCGCATAAATGTTCTGCTTCTTTTTCTTCAGAATTAAATTTTCTTCCATCAGAAAAAGTAAGAAGGCTGTTATTCTCTACTCGAGGTATAAATTCACTCTTTTTCAGGTAAAAAATATCCATACTATATATGATAACCTATAAAATAACAGAATCAACAAGAGGTTTAGCCAGTTCTAATGCGCTATTAAGCACGTTAGGATTTTTCCAGAAATCAGGGCGGTTTGTATATCTGTTTACAATTTTTCTTGCATAAGAACCTATAGCAACACCATGATATGAAATATCACACATTCTTGCCAGTTCTGTTGTCTTGCTGTTAGTCCCGCCAGATAATACCAAATATACAGGAAGTTTTGCATTCATAACAATTTCTGCAGTTGCTACTGCCTGTAGTGTTGATTTGTAATTATCATCTCCTCCGCTCATAGGAAATCCGTCAGCTTGGATTATTGTTGTGTAATCTTCGCGTGATTCAATCATCTTTTTTATTCTTTCAACAAGCATTTCATCGCTTAGCTGTCCGCGGCTTGTACAAATACTTAGTAATCCTTCGTAATTTTCATTAATATACTTCCACTTTGAATAAATTTCTTCTTCATCTGTACCCATTGCGTGAAATTCTATACAATCAATTCCTTTTTCAACAATTGGCGGTAGAACTTCGCTGAGGTCTTTTTCTTCAGAAATATACGATATTGCGGCTCTGGAACATATTTTCCAGCATCTTCCGCATCCTATACATTTTTCTCTTTTTACTTTAGCATAATGTATTGCGCCTTGCGGACAAATCTCTTCACAAGAACCGCAATTGACGCATCTTTCATAGTCAATTACTGCTTTTTTTACATGTGGATCATTTTTTATTCCTACGCTGACACATAAGTATGCGTCATAAACTTTTGCCAAATCCAGTGCTTCACGAGCTGCAGCTATAACTTCTTCATTTGCGGATAAATCAAAAAATCTGCAACCGGCAATAGCATATATATATACTAGGCGCTTAATTTCTTCAACATCTTCATTTCCGGCACCGCATACAAGTTTGAAGCAGTGTTTAGTTTCTAATAAATCTTTTAGCATTATCTCACCATGTAATTATAAATTATTTCAGATGCGTGTACAATAAAATCTTTTCCTGCAATAGCATTATGCGGGCGATTTGCAAGAATTACCACAATATATTTTTTCCCGTTTGGAGCAATAACTATTCCTGCATCTCCAAGCATTGAACCTATGTCGCCTGTTTTATGTAAAAAGACTGCACCCGGTCCAAGACCTGCATGTATAAGTCTATTGTTGTGAACATGTCCCATGTAATTGAGCATTCGGCTTCTGGATGATTCTGTTAAAAAGTTACTGTTTTCATCAATATTATAAAGCATAGTAGCCATTTCTCTGGCTGTGGTATGGTTTGTTCCTCCTAAATCCGGTAACCATGTGTGAACTTCTGTATGTTTTAATCCCCAGTCTCTAATAGCTTGATTAACGTCTGTCATAGAACCAACTTTTGTCATAAGCATATTTGTTGCAGAATTATCAGATTCTGTAATCATACGTCTTGCAAGTTCATCTATTGTATACTCTGAATTTCGTGCCTTAAATTGGAGACTGCCTGAACCTTCGCTTCTATAATATTCAGTTAGCGGCATTTTATCCTGTAATGATATTTGTCCGGCTTCTATTGATTTAAAAACATCAATTAGGACCGGAATTTTGATGATGCTTGCTGTTGCATAAATTTCTGAAGCATTGATATCAATATAATTTTGTGTCTCATAATCCCAAACATAAATTGCAGGTTTAATTGTAGGGTAGAGTTTCATAAGATTCTGTAGTTCACTTTTTAATACAGGCATATTAACATTTTCTTTTAAAGGGACCATTTGAGCATTTTTTTCATCTGCTTCTATCCTGAAAGATCTTTGTCCCATAAACCATGCATTGGATAAATAGTTATGTGTAGGAAAAGTTAAATTTTTTAAATCTGTTTGGATATTTTTGTGAGGAGTAGGAACAAACATTGCCTTTGTTATGTTATTAAATGAAAAAGGCATAGCATATAATAATATAAATAACATTACTGAGGCAGAAATTATAAATTGGAACAGATTTTTCTTTCTGGTGCGTTTTTTTCTGGGTCTGTTTTCGTTCCTTAATCTGGCATAATGGATATTATTATCCGGAGTTTTTGATGGGTAATATACTTCTTTGGAATATTCAAAAGATACACGATACTCAGGATAATTTCCGTCATATTGTCTTGCTAACTTCGGCATTCCGGTTTGACTCCTCCCCAATGTTACTTATCATTTTAGCCTAAGTAAATTACACAGGCAAGTAATTTACATAGTTTTTTACAATAGCCGTGAATATTGTTACTTTTGAATAATCTTGAAGTTTATTTTTGTTTGTTATAGATTGAACATGTGTAATATATTATACGTAAGAGAAGGAGAACTCAAAATGAGTGAAAGAAAATTAGTTGGAACAGAAGAAATGTTCAAAAAAGCACTTGCTGGCGGATATGCTATTGGTGCTTACAACGTAAACAACATGGAAATTTTACAAGGTATAGCAGAAGCTGCTGAAGAAACACAATCTCCAATCATTTTACAAGTTTCTGCAGGTGCAAGAAAATATGCTAATCAAACTTATTTGATTAAATTGGTTGAAGCAGCATTGGCTACAACTACAGTACCTATTGCTTTACACTTAGACCATGGTGCTGATTTTGAAATTTGTAAAGCTTGTATTGATGGCGGATTCTCATCAGTTATGATTGATGGTTCAAGATTCCCATTAGAAGAAAATATTGCATTAACTAAAAAAGTTGTTGAATATGCTCATGCTCATGGCGTTTCTGTTGAAGCTGAATTGGGTAAATTAGCAGGTGTTGAAGATGATGTTAAAGTTCATGCTAAAGATTCAACATACACTGACCCACAAGAAGCTGCAAGATTTGTTAAAGAAACAGGTTGTGATTCTTTAGCTGTTGCTATCGGAACTTCTCACGGTGCTTATAAATTTAAAGGTGAAGCTAAATTAGATTTTGAAAGATTGGAAGAAATTAAAAAAGCTTTGGCTGAAGCTGGTTTCCCTAACTATCCGTTAGTATTACACGGTTCTTCATCAGTTCCTGCTGAATTTGTTGCTAAATGTAATAAATACGGTGGTAATTTACCTGATGCTCAAGGTGTTCCTGAAGATATGCTTAACTATGCTTCTAAACATGGTGTTGCAAAAATCAATATTGATACAGATTTGAGACTTGCAATGACTTCAACTATCAGAGAATTCTTTATTGAACATCCTGAAAAATTTGACCCTCGTGAATATATGGGTCCTGGTAGAACTGCTGTTAAAGAAATGGTTATGCACAAAATGAGAGATGTATTAGGTACAGCAGGACACGCTAAAGACTAATTTAAATCTTGAATTTTAAATTGAATTAAAAGACCTGTCTTTGTTTTGAGACAGGTCTTTTAATTATTCAAAGTTTAATTTAATTATTTACAATATCCTACATCGTATGTTTTTCCATTATAATCATAACAGGTTAATGCACAGAGGTCTCCGCTTAAATTTCTTCCGTTTACCTGTATTTTAATTGCTGGACATTGAGGAGTTTGTTTAGCAATAATTTGTGGTTGACATATACTTGTAACACCTTTCTTCATGAGTTTTTGAGCATAGGATTGCAGGCCTGAATTATCATGATTTTCAGCGGCTTTTAGCATTGATAATGCTATAGAATCCAGCTGTGATTTTTCTGAAAATTCGTTATTGTTAGTGTTTGAGATTGTGTTTAGTGTATTTTTCTTTATAGAATTTGTTTTTATGCCTTTTTGGTATGCAGAAGATGGTGATTCACTTGACACATTTTTAGGAGTTCCAAAACTTGGTGCTCCTGGCATATTAGTTTCAGAATAAGCATAACTTGTAGTTAATAATAATACAAATAATAATGAAGCTGCAGCTATTTTTTTCATAGTTAACCTCGTTTTAGAGTAAAAAATAATATTGCTTATTATAAATGATGTTTCACAAATTGTAAATCAATATCGTATAAAAGTTGTATAAGTGTTATATTTTTGCGAATATTAAAATACTATTATTGTAAAGTTGTAAGGGAGAATAAAAATGGATGTAAAGGCCGTTATTTTAGCAGCGGGTAAAGGAACAAGGATGAAGTCTGAATCTACCCCAAAAGTTTTACATGAAATTATGGGTAAAACTTTGCTTGGTTATGTTTTAGATAATGTTAAAAATTTTGTATCAGAAGAATTTGTTATTATTGGACATCATGCTCAGGATGTTGAGAAATTTGTGAGGGATAATTATGATACTGCTAAAACGGTTTTACAATCTCCTCAACTGGGAACCGGGCATGCTGTTTCAATGGTTTGTCCTCAATTACAGAATTATGATGGTTTAGTGTTGATTCTATGCGGTGATACTCCTTTAATAAAAGAAGAAACATTGAAAAAATTTGTTGAATTTCATCAGTCTGCAAATTCAGATTTAACTGTTATGAGTACTATATTTGAAAATCCGACAAATTATGGTCGTATAATCAGAGACGTAGATAATTCCTTGAAATGTATTGTTGAAGAAAAAGATGCTACACCTGAACAAAAAGTCATAAAAGAAGTTAATGCAGGAATTTACTGCTTAAACTGGGGAAAAATTAAATCAGCTTTTGGGCAGTTGAAAACTAATAATGCTCAGGGAGAGTATTATTTAACTGATATTATATCCTGGGGAAAGATGCAGAAACTTAATGTAAATGCATATATATTAGAAGATAGTGAAGAAATTTACGGGATAAATTCCAGATTGAATCTTGCGCAGGCTACTAAAATGATGAACCGTCGTAATCTTGAAAAATATATGACAAATGGTGTAACAATTGTTGATCCTGATACGACATGGATTAGTGAAGATACTGAAATCGGGCAGGATACAATTATTTATCCGGCAACTTATATTGAAGGTAAGAATAAAATCGGGAAAAATTGCAAAATAGGTCCTTGCGCGCATTTAAGAGGCGGGGTAGAAGTTTGTGATAATGTTAAAGTTGGCAATTTTGTTGAAGTAAAAAAAGCTAGAATTGCTTCAAATACAAATGTGGGACATTTATCATATATTGGAGATGCTGAATTAGGTGAACATGTAAATATAGGTGCGGGGACTATCACAGCAAATTATGATCCGTTAAGCAAAGTTAAATCAAAAACAATTTTAAAAAATAATGTCAAAGTCGGTTCTAATTCTGTCTTGGTTGCGCCTGTAACTGTTGATGAAGGTGCAAATATAGGAGCAGGAGGTATTATAACTAAAGATGTACCTGCTTGGAGTCTTGGTCTAACAAGGGCACCTTTGAAAATTTTTCAAGATTGGGTGAAAACAAAACTTTCCAATTGAGGTTGTTAACAATTATTAATAATTTTTTGTTAATTAGCAAAAATATTTTGTCATAGTTATTATAATAATACTTAGTACTTACAGGAGAAAATATTTATGTTAACAGTTCAAAATTATCGTATTAATCCAAATAACTTATCTTTTAAAAGTAATGGAGAACATAATGAAAATCAAGCCGGTACAAATTCATATTTTAAAACCCATGCAGGTTTAAAAACTGGTGCAGTATGGGCAGGTTTAGGTACCGCGGTTACTTTAGGAGTTAATACTGTTGCTAAAACTGTGGGCAAATATAATGAAAATGCATTGAAGGAGCTTGACGATGTTTTAGGTGCAGCAGATAAAAAGGCTATGAAAGATTCTATAAATCTTTTAAAAGCTTCAAGTAATAAGTTATGGTTAACATTGCCTATTTCTATTCTTACTGCACTTGGATGCGGAGCTTTAGTAGATAAAAAGATAAATGATAAAAATGCACAGTTTGCTCAGGATTTGGAAACGAAGGGTAAAAGAGCTGTTTTAGATGAAGAAGATCGTGCTGATTTAACCAAAAAAGAAAATGTATATTATAAATCTAATACAGGTAAAAAATTAGGAACACTTCTTGGAGTTGTGGTTTATCCTCTAACTATGCTTATTGAAAAATTTGCTGCAAAATCTAAAATTCCTGTAGGACAATATATTGCAGGAGCTGCTATCGGAGCTGTTGGTGGACTTATTCTTGGTTCTATTACAGATAAAATT
Organism: Candidatus Gastranaerophilales bacterium; assembly: GCA_928722015.1. GTDB lineage: Bacteria > Cyanobacteriota > Vampirovibrionia > Gastranaerophilales > Gastranaerophilaceae > Zag111. The sequence continues at coordinate 248,301 of CAKMWI010000011.1, read as the reverse complement.
GCAAATAAGGGTGCTGCAAAGTATGCTGACAAAAAATCTGTAGAAATTTAATTTTTAAGGATTTTTTCTATGCTTAAAGTTCAAGGTTATAATACGCTTCCGGCCAGAGTATCTTTTTTGTCAGCCGAAAGAACTGAACAAGATAATTCTAATCACCAGGTTGTTAAAAAAACATATAAATCAAATATTGGAATAACAACCGGGGCGTTTGCATCTACTCTTGGTTTGTTGGAATTTGTACGCGGAAGTGTTAATTTCCTTTATATTCCATTGTTTATTCTTACTGCACTTGGTTGTGGCAAATATATTGATGATAAAATTAATAATAAAAATAAGGAATTTGCCGATAAATTAGAGTTGGAAGGTAAAAAAGCCGTACTTGATAATAATGATGAAGCTCAGATTACTAAAAAAGAAAATGTCTATTACGAACCAAATATAGGAAAGAAGATAGGACCGGTTATGGGTGCTATTGCTCTCCCTGCATTATCCGCAGTTCAATGTTTATTTCCTCGTTACAGGGTGTCGCCTTTAGTTTTACTGGCAGCGGCTATAGAAGGTGCGATTGGCGGATTAGCTCTTGGTGCAATTACCGATCATTTTGCGGCTGTTGGTGCAGCAAAATTTGCTGATAAGCAGAATATAAAGTTATAGCATTTGATATATTTAATCTATCAGTTTCGCTTTACTTTTATTATTAAAGTTTTATTATTATAATAAAACTAGACAGGAGAGATTATGTATAACCCTAAATCCGGAAAAGCCGAGGAATTTATAAACCATGAAGAAGTTTTAGTTTCATTAAAATTTGCACAAGAAAATAAGAATAATATAGAGCTTATTGATAAAATTTTAGAAAAAGCTCGTTTGGGTAAAGGCCTGTCTCATAGAGAAGCTGCTGTTTTATTAGATTGTGAGATAGAAGAGAAAAATCAAGAAATTTTCAAATTGGCTGAAAAGATTAAGCAGGATTATTACGGAAATAGAATTGTACTTTTTGCTCCTTTGTATTTATCAAATTATTGTATAAACGGTTGTGTTTATTGTCCGTATCATGCAAAAAATAAACATATACCAAGAAAAAAAATGACTCAAGAAGAGATAAAACAAGAGGTGATTGCTCTCCAAGATATGGGGCATAAACGTCTTGCAATTGAGACAGGTGAAGATCCTGTTAATAATCCGATTGAATATGTTTTAGAATCTTTAAAAACAATTTATTCAATTCATCATAAAAATGGTGCAATAAGACGAGCTAATGTTAATATTGCAGCTACAACTGTTGAAAATTATAGAAAATTAAAAGAAGCAGGAATTGGGACATATATTTTGTTCCAAGAAACATATAATAAAGAATCTTATGAAAGATTGCATCCAACCGGACCAAAGCATAATTATGCATATCATACTGAAGCTATGGATAGAGCTATGCAGGGTGGCATAGATGATGTTGGTTTAGGAGTTTTATTCGGTTTGGAAATGTATAGATATGAGTTTTCAGCACTTTTGATGCATGCTGAACATTTGGAAGCTGTGTTTGGAGTTGGTCCTCATACAATTTCTGTTCCAAGAATAAGGAAAGCTGATGATATTGATCCTTCAACATTTGATAATGGCATTGATGATGATACATTTGCAAAAATTGTTGCTTGTATAAGAATTGCAGTGCCATATACCGGTATGATTATTTCAACAAGAGAATCTAAAAAATGTCGAGAAAGAGTTCTAAAGCTGGGTATTTCTCAAATCAGCGGCGGTTCAAAAACAAGTGTCGGAGGATATGCTCATCCAGAAGATGAAACTGAGGAAGAAACAGCTCAATTCGATGTTGAAGATAGAAGAACACTGGATGAAATTATTAGATGGCTTATGGAACTTGGTTATGTTCCAAGTTTTTGTACTGCCTGTTATAGAGAAGGTAGAGTCGGTGATAGATTTATGGCTATTTGTAAAGAGCAGCAAATTCATAACTTTTGCCATCCAAATGCTATTATGACACTGAAAGAATATCTTGAAGATTATGCCTCTGATGAAACTAAAAAAATAGGTGAAGAGTTAATTAAAAAAGAGTTAGCAACTTTTGTAGATAAAAAAATCGAGTGTATTGTTGAAAAAAATTTGAATTGTATTGAAAACGGACAACGAGATTTTAGATTTTAAAATTTTTGAGAATAGGATGTATAACTTTTGTTAACAGAGGGTTTCTATTCGTGTTAAAATATATATATGAAAATTTTAGGTATAGATCCGGGAATGGCTATTGTCGGGTATAGTATTATTGAATTTGATGGAAAAAATATAGAGCTTTTGCACTCCGGTTCTATTCAAACTCCTAAAGGAGAAAGAGAATCGCTAAGACTTCTGGAGATTCTTAATGATATGACTTCTATTGTCGAAAAGTATAATCCGGATGTTTGTGCAATTGAAAAACTTTTTTTCTTTCGAAACCAGACTACTGTTATGCCTGTTGCTCATGCAAGGGGGGTTATTTTGGCTGTTTTGGAGCAGCATAGAATACCTATATATGAGTATACTCCGATGGAAGTTAAGCAAGTTTTAACAGGATATGGCAGAGCGTCAAAAAAAGAAGTTGAACAGATGGTTAAATTTAGTTTGGGATGTGAAAGATTACCAAAACTTGATGATACTGTAGATTCTATAGCAATTGCAATTTCTTATACAAGAAGTCCTGATGCAATTCAGGATTTGAAAAAATTTGAAAAATAATTATATAAATGATAAAATAATTTACAATGAACAAATTTTTACTACAGCAAATAATAATATTAAGCTTGATTTTAGGTTTAATTCTTGGATTTCTGGCACCAATTCCTTTTATTGGAATGATAATGCTTTTTACTGTTTTGTTACTTGCAGCTCCTGTAGTTATTATATATTTGATTATGGATGGTAAACTGGATTTAACAACTCCGAAAGATAGTATTATTACAGGGGCTTTAATCGGCTTTTGTGCTAATTTTACATTTGCAATTGCATATTGCATAATTATTGTTATTTTGTCTAAACTTTTTCATTATACTCCTAATTTCTTTTTAACAGCAATGGTAGTTAATTCTCCTGTTTGGCTTATTGGAACTTTTATTATATTTTTGGGGGTATTATGCGGGACGACAAATTCATTTTCAGCTTTTGCTACTTATTATATAATTAATTTTATACGTGATATGTATGAAGCAAAACATCCGGAATTAAAGCAACAAAAAGATTTAACACAAGAGAATTATAAATAGAAGGAAAAGTAAATGGCAGAATTTCAGTCAAAAATAAGAACAATTGAATGGATAGATACATATTCGAAAATGGTGGATCAAACTAAATTCCCTGATTCTTTTGAATATATAAATATTACAACAGGGCAGGATATGTTTGATGCTATAAAAACAATGATAGTTAGAGGGGCTCCTGCAATAGGTATAGCAGGGGCTCATGGTGTTGTGTTATTTGCGCAGGAGCTTGAAAATTTGAATCTTTCTCGTGAAGATTTTGTAAATCGATTACTTGAAAAAGCTGATTATATAGCAAGTGCCAGACCAACGGCTGTTAATCTTATGTGGGCTGTTGAGCAGCAAAAAGAAATTATTAAAAATTCTAAATCAGATATAAAAACACTGATTAAAGAACTTGCGGATAATGGTAAAAAATTGGAGCTTGAAGATATTTCAATAAATAAAAAAATTGGTGATTATGGTTCAGAAATAGTTCCTAAAGGTGCAACTATCTTGACTCATTGTAATGCCGGAGCATTAGCAACTGTAGGATACGGTACTGCTCTGGGTGTTGTGCGTTCAGCCTATGCAAAAGATAATACGATTCAAGTTTTTGCTGATGAAACAAGACCTCGTCAGCAGGGGGCAAGGATTACTACTCTTGAACTTACTATGGATGGAATCCCTGTAACACTTATAACAGATGGTATGTGTTCATATTTTATGAAAAAAGGGATGATAGATATGGTATGTGTCGGAGCTGACAGAATTGCTGCAAATGGTGATGCTGCAAATAAAATTGGAACTTATACTGTTGCTATTGCTGCAAAATACCATAATATTCCTTTTTATGTCGCAGCTCCGTTATCTACAATTGATACAAGTATTAAATCCGGAGATGAAATTGTTATTGAAGAGCGCTCTCATGACGAGGTAACTCACATAAATGGAAAACCAATTTGTGCGCAGGGCGTGAATATTATAAATCCTGGATTTGATGTAACTCCTCATGAGCTTATTACGGGAATTATTACAGAAAAAGGAATTTTACGACCTGATTATAATAATTCTATTGCTGAAGTATTTAAAAAAAGATAGAGTTATAATCAGTTCAAGAAAGGAAGGTTATATATGAAGCAAAAGTATATAATATTTGCATATAGTTTTATTGTGGTAGTTATTTTGACTGCTTTTGGCAGTGCGTATGCTATTAATAAAAACAGTAATACTATTAAAAGTGTATTTAATAAGTCTGGTGTTTCATCTTCTCAAAAAGAGGATATGAAAGATGCTGGTTGGGCTTCTTATATGAAAAAGATGCAACATTCAATTAAAGCTAATTGGAATCCACCATCAGAGAATACAAATAGTAGTACTGTTTTACAGTACAGAGTGCAAAAAGATGGACGGATTACAAATATAAAAATAGGAAAGTCGTCCGGAAATAAAAGAATGGATGAAGCTGCAATAAAAGCATTAAATGATACTTCTCCACTGGAACCATTGCCCGAATTTTTCACAGGGAAATTTGTGGATGTAAACTTTACTTTTAATTATAATTATAAAAGATCTGTCTTTGACAAATTACAAAAACAAACCTTTTAATAAATGTATTCATTTGAAAATTTTAAATTTTATTCTTCTGTTTCACTTTCACCTATTGGAATTGTTATTATATAATAATTTCCGTCGGTTTCTTTGGTCAAATCTTTCAATCTAACATTGTCTCCAAATAGATAATTTTGTTGAAATTCAGAAATTTGCTCATTATGTTTGGATTTTCTTATGGTACGTCCATTAATTGTTAAAATTTTACCGTTTACTGAAGTTTGAAGATTATTTTCATTGTTGTCAAATGCTCTTAAATCGATAATGACTTTATATGCGTCTTTTGTTTGTTCAAGATGTATTACTTGTGCTGCTTTTCTTGAGAATCTTCTGTTTTCTCTCATCATATAATCCATTGTACGCATATCTTTTTGAATCATTCTTTCCATTCTGTCAGCAAAAGGTCTTGGTCCAAAAGCTGGTCCCAACAATGATTTCATGTGCCAATCTGCAACGGTATAAAATGCACAAAATGCTCCTAGAAAAATTAATAGGCCAACCATTAAAGTTTTCATTAAAGGATGATTTGAACACATTGGATAGTTTTTTTCTTTAATTTTTACAGTTTCTTCTGTTTTTTGATTTTCTTCCATATTGACTCCTTTCGTTTTAATATTATTCATTGAAAAATTTTTTACAATGCCGACCCGTAGGTGGTGAGAAGGGGAATTCCATCTTGATTAAACCTAATCGCTATGTTATAATTATTATGAGAAAGGGTTAGTTTTATGGCTAAAATTTTAGTAACAATGCCGGATGAATTTTTGAATAAGGTAGATGGCTTGGCAAATACTGAATGTTGTTCAAGAAGTGAATTAATAAGAGAAGCTTTGCGAAATTACATGCGCAGATTATCAAAACAACAATTAAAAGATGCTCCTCGCAATGCTGAAATTTTAGAAGATATTTTAAGTTAATTATTATATTCTTTTATAAAGTTTTCTACCCATTTTATTAATGCTGCTATGTCATAGGGTTTTGGCAGATATAAATCTGCGCCTGTATTTAAGACGAGTTCTTTGTCATGTATGATTGATGTTACAATAATTTTTGTATCATTAAATTTTTGATGTTGTTTAATTTGATAGCACAGATTTAGACCATTTTTCTTTTCTAAATCTCCTGCGTCAATTATTATAAGTGCAGGGATTTCTTCTTCTGATGGAAGAGAATATTCATTTAGTATTTTTGTTTTATAACCCTGTAGATTTAAAATTGTATTTAAAAGAACACTCAATGCTTCATCTGTTTCAAAAATAAGGATTTTATTATTATAGTCTTTTTCTGAAATGCTGTTTTCACCTTCAATTTTCGGGCGTTCAATTAAATAATTTGATGTGTTTGCTAAATTTGCCATATTATGAATTTGGATTAATGTATTCAAAATTTGTGTGGTATCTTTATACTTGTGAAATTCGTTTGTAGCCACGCTAATAGTTGAATGGACAAAATTTGCTCTGCGTCCGGCAAATTCATCCCCTTGAAGAATCATATAGCCTCGTTCTAAATCATGTTCTGCATAGAATTTATTTGAAACAGAATCGAATGCAAATGTTAAAAAGCGAGCAAGACGTTCTGATTTTATAGTATCTGTTATTACCAGAAATATATTTTCACTCAGCTGTCCGAAGTAATCATTTTCATCTAATGAAGCTTTAATAATTGCACTGTAAGTTTGAAGAAGTTTATCAGATGCAAGTTCAGTGTAGGCTTCTTTATAGCTGTCGAAATTTTCTATGCTTATATATAACATTGCCCAGTTGTTTTTTTCTGAAAGTTTTCTTTTGATTGCACGCAGAGTATAATTTTTTCCTGGTAAAAGTACTTTAGAATCAAGAATTGATTCAAATTCTCGTCGTAGATGCGCCATCATTCTGACTTTAAATTCTTCTGAGTTGACAGGTTCTGATAGAAAATCGTCTGCTCCGTTATTCAAAACTTTAATCATATCGTTAAAATCGGCAGACTTTGATAATGCAACAATAATAGGGCGCATGTTATATGTTAAAGCTCGAACTTGTTTGCAAAAGTCAGACAAATCGTTATCAAAGCTATCAGAAATAATTATTAAATCAGGTTCTTTATCCTGAATTATTTTTATTGCAGAGATTAAGTCTTTTGATACTATTACATGATTAGAATCTGATTCCAGCAATTTCTTATACTTTGTTGACAGTTCTAATCGTTTGTCAATGATAAGAGTTACTGATTGCATTTTATCCTCGCTTGTTCTTCTATGTTTTTTATTGGCATGCTAACTTCGAATGTTATTTTACTTAAATTTGAACTATCATTTAGAGGTTTTGAAGAGACTGAGATTTTGCCCTCCATTTTTTCGACCAAATTTTTTGTTATATATAAACCAAGTCCGCTTCCTTGCACTTTTCGAGTCAGGGGATTATCTATCCTTGCAAATTTAGTAAAAATTTTGTCATAGTCTTTTTCTTCAATTCCAATTCCTATGTTTGAAACAGTTATTGTAACATTATTATTTTTAGTTGAAGCTGAAATGTATGTTGTTGAATTTTCCGGTGAATATTTGGCACTATTTTCTATCAAATTGGTCATAATTTGTTGAAATTTATCTCTATCAACAAATATGTTCGGGATATTTTCTCTGCAATTCAGTTCAAATTTATGTGTTGGATATTGAGTTTTGACAATAGAAATAACTTGTTCTATCGGTGTTTTTATTGCAACTTCATTGAATACAAAATGGTTATTATTTGACTTTAATTTTGTAACAGAGAGCATATTTTCTACAAGGTGTATAAGTCTGTTGGATTGCTCTTCTATAATTTTTATAAATTTTTTTTTGCTATCATCATCTAATTTATCCCAAGAGGAAAGCATTGTTTGTGAAAAACCTCTGATAGAAGTAAGAGGAGTTCTCAATTCATGACTTACTGTAGAAATAAAATCTTCATAATTTTGTTCAATATCATTCATAAATTTATTATAACAAATTATCTAATGAATTGAGTGAAATTAATATTATTTTAAGAGTTGTAAGTTTCAATTATCGGAATGATTGATTTTCATTGGAGAACTATTAAAATGGTTATATGAAACGTATAATAACAGGTATAATTTTAATAGTTTGTACTTTAGCAGTTTCAGTATCTTCTGGTTATTCGGCAGAAGTAGAATCGAATTCGCAATCTCAAGAGCAAAATACTGTTTCATATCCTGAAGATGTTGATACTCAGGAAATAGCTGATGATGAGTATACGGAAGATATAGATATAGAACAAATGTATCGGGATATGCCTGTTCCGGAATTTAAATATGTTCATGATATTGATCCGGGAGAATATCAGGATACAATGTATTCTACTTGGTCTCCTTATCCACTTTTCAGGTTGACTGCTCCTTTGTATTTTAAAACTATAGCAATTCAACCTGGTTATTATCTTTTAACCCCGAGAGAGCATGATGGTGCTTGGTTTATTTTGTTTAAAGAAGCAGGAAGAGTTAAATATATTGTTCCATGCTATAAAAAAGAGATGGTACCTATGAATTTTTATAAAAATAATCTGCCTCAGATTAAATTGACAAAAACTCAGTTAATAAGAGAAAAAGCTCTTAAATTTATCGGAAAAACTTTTAAAAGTTCAAAACGAAAACCTATTCCTGATACATATTTGGAAGCTTCAGATTTGGATAATAATTTTGTTTCAATTATTGTGTACTGGGGTAATTATCGATATTATTTTGTTTTGAGAACAATACAGTTGTAGTATTTATTTTTATAGTTTCTTATAATACAATAGCGTTGTGAATAATCAGGAGGCAAAATGAAATCAATTATAAAAATATTTATGGCAATTGCAATTGTTTTTGTTGGACTTAGTTCATTTGCGAATTTTTTAAATCCTAATTTGGATATTCATGAAGTAAGGGCAAGTCATATCCTTGTAAAGAACCGTTCTGATGCTGTAAAGATAAAGAAAGATATTGAAAATGGGAAGATAACTTTTGAAGATGCTGCAAGGCAATATTCACTCTGCCCATCAGGACAAAACGGCGGGGATTTGGGCTTTTTTAATAGAAAACAAATGGTGCAACAGTTTGCCGATACGGCATTTGACTTGAAAGTCGGTGAAATATCGGATCCGGTGGGAACAAAGTTTGGATGGCATATAATAAAAACAACCGCTAAACGTTAAAGCTAATTTGATATTTTGTTTAAAGCAAGCTGAATAGCTTGCTTTTTTAATTTTTTATATTTTCGCTTTTTATAAATTTTTTAATGATTTTTCTAATATTTATAAAATATCCGACAGTAACTACAATTGATGCTGTTACCCAGGCAATAGGGCCTGCATAAAATACTCCAAAATATCCGTATTGAACAGCCAGATACCCTGCTGCATAAGCCCTTACCATAAGCTCTGCAAATGATGAAGACAAAGGAATAAGTGGTTTTCCCATGCCTTGTAAAGAATTTCTGAAAATAAAGATTTGTCCTAAAAAGAAGTAAAATAATGTACTAATCCATAAATAATCGTGTGCAATTTTAATAACATCAGGATTTCCATTACCGATAAAAAGCTGTACAATATGGCTTCCCCAATAATGCATAATGATTGCCATTATAATACTTAGAACAATATTGATGACAGAGCCGCGTTTAACACCCTGACGTATTCTTTTAATTTTTTCTGCTCCAAAGTTTTGAGCAACAAAAGCCGCAAGAGCAATTCCGAAAGATATCATAGGCATTGTTGCAATTTGTTCGATTCTTAATGCTGCGGTAAATGCTGCAATAACATTTGAACCAAAAGAATTACAAACACTTTGGATAATAAGTATACCTATTCCAAGAACAGAGAATTGTACGGCGGTAGGTAGTCCAACGTTTAGGTGCAGTTTTGCAAATTCTCTATCTTCATTATTGTGAAAAAAGTCGAATTTCCATTCTTCTTTTTTTATGTGTAGGATAGGAAATTTTAATTTTATATAAAAAATGCATAGTAATGCTGAAAATCCTTGTGATAAAACAACAGCAATAGCAGAACCCGGGACACCCCATCCAAATTTTAGTATAAAAAATAAAGCCAGAAAAACATTTAAAATTGATGCAAGAATTAAAAAATATAGTGGAGTTTTGCTATCACCCAAAGCTCTTACAATACTTGCCAGAAGGTTATAAAAATTTACTGTAACAAGTCCGAAAACACAAATCTGAATATACCAATATGCATTGTGCATGATTGATTCTGGTACATTCATTAAAAAGAGTATTTGTTTCATAAAAACGGAAAAGAATATTGTTGAAATAATTGTAATAACTGTGCTGAGAATTGTAGATATAGTAACTGATCTTCTTACACCATCATAGTCTCCAGCGCCGAACCTTTGTCCTGTGATAACGGCAAATCCATTATTTAGTCCAACAATAGCAAACATTATCAGAAAAAATAAAGGAGCAACGGCACCAACAGCAGCTAAAGCTTCCATTCCAAGTGTCCTGCCTACAATAACAATATCTGCTAGGTTGTATAATTGTTGGAAAATATTTCCAATTAGCAGGGGAATAGAAAATAGAAGTATTAGTTTTAGGGGTTCGCCTTTTGTTAAATCTTTAATCATACAACAATTATATATCAAATATTGCTTTTCTAAGTTTTTATTGTTTTCTGTTATATTATAATAAATACTTGAAATATTTTTATATTTATGTAAGAATAAGTGTACGCGGGTAAACTGCTGAAAATTTAATAGGAAAAAGGTATATGGCAAGGTAGCTCAGTTGGTGAGAGCGCACGGCTCATACCCGTGAGGTCGAGAGTTCGAATCTCTCCCTTGCTATTTAATTTAGAGGGTTTTTTATATCCTCTTTTTTAATGCTTCTTGTTGTAAAGAAACAAGACAATGCAGAAAAGGGGAACTTACTGTATTTTAATGTCCAGTTCGTTGTCTATAGAATAAATTTTCGGTTGGGCATACTTGCCCGACAACACTAAATTACAGATGGTCGGAAGTTGCTTGATTATAAAAAATCAAATCGGACAAAAATGGACTTTATTAGGACATAGAATTACAAAGAGTATTTTTAAATCAGGTTGTAATTTAATCAAATTAAAGAAATTTCAATATCCAGTTAATGTCCAAATTTATCGTTGGGCAGGTATGCCCAACCGAAAAAATTCATGTGGCCTTTTACACTGTACTTTAATGGTCAGATGTATTATCACCGGACAGCTCGATTATTTTTGCGAGATTTAGACGTTTAGAGTGATTGAGCGATAGGAAATTTTAACAAAACAATAACAAAACATTTTACAAAATACGAACAAAAGCAAACATTTTTATAATACCTATTTACGATAAGAATTAGTATATTTCATCTACTTAATATATTTACATAAGTTATATTTAGATGTAAAATTCTATTGTTAATAAGGGGAATATTTATATGGCACTGTATCTTTTAAAATATCCATATAGGAAAATTCTGTTACCGTTAGCTAAAAAAATGGTTTGGCTCAATCCTGACTGGCTCGGTTATTTAGCGACTTTAATTGCATTTATTACAATGTTTTGTTATATTTATGCACCTGACAAACCTGTCTTATTATTGATTTCGATAATATTAACATTATTTAGAATGACATTAAATACGATTGACGGTGTTATTGCTATTGAAAGAGGAAATTTACGTCTTAAGGGTGAAATTGTTAATGCTTTACCCGACAGATATTCTGATATTTTTGTTTTAATCGGTATTGCTCTCTCCCCTATGTGCACGCCGTTACTCGGAATGTTAGGTATGGCATCAATGTTTCTTGTAAGTTATACGGGAATGCTCTCTAAAGCCATCGGGGCAAAGTGGCAGCACCATGGGCCTCTGGGTAAAGTTGAACGGCTTATTTTAATAATGCTTTTTACAATTCCTGAATATTTAAGACTAACAGGTAAAATCGGTGATTTTTATACATTAACATATTTTGAATGGTTAATGATATTATTCATTATCCTTGGACAGGTTACCGTATTTAACAGACTTAAAGCTCAATTGAAAGAGTGCAAAAAACTTGACTGGATTAAATATAGAAATATTGATAAAAAAATAATTGTAATATATGACACTTTGACGGGAAACACCGAAAAAGCTGCAAATGAAGCCGCAGAAGCACTGGAATGTAAAGCAGTAAACGTTAAAAATTTAGAAGAACAGGATTTATCTGCATATGATTTGGTCATACTGGCTGCTCCTCATTTAGGACGAAAAATAATGCCTGAAAATATGCTTAAGTTTCTTGAAAGTAATCATAATATTAAAAATTATGCACTTTTATTTACCTCCGGTATGCCTGTAGTTCGCATATTTTCAAACAAAAGATGCACTGATTACTTTGTAAATAAACTTAATCAAAAACCTGTTTTAACAATAAATATTAAGGGGTATCACAGCATAGCAAAGACTTACAAAAACAGACCCAATGAAGACGATTTGCTTGATGCATATTTATTTGCAACAACTACATATGAAAGGTTAAAGTAATGAAAAATTTTATAGAAAATGTACAAATATCTATACTTAAAGTTGTAGTAGATACGTTGGGACAATTGAGTAACGGGATTAAGCTGGCATCAAAGGAAGGCTTTACCTCAGGAAAGATGCTTGATTATATATACAAAAATGAACCCGGCGGAGAATTTTTTATCGGCAAAATAATAGATAAGATTTATTTGAATCATCCGGGCTGGCAGGATGTCAGAAACAGAAAGAATAATCTTGTAAAAAATATAGAAGAAGCTGTAAATTTAACTTTGGAAACCAAAGATAGTGCAAGAATTTGTGATATAGCATCAGGCCCTGCCAGATATATAATTGATATTCTTACAAAGTTTAAAGGGAAACCGGTAAGTGCGGAACTAAGAGATATTGATATAAGATGGCTTCGTGAGGCTAAAGACAAAGCGCTTGCAAATAATGTAGATGTAGATTACAAAGTTGCAGATGCGCTTAAAGAAGAAGATTTTCAATTTGACAAACAGCCCGATATATTTGTTGCGTCAGGATTTTATGACTGGTTTGATGACAGAGAAACCGTAAAAAAATCTATGCAGCTGATATATAATGCTTTAGCCAAAGGAGGATATTTTGTTTTTTCTGTGCAGGCAGGTCATGTTGCATTAAGTTTAACAAATAAAATTTTCAAAGATTTTAATAACCATCAGCTAAAAATGGTAACCTGGGATATGGATGTAATCAATTCTATTTTAAAAGAAATAGGTTTTTCGGTTATTGTTATGAGATCTGATGATGCAGGACATTATCCTGTAATTTTAGCTAAAAAAGTTTAATCTGTTAAAACATCAGTATGAAAAAGAGGTATCATGAATACAATTACTTTAACATATAATGTAAAATTCTGTATTTTACTTTTATATCTGGTTTTGGCACTTATTACGATAGCTGCATATATTCTTGGCTTTATGAAAAAGAATGTTGAAAATTTCAAAACAAGAATGAAATCCTTCTGGATAATTGTCATTTTATTTACTGCGGCGTTTATGTTTAATAAACTTGCCGCAATAATATTTATAATGCTTATAAGCTATCTTGCATTAAAAGAATTCTTTTCAATGATACCGACAAGACGTTCTGACAGGCGTGTTCTTTTATGGGCATATCTGTCAATTCCAATTCAATTTTATTTTATTTATACCGGCTGGATTGCAATGTTTTATTTATTTATACCTTTGTATTTATTCCTTTTAATCCCTTTAAGAATGGTTTTAATTGGTGATACTGACGGCTTTTTAAAATCTTGCGGAACAATACACTGGGCATTAATGACCTGCGTATATGCGATAGGTTATTTTGCAGTATATTTTTCAATTCCGGAAACTGTTAATCCAATAGGCGGAGCATTGGGATTCCTTTTATATATATTGATATTAACAATTTCAAATGATTTTATGCAATATTTGTTTGGTAAGACCTTCGGCAAACATAAGATTACACCCAAAGTCAGTCCTAACAAAACTGTAGAAGGGCTTTTGGGCGGGGTGGTATCTACAGCAGTTATTGCTGGTATTCTTGCTAAATTTTTAACTCCGTTTTCTTTTTGGCAGGCATTTATTTTAGGTGCAATACTTGCAATTGCAGGATTTTTCGGAGATATTACAATGTCTGCAATTAAAAGAGATATAGGTGTTAAAGACACAGGGGCGCTACTGCCTGGACACGGCGGCATTCTTGATAGATTAGACAGTATGATATTTACTGTACCATTATTTTTCCATTATGTAGCATATTACTATAACATAGGTATCTTAAATTAGTTTATGGACAAGAAATATTTAAACAATACAGCAAAGTTTTTATTTTTTCTATTGTTTGTAAAACCTTTTATTTTTTTCGTTCTTGGAATAAATGTACGTAATTTGGAAAAACTTTTACAGAACAAAGGGGCTGCCATAATTGTTGCCAATCATAACAGCCATATAGATACTCTTCTTATTATGAGCCTTTTTCCGATATTGACTATTTTAAAGATTCATCCCGTAGCGGCGGCAGATTATTTTTGTAATACGAAATTTAAATCTTTTATATTCAAAACACTTATAGGAATTATCCCTATAAGCAGGCACATAACCAGGCAGTCAAAAGAGGAAGTTTTTGCTGATATAAATACAGCATTGAAGAATAATGAAATAATAATAATCTATCCTGAAGGCACACGCGGAGAAGATAATCAAATAAAAGAATTTAAAACAGGAATTGCCCATATTGCAAAAATGAATCCAAATGTTCCGGTAATTCCTTTATACATTAACGGTCCGGATAAAATTCTTCCTAAAATTGATGCTATTTTAGTTCCGTTTATATCAGATATTTATATTGCTGATCCCATTTATTATGACAATACTTCTACAAAAGAATTTACATCAAAGGTAAAATCCATTGTAGAGAATTTATATCTTACTCATAAAAAGAAAGAAAATTTATAAGATTAAACTTTTAGCATTTCATACCAATCTTTTAACTCTTTACGTTTGACTTTTCTGGTAGACGTTTTCGGAAGTTCGTCACGATGAAGAACAACAACAGTTGGTGCTTTATACGGAGCCAGATTTGCCTCTGAAAGTCTTTTCACCTCTTGTTCTAAAATTTGACGAATTTCCTCGTCTGTTTTGCTTAATAGTTCATCACAGGGTGAAATAATTGCGCCGACTTCTTCTGTCCCTGCTTTATTGCCGGATTTTATTGTCAAAGACATTACACATACTTCTTTAATAAGCTCAGAAGTTTCCAATACTGCTTCAACTTCTTCAGGAAAGATTTTTTTGCCGCCGCCCAGAACTATCATATTCTTAATTCTGCCCGTAATTTTAATAAAGCCGTCTTTGTCGATTTCACCGATATCACCTGTGTGAAACCAACCGTTTTCATCGATTACTTCGGACGTCATTTCGGGTTTGTTGTAGTAACCCTGCATAACATTTGGTCCTGTCGCAAGGATTTCACCGTTGTCAGCTATTTTTACCTGTACAGAAGGCAGAGGCTGCCCTACCGTTCCGATTTTAGAATGTCCGTATCTGTTTGTAGAAATTGTAGGTAATAAAGAATACCGATATAAAAACAATAAATTTCATGAAATTATTACTTATAAAACCGACTCACTTGAAGAAAATTCTATTGAAGCCACAGAAAAGTTTTATTACGACAAAAACGGGAATCTGAAAAAAATAATAAAAAGAAATATTTTCGGAGAAATTACAAACAATAAAAACAAGTAAACTCTATTTATTTATGCTATAATCAGTATGCAAGCGACAAATAAAGAATTTATAATATATGTTAAAGTTTAAAGGAAGCTGGAGAAGCTATCAAAAAAGAATATTAGATGCTTTAAATTTTCATCTTTCAGATAAAAAGCTTCACGTAATAGCGGCACCGGGAGCAGGGAAAACGACTCTCGGGATTGAAGTAATTTCAAGAATTAACAAACCAACACTTATATTATGCCCGACAAACACTATTAAAAACCAGTGGTATGACAGGATTTGCAATTCCTTCTTAGAACCGGAAGAATACAACATTGTCTCTACCCGCATTAATGAACCTAAATTCATAACTATTACGACTTATCAGGCACTTCTTGCCGCATTTTGCGGAACCCCAGAGGATGAGGAAGATTCTAAGGAAAATGACGACATCAAGGAAGAAGATGAAGAAGATATAGAAAATACCTCTATTGTAGCCTCCAAAAGATTTAAGCCCGAAAAAGCCGACGATATTATAAAAATTTTAAACAACGCAAAAATTTCATTGCTTTGCTTTGATGAAGCACACCACTTGCGAAAAGAATGGTGGAAAGCATTAACTTACCTTGTTGAAAACCTCAACCCAAAACAGACAATAGCTTTGACGGCAACCCCTCCTTATGATGTAAATTACGGAGAATGGCAGCGTTATGAAGAACTTTGCGGAGAAATTGACGAAGTTATATCTATTCCGGAATTGGTAAAAAACGGCGATCTTTGCCCGCATCAGGATTTTATTCATTTTTCACTTCTGCGAAAAAACGAAAAAGAATTTGTCAAAAAATATGACTCTAATGTCGAAACATTTATTGAAATGATGTTTGAAGACAACGAGCTTTTAAACTACTTACATAATATGCCTTTTTTAAACCCCACAGATAAGGATATTGAAAAAATCTTTGATAACCCCGATTTCTATATTTCTATCGTTTCATTTTTGCATGCCACAGGAAGAAAAATTTCAAAAGAATTTTTAAAACTGTTTGACGCTAAAGAATTTGAACTTCCGAAGTTTAATTACAAATACGCAAAGATTTTTCTAAACGGCTTTCTATACAAAAATACAGATGAGTTTAAAGGGTTAGAAGAAAAAATTATCAAATATACAAATACTGCTAAACGATTAGGGCTTATCCAAAACAAACGTATTGTCCTTGCGGACAGCAGAAAAATCCAAAAACAGATTTCGGGTTCTCTGGGGAAACTCGATTCCATTATTAAAATTGTGGAATTAGAGAAAAACAGTCTTGGAAATTCTTTGCGTATGGTTATCTTGGCTGATTACATAAAAGCAAATGATACCGAAAACCTTCATCTAGGAGTTGTGCCTATCTGGCGCACAGTTAAGAGCAAATTTAACACACTCAAAATCGGTGTGCTTTGCGGTTCTCTTATTATCCTGCCGGTATCAGCAAAAGAATCTTTTTACAAATTACTTGACGAAAATAATATTGCCCCGGATTGTGTTTCGATAACCACGCATAACGAAGATAATAATTTTATAAAAATCATTCCGAAAGAATCGGCAAAACATTGTATTGTATCTATAATTACGGAACTGTTTAACCGAGGAGCAATAAATATTCTTACAGGCACACAAGCATTGTTAGGTGAAGGCTGGGACGCTCCGTGTATAAATTCCCTAATCCTTTCAAGTACGGTAAGCTCTTATATGTTATCGAATCAAATGCGCGGCAGAGCTATTAGAATTGATAAAAATAATCCTGACAAAATCTCAAATATATGGCATTTGGCTTCCGTAAAACTTCCGCAAAAAGAAGATTTTTTGAATAATAAAATATTTCAAAGCTGCACAGATTCAAATACCATTGACGATCTAAACTCCGGACTTTACGACATACAACAGCTTCAAAAACGGTTTGAAGGCTTTGAGGCCCCGTCATATTTTGGCAACCACGAAATAGTAAACGGGCTATCAAGAATATTTGCAAATAACAACTATATGCTGATGAGGTTATACGGAGAGCAACTTTTTATTGATTTAAACAAGAACACAATGGCGCTTGCTAAAAACCGCCAGCAAACAAAAAGTTGGTGGCAAAATGGGCTGAGTTTAGGGTACAACAAAGGCGAGATGCGTATGCAAACAGGTATTGACGCTCCTAAACTTACCGCAAAAACTCTCTGTTTTAAAGGTTACGAACAAATATTCTACAGCATTATATTCCAATTTGTGTTGATACTGTTTACAATACTCCATGAATGCCCTTTAAAAACAGTATTTGAACTTTGGCTTATCGCATTTGTTATAAGTTTTTTGTATCTGTTAATAAAATATCTTCGAACAGGAACAATTGAGCAAGTCATGAAACAAATTGCAATAGTTCACCTTGAAACACTGAGCTGTCTTGATTTTATTAAAACATCCATTAAAAATACAGGAATTACCATCGACAAATCACTTGATAGTATCTTTGTAAGCTGTAAAAATCTTCCTGCAGATGAAAATAATCTTTTAATAAGTGCAATGAAAGAATTTTTAGATCCTATAGAAAATCCTCGTTATATTTTGGTACGGCAAAACAAAATTGCCAATTTTATAACTCAGACAGACTATTTTGCAATTCCATCAATAATCTCATCCCATAAAGACAATGTTGAACTCTTTAAACTGCTATGGAATAAATACATAGGGCCATGCGAAATCGTTTACACTCGAAATCTTGAAGGACGTAAATTACTGTTAAAAGCTCGTAAAATAGCTTTTTCTGCATCTAAAAGGGAGTCTTCAAAAAAAATCTCCCGCTGGGGGTAGATTTAATTTTTTTGATATGTTATAAAAAACAGTTTTCTGCGAACTCTAAATATTATTTATACAAATATATACAATTAGCAGTATAAAAACTGTACAAAAAATGCCAGTATATTAAAATATATTAACTTATATATAAAATCTAACAAAAATTTTTTTTATTATTTTTGTATAAGTATGCATATAAGAAATAGTTTTTATGTTTAATCAAAGAAAATTAGTAGTAACTTATATGTCTAAATACTTATTTCAACTGTTACAAATAATCATTTAATGTGTTCTTTTACAAAACAAGACAATGCAGAAAAGGGGAACTTACTTCAAAGTTATTCTGTGAGTATTACGGGGCGTATTTGTATAATTTTTGCAATTTGAAATAAGAGGAGAAAGGTATGAACTTAGTTGAGCGTAACATAGAGGTAATGAAGAAATTTGAAACGATGATAAATACAGCCGATGAAATTCTTGCAGAAGAAATTGTTGCAAGTGATGCACTGTTTTATACTCCTGCAAACTCTGAACCGTTATATGGTGGGAGAGGATATTTATCGGTTGTATATTGGATGAGAAAAGGCTTTTCTGATGTGCAATGGCATATAGTTGATTTAGTGGCAGATGAAAATAAAGTTGCGGTCAGATGGAATTTAACAGGGACTCACAATGGTGATTTTATGAATATTAAGCCAACCGGTAAAAAGATTTCAGTTTGTGTTATGAATTTTTATTATTTTAATCAGGAAGGTAAAGTTACAAATGATATAGCCGCAGAAGGTATAATAGGTATTTTACGTGCTATTGGGGCAATGTAATTTTCAAACTATATAAAGAAACCTATAGGTTTGAGATTCAAATCAAACAATAATATTTTTAAATTATCTGTAATTTCTAAACTTAGAGTGGGGACAAAATCCAGACAACGGTCAAATGTAAATGTGTGTATCTTCTTGTTATATTATTATAAAAACAATAATTGTCTGTAAATTATTAGTAAATTTAAATAAATCTTAAGGTAGGAATTATGTCAGATTGATTGTTTGTTAGTCGATAATTCTAAGCTGTGGTTTTAGGTACATTTTTGTAGTAATAACAAGTTGCAGACGGCTTTTTTAAGCCGTCTGCAAAAACTTATTTACAATATGTTTCAGCATAAAATACACCCGAACCAAAAGCGCCACAATGTTGTTTAATTATTTCCATTGCACCATCGTATGTTTCTTCTTTTGCCCAATCTCGCTGTAATTCACAAAGAACTTGAAACCAACTGACTGGAGTTGCTCCAGCTTGAATCATGCGTTGTACTCCGGCTTTGTGTATTTGTTTGCTTTGTCCTGCAGAAACATCTTCGAGAAAATAAATTTCATAACCTTCTTTCAGCATGGAAAGAACTGGAAATGTTAAACAAACTTCTGTCCATAATGCTCCGATAATTATTTTTTTTCTATTAAGTTTTTTGATAGCTTCTCTTGTTGTTTCATCTTCCCAAGTATTTAATGTCGAGCGGTCATAAACCGGAAGGTCGGACATTACATCGGTGATTTCAGAAATAATTTTACCGCTGAAACTTTCTGCTCTTACAGTTGTTAGAACTGTTGGGATATTAAAGAGTTTTGCAGTTTTACATATTCCTGATACATTATTAAGCAAAATTGTTCTGGAAGAGGATTCTATTCCAAAAATCATTTGAGGTTGATAATCAATCAATACTAATGCAGAATTATTTGGCGACAATAGTTCATAATAATGTTGTTTATATTTTTCTTGTAACATATTTATTCCTCCTTTTGTACTCCGAATATTATGCAGTATTGTTTTGTAATTTTTATTCTCCAATGCGGATAATCGTTTTACTAATAATTGAATAGTATGTATTGTATTTACAAAAACTAATACATACTAATAAATAAATAATGGTAAAAGTGAAAAAAACTTTAAGCATATATAGTTTTATAGCAAATTATTCTGGTGAAGTACTTCTTTTAGTGTTTGGGCAGAAAGTTGAAGTTTTTTTAATTCTTCATCATTTAATGAAATAGGTACAATTGTTTCTATACCGTTTTTCCCAACAATTGCCGGTATGCTTAGTGATACATTTTTTATTCCATATTGTCCATTAATTATTGAGGATATAGGCAAAATTGATCTTTCATTTCTTACTATGGCTTCGCAAATCCTTTTTACTGCCATTGCAATTCCAAAATTTGTTGCTTTTTTCATAGATATAATTTCGTAGGCACTATTTTTTACATCTTCTGCTATTTTATCGGTTGCATTTTGATGGTTATAATGTTCTCGCATTTCACAAAAATTATTGAGTGCGATACCCGAAACATTTGCACTGCTCCATACGGCAATTTCACTATCTCCGTGTTCCCCTATAATGAAAGCATGGACACTTCTGCTATCTACATTTAAGTGTTTACCTATTGCATATTTTAAACGTGCGGTGTCTAAAACTGTTCCGGAACCTATAACTTTTTGTTCAGGTAATCCGCTTAATTTTGCGGCCGTAAATGTAAGAATATCAACTGGATTTGAGACAACAAGAAGTATGCCATCATATAATCTTTTTGCTATTTCCGGGATAATATTTTTAAATGTGTTGATATTTTTTTTTACTAATTCAAGGCGAGTTTCTCCTGGTTGTTGATTGGCACCTGCTGTAATAATTATAATACCTGCATCTTTTATTGAATTATAATCGCCTGCGTAAATTTTCATTGGCTTGGAGAAAGGTATTCCATGGCTTATATCTAATGCTTCACCTTCTGCTTTTTTTATATCCGCATCGATTAATACAAGTTCAGTGAAAAGTCCGCTTTGCATTAGGCAAAAAGCTATTGCTGAACCTACCAACCCACAGCCTATAATTACTGCTTTACCAAAATTTTGTCCTGTTTTATTATTCATGTGAAACCTCTTTTTCATTTTAAATACAAATATACTGTTTATCAGTATTCAAAATGGATTTTTTGTAACATTATATTTTAGTAAAGTCTGATAGGAAAAACAATAGTTGTTTTTTCCTATACAGCCAGATATATAATTATAGTATTTATTTATTATCTTTTTTTATTCCTGTTAAATAGCCTGGTATAATATGTGATACAGGTATAGCTTTAGATACTATTTGCGCAAGTTTGGTTCCTTCATTTGATACGGATGTAACAAGGCATACATTATCAAATTGCAATATCCAATCTTTCCAGTTTAATTTTCGATTACAATTTTCATGAAAAATACGTTGATTTATATCTTTGGAAATACTGTTGCCAACAATCACTCCTACTATCAAACTGCTCATTCCAAATGCAAATTGTATAAGTTTATTCACCGGGGGATATGCAAATTTTTTGTTTAATGCCTTGTTAAATTTTATTCCTGCACCAACGAACAATGTTGGAATAATATAATTTCCCAGTAATTGAACAATACCTTCTTTAGCTTTAGCTTTTGTATTTTTTTTGTCTGTGATGCTGCCACCTGCAAATCCGCCTGTAATTGCTCCGGTTGCAATTGTAATAACGTCTTTTCCGTTAAGTTCTAAATTTTTTAAAGTTTTAATTAAATCTTCCGGTTGTTTTAGATGTTCAAATATATCGGGATTTTTTTTCTTTGCCACTAATGCAAGTGTTGAAATTATTCCCGTACTACAGCCTAAAACAGAGGCAATCTTTTGTGTAGTTGTTACTTGAGTCTGATTATTGTTTTTATTATTTAATTGGGGGTGTATGGTTGTATAATTAATTTTATCTATGTTTAATGTCATCTTATTATTTTCTTATTTAAGAAATCTCCTTCAAGTGATTTTTATTAAATCCATTGTGTATTTTAAATACAAACAAGTGTATTTTCAACACTAGCGATAAAATATTAATGCAATCTTAACGTTAATATTTATTTTTTAATTTAAATTTGATTTTTCTGATGATAATATAAATTTATAGTTAATAATAAAATGCAAGAATAGTTTAGAATTATGCAAAAAGAACATATTTTGGTTTGTTTATCCAGTTCACCGTCCAATCCTAAGGTTATAAAAACCGGTGCAAAAATGGCTGAAAGCTATAATGCGAAATTTAGTGCTTTGTATATTGAGACGTCTACTATTCTTAATGAAGATGATAAGAAAAGGCTTGAAGATAATTTAAATCTTGCAAAAGATTTTGGGGCAAAAATTTGTACTTTGAGCGGGAACGATATTCCTTACCAAGTTTCAAATTATGCAAGAATGGCAGGTGTTACTAAAATTGTTATCGGGCGTTCTGGAGAAAAATCAAATAGCATATTTACTCCACCCGGCTTTGTAGACAAACTTATCGGGATGGTTCCAGATATTGAGATATTTATTATTCCGGATAAAGCTCAAAAATTATATCTTAAAAGAAATTATCAGTGTGAATTAGAGCTTCCTACAATAACATTTAAAGATTCTGTGTTTTCAATTATAATTTTATTACTGTTTACGATTTTTGCACTATTGTTTTATAAATTAAATTTTGCTGATTCTAATATTATTATGATGTATATTATAGCAATTTTAACGATTGCTTATAAAACACAGAGTAGTATTTACAGTTTTATTGCTTCATTTTTGTCGGTTATCATTTATAATTTTTGTTTTATTGAACCTTATTCTTCTTTGCATTTTAATAATAAAAATTATTTATTAACGTTTATTATTATGTTTGTTGTTGCATTTGTTGCGGTAAGTATAACCAAAAAAGTTAAAACACAGGCACGTGAAGCATCTTTGCGGACATACAGAACAGAAACTTTGTTGGAATTGAGTCAAAGATTGCAACAATGTAGCGGCGAGGTTGAAATTAATGAAGCATTAAAAGAGCAGTTAAAACGATTATTATTATGTGATGTTTGTATATATACTGATTATAAAGATAATGAAAGTTCTGTATTAGAATGGGTATTCAAAAATAATAAAACTGCTGGTTACGGTACAAAAAATTTTAAAGATGAGGATTGTTTTTATGTACCTGTTGGTAATTCGGAAAGTATTTTTTCGGTTGTTGCAATTAATAAAAAAGATATAAGTGAATTCGAAAAGAATTTAATTTCAGCAATGACCAGAGAAGCGGCACTTGCATACGAAAAGTATTTTGTAACTAAATTAAAAAATGAATTAATTTTAAAAAATAAGCAAGAAGAGTTGCGTTCTACACTATTGAGAGCAATTTCACATGATTTGAGAACTCCGCTTACTGGGATTTCCGGTTATGCTGAACTTTTAATAAAAAATTCTGAACGACTTTCAGAGTCTAAGAGGGTAAATATTTATACGGATATTTATGAAGATTCTATTTGGCTTTTAAAACTTGTTGAAAATCTTTTATATATCACAAGATTTGATAATGATTCAATAGTTATAAAACAGGAATTAGAATTTTTGCCTGATATAATAAATGATGCGGTATTACATCTTGGTAAAAAGAAAGAAAATTACAATATAAAAACTATTTTTAGTGATGAAAATTTATATGCAAAAATGGACGCCGGACTTATTGCTCATGTAATACTTAATCTTGTGGATAATGCTATTAAATATTCTCCGGAGAATTCTACTATAATTGTCAGAGCAACAAGAGTGGGTTCAGACATTGAAGTGTCTGTCGAAGATGAAGGAAATGGGATTGCAGATGAAGATAAAGCTAAAATTTTTGATTTATTTTATACTGTGAGGTCTTCTACTACAGATTCAAGGAGGGGGCTTGGTTTAGGGCTTGCATTATGTAAATCTATTATAAAGGCTCATTCCAGCGAGATAATTATTCGTGATAATATTCCTGTTGGAACAGTATTTTCTTTTAAATTAAAAGGAGATTTCTATGAATAAAGGGACTATACTTGTTGTTGAAGATGATAAAATGATACAGAATTTGCTTGCTACAACTCTTGATTTGAATGGATATGAATATCAAATTGCATCAACAGCAGAGCAGGGTATTTTAAAAGCTGTTTCTTATAATCCAGATGTCATAATTCTCGATTTGGGTTTACCTGATAAAGATGGTATTGAAGTTATTAGAAAGATTCGGTCATTTTCGAATGTGCCAATTATTATTGTAAGTGCTCGAACTGATTCGGAGGAGAAAATTGTTGCTCTGGATGAAGGAGCTGATGATTATATAACAAAACCTTTTAATTCAGAAGAATTGATGGCGCGAATTCGTGTTGCGATAAGGCGCAAAGGGCATGGTACTGAGGATTTTGCTTCTTCTGCAATTTTTACGAATGGAAATTTAAAGATTGATTTTACAACGGGGTGTGTATATCTTGATGGACAGGAGGTTCATCTGACAGCAATAGAGTATAAATTGATTTGTCTGTTTGCAAAAAATGTGGGAAAAGTTTTAACTCATAATTTTATAAAGAAAGAAATTTGGCTTGATAATAATGGGGTTGATTCGCAATTGTCTCTTAGAGTTTTTGTTACAAATTTGAGAAGAAAACTGCATGCTTCTGATTATATAAAAACCCATATTGGTATTGGATATAGAATGTTACAGGTTACAAATGATTAATTTTTTATTTTTCAAATAGCAAAATTTATTATGTTTGAATTTATTTTATATATTAAATTTTGATTTTGAAGTGAAAATATGAACCAAATTAGTTTTAGCGGACACTATATTGCTCCTGTAAATATTTTGAAAAAAACTGTGAAGGAAAATTTTATTCCTTGTAATGCATCATTTGTCAAGCTTGATACTTTGAATAAAGGAGATATTTTTGCATTAAAAGAAATTGATGATGAATGGCCGAATTCTTTTGCGGATATTATATATACTGATGCAAAATCATTTTATGAAAAAGAAGAACAAAGCAAATTTCATCATTTTTTTGTGTTAACTGCTCAGGTTGCTGATTTTCAGAAAATAATTTCGGATAAGATTCTTGCAGTAACAGAAATATCTGCATTTCCATCTTCGAAGAAGATTGATATAGAGGCATTGCAGGTCCATCCTCAACATAATTACTGGTCGCAAGAGCGTAATTATAAAAGAGTAGGTTCTGCTTTTCTGGATGTTATAAAACAAGTTTTTATTGGTAAAGAAATTCGATTACGTTCTCTTCCTTCTGCATTGGAATTTTATTATATAAATGGTTTTCATCCTATAACAAAAGGTTCTCATGACTTACAATTTTTGAATATTGAGTTATAATAATTTTAATAATTTATTAAGGAGGTTGTATGTCAATTCAGGCTGTTGGAACTAATGATTCTGCTACCAGAAAAAACAGAGTAAATTCACTGATTTCCAATTCTGTAAAAATTTCAGGATATGCAAGTTTAGTCCTGGGAACGGCAAGTGCTGTGGCTGGTGTTAAGAAAAAAATAAAGCCACACAAATATATGGCATATTTGGCAGGTATATTTGCGGTTATACATACAGGCTTAGTTGAAGGGCGCAGATATGTTTGGAAAAAATGCAAAAAGGAGAGTAATTCATGAATTATTTAAATTTATTATTAAAAGGTGTTGATGAAACAGGGACGGAGAAAGAATTCAGACTTGGCGAATTTATAGATAGAACTGTTGTTTTATATTTTTATCCAAAGGATAATACTTCCGGTTGTACAAAAGAAGCATGTGATTTTCGAGATAATATGAATAGATTAGTATCTAAAGCTGTTGTTATTGGAGTTAGTCCTAATGACATAAAAAGTCATAAAAAGTTTCAGGAAAATCAAAATTTGAATTTTATTTTACTTGCAGATACTGAACATGAGTTGGCTGAAAGTTTTGGAGTTTGGGTTGAAAAATCTATGTACGGAAAAAAATATATGGGTATTGAACATTCAACTTTTATCCTAGATAAGGAGGGTAAAATTGAAAAACAATGGCGTAAAGTAAAAGTTAAAGGACATGTTGACGAAGTTTTAGATTATTTATCAGGTAATTAATGGTTATATTATTTAACAAAAATGAACGGATTTATAATTTTAAATCCGTTCATTTTTGTTAGGTTCAAATATAATCTAGTAATTTTTAGCTTTTAGAAAGAAATATGCTTGAGGATGTTTGCAGACCGGACATAATTGTGGGGCGCTTTCTCCAACATAAACATGTCCACAATTTGAGCATTCCCATACATTTTCTCCGACACGTTTGAATACTTCATTATTTTCGATATTGGCTAATAATTTTCTATATCGCTCTTCATGTTCTTTTTCTATTTTTCCTACCATTTCAAATAGAATAGCCAATTCTTCAAAACCTTCTTCTTTTGCTTCTTTGGCGAAGGTTGCATACATATCTGTCCATTCGTAATTTTCACCGTCAGCTGCATCTTTCAGATTTTCTATAGTTTGTGGAATTTTTCCTCCATGTAAATACTTAAACCATATTTTTGCATGTTCTTTTTCATTATTAGCTGTTTCTTCAAAAATTTTGCTGATTTGTACAAAACCATCTTTCTTTGCCTGTGATGCATAATAAGTGTATTTATTGCGAGCTTGTGATTCTCCGGCAAATGCTGTTTGTAAATTTTTTTCTGTTTTTGATCCCTTTAATTCCATATACCCAACCCTTTCTTATAACATATAGCAAATTTATTTAGTTTAATTACTTTAGCTTTTTTTATTCGATTTGTCAATGACTTTATTTTTTTGGTGGAATTAAGACTGCAATTGTAGGTTGTATACAAAATGCAAAAATTATTGCCGAAAAGAAAAGAATTTCTGCTGTTTTTGTAGTAGAGCTTAGGATAAATGGGATTAATAAATGGTCAAATGTTAAAATAATTGCTAAAATCAATGAGATTGCAAGATTATTGAAACATTCCATGAATCTTTTTTTGTAATTAAAGAGTATTAATAAATTAATTATTATAAATATTGTGTTAGGAATAATTAGATTGACATTGTGTCTTAGCAAATTAGGATAAATAAGAAAACCTATTATCATATAAATACTCATCAATAGGATATAATAAATAATAAATGTACTTTGATCCAGTTTGCCTTTTGGGTTGAAAAGATTATAATTCATTTTGTTCTCCTTGCTGTAAATATATTATAACACTATCGAAGAGTATTATAGATAAATATAACAAAATTGTAAAAAAGGACCGGATTATATAATAATCCGATCCTTTAAAATCATTGTATCTGTTGAAATTAAACTAATTTAACTGTAACAGATTTTGGTTTTTGAGTGTAAGAGATTTTGTCTTCTCTTGATAACCAACCTAAACCCATGTAAGTGAAATTATCATCCAAATCCATATCTTTTCTTAATTTGTTGATTGTAACTTCACCTTTGTCAGATAGGTAATTGTAAATTTTACCTGCTGATTCAATAATTTGAGTCTGCATTTCTTTTTGTTCTTTTTTGCTTGATGTAAACATGTTTAAAACCTCCTTTAAAATCATAATTTTATACTACTACTTTTTTAAAATAAATGGAATAACAAATTTAAAATATTTTGGAAATTTAAGCTATATCACTATTATAGGTGCTTAACATTTCTAAACTTTTATAAATAATACAACATAAAAATAAAAATATTTCATCAATAAAGAGTATTTTTTTTGCAAAAATACATTAAAATATGGATAATTTTATAATTTTTTATAAAATTAAACTGAATTTTTGTTAAAAAAGGAAAATTTATGGCAAATTTTTTTTATAATTGAAAATAAAAATTCTTAATTTATAAGGATTTAGGGGATATCTTAAAGATATAATTTTGTTAAAATTTTAAAATGTGAATTAACATGAAAAAATAACTAAAAATATCAATCTTTTGATTGTTTTTATTTTTTAATTTCTATTCAACTTTATTTCGTCTTTGTCAGATATAATTTGTAAAGATAATTCCTTTATTGCTTTATCTAATTCTTCTTTTTCTAAGTAAGCACTTGAGAAAATAACCATTGGATTATTATCTTTTAAGTTAAATATTAATAAATAAGAGGAATACCCTTTTGCATATCTATTTCCTTTTATTTTTTGTCTCATATAGCTAACATTATTTATATCAGAAAATTTTACAAATTCTTTTTTTGATTTTAAATTAATCATATTTATTTTTTCGATATAACACATATTTTTAGATTTAGAACAAATAAGGGTTTCCTGTTTGTAATTAGTCGTGATTCCTGCTATCAGAGCACAAATGATAAGAAATGCTATAAGTATTGTAATTAAAGCTTTTTGACCTTTTTTATATTCATTAACAGATACCTTATCCATGCTTATCTCCTTCTTTTGATGAGTATAATGTAACATAAAGAATTTTTTGTGTATAATATTTATGAGGTTTATATGAAGCGAAAAATTGTAATTTTTGATTTAGACGGAACATTATTAAATACTCTTGAAGATTTGACTGATAGTACAAATTTTGCATTGAAAAATTTCAATTATCCGGTAAAGACTATAGAGCAAGTTTGCAATTATGTGGGTAATGGTGTTGCTAAACTTATTGAACGAGCTATTCCTGATGGCAGAAATAATTCTGACTTTGAAAAATGTCTGGATTTATTTAAGCGAAATTATTCGGAAAATATGTATAATAAAACTGCTCCTTATCCGGGAAT
Source organism: Candidatus Gastranaerophilales bacterium (assembly GCA_928722015.1). Taxonomy (GTDB): domain Bacteria; phylum Cyanobacteriota; class Vampirovibrionia; order Gastranaerophilales; family Gastranaerophilaceae; genus Zag111. The sequence goes on along the minus strand of CAKMWI010000011.1, from coordinate 219,348 downwards.
TATCGATATGTTATCGGAATTACGAAGTGCCGGCTGCAAGATTGCAGTAGTTTCAAATAAATTTGATGCGGCAGTCAAAGAGCTTTGTGAAAAATATTTTCCTAATTTAATTGATGTTGCTATTGGAGAAAATGAATCTGCCGGTATAAAGAAAAAACCTGCTCCTGATACTGTTTTAAAAGCTGTATGTGAACTGGGAGCTTCTATTAATGAATGTATTTATGTTGGCGATTCTGATGTAGATATTATGACTGCAAAAAATTCAAAAATGCCTTGTATAAGTGTAACCTGGGGTTTTCGCAGTATAGATTTTTTAAAAAAATCAGGGGCAAATATTATAGTTAATTCACCTTCTGAAATAATTACCTGTTTGGATAATTAGACTAAATCAGTTATCTAATTGTTTAGATTTATGAGATGTCATAAATTTTATTTTAAAATAGGAGTAAAAGATATGACATCATCAATAAAAACTATTCAGGCTCGTCAGATTTTGGATTCCAGAGGAACTCCTACATTGGAGGTTGAAGTTATATTATTTTCTGGGGATAAAGGGGTAGCATCCGTTCCATCAGGAGCCTCTAAGGGTAAATTTGAAGCTGTTGAGCTTCGCGATAATGAGGACGGTTTCGGGGGAAAAAGTGTTCAAAAAGCGATTTATAATGTTAATAAAATTATTGCTCCGGTGTTATTAAACAAAAATTCTGTTAATCAGTATTTGTTAGATAAAATTATTATTGAATTAGATGGTACGGAAAATAAAAGTACACTTGGCGCAAATGCTATGTTAGGTGTTTCTATGGCATGTGCAAGGGCCGCTTCAAATTATTATAAACTTCCTCTTTATGAATATTTGGGTGGTTTATTTGGAAGAACTCTTCCTGTTCCTATGATGAATATTTTAAATGGTGGTGTTCATGCTAATAATGGTCTTGAATTTCAGGAGTTTATGATTGCACCTGTCGGGGCAGATAGTTTTTCACATGCTCTTCAGATAGGAGCAGAGGTTTTTTATTCTTTAAAAGAGATTTTGAAGGGGCGTAATCTCTCAACAGGTGTTGGGGATGAAGGAGGATTTGCTCCTGAACTTTTAACAAATACTGATGCCATTGAAATAATTATTGATGCAATTATCAAATCAGGTTATACAACAGATGTTGTTAAAATATGTTTAGATATTGCGTCAAGCGAATTTTATAATAACGGTAAATATTTTATAAGGGATTACGGATATACAAATGTTGAATTTGTAGAGATATTGGAGCGTTTGGTTAAGGATTATCCTGTAATATCTATAGAGGATGGGATGGCTCAGGATGATTTTGAAGGCTGGGAATTATTAACCCGTCGTATTGGTGATAAATGCCAGCTTGTAGGAGATGATTTATTTGTTACGAATATTGAAAGAATAAAAATAGGTGTGAAACAATCTATTGCAAATTCTGTTTTAATAAAGTTGAATCAGATTGGAACGGTCTCCGAAACATTGGATGCTATAAATTATGCTAAAAATTATGGTTATACTACTATTATTTCGCATAGATCAGGAGAAACTGAAGATACGTTTATTGCGGATTTAGCGGTAGCTGTAAATTCAGGATTAATAAAAACCGGTTCTTTATCAAGGAGTGAAAGAGTGGCAAAGTATAACAGACTTTTAAAAATAGAACAAAATTTGGGCGCAGGTTCACGTTATTGCGGAATTGGAGCATTTAATCCAAAAAGATTGAAACTTATTAATACTTAAATTGGAAAAATTTTATTGTGGTGAATTTAATTGTATAACTTCATATTGATTTGCAAATTTTTTCAATTTAGATTGGGATATTTTTATTGCGTGAGCTGATTGATCTATACCTATCCATTGTCGTGAAAGTTCCTGTGCTGCAAGTAATGTTGTTCCAGAACCACAGAAAAAATCCATGACAATACTATTTTCGTTTGATGAGGCTTTGATTATTTGTTTTAACATTTCAAAATTTTTTTCTGTTGGGTATACCGGATATTGAGGATCTTTATACTCCCATACGTCTTGTGATTTTTTTCCTAATTGTTCATCAGCATAAATAATTTTTCTCGGATTATTATTTTCAGACCATTCAATAAGACCTTTTGTATCTAACTCCTCAAGTTCTTTTGGTGAACATCTCCAATGTCTTCCTTTAGGAGGCAAGATTCCTTTAAATGGTTGGTTAGTTAGACCATTTTTAGTTTCTCCAGGAGCATGTAATGGAACTGTTGTATAGGCTCTTCCGTTTTTATCTCTTTTTTTGTATAATTTCGCGATATCTTCTTCTGTATATTTTGTATATGGAGTATTCCAAATAAGTTTCTTTGATTTTGAATAAAAAAGGATTAAATCTTTTATATTTCCATAGGCTTTGCGGTTAAAATTTTTAGGGTTGCATTTTATTCTTGTTATATCATTTTTAAAATTTTCTTTCCCCAAAATTTCATCCATGATAATTTTTATATAGTGTCCTATTTTATAGTCTATATGGAGGTAAATAGAACCTTGTTCTGATAGTAGTTCTCTTGCGATGATTAATCTTTCTCTTAAAAATTCTATAAAATCGTAACCTGATAATTTGTCAGAATATGCTATATCTCCATTAGCAGACATACTTATGGTATTTGCTCTTTCTTGTTCTATTTTGAAAATATTGTTTGTTGCAAATGGAGGGTCAATATAAATCAGGTCAATTTTATTTTTTAAATTATATTGGTATAAAAGGAGTTTTAAAATATATAGATTTTCACCATGAAATAATTTGTTTAACTGGTTATTCCAGGTGGGGTATTTGATATTACTTTTTTCGAAATATAGAATTTCTTGTTCACTTTTTTTATTTGGATAACTTAGAAACATTAAAACTCCTTCTATATAGAATATAGAAATTCATTTAAAACTAAAGCACTTACGATATTATAATCTTGATACGTTGTTGTAATTGCTTTATATAATTTGTTTTTTCCTGGTATATATAGGACTCCGTCTAAAATGGCAACTGTAATGGCATTAACATCACTTATTGTAACAGTATCCATTGCGTCATTAAATTGGGCATTTTGATGACCTCCGAAATCTGTCAAAAATTTTGCTTCTCCTATTATGTATTTCCCATTAAATTTTGCAATGAAGTCTAATCCTTTATTTCTATGATAATTAATATTTTTGAAGGCCCAATCCATCATCTCTTTATCACTGGCATCTAAAATTGCATTACCGTTATATTTATCAAAGTCTTCACGTTTTAAAATAGGTACACCGATAGAACCTTTTTTTTACCATCGTTTAAACAGAGACCCAATTTGACGATTTGTTTCTTTGGGCTCACAGCATCGTTCTCGGATTTTTTCAAGCCCCATGTCATAAAGTCTTCCTGCAAGTCTGTTTATTGTTTCAGGATTGCGTATTATAGAGGATTTATCTCTTTTTAAATATGCTACATACGAATCTTTTATTGGAAATAAATCAAGTTTCAATAGTGCAGTAATAAGATTGGCATTGTCTTTTTGTATAAAATATTGTTCTATTTTTTCCCATTTTTTTTCATCAATACATCTTATACCTTCAGGTATAGTTGGATAGATTTTGAATAATTCATCAAGATAATTTTTTTGATTGGCAAAATCAATACTTAATTGAGTCCAATGATTCATTCTATATATTCTCCATAATATATACTATATATCATAATATTATGTATAAGGTAAATTGATAAGGCCTTTTTTATTATGATATGTATTGAGATTGTGGTGTATATTTTTATCCAAGTGTAAAGATATCAAAATATTTTATCCTAAAAAATTGATTAATTTTAAATTCTTTACTATAATCTTAGTAATAATTTTAAACGAGGTATACATACACTATGATTATCATAATGGAAAGGGACGCAACTGCTTCGAATATTCAAGCTGTTACGGAATTGTTAAAAGAGCATGGTTTTAAAATTATTGTGCATGAGGGTGATGTTCACACCGTTATTGATGCTCTTGGAGATAAAACAACTCTGTCTCCTGGCAGAATTGATGCTATGGACGGAGTAAAAAAGATTAAATTTATACGCGAACCCTTTAGGTTAGCATCAAGAGACAGACAATCAGATGATACTGTAATAGAATTTTCTAATGGTGTTAAAATTGGTGGTGCGAATCGTCCTGTTTCGATTGTCGGTCCTTGTTCTGTGGAAGATAATTATGAAGGACTTTTACAGGTCGCCGTTGCCGCTAAAGAGATGGGTTGCCAATTCCTGAGAGGCGGTGCTTTCAAACCCAGAACTTCACCTTATGATTTCGATGGGCTTGGAGAAAAAGCTCTTAAATACCTTGCGATGGCAAAGGAAGAGACAGGTTTGCTTGTTGTTACGGAATTAATGGATTCTGCGGATTTAGATATGGTTTGTGATTATGCCGATGTAATTCAGATTGGTGCCAGAAATATGCAGAATTTTAAGTTATTGAAATCTGTGGGCAAATGTAATAAACCTGTCATTTTGAAGCGCGGACCTGCCAGTACTATTAGAGAATTTTTGTTGGCTGCGGAACATATTATGTATAATGGTAATGAAAATGTGATATTATGTGAACGCGGTTTGAAAAGTTTTGATAATGCTTTTACAAGAAATCTGCTTGATATTTCAGCGATTCCTGTAATAAAAAAATATTCACACTTGCCTATTATCATTGATCCTAGTCATGGTACGGGACAAAGATATTTAATTGAACCTATGGCAAAGGCCGGTTTGGTGGTAGGTGCTGATGGTGTAATGGTCGAAGTACACCATAATCCGTCTCAAGCTCTGAGTGATGGTAAACAAAGTTTATCTATAGCTCAGTTTAAAGAGGTGTTTGCGAAGCTAAATACATTAATTGATACATTACATTTAGAAAAATGTGTTGCTATTTCTAGTGTAGAGTAGATATTGTAATTAACTTATATTACGGAATATTAAGCATATATTAAAAAACATGTCAATTTTTTATTTTTTTATACCTTTATAATTTTGTAGGTTAAAAGAAAATGGCAGAAAGGAATTATATTTATGGTAGAAGTGAATAGGATTGGTAATTATGGTTATTATCCTCAATCAACTACTTTCTCCGGAAAAAGAAGCGAATATCGTGGTTCTGAAGATTTTCAACCGGGGTTGATTGACCCGCAGGCAGAAGAAAAAGCTGCTAAAAGGAAGGCAAATATATTAAAAGCAATAGGTGCGGTTGTTGTTGCCGCAGGTGCTTATGTATTTTTAAAGAAAACCAGTATGGGTAAAAATCTATTACAAAAATTGAAAGATTTATTTAAAGGCAGTTCTAAAGTTGCAGGAAACAAAACAACTGTTGCTACTTCAGCAGCAGAAGAAACAGCAGCTCAAGTTACAAAAACTAAAAAGGTAAAAGTAAAACCAAGAAAGCAAGTTGTTGCAGAGCATGTTGATATGCCAAATAAAAAAGTTAAAATGAAAAATAATGGTGGTAAAGACGCTATTCATAAAGTAAGACGTAATAAAAAACAAATTATTGAAGCTACAAAATTACGTGAAGAAGCTGAAGCATTTACAACAAAGGATTTGGATAACTTCCAAAAATCTCTTGGTACACCTGCAACCGCTGAAGAACTTGTATTGATTGAAAAAAATAATAAAGCCGCAACTAATACACTTGCAGATATAATGGAGGCTAAAGGTATTAAGCGTAAAAAAGCTTCTAATGGACGTATTGTTTTAGAACAAACAAAACCTCAAACTCCAAAACCTGCACCGGCTCCAAAGGTTGAAGTGTCAAAAGCTCAACAAATTGCAGATTTACAAGCTCAAATTGCAAAACAGGATGAAATTATTGCGAAAAATTCTGCTCCTGGTATGAAAAGATGGGCTAAACCTGCAGAGGCAGAAAAAGCAAAATTAACAGCTCAATTAGAAGTATTACAAGGTAAAGCTCCGGCTCCAAAACCTGCAGTAAAACCTGCACCGGCTCCAGCACCGGCACCTGTAATTACTCCTAAAGAGAAAGCTGCTCAAGTTGAGCAGGCATGGGCTGAATATAATGCTCAACCAACTCCAACTGCTCCAAAAGCAAAAGTTCCAACAACAAATGAAATATTTGCTAAAGCTGAAGCTGAAGCCGCTCAAATGGCAAAAGAAGAAGCTGAGGTACTTGAAAAAATGGGCATTACTGTCTAGTAAATTATTCTTTAAACCATCAATATAATTCCAAATTTTATAAAAACATCGATTGGCGATTTGATTTAATTTCATTTATCTGTTCAAGATAATTAGAATTAGTTAAATCGCCAATCGATTTATATAGTTTTAAAATACTCATTTGAATATTATCAGCATTCATTAACACCATGTCATTTGCCATTTCGGTGTTTGACATAGCAAGTCTTGTCATATCTCTAAAGCCCGATGCTGCAATTTCTAGCGCTAATTCATTTTCACTTGCGGTTTTGAATAATGCTTGTGAAATTACCATTGGCATGTGTGATATAAGAGCAACTGCTTCATCATGTTTTTCTGGAGTTGTTATTACCGGTTTTGCGCCAAGTTGATTTATTATTTCGACTAAGGATTCGTCTTGACCAAAAATGGGTGTAATAATCCATTTTGCACCCTTGAATAGTCCTTCGAGTGAATTTTCAAAGCCTTGTTTTTCTGTTCCTGCCATTGGATGTGATGGAACGAATTTGTATGACCTTTTCTTTTGGCACACAAATTGTTTTAGAGAACAAATGTCAGTTACAACTGTATCATCCGGGACAATTTCTTCAAGTTTATCCAGAATATCAAGAGTTTTATTCATTGCAGAGCAAACAAATATAAGATTACAAGTTTTTAGAACTTCATAATTTTTGTAGATATTTTCTCCCTTTTGAGAATTGGATACCGCAATTACTTCATATTCAAGTTTTTTTAAATCTTTAAAAATCGAACCGCCTATTAATCCCAAACCAATTATACCAATTTTCATAAAATTTCTCCCTTTTGATATTTATATATTTTATCATATTAGCGTAAATGATTCAAAAAAGAATATTTTCCCTCTTACATATTTTTGGTCATTGTGCTACACTTGATATATGGATAGAAGTGAATTTATTAAAGGAAAACGTATTGTTATAAAACTGGGGACAAATGTTTTAAGACATGATGATGGATATGTTTCATTGCCCCGAGTTTATTCATTTATTGAAAGCGTAGCAACGCTTGTAAAATCTGGAAAGGAAGTTATTATTATTACTTCCGGTGCCGTAAGTTTTGGTAAAAAAAGATTGGGGCTTGAAAATACGCAAGGTACAGCTATAAAGCAAGCATGTGCTGCTATTGGACAAGGCAAACTTATGTCTATTTATGAAAATGGTTTTGATGCCTATGGATTGACAGCTGCGCAAATTCTTTTAACTGAAGATGATTTTTCGGTACGTGAAAGATATTTGAGTTTAAGAACAACATTGAATAAACTTCTTGAACTGGGAGTTATCCCTGTTATAAATCAAAATGATACTGTTTCAACTTTGAATGTTGCACTTCGTTATGTAAAAGAAGATCTCCAGGTTTGTTTTTCAGACAATGATAAACTTTCTGCTCTTGTTGCAAGTGAGTTAGATGCAGATTTGTTGATTATCCTGTCTGATATTGATGGCTTGTATGATGATAATCCTAAAGTTAATAAACAAGCAAAATTAATTAAATCTGTAGATGAAGTTAATGATGATATTATGGCATTGGCTTCCGGGGTTTCCGAAGGCGGTCGAGGCGGTATGGAAACTAAATTGAAAGCTGCAAGACTTGTAACAAGATTCGGAGGTAAAGTTCTTATTGCAAATGGTAAAGAACCGTTTGTTATTAAAAGAATTTTTGCAGGAGAGGATTTAGGAACTATGTTTTTGCCTCAAAATGAAAGTTTATCCGATAAAAAACGTTGGATAGGTTATGCAACTAATATTATAGGAAAAATAGTAGTTAATGATGGTGCAAAAGCTGCACTAATTTCAGAGGGAAAAAGTTTACTTCCAATAGGCGTGGTATCGGTTAAAAACACATTTAAAAAAGGTGATGTGATATCGATTTTAGATGAAAATAAGCATGAATTTGCCAGAGGTATTGTTAATTATGATTCCGAGGCTTGTAAAAAAGTTATCGGATGCCATTCTGATAATATTGTTGATATATTAGGTTTTAAAAATTACGATGCTATTATTACGCGTGATAATATAACTATTCTTTGATGTGGAGACTAATTTATGGAACAAGATTTTATTGAAATTGTAAAAGCTGCAAAACAGGCTTCTTTAAAGATTGCGGAATTGAAAACGGAAGTAAAAAATCTTGCTCTTAATAGAATTGCGGATGCTTTTGTAGACGCTAGAGATGAAATTTTTGCAGCAAATGAAAAAGATTTAAAAGAAGCTGAAATTTTGCTCAAAAATGGGGAAATTTCTAAGTCTACTTTCAATCGATTAAAACTTGATGAAAATAAAATGCGTGATATGATTCAAGGCGTTAGGGATATAGCTTGTTTAGATGATCCTGTAGGAAAGAATCTTTTGGTTCGTGAACTTGACGAAGGATTAACTTTGTATAAAGTTTCCTGCCCGATAGGGGTTTTAGGAATAATTTTTGAAGCTCGCCCTGATGTAATTTCTCAAATTTCGTCTCTGGCAATAAAATCTTCCAATGCAGTTATTTTGAAGGGTGGAAAAGAGTCTAAAAATACTAATAAAAAGATTTTAGAAGTTATAAATTCAGCTTTGGATTCTGTTTTGGAATTTCCTAAAAATGTTGTGCAGCAACTTTTTTCTCGAGAAGATGTTGCTAAAATGCTTAAATGTGATAAATATATAAATTTAATAATTCCTCGCGGCGGTAACAATCTTGTAAAGTATATTAAAGATAATACAAAAATTCCGGTGTTAGGACATGCAAGTGGTATATGTCATATTTTTGTAGACGAATCTGCTGATATAAATATGGCATCTAAAGTTGTTATTGATTCAAAAACTCAATATCCAAGCGCATGTAATGCTGTAGAAACTTTGCTTATTCATAAAAATTTTATTAAGAAGGATGAGCTTTTAGCATCTTTACAATTATCGGAAATTCGGCTTGTTTCAAATCCTGAATCCTGGGATATTGAATATGGTGATAAGATTTTATCTTATAAGTTTGTTGAGTCTTTGGAAGAGGCAGTTGAACATATAAATACTTATGGATCCGGTCATACTGATAGTATAATCACTTCAAATGTTGAAAATGCTGAAATGTTTATGAACAATGTGGATTCTGCCGGGGTGTATTTTAATACATCTACACGTTTTGCAGATGGCTTCCGGTATGGGTTTGGAGCAGAAGTCGGTATTTCTACGAATAAAACTCATGCACGTGGTCCTGTTGGGCTTGAAGGGTTAACTATTTATAAGTATAAACTTATTGGTAACGGGCATATAGTAGATGATTATTCTAAGGGTATAAAGAAATTTCATCATAAAGATTTGGTATAATGATTTTACATTTACGCTGTTGTAACATTTATTTCTTTATATTTTGTTTTAAAAGTACTTTTATATTCTTCTATTTTTTTAAATTCTTCAATATATTTTTCTCTCATTGCTTCTGCCGGAGAATTTTCAGGAAGTTTAATTCGTGTTACAAGATCGTGTATCACTTGTATTTTCATTAAGTTATCATTATATTTTGCGATATTTTGTTGGGCAACATATTTGCTTGCAGAAAGGGCTGCATCCATGTTAGTTGAAAGTATTGCAAATTTTGATCTGTCAGGATTGTTCTCAATTTGTGTTATCGCATTCTCAATTGCTTTTTGATATATTTCTGATGTTAATCTATAATTTGTGTTTCTTGTTTTTTTAATAATATTTTCTTTAGATGCAAGTATTCGTTCCTTATAATTAGGATCATTATCAATATTTTCGAGATTTTTTAATTCTTGTCCAATTATTTTTGATTGTTTAGAGATACTGTCTAATATACTGTGAATTCTTTTTATACTTTTATATGCTGATTTAAATGAAGAATCTTTTGTTGCCATTTCTACTACTTTTTCTGTTAAACCTAATTGTTCAACAAACATTATTGCAGTATCAAGGTCAACATCAGCAAGCATTGGTGCAAGCATAAAGTTCAGTGCAATATCTGAATCCATTGGAACTTCTGTTCCGTTTTTTAATTGTAGTTTAGAATTTTTTAAGGAATCTCTTACAATATTCAGACTTCCGTTTTTAGCGCAATCCATTAGTATGTATTGAATCTCTAATAAATTAGCATTAAATAATAAGCCTGTGAGTGAATTTTTGTATGACGTTTTTAGAGATTCAAAATCTTTCATAGCTTTTACAGCTTTATCTCCGCTGTCGTGTAGATTTTGAGGTCGTGCGTCTTTTGCTGACATTAACAAAAATTCGTTTAATACTTTTTCTGGAGATTGGAATATTCTATGTTTTTCAAAAAGTTTCAAAAATTCTAAATAGATTTGTTCTGCTTCTTCGCTTTGTTTTATGCTTTTATCTGATTTTTGAGAATATTCTATTGTTTTTGATTTTGCAGCTATCCATTTGTTTAAAATTTTAAGAGCTTTTTGTTGATATTTTGGTTCAATTATATTTTTAACAAAATCATTTTTAGTCATTTGTATTGATTCACGGCTTGCTTTAATAGCTTCTTCCATTGTCAGCCCGTGAGTCGTTTTTTGATAAGGACTAAGTTCTTTCCACATCATTTCTACTAAATTTTTGAAATCTCCTGCGGTTTTACCATTTTCAATGGTATAATTTATTTTATTCAGAATATTGGTAATGGTTTCGTCTCCATCATTTATCTGACAAAATTCTCTTAATTCCTTTGTAATTATTGAATGTTGCTTTTTTGTAAGGGGTTTTTGTTCATCAAGTTTTTGGGTAATTTTTTGGAGATTTTTTATAATATCAAATGATTTTATTTGAGCTTTAAAGGCAGCAATGGCTTCCATATCGTCATTGATATTTTTATATAAATTTTCTATTGACTCTTGTAACTGTTCTTCTGATTCAGGATTTACTTTTGGATATGCAAAGTATAAATTGTAGTTATCAAATATTTGTTGACTATATCTTTCATAGTACTTGCCAAGTCCTAGTGTTAATAGTGAGTAATAATAATCAAGATAAATGTCATCAAAACTTCGTTTATTTTTTACATATTTACCGCCATGGTAAACACGTTCAAACTTATTGTAATTATAAGATGGTGTTGTTTTACTAAGTTCTATATCTTTTGAACTTTCCTGAGAATATATCATATTTATAAAAGATTTTGTTGTTTTTTCATTTTCAGATCGGAGTTGTTTCAAAAGTTCATAACCTGTTATATTTTTAATTCCCAAGTCAGTATCTGATATTTTAGAATTAAATTGTTTATCGAATTCATCTTTTGACATATTGCGTAGTTTATTAAAAATTTGAACAAATTCTTCATCCGTTGCAGGATTGAAAGTTTTGTCAATCCATTGAGCAATGCTTTCAAGTCTTCCTGTTGAGAATGAAGAACTGTTCAAATCAGCTAACGTGAATCCCATTTTTGTTTGTAGAATAGTTTCTACGGTGTTAGCTAAAGCTTCAATTTTTTCTTTTTTATTTTCAAAAGATGGTGTTTTTTTATTCATTGAAACAATGAGATTTGATATCATTGTATTAATAGTATGTTCTAAGTTTCCATCAAAATCTTTAGGACTGATTTGTTTCATGGAATTAACAATTCGTAATTTATCAGTCTGTGTCAGTTTGATATGATTTTTATTTGCAAAATCATCTAAGATTTTGTATATTTCATATCTAACACTTTCTGTTCCATATTTTATAATATCTATATTTTTGGCAAATGCGTAGTCAAAATTCCTTCTGGCTTCTTGTTCTACGGTTTGTTTCATCAGTTGTAAATCTTTTATTGAATTTGCTTTATAGAAAAGTTTTAAATCCGGAATACTTGAGTATGATTTTATAATTGCTAATTTTTCTAATGCAATTTTCAACTCGTCATTTTCAGGTAATTTATCATAATCTGCTTGCGTTGAAATTCCATTATTTAAAATTTTGTCTCCATTTATTCTTTTTATATATTTTTGATAAATTTGTCTGGTTTGAGAGCCTGCGGTTTCTGCCCTTTGAATAGCTGCTTCAATTTGTTTTTTGCTCATTTTATTTGCGTATTTTTCTAAATCATCCAGATAAATTGCCGGAGAAAGTAAAGTATTTTCTCGAATCATTTGAATATAAGTCATAGAATTAGGATATCTGCCCGGAGCGATAAAATTTGTAAATAGAGGGAATTTGTAACCTTCTTCTCCATTGTATTTATCAAGTTTTTTGTATAATTTTGAGTTGATGTTCTTTCCGGATTTGAATATTCCTGTTTGTTCAAAAATATTTTCTGCTATTTTTCCGTTTCTGTAGTTTTCATCGGTTATATATCCTTGTTGTCCTCCGTATCCTGCTTCATAGTCGGTTCTTAGCAGGCCGTTTTCATCAATCCAGGTGTTGTCGTGTTCGACAGCGCCCCAAGTATTATCGTGGACAATAAGGTCTTTTATTTCCTCTTTAGCATTTACTTTAATTTTTACGGGTTTTACATCTACAACATATTGAGCATGCGGAGCAAAATCATTATCCATGACAGAAGTGCTTGAAATTCCTGAATATGGAGATTTTTTAATATTTTTTACGGCTAGTTTTCCGTCATATTCAATATAATACGGACGGTCAGTCATGTGTTCGATAATTTTTACTTCTTGTCTTGAATTTAATCCGGAACTACCATCTGCGTGTACATATTGTCTGCCGGTTTTTACTCCAATTTGTCTATGATGTTCATTGAGTTCACTTTTTAAATCTTTATATTCATAATTTAGTTTTCTGCTGACAATTGAGTACCACGCATTAATATTTTGTTCAATTTTTTTCAAAATATCTTTTTCTTGTGGAGTTAATGCTGTTAATTCAGCAGGTAAATCTTTATCCTTGAATGAACCGTTGTCTTTTTGACTTTTAGCTTTTGCAATTTTTGTAAATTTATTATTTAATATTTGTAAATCATTGTTAGAAATTATTTCGCCCATATTTTCCAGTTTTTTCAAAATAATTTCCTTTGGAATTGTGGTATTTAATATATTATTATTTGAATCGGTTATTCTAAGAGCTTTCTGGTAGCCGTTAATAAGTCCGGAAATATTATTGAAATTTTGGGCAATTTGATTATAATATTTCAAAGTTTCATCTATAGGCACATCCGGATTGCCTCCGTTGAGAGCATTAAAGCCGCGAATTATATTTTCATTAGGTTCTTCAAACAGGAAGATTCCTAATCTTTCAAAAGTTTCTTTGAAATCTTTAAGTTGTGATGTATGTCCCATTTGTTTATATATAGATAGATATTGTTCTTCTGTACAATTTTCAGAATCTAAAATTGATATATAATAGTTTAATTTTTCTAATATTGATTTTTTGTTTTCTTTAACATGAAGTTTATCTGCAAGTTTTATTATAGATATTGGATTGTTGTCTGTTTCCAATTCTGTTGTCAAACTTTTTAATTCATTTGTCAAAGCTGTTTTTCGATTTACTGACAAACAACATTGGTATAAATTATCCATAATATCAGTGAGAATATATTTTACTGTTTCTTTATTTTCGTTTAAAGAGGTTAATAGTGCTTCATTTGTATTTTCGGATTCGAAATTTATAGCAAGTTGTTGACGAAGTTCAGGATTTATTTTATTTTTTTGCAATTTTTTAATAAGAGTATCCAGGTTTTCAATTATTAATGTTTCATCATCTGACATATCAAAACTTGCTTCTAGTTCTTGAAGTTTTTCAGGAATATCAAGTTGGAAAACAGTCTGAGTTCGATATGCTGCGGCTGCGGCGTATAATTTTCGCGCTTTATTAAGATTTGAAATTGATTTGGTTTTTCCTATGCCGTTTTGATGTATTAATTCAGTTAATTCTAATATTTCTGAAGCATTTTCTTCAATTAATTTAGGATTTTTATCGTTTTGGATTGCGATATTTAAAAATGCTTTAATTTTTTCAAGTTTTGCGTTTTTGCTTTCATTTGGCAGATATAAGAAATCTTTTTTGTAATCTTTAATGGTTTCTGCTTTTTGTGCATTTTTGGTATACAAACTCAGGAGGTCGTTACTGAGAGCTCTAATTTCTTCATTTGAAGAATTTGGAGTAATTTTATGCAAAATTGTCTTTAGTGAAGCATTATATTTTTGTAGTGTTTCAAGGTTATTGTTTGCTTGTGTTCTTCTTTGAGTTGTCAAATATTTTTGTTCAAGCATTAACTTTTTATATGCAGTTAAATTATTTTTAGCAACAAGAAGTGCTCTGTAATAGTCCTGTTGATCGACTAATTCCGGTGCTAAATCGGCATTTATGTGCATGTCATTAAATGTGTCAAAATTTTGTCTATCAAACGGACTATAAAGTCCTATTACTTCATTTGTTGCACCTGCGGTATCCGCAACATTCATCCAATACATTGCAGAAGTATCTACAATTCTATATCCTTGTGCCAATGCGTAATTAAAATCAATATCACATTTTTGTATAGGTATTTTAGTATGTGAACCCAGTTTAGTTATGTCGTAAACTTCTATATAATCTTTATCATCAAGTTCAGAGATAATCATATCGATATAGTTAGGTTTGTCTTCATAGGCTAAAAGTTTTCTGCAAATTGAAATTGCAGCACATATACCATGTTGTTTTTGATCTATAGCCTTGATATTAGGAACTTTTGATTCCGGAGTGTTAACAACTATATCATTAACCATTTCTGCCAAAGCTTGAGATTTTTTATTTTGTAATTGTGGATTAATTTTATATTCCGGACTCATAAAATAATTGAGGCGTTTTAAAATATATAATTTTTGGGCAATAGAAACTTCAGATGAAATTATAAAGTAATCCAAATTTCTTTTGATATTTTTAATATTACTTTGTGGAATGCTGTTAAGAGCTTCAAAGTCAATTTTTGATAATAGTTCTGTTCTTGCCTGCAACAATTCTTTTTCTTTATTTGTCAATGGCTTTTGAACATTTAAACTTTGTTCAATTTTTAGTTTCAGTTTTTCTTTTGTTGTTTCATCTGAAATATCATAAGAATTTTTGGCAGCATTTTTTAGTTTTGAATTCCAATCATTATAAGGTTTTTTACCTAAATCTATATTGGTTCCGTATTTAAGATTATCAGCAACGTCCAGAAGAAAATCTATATTTTTTTCTCCTGGAATTTTTGATAAATTGTCTATGGCATTAGATATTCTTCTTTGATTTGGAACATTCAAATCATATTTATTTTCTTGTTTAAGTTGTGAGATAGTTTTTCTATCTTGTCTTTGTCCTTTGAATTCTGGATTAAATATCTGGATGTTGAATATCTTCATAGTTTTTCCCCATAGTACATGGAAGTTTTAACACATATAAAAAATATTTTTTGATACATGAAATTAAAAATATTAAGAATCTGTATCATTAATTATGTGATTTTATTGAGTGATGCGAAAGTTTATTTTTAATAAAATATTAAAAAATAGTTAATATAAAAGTCTAATGGTTATATATATGCTACATTATTATCAGAGTAGAGGATTGTAATATTTGAGAAAGGATAAATTAATGGTGGAAGAACCTCAAGTTATACAGTTTCAGACCAGTGGTACTTGCTGTCAGATGATGCAGGTTACTATTCAGGATGGAAAAATTGTGGATGCAGAGTTCTTTGGTGGCTGTAATGGTAATCTTAAAGGCATCAAAAATCTTATTAAAGGAATGGATATCGATGATGTTATCGAAAGATGTCAGGGTATTACCTGTGGACCGAAGCCTACCAGCTGTCCTGATCAGTTAGCAAAATGTTTGGTCGAATATAAAAATAGGGTACTGGCTAAATCTAAATAAGGAGAAAATATGAAAATCGCAGTTACATTTGATAATGATGAAATTTTTCAGCATTTTGGACATACCGAACAATTTAAAATGTATGAAATAGAAGATGGTAGTATTAAATCATCTCAAGTTGTATCGACTAATGGAGCTGGACATGGTGCTATAGCTCAATTTCTGGTTGATAATAATGTTGATGTAGTGATATGTGGAGGAATTGGAGCAGGAGCTAAAAATGCATTGGAAGATAATAACATAAAGCTTTATGGCGGTGTTTGCGGAAATGTGGATGAAGCTGTAACTGCTTTTTTGTCTAATGATTTAAATTATAATCCTGATGTAAAATGTTCTCACCATGAACATGCTCATGGACATGAACATCATGCTTGTGGGTCTCACGGATGTGGACATTGTTCGCATTAAGTGAATATATTGTTTGATTGAAGCTGTTTAAAACCAAAAGCCACAGAAAATTTTTATTTTTCTGTGGCTTAATAGTTTTATTTAGAAAGTTTTACTAATTTTTCTTTAAAAAATCAGGTACATCTAAATGCAGCGGTTGCATTTGAGGAAATCCAAAACCTGAAGATGAATTATTATTTGTTGTCAACGGTTGAGCTGTATTGTTTGTTGATTTTCCTTGAAAATATTCAGCTGCGGATAATTGTGGTGTTGTATCTTTAGCTTTTTCACTAAAACCTGTTGCAATAACAGTGATTTGAATTTCATTCTGGAAGGCTTCATTTATAGCAGTACCAATGATTACATCAGCATCATCTTTTACTACATTATTTATTACAGAAGTTGCATCATTTATTTCATAAAGTGTCATATTTGAGCTGCCTGTAATATTAACAATGATACCTGAAGCTCCATCAATCGAAGATTCAAGTAGTTGTGAATTAATAGCCATCTCAGCGGCTTTGATTGCTCTGCCTTCTCCTTGGGCTCTTCCTATACCCATTAGGGCTGTTCCGGAATCTTTTACAACTTTTCTTACATCAGCAAAATCGATATTAATCATGCCAGGGATAGTAATAATATCAGAAAGTCCCTGTATACCTCTATATAAGACCTCATCTGTTACACAGAAAGCTTCGCGAAGTCCTATTTGTCTTTCAACAACTTGTAGTAATTTATCATTAGGTACAACAAGAATTGCATCAACATATTTTTTTAGTTTTTCTATTCCTGCTTCAGCTTGGGACATTCTTTTTTTGCCTTCCCAATAGAAAGGTTTTGTAACAAAAGCAATAGTTAAAATACCAAGGTCTTTTGCAATTTGTGCAACGATTGGAGCAGCACCTGTGCCTGTGCCTCCACCCATACCTGCGGTGATGAAAACCATATCTGCCCCGTCAAGAGCTTTAGTAATTTCATCTTTAACTTCAACCGCTGCTCTTTCACCGGTAGAAGGATCTCCACCGGAACCCAGACCTTTAGTTGTTCCTACTCCAAGTTGAAGTTTATTAGGCACATTACTGTATGTCAAAACTTGTAAATCTGTATTCATAATCCAGAATTCAACACCTGCAAGTTTTGCCTTAATCATTCTGTTTACGGCATTACCGCCACCGCCACCAACACCTATAACCTTGATACGGGTAGGGTTTATATTTGATCTTGAGTTACTATCGTAACTTGATATTATATTTTCCATTGTACCTCCTACATTTTACTTTATATTATATACTAAAAATTTATCTTTTCACGTATTTCAATATTTCGTAATAAATGATAGGGAGTGTACTTTTATAGGCTAAGCTCTTATGTCTAATTTATTCCCCTGATTTTTATTTTTTATTGCTTGAGCTTGCATTTTGATTTGTGTTGCTTGATTTGCGACCTTATAATCCTGACTTGAAGGGTCTGAAGGTGCAAGTGCGGCTCTAATGACTGTATTTGCATGGTCAATTGTTTTTTGAGGATTGTTTTTATTTAAAGTTGGCATTTGTATCGGTACATGACCGGAAACAGGTATTCCATCAGCATTTTTTTCGATAGAAATTGCTCCTGCAAATTGTCCGCCAGCTGTTTTATGTGCCATTTCGTGCGCATAAATATGATTATAGTTTTGGTTAATTAAATCTTGTTTTGCAAGTTTTGATAAACAATTTGTAACCATACACACTCCTTTATTGCTATAATTGTAGCAATATATTGAAAGTTTGTCAAGATTATTTTAGGAAGCTGTTTATATTTAGTTGTAGCAGATTGTTATTAACTTAAAATTTTTTTAGAAAATATTTCAGATTTTTCTAACCATTTTATCAGTGGCTGAACTTCTCCAAATTTGAAACCATAGCCATTACCAAAATCTTGAGACGTTAAAAAATCATATCTTACATTAAATACAATAGGTTCCTGTTGGATATGTAATTTTGCGAACATTTTTTCAGAAATTTTTCTTTCTTTTGTGTCATAGACATTTGAATAATTAAGGCCTTCCAAAGTACAAAATGGAATTTCTGTTCCCTTAGGTTCTGCTGTATTGAGTAGTCCGAATGTTCTACATATTATTCCTCTGTATTTGTATATTGAACATATATCATCTATGAGAAACGGGCATTGATAGTTAAAATCTTCATTTATATTTTTCTTTTCAAGTATATTTTTGATATTTGAACAGATTTTTTGTTTTGTGTTTTCTGGTAATGTTTTATATCCTGTTATTAAATATTGAAATTCAATCTCTGAAAACGGATATCGGGCATTTTTGCAGCACTTTGCACATCCCTTTTTGCAAAAAATATAGGGCTTTTGTTTTTCGAAAAATTGATTTAGTTTTTCATCCAGCATATTTAAATATTTTAAATAATTGTTTAACATAGTTGATATTATTTGTTTTTCTTAAAATTTATTGGATTCAGCTTTTGCAATTATATCGTATATATTTTGAATTTCTTGTTTTGTTAATCCTTTTGGACAGTTAATCGAATAAAATCCGGCTTCTGCCCCAAGATATGCGACATATATTAGTTTGTTGTCTCTTCTGACTGTTAATTCTACACCGTTGTCAAGTTTAAGAGAATCTCTTATCGGATAATTGTTATAATCTCCGCTGATATCAAATTTGTTATAATTTTCTTCTGTTGTTTTTCTTATAGTAACAGTTCTGGATTTATCTAAGGGATAATTTATTTCAATCATTCCTTTCATTGCACTAATTTGTATATCGGTAATTTTTATTGGAAATTTAAATCCTGCAATTTTAGCTGCACAAGATAAATCTTGATTACAATTTGTCCATGGATTGGGGGTATTGATAGAGTGCGCATTGAGAGTTTCTTTATTTGTGCACCCATTTGTTAATATTAAACTAAAAAACATTAAACTAAGTAAAATAGTTGTTTTTAATGTAAATTTCATAATAATATTGTATCACAAATTCATTTTGATTTACTAAAAATAGTTATTATTATAAAAAGACCTTTTACGGATTTTAATTATTAGCGGGCAACGAGACTCGAACTCGCGATCTTCTCCTTGGGAAGGAGACATTCTACCACTGAACTATGCCCGCAGATATTCTCTATAATCTAAATATATCACAAAATTTTTATTTTAAATATATATTTTTTAATTTTATATGTTATTAATTATATTGTTATTAAAAAAGTTTGTTTTATAGGGAAATTATGAAAAAGTTTTTAACAAGTTTATTATTAATAGTTCTATTTTCAGGCTTGAGTTTTGGAACAGAGGTGAATATTTATGATAAATATGGTCGAAAAACAGGTTCTTATAAAACTTCAGGTTCAACTATCACTAAATATAATAAATACGGTCAAAAAGAATCTTTTTATAATACGAATAGAAATATAACTGATGTTTATGACAGCTATGGACTTAAGACCGGTTCATATAAAACTAATGGAAATACAACTACAAAGTATAACAAATATGGTCAAAAGGTTGGTAGTTTTCAAAAAAATTCAAATGGTACAACGACCAGTTATGATAAATACGGCCGAAAAACAGGGTCATATAAACAAGATTCCTCAGGTAGAATTACACAATATGACAAATATGGCAGGAAAATAAAAACTTATGAACAATAATTGAATATTTATATAATTTCTTTATTGCGAAAATTTTCTTGTTGTACAATACAGATTAGTTTATTCAAAAATGCTTTATATCTTGCTCGTATGGCTTCTCCTGAAAGAACTATATCTGCTTCGTTTTTACATGGACGAATATAAATTTCAGCTTTGTCTGATGCATTTTTATATATTCCGTCAGCGGATGAACCAAGATTTCTTTCTGCCGCACGAACATAAAATCTGTCTTTTTGAACTTCTCTTCTTACATCAACATATATTTTGAAATCAAAAGCATCTTTTATTTTGTCAGTAAGTGTGAATAATCCTTCCGAAATAACAATTTTGGAAGGATTAGCCAATGTATAATTATCATATCTTTTTGCAGTTCCTGACATGTCATATTTTGGAAGGTAAACAGATTTACCTGATAATAATTCTTTAATGTGTTTGTTCATGAGTTCTAATTCAAGAGCTTGAGGCACATCTAAATCATAGTTTTTTGCAAATTCAGCAAAACTTCCGGCTTTTTTGACCATATCTGAACGATCATAGTAATAGTCATCTGTATTTACTCTGGTAATAGCATTTTCAATTTCAAATTCTGTTGCGAATGATTTAATTGTATCTATAATATCTAGAGTAATGGTTGATTTTCCGCTTGCAGTTTCTCCAGCAAGTCCAATTGATGCTGAACGATTTATATATCCTGATAAAAATTTTGCTAGTTTTGAGATAATTGCAGGTTTGTAGCTTACTAAAATTGAGCCTTCCGAATTAAGTTCTTCTTCAAAAATTTTATTTAATTTATTCTCTATTGATTGAAGTCTGTTAAACGGAGTTGAAACATACATTTTTTTTGTTTTAATTGCAGTTTCTATTTCTTTAGATTTATGCAGTATATCTACCATTTTTTACCTTCATTTTTTATTACTACGACCATAGCTTTTTATAAACTATAGCAGAACTAAGTTCAAAAAAAAATATTTTTTGTCAAAATATTAATTTTGGTAAATATTCTTTAACAAATTTAATATTGTTAAACAATTTTTTTTATGAAAATTTGTTTATATTTATACGGGGAAATATAGGAGAATTTTATGGTTTTGGAAAATATAAATGCTCTGGATTCGCATATTTCTGCAAATTTATCATATTTGCCTAATGAAAATAAAGAAAAAAATAGTGTAAATAATTTGATTTTTGTAAAACGTTCTGACGGTAAGGTTGTTATTATGTCAAGAGATTCATATATCAGATATCTTATTGAGCTTAGTAAATATATGAAACCTCAAAAACTTCAACCTGAAAAACCTTCGTATGAACTTGGTTTAGAGAAAAATGGGGTTAGAGTTATTGATGTGGATAATGTTTCAAATCCTATTCATAGAGGAACATCTGCACCCAGACAAAATTCTTGTTCTCCTGAACAAATTCAGGAATATAAAGATAATATAGCAGAGGCAAACGGACAAATTGATGATTTTAAACAGGGAAAACGCGGAGATTGCTATTTATTAGCTGCTATAAAATCGATAGTTAATACTGAGGACGGACAAGAAATTCTAAAAAAGAATGTTCATAAAAATCCTAACGGTTCATATACGGTTACTCTTCCCGGTGCGGTTGCGGCCAGAAACCACTATATTAATACCGGTTATGGCGATAAATGTGCAATAACCGGAAAGTATACAATAACTGCTTCTGCTATAGAAAAAGCAAAAACTATGTCAGGCAAGTCTTATGCTTATGGAGATATTGAAGTTATAGCTTTGGAGTTGGCAATGGAAGCTTTTCGAGCAGAGATTGTTAAAACCAACAAGGCTTTGGGTAAAAAAAGTGAACGTTATATTGCCGGTCAGATAGGTCCAATGTCGGAATCTGACACATTGTCAGGTGGAATGATGTATGATGCGGTCTTTATTTTAACCGGACAGAAATCAGATTTGTATCTGGCTAAGAAATCTAAAAGGAAACATATAAAGCTTTATAAGCCAGGGGAATATGGTTATTTGGGACAAGAAATGAAAAACTCAAAAGGTTCTCTTGGAAGAAGTGCTGCGGGCATTGTTGAAGTAAATCATATTTATAATAAAGAGTCAGATTTGCAGAGGATGCTTGACAAATATAAAGGTAAAGAAAAGAATTATTCAATTACTGTAGGAGTAATTGTTGCTCATAATGGGCCTGATGGCTCTACAAAAGCCGGTGGCGGGCATGCATTAACGGTTACTAAAATTACTGATACTTATGTAGAAGTTGTTAATCCTTGGGATACAACTAAACCTGAACGTATTCCAAGGGGAGATTTTGAAGCTATGACAGTAAGTTTGAATGTTGCACCGGTTTCAGAAAAACATTTTGATAATTTTAACCAGGAAAATGGTATTGTTCCAAATAATAACGATTTAAGTTCTAATACTATTCAAAACTTTTTGCATAATATATTGTTTCCAGGACTATTCAATCCACAGTTAAAGTTGCAGAATTGAATTCTGGATTATTCATTATTTAATTTAATTTATTGACCCCTGATTAATTATTTATCAGGGGTTTATGCTATAATTTTTGTTGAAATGTGTTACAACAGGGAGTAAAGAGATGAATATAAACAAAAATTATCAAAATATTGCTGACAGTTATTTATTTTCAACTATTGCTAAAAAAGTAGGCGAGTTTGCAGCGAATAATCCTGATAAAAAGATTATAAAGCTTGGAATAGGTGATGTAACTTTGCCATTATGTAAGATTGTTGTTAATGCGTTGAAAAATGCTTCAGAAGAAATGGGTGTAAAGGAAACTTTCCATGGATATGGGCCGGAACAGGGATATGATTTTTTAAAAACAAAAATTTGCTCTTATTATGAATCACATAATGTTCATCTTGATTTGGACGAGATATTTATCTCTGATGGAGCTAAGTCTGATTTAGGTAATATTTTAGACTTATTTGATATGGATAATACGGTGTTGGTTCCGGATCCGGTTTATCCGGTTTATGTTGATACAAATGTTATGGCCGGTAGAAAAATTGTTTATATTGATGCAAATGCTGAAAATGATTTTTTACCGCTTCCTAATAATTCTATAAAGGCTGATATTATTTATATATGTTCACCTAATAATCCGACAGGTGCAGTTTATAATAAAGAACAATTAAAAAAATGGGTGGATTATGCTAATGTGAACCATGCTGTAATCCTTTTTGATTCTGCCTATGAGTGTTTTATAACTGATGAAAATTTGCCAAGAAGTATTTATGAGATAGAAGGAGCCAAAAATTGTGCTATAGAATTTTGTTCTCTTTCTAAAATGGCCGGCTTTACAGGAACCAGATGCGGTTATACTGTTGTTCCTAAAGCACTGGAAGAGGGACTTTTAAATAAGATGTGGTTAAGACGTCAGACAACTAAATTTAACGGAGTTCCTTATATTATCCAAAGAGGTGCAGAGGCTGTATTTACAATTGATGGTCAAAAAGAAATTCAGGAAAATCTTAATTATTATAAAGAGAATGCTAAATTGATTTCTGATACTTTAACTAAACATAATATTTGGCATATTGGAGGTAAGCATTCTCCTTATATTTGGTTGAAATGTCCGAGAAATATGACCTCATGGGAGTTTTTTGATTACTTATTAAATAATATTCAGGTTGTAGGAACTCCGGGGGCCGGTTTTGGTAGAAATGGAGAAGGTTATTTTAGACTAACATCTTTTGGTAGCAGAGAAAATACAGTTGAGGCTTGTGAAAGATTAGATAATCTTTTTAAAAATTCTATATAATAATTAATTGGACATAAATATTTATTATTATAAAGCAAAATTTGTAAATTCATTTTACAAATTTTGCTTTTATGTATATAATATGTGAAGGTTAAAGGAGTTAAGGATTATGATGACAAAAGAGGTTAATGATTGGATTAAAAAAGTAGAACAGGGAAATTATTCATCTTGGGAGATTATGGAAGAATTTACAAAATTTCATAAATATTTAACAAAAGAAGAAGTTCAGCAAATTAAAAAAAGATTGGAAAAGTCAATTAAACATTAATTATCTTCAATGGATACTATTATGTTATAATCAAGGTGTAGTCTTTGGAGAGGTTCTTTGATGTCTTATTATGACGAGTTATTGAGAAAAATTCCAAAAATAAAGAAAATTTTGGATAACGATACAAATTATACTATTTATCATTATACTAAGCCGGAAAAACTTTTGAATATTCTCTCCGGTGGTACTTTGAGATTTTCTAATGCTCTTTATCTTAATGATAAAGAAGAAATTGCTTATTCATACAGACTTATTGTTCATTTGATTGGTGAATTTGATGGTTTGAATTCTGATTTGTTTGACAAAATAAAAAATCATTTTACAAATAAATATAAAAATATTGTTGATGGTAATGATGATTTTATTAATAAACTGGAATATTTTACTACTTCGTTTTCAACGGAAAGTGATAATCTTACGCTTTGGAACAATTACGCTAAGGGAAAAAATTACACAGGTTACAATATAGGATTTGATAAGAAAAAACTTGTGTCAGAGATGACAGAAAATGATTATTTACCTATATACGGAAGTGTTATTTATGATAAAACTAAACAGGTCAAAATTATACATGCTATTTTTAAAAAATGGAATATGCTTTTTGAGCGAGCTTTAAAATGCAAAAAACAAAATGAGGTTAAACTTTTTGATATTTTATTTGAGTTGATTGATGTTTTGAGTATAGTTAGTATATTTTTTAAAAATCCGCAGTTTAAAAATGAACATGAGTACAGGATAGTTATAGTTAATGCTTTCGGTACTTCTAATTCAAAACCTACTGGTGTTGTTGAAAAAAATGGATTATTTGTTCCTTATCTTGAGTATAAATTTTCTAAAGCTTCTGTTACTTCGATAAATATTGGTCCTACGTTTGATGAAAATATTTTTTATACAAGTACTAACAGAATGCTTTTGAACTATGGCTATGAAGATAAAGAAGTCTTTCGTTCAAAAATACCTTTGAGATATTAATAAAAGTTAAATTTGTTATACACTTGCCGATTGTGCTCTTATACTGTTTAATAATAATGTTTTTTCTAATGATTCAGGTTTCATATTATTGGTATATGTAAACACATTATCAAGATTTTTAAAATTTTTATCTTGTAGAACTTTTGCTTCAGCATTTCTTGCATTGATTTCTCTGGCATTTTTGATGTATGAAATCGGAGTTCCGTTGTTGATTGCATTTGCAAAGTTTTCTATTTCAATAGCCTTTGCAGAACCAGCTTGTACAGGCGGTATATCTTGTGCCATTTTTCTGTATAAATCTGCTGCTTCCGGAGTTGGGTTACACCAAGAGGAACCTTTGTGAGCATTTATTTGTGCATATTGATGTATATGTTCTCTTTCATGAACAGTTGTTAATATCCTTTTCGCTTGCATACTTAAATCAGCTTCTTGAGTATATAATCCAGTGTAAGCATCTAATATGTGTTTATCTATAGTTTCCTGTATTATATTTCCCGTATTAATTTCTTTGTATGTAAACTCATATTTTCCATTTACAAGTTTTCGTTTTAAGCACTGATAATTATTAAATGTTTTATCAGGGATATTGTATTTATAGTCATTCAGAGTTATTGAACAATTTTTTGCTATAGCATTTCCTCCATTATTTTTAGATAATGTCTGGTATTTTATAGTTGGTTTGGTCTTAATGCCTCTGGCTTTTGCCCATTTATCTAGTACAATATCTGCAATTTTATCATCAGGAACATTAAATTCAAAGAGTTTGTTCTTTAAATCAGTTTTTTCTGCATTTGAAAGGTTATTAAGTTTTTTTAGTTCAATATCAACACCTTTTTGGTAATTTATATTTCTTGATAATTCTTTATCTGCATTTTTTAGTGCAGTCCAATTATTTTTGTCTGTTAGAAATTCTGAGATAAGTTGTTTGTTGTATGAGATTTTGCCGTATTTTGCAAAGTTTTTGACATGAATAATTGATTTAGGTACAAATGGAACTGATAATGCTAAATCGACAGTGTCTTCTCCAATTTGTTCCAGATTTTTTCGTGCAAGGTGGTAGGTGCCTTCTTCATTATTTTTAGCGAACTGAATAGCATGGGATATTCCTTTGCCAACTGATAATCCTGCAAACCCTATAGCAAGGATTCCACCACCTACAGCTGTCGGGATTCCTATAACAGGTAAAAGCATAAGTGCAAGTGAAGTCCCACCTATAACAGCTAATGTTTTTATTGGATGTTTTACTATAGAATCAATAATTCCTTTAGCTTGATTTAATATTCCCTTCCCAAGAAGTCCAAAACCTTCTGTAAATCCTATTTTTTCATTTTTTAGACCGGAAAAATTTACTAAAGAAGTTTTATTTAAGTGTATTTGCTGATTTTTGTCGGTTGGGTATTTTTTTGTAGATATGTTTGAACTAATTATTGGTATATTAATCATAAGACTTCCTACATTCTAACCTTAATATTAATAAAGCTGCATGTCTATTCTTTTTGCGTTAAAATAATTAAATATTAAATTTTATTAAAATTTTTAATTGTCATGTTAAATGACTGTTTGTTTGATGTGAAATTATTTGTATAGGATTAAAATAACGTAGAGCTTAAATAGAGGTTAATATGATAGTAGAATTAAATGAACAAAATTTTGATGAAAATGCAGCACACGGCTTGAAACTTGTTGAATTTTATACTACATGGTGTATCTATTGCAAAAATCAAAGAATTGAACTTGAAGGTTTAAATGATTCTGATGTTTGGATTGGAATTGTTGATGGAGACGAAAGTCCTAATCTGGTGCAAAAATATGGCATCAAAGGATTCCCGACTTTTGTACTTTTAAAAGACGGAGAAAAAATTGCAGAGTTTGTGGGATTTCATCAAAAATCGCAGCTTTTAGACAGACTTATGGCATATATTAAATAAAATTCAAATCGTTATTATATTTTATTTAAATCTTTATCAATCATAAAAACTTCACCTGTATTGTGGTCAAAATGGCATTTTGCGATATACAGTTCGTTGTTATCTATTGCTGACTTAATTATTTGTGAGTGGTTAAGTAGATAATCTTCAACCCATACGGTATGTTTTCTTGCAATTTCATTGTTACAGGAGGATTGTCCGCTTTTATCGATTGCAGGATAAACACATTTTAAAATTGATTGGAAATTTTCAGTAATTTCCGGATAGTGTTCGTTTGCGTATGTCATAACACCACAATCATCATGCCCGAGAAGAATTAGTAATGGAACATGTAACTTTTTTACGGCATATTCAATGCTTTCAAGGATGTTTGGTCCGACAGTAATTCCGGCAACTCTGACTACAAATAATTCACCTATTCCGCAATCAAATATAATTTCCGGAACAACTCTGGAATCAGAACAACTTAGTACACAAGCGTATGGTTCTTGATAAAGAGCAAGTTTTTGTAATGTTGATAGACACATGTTTTTTGCTGTTGGTGTACCTTTTATAAAATTTTTGTTTCCGGTTAGAAGTTTTTCAAGTTCTTGTTTTGATTTTTGTGGAATATTATTTGGCAAGTTCATATAAGTTCTCCTTATTTGTTTGTCTTTTATATATTATAATTTATAATTTCAAAAATCAATTGATTGTATGAATAAAAAAATATTATCATGAGATATACTTTTTGAAGTTATGGTTGAGATGAAAAATTTTACACTATTAAAAATGAATCGTGCGGTCTGGGTATCTTTGCTCAGACAACAGAAGATTCTTGAGGCGGTTAGTTATTTTGAATCATATTTAAATAGTCTTATGATGATTCAATCAGATAAACGTTTCAAAGAAGAGGTGGCTGAAGAACTTGCATATTCACAAGCCTTTTTCTTGACTAAACTTAGTGCAATTGCGGAAAAGTATTTTAAAGACAAGGATTATCCTAACGCTTTATTATGCTACACTTCGATCTTTAAATATACGCATTCTGATATTAATATTATTAAGAATTATATAAAATGTTTGGATGAATTGGAACAGTTTGATTTGGAAATAGAACTGGTTGAGTTTTTGGAGAGTTTAGATACCGAGAATATTGCTGTTTATAAATTATTGGGTGAAATTTATAATAAGAAAAATGATAATTATAAATCAGTTGAGTATATGGAAAAATATATTGGTTTAAAAAATTCGGATATTACATCTTCTGAATATAATCTGTTGGGATGTTATTATAATAAATTATATTCCGATAATACCCATAGATATGAGGATTTAATTAAATCTCTGGATAATTTTAAAAAAGCCGCTGAAATTGACCCGTATAGTCGACTTTTTGCAAAAAATGCAACAATTATGGCATCCAAGGCTAATGATTATGAAGCAGGAAGAAAATACTGGGATAGACTTCTTGAAATTGGTAATATGTCTAATGATGATAAATATGATTATGCTGCTTTTTGTCTGAAGCATGGTGATTTTGACGGGTGGCAAGAGTATTTTGGAGCAAGATTTGCAAAAGAAAATAATGCTACACAATTTCCAAAGATGACTAAACCTGAATGGAATGGTGTAAAAGATATTTCAGGTTCTACACTTCTTATACATTATGAGCAGGGATTTGGAGATACATTCTTGATGTGGGGGTATATGCCTCGTCTTGTAAAGCTTGCTAAACATATAATTTTTGTGGTACAGGATAGTATCTTTGAGTTATTAAAGAATAATGATTTTGGAGTTGAAGTTATTCCAAAGAGTATGGCCGATTTGAAAAAGATAAAATATGATTATTATATTCCATCAATGTCGGTTCCTGTTGCCTTAAAACTTAATAGGGATACTATTTCTGTTGGCGAAGGATATATAAAAGCGGACAAAGAATTGGTTAAAATATATAAGGATAAGTATTTTAATAATGAAAAATTTAAGATAGGTATATCTTTTTCCGGTAGTGTTAATGGTAATCATAGCAGAGATATTTCAATTGAGAATTTTTTGCCTTTGGATAAATTAAAAAATGTAGAAATTTATTCATTAACAAAAGATGTTCAAGATTCAAAATTTGACTGTTTTAAAAATAATAAAGTTGTAAATCTTGCAAAGAATTTTAAAGATTTTGCACATACAGCAGCTGCGATTGAAAATTTGGATATTGTTATTACAAGTGATAATTGTATTTTGAATTTAGCAGGAGCTTTGGGTAAAAAGACACTTGGTCTTTTCAATTGGCATTATGAATTCAGATGGTTTGACTTGAGTGGTGATAATATTGTTTGGTTGACTTCTGTTAAGCCAATTGTTAATGATAAAATCAATAATTGGCAGTATTCAGTAAATAAAGCGGTAAAAGAACTTGAAACATTCAGACAAACTGTTCAATTAGCAGTGCATAAGTAGTTTTTTATTTTCTGAAGTTGCTGTTTTTATAAGTGTTTATTTTTTAGAAAATTATTTGTTTTATTGTTTTATTTCAACTGAACTTCCATTCAAACTTCGTTTTATCAGAATTTTTTTATCAATACGATTTCTTAATTCTCCAACATGAGATATTATTCCTACAATTCTATTACCTTCAGTAAGTCCATATAATGTGTTAAGAGCTTGTTCTAAAGATTCTTCATCCAAAGAGCCGAATCCTTCGTCTATAAACATTGCATCTATTTTTATCCCGCCTGAGTAGTTTTGAACAACGTCAGATAGTCCAAGAGCTAAAGACAGTGCAGCTTTAAAAGATTCTCCTCCTGAGAGTGTACTTACACTCCGGTATTTGCCTGTATGATAGTCAAAAACATTTAAATCTAATCCTACTTTTGAATTACCTTTTTTTTCTTCTTTTCTTTCCAATCTGTATTGGAAATTGGTCATTTTTACAAACCTTTTATTTGCTTCATCTATAATCATATCAAAGTATGCTGTTTGGATATATTGTTCAAATGTGATTTTTATTGTTCCGTTGAGTCTGCCATTCGCTGTATCTGAAAGAAGTTTTAACTTTTGCAATTTTTGTTCTGTTTCTAGTAAAGAGTCATTTGTTTTTAAAATATTATTTTTGAGGTCATTGTTTTTTGAAAATCTTGTTAAGAGTTTATCTGTATTGTTCTGAATTTCACTGATAATATTTTTAAGATTATCTATTTTGTTTTTCATATCTTCAATGTTAACTATATGGGCATGTTTAACTTGAAGTTCCAGAGTTTTTAAACTTTCTTTTTTTGATTCAAGCGTCGTTTTTGTTTGATTCATAGTGTCTTGAAGTTGCTTAAATTCATCTTCGAATGTTTTATGAATTAGCTGTTTTTCTTTTAGAATATGGTCGGCTGTTTTTCTGTCATTATATTCAAGTTCGTTTTTTAGTGTACTTAGGGTGGCTTTTTTAGCACTGATTTCTTTATCTAATTTTGATTTATTTATCAAGAGTTCTTTTTGATAATTTTCAGAAGATAAAAGGTTATTTTCTAAATTTTTTAATTCCTCTTCTGATTGTGTTTTATTTTTAATTTTAAGTTCTAACTCTTGGATATTTTTTTCGATATTAGTTAATTCTGTTTTTATATTTGAGTTTTCTTGTTCTAAAATTTCTTCTACATTTATAATAGATTTGGTATTTAATATTTTGGACGATAATTTTTCAATATTTTTTTCTAAATTTGAAATTGTGCTTTTTAATGCTGTTAATTGTTTAGTTTTATCATCAAGATTCTTTTTTGCTTTATCACATGCATCCTGAGATATTTGTACTGATTCTTTGGTTATATTTTCGTCTTGAGTTTTTGCCGGGTTTGGATGTTTCACAGATCCGCATACAGGACAGGCTATTCCGGGTTTAAGATTTCTTGCCAGAATTCCTGCCTGTTGTTCTATAAAAGATGTATAAATTTTTTCGAATTTTTGATGAGCATTTTGCCATTCTGATGTCAAATTTTGGATATTTTCTTGTATTATATTGTAATCTTTTTGAGTTGATTTTAAATTTAAAATTTGTTTTTTAAGTTCATCAAATTGTTCAATTTTTTCTAGTTTTTTTTCTCTTAAATGTTCTTGTTTTTCAAAGTCTATTTCAATATTTTTAAGACTATCAATAGTTATTTTTAAAGAGTCTTGCCTTGATTTGTTATCATTAATTTGTTTTTCATTTTTATTGATTTCGGTTTCATTTTTTATATTATTTTTTTCTAATAATTCTAAATCTTGAGCCAGATGTTCCAATGTTGAATATTTAGATAAATCTTTTTCCAGTTTTGAAATATCAAGGCCTAGCTTTTCTTGTTTGGGTAGATCTTTTGAATATTTTTCAAATTTTTCATGTGTAATTTTAAATTCTATTTCAAGATTTGGAATTATTTTTTCTTTTAGATTTAAAATTTCGTTATTTGTTTTTTGTATAATTTCGGCGTTTCCAAGTTCTTGATTTAGTTTTTCTAAATCTTTGTTTATATTTTTCTTTTTTTTGTCCAATTCTTTTTTTTCTGTTTCGTCAGATTTTAGCTGTTTTTTTAATTCTTCTGAGAGATTAGCAAGATTGTAAATATTTTTTGACTCTTTTATTCGTGATATTTCGTTTGCTAAATTTTCATTGTCCGATGCATCAATCTGATTTATGTATTGTAAAATACTGTCTTTTAGTTTTAAAAATTCTGAATTTGTATTTACGTATTTATCATTTAGCTGAATTTGAAAATATTGGAGATTTTTGGTAGAAAATATATTTCTGAAAATTTCTACACGTTCATCTGTTTTGGCATTGAGCAGTTTTTGAAATTCTCCTTGAGCAATCATGACTATTTGAGAAAATTGTTTTTTATCCATACCGGTGAGTTCTTGAATTTTTTCTGCGGCTTCTTTTTCTTTAGTAAATACTCGTCCATCGGGATATACCAATTCTACTTCTGAATTGTGGTCTTGGGTTTTTGGAGAGCGTTTTATTGTAAAAATTTCTCCTCTGCATAGAAATTTTAATATTACGAATGTCTTATTTTTTTTATCTGCAAAATCACTTCTTAGCGCTGCCTTGTCTTTTCTGTATTCCCCGCTTGCTTCTCCATAAAGAGCAAATGTGATTGCATCAAAAATAGTTGTTTTCCCGGCTCCGGTATCTCCGGTTATAAGATATAGTCCATTTTCTCCAAGTGAATCAAATGGAATTTCAATTTTTTCTGCATAAGGTCCAAAAGCATTTATTGTTAGATGGAGAGGTTTCATTCAGCTGCTCCTTGTGTGTTTTCCAACAGGTCTAATACAATTTTTGATTCTTCTTTGGATAGTTTTTTGGTTGTCTGTTTTTCAAAAAATTCTGAAAAATGTTCAAAGATATTTTTTTCTTTTAATTTTTTCAAATTTCTATCTGAATCTGAGAGGAGGTTATATTCTTCAAAGTCCAATTTCATAATATTTGGAAATATAGTTTCCAGTTTAGTTTTTGCATCAATAACATTAACATCTGTAAGGGTTATGTGCATATAAGAATCATCTTTATTATATTGTAACAATTCATTTAAGCTACCTTTGATTTCTTTCATATCCTTAAGTGGTTTTAATTCAAAAGTTTCAATTTTTAACTTGTTTTTTTGAGTAATATTGATAATAGATACGGATTTTTTTTGATTTACTTCGGAAAAGGAGTATTTCAACGGTGAACCACAATATCTGACTTCTTTGCGTCCCATAGATTGTGGTTTGTGAATATGCCCTAATGCAACGTAGTCAAAGTTGTTAAAGACAGAAAAATCAACATTATCTAAAGTCCCGAGTGAACAATTTTCAGAATCACTTGTTTCGGGTCCTTTACCATTTGCAGTTATAAATTGGTGGGCAATAATAATATTGGTTTTATTTTTGTCTATATCCAGATTTGCAACAACTTTTTCTACAGCATCTTGGTAGCTGCCTATTTCTATGTCAGGATGAAATCTTCTTACGTCTGCCGGTCGTATAAATGGTAAAAGCCAGATTGCAATGTTTTTGTTTACCAGTGGGGTGATTTTTCCATTATAACTTTTCGAAATATATATTTTGCTATCTTTAATAAGATTGGAAAAAATTGATAAACGTTCAACACTATCATGGTTGCCGCTAACAATATAAGTTGGAATTTTTAATTTAGTTATTTTTTCAATGAAGGTTTCAAAAACTTCAATAGCTTCAATTGATGGAATTGTTTTGTCATAAATATCTCCGGCGATAAATATTCCGTCAACTTTTTGTTCTTGTGCTATATTGAGAATTTGTTCTAAAATTATTTTTTGGTCTTCAATCATTGGAAATTCATTAACACGTTTGCCAATATGAAGATCTCCTATATGCATGAATTTCATTTACATATCCTTTGATTATGTAATTTATAATAGCATTAGCATTTATTTTTGTGAAGATTTTGTAAATGACTAATTTTGTTTCTTAGTTTTTTTTATAAAATCGTTTATTTTAAAATCTTTAGAATTAAATCTTTCCACCTGAGGCTCTACACATTTTTTGATAATTACATTTTCTGTAAATAGGTCTATTGGTTTTACTGTTAACAGTAAAGCTGTGAATGAGCCAAGTGATTTCCATGATTTTAATTTCAGGATTTTTTTATCAATATGTTTTTTTAGAAATTCTGAATTGTTGCAGGTAGAAAGAATATTTTCAAATTCTTTTTTTGCAAAATTTTTGAGACGTTCTTCGTTTGAGTTGGCAATAGCTCCATGTTTGCAGTTAGCTAAGGTTTTGTCATAAATTTTTGAGAAAATATTTCTTCCTGCATAATATTCTTTTTTGTCTTTAAAAAATATATTAAAACTATTTTCAAAATTTTGTAAAACTTTGTTTATATCTCTGTCTTTTTGGAATATTTCATGTTCTGAAACGTGATTATTAATAAATCTGTACGTTTGTTCTTTGGCATTAGTAGATAACCGTTCTCCACGGTATTTATCAATTTGTGAGAATACGCTTTGTCCGGCGTGTCCAAATACAGTCGGTAGAATAATGCTGGCAAATGCTTGAAATACGGCTTGAGAAAATGCTCGCTGTGCATTAGGGTCGTATTTATTTCCTTTATTTTTGTATTTGTCGTATACATCTGCACCAAAATACATTAATGCCGGGACCCAAAAAAGTCGTGCTGCAGTCGGTGCAATCTCATTGATTGCAACGCCTATGTCATTTGTATACCCTAATCCTCTCATAGGCCAATTTGCCAGTGGATCTTTATATTTTTTTTCTTTTTTCTTTTCCGAAACGTCAATATTTGCAGTTAGTTCAATATTTTTTGAACTAAAAGCAACTGTTGAATTAATTTTCATTTATTCACCAAAGCCAAACTATAGTATTATATATAATTTCATTCTTACAATGTGTTTTATTTTATCTGAAAAGTCTATTTAATACAAATATTAATTATTTTGTTGTTACAAATTTTTACTAACATTATTTAAAGTTTATTAGTTTAAATATTTTTTTATAAGGAGTTTTTTCAGGGCTCTGGCATTAACGCTTTCAGGAGCAATTTCAAGTAATGTATCAAGCGTTCTGATAGCTTCCTGATATTCTCCGAGTTTTTTTTGAATAACAGCTATTGAATAATATGCATCGATAAATTTTGAATCTAATTCAACGGCTTGTTTTAAATCTAATAGTGCTGCTCTTAATTGTTCTTCGGTGGCTTGCGTTTCTTTTGAGAAAATAAGTTGTGCTCTATTAAAGTATGCATCAATTGAATTTTTGTCAATATCTATTGCTTTTGTATAATCTGCATGGGCTTTTTCAAAATTCCCGCGGCTATGTTCGAGTATCCCTCTAAATATATAGCATGGTGCATAAGATGGATTTAATTTTATGGATTTATTATAAGCTTTTTCTGCTTCATTGTATTTTCCGAGTCTTGCTTCTGCCATTCCAAGATTAAAATAAAATTTGTAACTATTGGTTTTTTCTTCGCTGTTTTGCACAAGATTTTTAAACTCTTTTTTGCCGTCCAGTTCGGACAATAATTTTATTCTGTTATCTTGTGCAAGTTGAAGTTTTGGATTTAACAGAATAGCTTTATCATAGTCTGAAAGAGCTTTTTCATAGTCTTTTTTGTGATAGTACGTAAAGCCTCTGTTATTATAGGCAAGAGCACATGTTGAGTCGATTTCGATAGCTTTATTATAATTTAATATTGCATTATCGTAGTCGTTTATTTCATCTTGAGCATTTGCCAGGTTTATAATTGCATCAATATTTTGAGGATTTGCAGCGATAGCTTTTTCATAATTTTTGATTCTTTCTTCAGGTTCAATTGATGCCAGACCTGAATATAAGTAATATTCATCTTTTGACCCAAGACGTTTTAAATCATTCCTAATTAATTTACGTGCAGATATATAATCTTTTTGTGATAGATATTCGTTAATTTTTTGTATAACAGAAAATTTATTCAATTTTAATTCTCCTTAAATATTTGATTAAATATTGACGCTGCATCCTTCATCATCCAAAAGCTGTTCACTATTTGCTGAAGCTACGGCCATACGGTCGCATTTCTCGTTGAATTCATGTCCGGCATGACCTTTTATCCATATAAATTTAACATTATGAGCTTCTTTTGCTTTTAATAAACGCTTCCATAAATCTTGATTTTTGACGGGTTGTTTATTTGCACTTTTCCAGCCTTTTTTAATCCATCCATCAATCCATTTTTGGTTGAAAGCATCAACAAGGTATTTTGAGTCGGATGTTAATTCCACATCACAAGGCTTTTTTAGGGCTTCAAGACCAACAATTGCAGCCAAGAGTTCCATTCGGTTGTTGGTTGTGATTTTAAAACCTTGGGTTATTTCTTTTTTGTGGATAACTCCATTTTCATCTTCTGCGATTAGAATAGTTCCATAACCGCCTTTCCCAGGATTCCCGCTACAAGCTCCGTCTGTATATATTTTTACAAGCATTTAATTCTTTCTCCTTTATTCACAATTTGATTTAAGTTGGATGAAAATTTTTGTTTTAGTTTTCTTCTGTTATATCCCACCGTTCAAGTATTTCATCAGAAATTCCGTCTAAAAATCTTGAAGGTTTTGACAAAACCATGTTCATAGAATAATCAT
This sequence comes from Candidatus Gastranaerophilales bacterium, assembly GCA_928722015.1. Classification (GTDB taxonomy): domain Bacteria; phylum Cyanobacteriota; class Vampirovibrionia; order Gastranaerophilales; family Gastranaerophilaceae; genus Zag111. The sequence goes on along the minus strand of CAKMWI010000011.1, from coordinate 183,304 downwards.
ACATATCAACCGGGTATGTTATATATAAATTATTTTTTGCCCTAGTTGCCGCAACATACATAAGCCTGAGTTCTTCATCCATTTCTTCTTCAGAATTAAATGAATAAGCACTCGGGAATCTTCCGTCAACTGCACCTATTATAAATACACTGTCCCATTCAAGGCCCTTTGCAGAATGTATTGTTGAGATTGTAAGTGCTTCATCATCAGAATTGTTCTTATACATTCCTTCCACACTTGAGTCCGGCGGTTCCAATGCCAAATCGCTGATGAAATCTTCCAGATTATTATACTGTGTTGACAGATATTCAAAATGATCCAAATCTTTTTCTCGTTTTGTAAAGTCATCATATTTATCTTTTAAGATAGGTTTATAATATTCGATTATTTCTGCCACAATTTCGTGAGGTTTCTTTTTAGGCAAAGAATCTCTCAGTTTGCCGATAGTTAGTAAAAGCGGCTGCAGACTGCTTATTTTGTTTGACGGTAACAGTTTAATATCGGGTCGAATTTGTCCTTTTAAAATTGGTAAGATATTATTAACTGTTGATGTGCCTACTCCTTTTAATAATAACAAGATTCTTGTAAAACTTATGATATCATCAGGATTTATTATTACACGTAAATGAGCAACAATATCTTTAATATGCGCTGTTTCCATAAATTTTGGACCACCGAATTTTTGAAAAGGAATGGCACGTTTTGAAAGTTCAATTTCTAAATTATAAGACATTCTTGCATTTCTTGTAAGTACGCAAATATCTGATAAACTTATATCTTCATCTAAAAGTTCTAATATCCTCTGGCATATAAAATCTGCTTCCATTTGTGTATCTTTTGCACATATAAGCGCCGGAACTTGTGGTGATACAATATTTGAAAATAATTTTTTTGTATATTTTTCTTTTGCTTTTTCAATTATTGTATTTGTAAATTTTAAAATGTTTTGTGTACTTCTATAATTTTGTTCCAATTTTATAATTTTTGTATTTTCAAATAGTTTTGGAAAGTCTAATATATTTCTGAAATTTGCTCCGCGAAATGAGTAAATACTCTGCGCATCATCTCCAACAGCCATAATATTATGATGCTCAGAGGCGAGCAGTTTTATGACATCAGCTTGTAGAGTGTTAGTATCCTGATATTCATCAACCATTATATATTTGTATTCATTTGACAGGTGTTTTCGTAAATTTTCGTTGTTTTCAAGTAAAAGTTTGACGTAAAGCAGCAAATCATCATAATCAAGAACAGAATTTTCTCTTTTATATCCAACGTAAGCTTTATGAATTTCTATAATTTTATCTGTGCAATGTTCAAATTGTGGGAATTCGTCATTTATAATTTTTTTTGTAGGAGTAACTTTATTTATACTTTTTGAATAGATGTCTAAAATCGTTGATTTTTTAGGAAAACGTTTTTCTTTTTTGGGAAAAAGATTCCCTGTTATATGGTTTATGATATCTTCACAATCAGCTCTATCCATTATTGTAAAATTATTTTTAAGTCCAAGTAGTTTTGAGTATTTTCTCAAAATTATATTGGCAAAAGAATGGAATGTTCCTCCCGCAACTTTTTCACATCTATTATCAAGCACAAGAGTAGCTCGAGATAACATTTCAGCTGCAGCTTTTTTAGTAAATGTTAAAAGGAGGATATTTTCAGGTTTTACTCCATCTTCAATAAGTCTGGCAACACGATAAGTTAAAGTTTTTGTTTTTCCTGAACCGGCACCGGCTATAACAAGAATCGGGCCATCAGTTGATTGTACGGCTTCCAGTTGTGCGTTGTTCAAATCTTGTTCATAATTAACTTTATAGTTGGTCTGTATAGAAGGGCGTTTTTTTAATATATATTTTTTACGTGTAGGTTTTGTTTCTTGTATAGTAGTAATTTCATCAACCATTTGTAATACTCGTTTTCCCTCTTTTTCTATGCCTGTTACAATGTTATTGTTTGGCACCAAGCTTATTATAGTTCAATTTTAGCTATATTTTCAATGTTTTTTTGTAAAGTTTTTATAAGGCAGAGTATATATTTATTAAATTTTTTACTTTTTTTGTCGAAGAAGAAATTGTGTAATAGTGAATAAATACGAGAGCAAATTTTTTTATGAAAAAATTTCTAATTATAATTTGTATTGTTTTTTTCTGTGTATCAATATTCCCCGGATATGTTTATGCAGCCAATAACGGGAAATGGTTTAATCCAAAGTATTTAAGAACTTATGTTCAGCCTGGTCATAAGCGTACTGATATGATGAAACGAGCCTTTGCTGAATGGTCAAGGTTGACAAATAATAAATTTAAATTTTATTTTGTAAACAGCCCTAATGTTGCACAAATAGAGGTGTATTTTGTACAAAGTATTCCAAATGCGGATAGAGAAATCGGATTAACCAGAGTTCGAAATATGCGTAACGGCAAGATGACGCATGCGGAAATTCTAATTGCTGAAAAGAGTTCTAAAGGTAGAGTTCTAGGAAATGATTCTGTATATACTGTTATGTTGCATGAAATAGGACATTCAATAGGTATAAAAGAGCATTCTGATGAACCATTGAGTATTATGTACCCTATAGAAAATGATGCTCAAGAAATATTAAAATCTGATCTTAAAAAATTGTACGGTATTTATGGTTGGGATTAATTTGATGAGGTATTTGATAATGAAAAAGTTTTTGACTGTTTTTATTTTAATTATTGTTAATGTTTTACTATTTGCTCCAGCTGCATTTTCTACAGGTGTTCCTTGGAAAAATCCTAAAATGATTTATACTTATGTGCCATCTGATAATAGGAATTCTGATTTAATGAGAGAAGCTTTTTCTTATTGGATGAATGTTACTAATAATAGAATTATTTTTAAATATGTTAATAATCCGAAAAAAGCTATGATAAATGTTCGTTTTGTTAAAGATGCTTCTAAATCGTCAAATATGGAGCATGCATTGGGAGTTACATATCCTACATACAGACAGGAATGCTATGGGACAAAATGTAGGGTTTATATGCATCATGCTAATATTGACATTGCTAATAATGCTCCTGGTGGTGCAATGTTGAAAAAAGATGCAGTATATAGAATAATGATTCATGAAATCGGACATGCTATAGGTTTGAACCATTCTTCTGATCGTATGAGTGTTATGTATTTTCAAAAAGGCAGCAGAAACCAGGCTTTGACTAAATCTGATTTTGCAACTCTTGCTAAATTATATGGATGGTAGTTTATTGGTTAATTCGTCTGTCCATCCAGCTCCAGTTATTTAGATGATATAATTTCATCATATCAATTTTCAGGAGGTCTTGAGATTCGGAAACAGGCATGTACATAATACTTGAGCCTTTTCTATTAGTGTCTGAAAGACCAAGTGCATGACCTACTTCATGCAGCATTGTGGTATAAATTAAGTTGTTAGAAAATTTTGAAATATTTTTATTTTTAGTCGCCAGTTTAATTTCTGCTTTTTTTATTAGTCCGTTTTGAATAGTTAAACTGTATGAACCAATCGGACCGTCAGCTCCATCTACTTCTTCAACAAAAACTACATCGATATTGGCAGGTCCTTTATCTTTGTATACAAACTTTAATTTTCCAAAACTATTATTTTGCCATTTGTCAAATGCACGTTTCATTTGTGCAGCTCTTTGATCTTTAGGGATATAGACAGTAATCGGACCATCTTGCCAATGTGGTGCTATTACTGTTGTAGCTTGTGATATACAAAATGTCATTATAAATACAAATATAACGAAAATTCCGGTAAAAAATTTTTTTATCATTAGTATTATCCCCTTTGCCTGATTATAATTTATTTCTATGAAAAATGCAAATAATAAGAAGCTTTTATAGGCAAATATTTATATTAATTTTGGGTAGAGAATGAATAAATAATCTCTCTATTATATTCTTCACCCTTTTTTAAAATACCTTTTTCTTTGAACGAGTCTGTATTTATTGCATTTGGATAGAATTGCGGTTCAATGCAGAATGAAGACCGTTTTTCATATCTGCTTCCACTTTTACCGTTCGGTTGTTCTTTTTTGCCAAGATGATTGGCTGTATAGAATTGAAAGCCGGGTAAATTAGTTGAAACTTTAAGAGTAATACCTGTTTTGGGTGATTGAACATTTGCAACTTCAATCATTGTTTTTCCGTCATAGTTATCTATGCAATAATTCTGGTCAAATCCGGAGCCTATTTTTATTTGTTCAAAATCTGAGTTTATAACATCTCCTATTTTATGTGGAATTTTGAAATCAAAAGGGGTTCCGTCAACTTTTATTATTTTTCCTGTTGGTATTGCAATTTTATTATTTTCTGTGAAAGAAGAAGAATTTGGAAGTGTTACAATATGTTCGTAAACGGAATTTTCATACGTATTTTCAGCCCCATCAAGGTTGAAATATGTATGGTTAGTCATATTTACTAAAGTGTTTTTATCTGATTTTGCGTTATATTGAATGTGTAAATTATTATTGTTATCAAATTTATATGTAACAGAGGCCTTAACATTGCCGGGGTAACCATCTTCCATATCTTTTTTATTATATGTGAATTTTATTCCATCTTTTAATATTTCTGCTTTCCAGTTTTTTGTATCAAATCCATGGCTACCGCCATGTGAATGTGTTTTTCCATTATCTTTATTACATTCGAGTGTATATTCAATTCCGTCTATTGAGAACTTTCCGTTATCAATTTTATTAGCACAAGGTCCAATAGTTCCTCCTGCATGACCTACTGGTGATTCTTCGTAAGGAGTAACGTTATCATACCCTTGTGTTACATCTTTCATTTTTCCGTTTTTGTCCGGAACTTTAATGGAAGTTATTGTTGCTCCGTATGTTGATAAGTCTACACTTGCACCATTTTTATTTGTGATAGTATAAACAGTTGCTTCTTGACCGGATTTTTTTATTTTTCCAAAAGATTTTTGTTCAATTTTTATTCCGTCATAATTTTTGTCAATATTTGTATTGGTTTCAATACTTTTTGTAAAAGTATCCTGTATAGGCTGGTTTAAATTATAAGGATATTGAAAGGTAACTCTGGGTGTATTATTAAAATTAAAAGCAATATGAGGATTGAAATCAATTGGCATATTTTCTCCTTTTCTTTAAATTATAAATTAAATAAAAAGAAAAGTAGAATAAATTGCTATTATTCATAAAATATTTTTAATTTTAGAGTTATAGACAGGTTTGATTATTATAGTAGTTTCTTTTTAATTCTTCTATACTGTCGCCGCCATATTTAAGCAAAATCTCATTTACCAGAACCCAGGCAATTCTGGCTTCAGCTACTACTGCACAAGCTTCGACAGCACAAACATCAGATCTTTCGAAATGAGCTTCTGTTTCCTTGCGTGTAATAGCATCAACTGTTTTTAACGGTTTTTTCATTGTAGGAATAGGTTTCATAACTGCTGAAATGACTAGTTCTTCTCCGTTTGTGATTCCTCCTTCTATTCCGCCGGCATTATTTGTTGTTCTGGCAATTTCTCCGTTTTGTAAGGTCATTTCATCATGATAATTACTCCCATAAAAGCCTAAAGGGTTTGTTCCGATTTCAACCACTTTAATTGCAGGAATACTCATAACTGCTTGTGCTAATCGTCCGTCTATCCCTCTATCCCAATGCACATGAGACCCCAAACCTACAGGAATATTTTTATATAAAACAACAAATTTGCCTCCGATAGTATCTCCTCTATCTCTGGTCATATCAATTTCTTCATGAAATTTTTCCGGACAGCATGCTGAACCAATTTGTGTAATTTCAGAAGAACCTGTGATATCAAAATGTTTTAAAATTAGTTTTGCAATTGCTCCTACTGCAACTTCGATTGCTGTTTTTCTTGCACTGGAGCGTTCTAAAATATTCCTTAAATCTTTTTGTGCATATTTTATGCTTCCTGCATAATCTGCATGTCCTGGTCTAAATGTAGAAAACGCCTTTTCATCAGTAACATCTTCCGGAGCAATACTCATAATTTTTTTCCAGCTTTCAAAATCCCTGTTTTTTATTACAAGAGTTATTGGTGAACCTAAGCTTTTGCCGAATCTTATTCCGGAAGTTATTTCAATTGTGTCGTTTTCTATTTTCATTCTACCGCCACGACCATATCCTTGCTGGCGTCTTTTTAATTCTTCGTTTATAAAATCAATGTCTATATCAACACCTGAAGGAACTCCTTCAATTATTGCGCTCAGGCATTTACCATGGCTTTCTCCGGCTGTTAAGAATCTAAATTTTTCCATTTTACACCTTTATTTTTTATGTCTGAGAAATGATTGAACTTTTGTCTGCATCATTTCTTCTGTTATCTTTAGTCCTGATTCTGTCGGTTGTACAATTTGATACATTTTTAGCCAATAAGATTCCTTAGATGGTTGGCGTTCTGCACTTATCTTTATTCCGTTTGGAATTTCGGAGGCTATAATATTTCTGTATGTATTTTTGTACTTTTTCAGTTTAGCAGTTTTTTGTCCTATTTTCAATTCTTTAAAGTATCTTTTTGTTGGTACAATTACTTCTTCTGTTTCTCCTGTAGGAGTTATAACTTCTCGTATTATTTTTGCATCAGGAGAATACATATCTAATAATTTTGAGTTATAACTGTTAGCGTATGTTTGATATTGTCCGAAAAACTCCATACCTTCTTTTGGTGTTTGTGCGTATACATCAGAAAATGTTAAAATTATTCCGATAATAGGTATTAAAACTTTTATTTTCATAAATTAAATCCTCTCGGATTCAGGTTAGATAATTTTATTATTTTTTTATACTCCCCGATAAGGTAGAAAATTTATACCTTTTTATGTAGAATAATGTTTATGAAAAGAATTTTAATTGTAGATGACGTTCCTGGTTGGATAAGATTTCATATTACTAATATTAATTATCTTGGAATTGAAGATTTAGAAATTGATACAGCTTCTTGTGCTATTGAAGGGGTATCTAAAATTGAAGCTTCTATTGACCGGCCTTATGATTTAATTTTTACTGATTTGCAAATGGAAAATAACTTTTTACCAAAATTGGCTGGACAATGGTTTGTTGAACAAATTAAAACTTATAAGGAGTATAAAAATTCAAAAATTGTTATAGTTTCGGCATCTCCGTCAATCAAAAGGATTGCTGAGAATCTTGGGGTTTTATATCTTCCTAAAACTGTTGTCAGAAGTTCTGATGCCGAAATATACAGACAATTTATTCTTTGAAAATTTCAGCATATTCTTCTGATAGTTGATTGTAATGTTTTGCGCTGAAGTTGTTTAAAATGTTTAATAATTCTGCAGCATTCAAATTACCGCCGCCTCGTCCTATACCGTTGAGTGTTATGTCTACTGAATATGCACCGAGTTTTATTGCTGTTAAGCTGTTTTTAAGTGCCAGATTGCTATTATTATGCCCATGAAAACTGATGTTTTGATAATCTGCGGTTTTTAGTTTTATAAATGTTTTTTCAAGGTCTAATGGTGTTATAATTCCATAAGAATCTGCGCAGTATAAGGATTTTAAGATGTTTTTACAGGTCCATTTTTCTAATATTTTATATCCGAAATTATCAATATTAGATATATCCATAAGTTGTACAAATATTTCATATCCTTTGTCATAAAGATTTTCTGCAATACTAAGCGTTTCTTTAATTTTATCAGGATGGCACGCTATTCTTATAAAATCAATATAATCGTTCTCTTGTCCTGGAAAATCCTTAATGGAGAATCTTTTTGTATCGGTCATAACTCCTAATTGAATTTTTCCTTTTATTTTGTAATATTGTTCCAAAAATTCAGGGCTGCAGTTATAAAAAGTTCCTTTGTTTGCATTATCAAAGTGATTTCGATAGCCTATTTCATAGAATGAAATATTTGATTTATTTTGACACTTAATTAATTCTTGTACAAAATATTTTTCAAAATTCCAATTAGTTGTGTGTCCGCCGTCTCTTGTAGTACAGTCTAATATCTTAATCATACGTGTATTTTATCATGAATAACTATTTATGGCTTAGATTATATACCTTGGCAGGTGATTTTTTTTAAAATTTTGATGTATAACATGGTTTTTAGTTGAGAGGAGTTTATTTATGAAAAGCAATATTTATCAATCAGAAATTATTAATATGAAGGCTTTAAATAATCTGTTTATAGAATTAACTGCAAAATGTTGTAATCAGCATTGTCATCATTGTTATATAGAGTTTTTACAATATAAGAAGGTCGAAGATTTTATTGATATTGATATTATTAAACAAGCTCTAAATGATACTGTTTCTGAGCCTATTGAATGTATCTATTTGACAGGTGCAGAACCCATGACACACCCTGATTTTAATGCTATATTAAGATTGTGTTTAAAACGTTCTAATGTGTGCATCTGTACAAATGGTTCTTTTATTAATGAGAAAAAAGCAAGATTTCTTAAAAAAGTTGAAGATGAAAGTTCAAATGAAATTATTTTTAAAATAAGTATAGATCATTATGACGAAGTGAGAAATGATGATATAAGATATAGAGGTGCTTTCCGACAGGCTGTATTTGCAATAAAACATTTGATAAAGTATAATTTTAATCCTATTATTCAAGTTACAAATTATTATAATGAAAAACCTGCAGAATTGCTTGAAGGTTTTAGAAATGTTTTTGCTAATTGTAATTTCGATTTAGATTTTTCGAATCTCAATATTTGTGAATGGTATGATAAAAATGGAAAATTTGATGGTGAAATTGCTGATGTTAATGGTAAATTTGACTGTGAATACGGTAGAATATTAACATCTCAAGGTATTTATACTTGTCCGTTTTTAGCAAACGATTATAGAGGTCGATGCGGGAGCAGCTTTAAGGATTATACAAAAAAATGCTCATTAGAAACCGGATATTGTACAACATGTGTAAAATCTAAAAAGCAAATATTTGGAATTGATTTCTCTCAATTTGAATAATTTCTAATTTATAAATTTATAAAAAAAAATTCTCTTATTAAGAGAATTTTTTTTATTTGCGATTTATATATCTATTTTTTTGCATATAATTTTACTTTGAAATTGATAAGTAAAATTCTTTTATTCTTTTTATATGGAACGATTTCAACAGATTGTAAATCAAGGAAATGTTCGTGTTTATACATTTCTTTGAGGAAATTATCATAATTAGAATAGTTTCCAATCATTTCCATATTTAATCTTGCAACATTATATTCTGTACCTGCACCTTGTACGAAAGCATCATCTGATGGATCATAGTCATATTTTATTGATCTTACTTTAATTTTATTAGCTCGCACAAGTTGAAGAACTTCTGCAAATTCGCCTGCAATTACAGCTTCTGTATCTAAACCTTCCATAACAGGTTTGTAAAAAGGTTTTCCGCTGGTTGCATTTTGTTTTTCTTTTGCTTTCTGTTCTTCTTCTTTTCTTTTATATTCATCCAATTTTGCTTGTTTTTCTTGAATGGATGCAGTTTTTGTTTCAATTTCAGTTTTTATTGCCATGTAATTTCTTACATTATCAACAACTTTAGTTGAAAGCATTACTAAACCAACTGCAGTAACAATCAGTAGCAATATTGGTACAATAAATTGTTTTATTTTTTCGTTATCCATGCATTTAATTCCTTTTAAATTAAATTATTATTGATTAGTTGCAGGTGTTGCGGCTGCATCTGTTGTTGATGAACTCGAACTTGAGCCTGCAGAATTTGTTGAATCTGTAGAGGTACTACTTTGTGAAGAATCAGAAGATGAATCTTTTGATGCAGTACTACTTGAAGATGAAGATTTAGTTTCTTTTCCCATCAATTTATCCATAAATGTTTTTAATTGAGCCTCGCTCATATTTGTTATCTCAAAAACGTATGGAGCATTATCGATTGTTGATACGGTACTGTTAACTACTGTATCTAATGAGCCTGATTTTAAATCAAGTTTATTAAGACGTAGTTTTGATTCAACAAGAGAGTCTTTTATATTTTTGAAGAATACATAGACATCTTCAACAGAATCAGCGCATCCTTTAATATCAATTGTTCCATCTTCACCTGTCATAAAGTATGTAAGATAAAGATTCTTTGGAATTGATTCGCCTAATGCTGCGTATGCCATAATTTTTGTTCTATTTTGTTTTAATACTTTTTCTATCTCTGCGATAGGATCAAATTGTGGCTTACCATCTTTAGATTCATATTGTTTAAGTTGTTCATCCAATGTTGTAATTTGTGCATCCAGTTCAGCACTTTTATTCTGGGCATCTGTATAAACTTTTGATGTAAGTAAAAATACTCCGCCAAGTGGTCCTAAAACTACTATCAATAGTAGTAATGCAAGGATTGTGGCTTTTGTGGAGGTTAATTTTATAATCTTACCGCCGCCAAGTGGTATTTCAACAACATCATTTTTTACGGCTTTCTGGCCTGCTGCTGCTAAAAAGTTTACGGTTACAGGTAAAATTCCTTCAGGAGCAGTTGCACCTATTGAGTGGAGAGAAACTTTTAGTTGATCTTCAGGAACAATGTTCAAGCTCATTTCCATCAATGGTTCTTTTCTGAATTGGTTATCTTCAACCGGAATTATTGTTCCGCCAAATTGTAATCTTTTTCCTAATATTTCAGCAGAAACTAAATCTGTTTCTGATATTACAATCAAAGAACTTGAAGGTGAACTCATCAGAGCAATTTGTGCGGCATTTTCTATAGCTGCATAAATTTCTTCTCCTTCGTAAGATTTTATTGGTAATGGTTCTTCGTAGTATTCAAGTATTTTTTTCCCTTGCATGCCTAACATTTGGAAACCGCTGTTATTTATAATCATTAAACTCCAGGAGTTTCCATCGTTATTCATTTGTTCTGCGGCAATGCCTGTTACAAATAGACCTTTTAAATATGAAAATAGAGAACAATCAACACCTACAAGTGTAGAACCCATTTCTCCAAGAATACTTTTTATTGTTTCAATTACATCGGCCTGAACTGCACTGTAAAATACACTTCTGGAGTCTGAATTTGTTGAAGCTAAGGCATCAAACCAATAAGGAATAGGTTCTTTACGTTTGAATACGTAGGTTTGTTCCAATTCACCGATAACGATATTAGTAATTGCATTATCATCCAGTAATAATGGTAAACCTTCTTTTAATCCAAACCATACAGTTGGTAAACTTAAGTATACATTTGCCTTTTTAGGGTTAATGTTTCTTGTCTGAAACAGGGTTTCTATACCGGCTTTCAGCTCATCATAGTTTGCAACTTCTCTTTGTGCTTCATTATATTCAAGAGGGACTTGAGCGTAAGCTTTAACATTTCCGTGATTATCTAGCGATGTCATTTCCAATCCACACGCAGGTGATACAGAAATATGGACATCAATTCCTCCACCCATTCCCAAGCTTTCTAAAAAATTTGCCATATTTACCTTTTACTCTTCTTACTATAATCTTATTTTTATTATACAATATATTTTACAAATGGAAAAATCTTAACATAAATTTACACCAAACGGAGGATTATTTATTTTTTATGGAAGAAATAATTGAGAAGATTAAAGATTTAAAAAAAAGAAAAAATGCAGTGGTTTTAGCACATTGTTATCAGCCTGTAGAAGTTGATTTAGTTGCTGATTATGTTGGTGATTCATTGTATTTGAGCCAAGTTGCTTCAAAAACAGACGCAGATATAATTGTTTTTGCAGGGGTATATTTTATGGCGCAGACTGCAAAATTGTTATCACCTGACAAGAAAGTTTTACTCCCGCAAATTGAAGCTGGATGCAGGATGGCTGATATGATTACTTTTAGGCAGCTTAAAGAATTTAAATCCAATTATCCGGGAATTCCGGTTGTTTGTTATGTGAATTCGACTGCTGAGGTAAAGTCTGAATGCGATATGTGTTGTACCAGTTCAAATGCAGTAAAGATTGTGAAAAGTTTAGGCGCTGATAAGATATTATTTTTGCCTGATACATATTTGGGAAAATGGGTTGAAAAACAGCTTGGAAATGTTGAGGTTATAACATATCCTGGTTTTTGTCCTACACATCTTAAAATCAGACCTGAAGATATAGAAAAAGCACGTAAAGAACATTCTGAAGCTTTAGTTTTGGCTCATCCGGAATGTCATACTTCAGTTTCTGAGATTGCAGATTATGTAGGCAGTACTACAGGGATTATGAAATTTGCAAAAGAAAGTAATAATAAATCTTTTATTATTGCAACAGAACAGGGAGTTACAGATAGGTTAATACGAGATTTCCCTGATAAAGAGTTTATTCCTGTAAAGGAAAATATAGTTTGCCCGAATATGAAAATGACATCTTTAGTTGATATTTATGAAGTTTTGGAAAATGAGACAAATGAAATTTTTGTTGATAAAGTGATTGCACAAAAAGCAGTAAGGTGTATAGATAAAATGTTAGAGGTTTCAAAGTAGATATGGAAAATCCTGAAATAATTTATGGTAAAAACTCCGTATTGGAAGCATTGATTGCAAATAATCGTGAAATTAACAAAATTTTAATTTCTAAAAATATTCACTCTGATGTGAAAATTAATAAAATTAAAGAATTGGCTCAAAAAAACGGAGTGGTTTTTCAATTTGTTGCGAAAGAGAAATTTCAACCTTATGCGGAGTTTAATCATCAAGGAATTATTGCACAAATTTCGCCTATTAAATATGTGGACTTGGATGATTTTATTGAATCTTGTAATCATACATATTCATCACTTGTGATTTTAGATGGAGTAGAAGATTCACATAATTTAGGCGCGATTATAAGAACTTGTGTTTGTGCTGGAGTTGATGGAATAATTATTCCTTCAAGAAGAAATGTTCAAGTTAATTCTATTGTTGAGAAAACCAGTGCCGGAGCTATTAATCACATTCCTATTATAAAGGTCAATAGCCTAGTTAACGCAATTCAGAAACTAAAAGATAGCAACTGGTGGATAATTGCAACTGATGCAAGTGCAAAAGATAATTATTATGATATTAAATACAATGATATGAACTTTGCGATTATTATGGGGGCTGAACATGCAGGAGTTTCTAAATCTCTTTTAAAGGCATCTGATTTTATTGTAAAGATTCCAATGCAAAATAGTTTTAATTCTTTGAATGTCTCAAATGCGTTAAGTGCTATTATATTTGAAACTCTTCGGCAAAAATTGGTGAATAAATCCTAAAATAATACAACCGTATGACCCCAAAATAAATTCTTAGTTATATTATAAGTGTAAGATTGGAGCTATATTGTGGTAAAAGAATTTGAACATTTAGGAATAATAACTAGTGATATATCTGATGAAGATGTTGATTTTAAAAAATTACAGGAATTAGAATCCGAAAACGAAGTAGAAGATGGGGAGGATGTTTTAAAATCTGTAGAAGATCCTAAAGTTCAGGAGAGTTTAATTTCTGTTAATTCGGATGATAGTGTAAAAATATATTTACGACAAATTGGAAAGATTCCGTTATTATCATCAGAAGAAGAGCTTGAATTGGCGAAGAAAATTCAAGAGCAGCATGATGAATTTGCTAAAGACGTTCTTGTTAATGCTAATTTAAGACTTGTTGTAAGTATTGCAAAAAAGTATATAGGAAGAGGGCTTTCTTTTCTTGATTTGATACAGGAGGGAAATGTCGGTCTGATAAAGGCTGCCGGCCGTTTTGATTATAAAAAAGGGTACAAGTTTTCAACTTATGCTACATGGTGGATTCAACAATCAATTACTCGAGCAATAGCTGATAAAGCACGTATTATCAGATTACCAATACACATGATAGATTCTATTGGTAAAATTAGACGTGCAACTATTGATTTAACTACAGAATTGGGTCATCCTCCTACAAAGCAGGAAATTGCATATAGATTAGGACTTCCGGTTTCTAAGCTCACTGCAATTATAAAATCTGCACAATCAACTGTGAGTATGGACACTCCTGCAACATCAGATGATGATTCTTCAAAAATTTCTGATTTTATAGTTGATAATTCAACAATAACTCCGGATGGTAAAGTTTCTCAAGAAAACTTGTTAGAAGATATAAGAAAAATTCTCAATCAATTGAGTCAGAAAGAAAGAGATGTTTTGATTTTACGTTATGGTTTGGATAATAACGGGATGAAAAAAACATTGGATGAAATTGGTTCTCAGTATGGTGTTTCAAGAGAGCGTATTCGCCAGATTGAGAATAGAGCAATTTCTAAACTCAAGAAATTATGTAAAAATGAAAAAATTCATGATGGTTTAATCAATTACTTTGGCTCATAACTGGCATTGTTATAGTATTATGTAATGTTCACTTATGTTTATTTAAGATATTTGGGTTTCTTATTCAGGTATTTTTACGCAAAATTCAGTTCGAACATTTTCTTCACTTGTAACAGTTATTTCTCCACCATGAGCTTCTGCTATTTGTTGAGATAAATATAAACCTAAGCCAGTTCCTACTTTTCGTAATTTCTTTGCTGCAGAATAATATTTATTGAAAATCATTTTGATTTCTTCTTTCGCAATGCCTTGTCCGAAATCTATAATTGATACTGTAATAAATCCTGAAATTTTGCCTATTTTTACTTCAATATCTTTCTTGGTATTACTGTGGTCTATTGCATTAGATATTAAATTTTTTATAACCCGCTGTAATTGAATCGGGTCAGCTGAAATTATATGTTCTTCATTTGTCGGATAAAATTGGATGCCAAGTTTTGAATCATTTGCTATTCCTTGCATTTCATTAACTATTTCTTTAACAAATTGATTTAGACGAATTTTTTCTTTGAATAATATAATTCCAGTTTCTTTAATTTTATATGTTTCAAGAAGAATTTGTACAAGATCCAGAAGTTCTTTATTTGATGCTTTCATACTATTTAGAGCAAATTCTTGTTTATCTGATATAGTCCCGAATTTGTTTGCCAGAAATAAATCAATCATATTTGCTGCAGCAACTATCGGAACTTTTAAATCATGAGTCAAAGTTGCAACAAAATCTTCTTTTAAAGTTTCAATTTCTTTTTCTGTTGTTATATCTTTGATAATTAAAACGTATCGTTTTTTTTCAAGGGAAGATAATGGTTGAGAGTTTATTATAAAATTGTTTGTAGGAGTATGTTTGATAAAAACTTCCATATTATTTAAATTATCAATGTTTGTATTATCATTTGCAAATTGTATAAACTCAAAAACATTTTTCCCTATAATATCTTTTCCTTTGATGCCAAACCATTTTAATATTTTAGGTGTGGCTCTTAAAATATCAAATTTTTCATTAATTATGAGTATGCCGTCTGATAGTGAATTTATAACTGATTCCAACAGTTTGTTTTGCCGCATTAGTTCTGCCTGATATTCAATAATCATTTTTTCCCGGTCGTTAAGTGTTTCAACCATTCTATTGATACTATCAGTAACATTTTGGTATGTAGGATGTTCTATTTTTTCTATTTTAGTTGATAAGTTTCCATATCGAATTGAATCAACTGTTGTTGTAACTTTTCCCAGATAATCGTTAATTTTTGACCAGCGTCTGTTTGTTTTTCTTGTTATAAAGAACAGACATATAAATACAATTATTACGCATATATTGATTATATAAAAATATGAAAACATTTATTACTTTTTATCCACACCTGTCTAAACAATTCTTACTTTATGGTATAATTATAGCAAATAGAGTGAAGTTTGTTAAGATATCTAAAATCAGGAAATAGAAATGTCAAATATAAAGCTTCCAAATTCAATAAAAATGGTCATTACAGATTTTGATGGAATTGTAACGGATAATTGTGTTTATATAAATGACGATTTTTCAATGTCAAGAAAATTAAATTTTAAAGATGTTATGGCTTTTTCAATTTTAAAGAAAAAAGGGTTTGATATAGCAATAATTTCAGGTGAGGGGAATGCTGCAATTGAAATATTGGCTAAAAAATTTGGTATAAAGGAAATTCATCAAAATATTAGAGTTAAAATAAATGTTCTAAAAGATATTATTGAGCGGTATGGCTTATCAAACGAGGAATTTGTATATATTGGAGATGATATTAACGACATTGAATGTTTAGAATTTGCTAAATATAAAGTTACGGTTCCGCATTCAGTTGAAAAAGTAAAATCAGTTGCAGGAATTCAGATTACTGAAGCGGAAGCCGGGAATGGTGCTTTTAGAGAGGTAGTTGATTGTTTGGCTGGATAAAGAATATTTTTGAAAATATAAAAACTTTAAATGTCAGAGTGGACGAATATAAGAGTGATTCCATAATTCAATCTCTGCCTGTTGTTGCTTACGTTAATAAGGCTAAAGGGTTGATTGAGAATAAAGAATTTGATAGAGCGGAGTCAGTTTTACGAAAAGCATTAGATATTTCTGAACAAGATTCCAGAATTTATAAATATTTAGGAAAAATTTATGAACAAAGATTAAGTTTTAAAGATGCTGCCGAATATTATCGAAAATCTTCAGTAATAAATCCGCATGATAAAGAAATTTGGCTACGATTGGGGATGTGTTATTTAAATTCGAATATGATAGAAGATGCAATAGCTTCATTTGAACAGGCGGATAAGGTTACTCCATATAATACGGATGTTTATACAGGTTGGGGTATGGCACTGATGAAACAAAAAAAATATGCTCTTGCGCGTGATAAATTTTTAACTGCATCTCAAATAAGTAAATATAATTATACTGCAATTTTGTTATCTGCAATTATGGAGATAAAATTGCATGATTATGATTCTGCTGAAGAAAAACTTAAATTTTTAGCCAAAGTTGCTCCTAATGAAAGTTCAACTTATGAGTATGCAAATTTAAAACTTTTGAAAGCAGATTATGAAGAAGCGGAGAAATATGCTAAAAAATCTATTGAATTTAACAGACAAATGTTGCCTGCATATCTTATTCTAGGTGAAGTCTATTCAATTCAAAAGAATAAAGATAAGGTTGAAAATATATTTAATTCTGCACTTGAAAATGATCTTGAATCAGCTATTTTGAGAACTGAGTGGGGAAAAGCGTATATAAGACTTTTTGAATTTGAAAAAGCGAATGAGGAATTTTCTATTGCTCTTAAGCAAAATGTTGAATATTTGTCTGCTAAGATAGGTTTGGCTCTTACCGGAGCTTATAAAAATGATTTTTCAATGTTAAATGAGTTAAAAGAAACCAATGGTGAAAATGTATATATTCAAGAGGCTTTAGGGCTTGAAAAATTTCATTCTGGACGCATTGAAGATTCTATTGAGACTTTTAAGAAAGCATTGAGAACTGACCCAAAACAAACTTATAATTATTATCATCTTGCACACGCATATAGATGTTTGAATGATAGGTATAAAGTTAGAGAAAATTATGAAAAATTTGTTAGAGAAAATCCTGATTATTTACCGGGATTTGTTGATTATGCTAAATGGCTGATAGAAGTTTCTGATTTTTCGGATGCCCAGAGAAAATTGAGAAGAGCAGAAAAACTTGATAAAAATAATTTAGAAGTGTTAAATTTATTGTTTTTCTCCTTATATACACTTGTCAAGACAAACGTTTGTGAATATAATATAAAAGAAGCAATTTCTGTTGCACAACATGCACAAACTCTTGGAAAATTTGATTATGAGAATGAAAAACAAGAGTTGGAAAATATATTAAAAGATATACAGGGAAATAATTAAATTGAGAAAAGTTATTGTACAAAAGTTTGGCGGAACATCAGTTGCAGATACTGAAAAAATTAAAAATGTTGCTAAAATCGTAATCAGGGAGAAAGATAAAGGAAACGATGTGGTTGTAGTTGTTTCCGCAATGGGACATACCACGGATCATCTTGTAAAAATGGCAAAAGAATTGAATTCATCTCCATCAGCCAGAGAGATGGATATGCTACTATCTACCGGCGAATGTGTTTCTATAGCTTTGTTAACTATGGCAATTCAGGCACAGGGTTATAAGGCTGTAAGTTTTAATGCAACGCAAATAGGTATTTTAACTGAGAATGTACATTCAAAAGCCAGAATTATTGATATTAAAACAGATAAATTAAGAAAAAATCTTGATGATGGGAATATTATTGTTGTTGCCGGTTTTCAAGGAGTAACCGAAGAGGGTGAAATTACAACGCTTGGGCGTGGTGGTTCTGATACTTCTGCAGTTGCTTTAGCGGCGGCATTAAATGCTGAAAGATGTGATATTTATACTGATGTTGAAGGGGTTTATACAACCGATCCAAGAGTTGTGCCGAAAGCTTCAAGACTGGATGTTATATCTTATGAAGAAATGCTTGAACTTGCCCATGCCGGAGCAAATGTTTTGCATCCGCGCAGTGTTGAGACTGCAAAGCAATATTCTGTGCCATTAAGGGTTCGTAGCAGTTTCAAACTTGAGAATATGGGAACGTTAATTGTAGGAGTTGAAAAAATGGAAATAAATAAACCGGTTGCAGGAGTAGCTGCAGATTTATCACAAGTGAGAGTTGTTGTGTGCGATATTCCAGATACCCCTGGTGAAGCTGCGACATTATTTGGCAGTCTTGCTAAAGAGAATATATCTGTTGATATGATTATTCAGTCTTATGCTCGTAAAGTTTCAAATACAAATGATATTGCATTCACAATTAGTCGTGAAGATTTACCTAGAGCTATGACTATTTTGGATAGTGTTAAAACAAAGCTGAAAGCCGCAGATGTAAAAATTGATGATAATATTGCAAAAGTTTCTATCATAGGTGCCGGCATGATTGACAGACCTGGTATAGCTTCAACAATGTTTCAGACATTAGCAGATAATGGTATTAATATTAGGATGATTTCTACAAGTGAAATAAAAATCAGTTGTTTAATTAATAAAGATGATGCACAAAAAGCGGTGAAAGCTCTTCACAGTATTTTTAATCTCGAGTGTGATAAAGTTGCTGAGGTAAACGGTACATTGCCGGATGTGTAATTTTTATGAAGAAATTTTAAGAAAAAAGACAGAAATTTTGTTTTCTGTCTTTTTTTTATAGCAAAAAAAAGTATCTTGTGCATTAATATAATAAAAAGAATGGTCTTTTATGGTGAATTTAATTACTGCAAAAATTACTAATCAACCTATTATAAGTAATTCTGCTGCAAACATTCAGGTTTTGGAACAGTCGAAAACTGCTCCTGTGTATTCAGAAATTCCAAAATCAAATGATAAACTTAAATCAATTTTACCGTTTGGGCTAATTACCGGAGGGGCTCTTTTAATTGCCTATGGTTTGACAAGACCGGGGAAAGTGAAATGTTATAAAAATCTAGTTCAGGACAGATTATTTCAAATAGAAAAGAATGTTCAGGAATTTGCTAATTTTACTAAAGATTTAATGGATAATTCATTTAATAATTCAAAGGCACATATTGATTGGTATAGAGAAAATAGAATGCCAAATGTTACCAAATATGTCGATGCTATTTCTTTTTCTCAGGATTCAAAATCTGCTCTGGAATTACAAGATAAGGCTTTTCAAGCAATTAGTACAGAGTTTAATGAATATATTCATCCCGGAGCGTCCGAATTTGACAGATTTAAGGCCGTACTGTTTGATGCTGTAAGAGAAGTTACGAATAATCTAAACTGTAAAAGATCCCAAAAAAATATTGCTTGCGGTGATTTAACTCTTATTCCTAAATTAAAAGAAGATAAGTATTCCGATTTGGTTGAAGCCTCTGAAGGACAACTTTTTGCTCTTGCAAATTCTGCAGCCCAGAATATGTTGAAAATTCAGAATAAACAGTTGCATGAAGTTGTGAATGCTCAAACACAAGAAATGGCAGAGGCTATTATTAATTCACGAAATATGGTTTCAGAGAGCAAAAAAGCACTTATTGATGTTGCTTTTGATAGAATTGGGCGCCTTTTAAAACTTTCAGATAATTTTAAACCATCATATTCAAATACTTTAAATTTAGAACATTTTGAAAAATTAACTCCGGAAGAATTAAAAGTCTCAAAACTTCCTTCAACTTTAAATGGCATATTTTCCGGTAATGCTTATTGGGAGGCTGTTAAAACCAGAGATTTTTCATCATTATCTAATGAAGATTTAAAACATATATTTTATTCTGCAACTCCATATACAGATATTAATGAAATCGGAATTATGATTGACCGTCTGAGATTACGTAATGAATTAGATAAATCTGTCCGAAAAAATAATGAAACTGTTTATAAAACTGCTATTGCCAAATTGGAATATCTGGCGGTTAAGCTTAAAGATATTGGTGAGTCTGAATTAATGTTAAAATGTAATCAAGATTTTGATAATCTTTCTGTTGAGCAACGGAAAGCTAAATTATATTATATCCATCAAATATCAAAACGTTTAGGGTTTAATACTATTGGTCAAATGGATGAGTATTATGCGAAAAATAATGAAGCTTATGTAAAGATGCCAATAAGAAAATATGTTGAGATAATTAAAGAAAATCCTGATATGTATTTTATTTAATATTATAATAGGGTGTTTTGATATATTAGATTGTCTGTATTCTCGTTAATAAGTTTAAACAATTTTGTAGACTTTGTTTTTTAATCTATTTTCATGATAAAATTTTTATATAATTATTTAGAGAGATTTTACTACTAAAAGGAGAAATGAACTATGAGTGAAAAACGTGTATGGCTTTTTAAAGAAGGTAATGCATCTATGCGTAACCTCCTTGGCGGTAAAGGTGCAAATTTGGCAGAAATGACAAATTTAGGCTTACCGGTACCTCCTGGGCTGACAATTACAACTGAAACTTGTATGGCATATATTAATAACGGAAATAAAATGCCTGACGGATTAATGGATGAAGTTAAGGCTGCTTTAAAAACTGTTGAAGAACAAGCCGGCAAAAAATTTGGTGATAGAACAAATCCTTTGTTGGTATCCGTAAGATCCGGTGCTAGAGTTTCTATGCCAGGTATGATGGAAACTATTTTGAATTTAGGTTTGAATGATGAAACTGTTGAAGCTATGGTTAAATTAACAAATAACCCTAGATTCTGTTATGATTCTTATAGAAGATTTTTAACTATGTTCGGTTCTGTTGCCTGGGAAATGGATAGACAGAAATATTTTGAATCAGAAGTTGAAAAAGTTAAAGAAAGAGAAGGTGTAAAGTCTGACACTGAAGTTTCTGCAGAAGGTTGGAAATCTTTAATTCCTATATATAAAAATGTAATTAAAGAAGTTACAGGTAAAGAATTCCCTCAAGATCCGTTTGTGCAATTGCAAGAAGCAATTGAAGCTGTATTTAGATCTTGGAATATTCCTCGTGCTGTTGCATATAGAAATATGAATAAAATTGATCACAATTTTGGTACTGCTGTTAACGTTCAAACAATGGTATTCGGAAATATGGGTGATGATTGTGCAACAGGTGTTTCATTTACTCGTAATCCTGCAACTGGTGAAAATAAATTCTATGGTGAATATTTAACTAATGCTCAAGGCGAAGATGTTGTTGCAGGTATTAGAACTCCAAAACCTATTGCCGAACTTGAAACTGAAATGCCTGAATTATACAAACAATATGTTGATATAGCTAAAAAATTAGAACTCGGGTATAAAGATGTTCAAGATATGGAATTTACAATTGAAAAAGGTAAATTGTATATTCTTCAAACAAGAAATGGTAAAAGAACTGCAGCTGCAGCTGTAAAGATTGCTGTAGATATGTGCGAAGAAGGTATTATTACAAAAGAAAGAGCAATTGAATTAGTTGATCCATATACTGTAAATCAAATTTTACTTCCTTGCTTTGATTCAAAAGCATTAGAAGCTGCTCATAAAATTGCACAGGGTGTCAATGCTTCCCCTGGTGCTGCTGTTGGTAAAATCGTGTTTGATACTGAAGAAGCAGCTGAACGCGGTTCTGCAGGTGAAAAAGTTATTTTGGTACGTGTAGAAACTTGTCCTGATGATATCCATGGTATGGCTGTATCTCAAGGTGTTTTAACTTTAAGAGGCGGAGCTACATCTCATGCTGCAGTTGTTGCAAAAGGTATGGGTAAACCTTGTGTTTCTGGTTGTGAAGATATGAAAATTGATCTTACAAATGAAACATTAACAGGTTGTGATGGTACTGTATATCACAAAAATGATGTAATATCTTTAGATGGCGGCAAGGGTATTGTTATGGAAGGTGCCGTAAAACTTGTTGATGCAAGAATTGATGATAATTGGAATAAATTCTTTTCTTGGGTTGATGAAATCAGAACATTAAAAGTTGAAGCAAATGCTGATACTCCTAAAGATATTGAAAATGCTAAGAAATTCGGAGCAGAAGGTGTTGGTTTATGCCGTACAGAGCACATGTTTATGGATCCAGACAGACTTCCATGGGTTCAAAAAATGATTATTGCCGGTACTCCTGAAGCTAGAAAAGAGGCTTTAGAGCACTTATTGCCAATGCAATATTCTGATTTCTATGCAATGTTTAAGGCAATTGGTGATAAACCTATGACTGTTAGACTTTTAGACCCACCTTTACATGAATTCTTACCGGATAAAGAATCTTTAATTGCTGAAGTTGCGACATTGAAAGCTCAAGGTAAAGATGCAAAAGAAAAAGAAGAATTGTTGCATATCGTTGAGGGGCTTTCTGAATCAAACCCTATGATGGGTCTACGTGGATGTCGTCTTGGTTTAACTTATCCGGAGATTAATGAAATGCAAGTGAGAGCAATTTTCGAAGCTGCTTGTGATGTTAAAAAAGAGGGGATTGCTGTAAAACCTTGGGTTATGATTCCATTAATCGGTCATGTTAATGAACTTAAAGTGGCTAAAGACATTTTAGTTCGTGTAGCAAAAGATGTTATGGCAGAAAAAGGTATTGAAGTTGAGTACAAATTTGGTACGATGATTGAAATCCCTCGTGCGGCTTTAACATCTGATGAAATTGCTGAATATGCCGAATTCTTCTCATTTGGTACAAATGACTTAACACAAATGACATTTGGTTATTCAAGAGATGACGCTGAGGGTAAATTCTTAGGTCGTTATGTAGAACAGAAAATTTTACCTTCTAATCCGTTTGAAACTTTAGACCAAAAAGGTGTAGGTCAGTTGATAGAAATGTCAATGACTAAGGGCAAATCTGTAAATCCTTCATTAATTGGTGGCGTCTGCGGTGAACATGGCGGAGATCCTGATTCTGTTAAATTCAGCTATAGAATAGGTTTGGATTACGTATCTTGTTCTCCATTCAGAATTCCACAGGCAAAACTTGCAGCAGCTCAAGCTGTAGTTGAAAGCAAAAAATAGGCTGATATAAATAAAGGCGGGGTAAAGATTCTTTACCCCGCCTTTATTTAGTTTATTTTAAAATTTTTAGTATTTTGTGTTTATAAAAGATTAATTTAAAAATTTGTTTAATTCATTATTTTTATATAGAGTTTCTAAATCAGAATAGCCTCCGATGTATTTATTATTTATAATAATTTGTGGAACAGTCGTTATTTGACGATTATATTTTTCAGATAGTTCGTTGCACATTTTATCAAAATCTTTTTCAACATTATATTCTGTATATTTAAGCTTTAGCATTTGGAAAAGTTTTTTAGCTTTGAGACAATAAGGACAAGTTGTGGAGGTGTAAATTTCAATATTATTCATGATAAGCTCCTAATTTGTAATGTAAAATGTTTTTTGCTTACATTTTAATATAAATATTACTATAAAAAATAGTCCTAGAGGATTCTTTTTTAATATTATTTGTCGGTTTATACAGAACTTTGTAAAGTAAAAACAGGTTATATTCCTAACTGGGATTTAGTTTAAAATAAGGATATATTTTAATTGAAAGAAAAATTTAAAATATATTAAAAGAACCCTCTTTACAAAAAAAAATCAGCATGTATAATAAATATTGCAGGGAGCAATCTTACGAGATTGCAATCTATAATCCACTAAGGGGGATTAGCTCAGCTGGTAGAGCACCTGCTTTGCACGCAGGGGGTCAGGAGTTCGAATCTCCTATCCTCCACCATAAAAGAGACTTTCATCTGAAAGTCTCTTTTATTATGCAAATAGCCGCTTTTAGGCTATGCACTTGTTCAAACATGGTGGATACTAAAAAATGACGAATCGTCAAAACTCGTTTATACTGTGCATTTCAAAATCTATTAAATGAATAATTGATAGTGTTTCCGGCGTTTTTAACTTCTCAATGAACGCTTGGATAAATTGTTCGAGTTTCGCCTCTTTTTGTGGTTATATTGAGGTTTAAAAGTTCTAGTGTTTTAAATTTAGACATTAGAGATATTAACTATAATAAAAAGTTAAATTTATTTAATTTATAGTGCATAAGTTAAGAATAAATTTGTTATTTATTCACATAATTTTAGTTCTATATTCTGAAGTAATTTTTGGGCTAGTTTACTTTCGAGCTTATACCAAATTATGTTTCCGTTGCGGTATCCTTTTATTAAACCGCTTTTTTTTAATATATTAATATGTTGTGAAATTAAAGATTGTGAGACTCCTAATCTTTCAACCATTGTATTGACGTTGCATTTGCCTTTATGTAGTAATCCGCATGCTATTTTTAATCTTAACGGATGGCTTAGTGCTTTAAATACTTCGGAGTAGTCTTCTGCATTCATTATGTTGTCTCCTCTTGACAATATTAGAGTATTATAATATTATAATATTCTAATATTGTCAAGTAATGTGAGGTTTTATGAAAATTATAATTGTAGGTGGCGGAGCTGCTGGTGCCAGTTGTGCAGCAAGACTTAGAAGGTTAGATGAATCTTCTGAAATTTTAATATTGGAAAAAACATCAGAAATTTCAATTGCGAATTGTGGTTTGCCATATTATATTTCAGATATTATCTCTGAAAGAGATAATATGCTTGTTTCAAATACTAAAAAATTTAAAACTTGGTTTAATATTGATGTAAGATTAAATTCAGAGGTTGTAAAAATAAATAGAAGTGATAAAACTGTTCAGTTAAAAAATAATGAATTACTTGCGTATGACAAATTAGTTTTGGCACAGGGAGCTGCCCCTATTATTCCTGAATTTAAAGGAATGGATAAAAGTTTAATATTTTCGTTAAGAACTCTTCATGATGCGGATAAAATAAAAAATTTTATAAAAAATAATAACTCTAAAAAAGCTGTTGTTATCGGTGGTGGATTTATTGGCGTTGAAATGGCTGAAAATTTGGTTGAAATGGGTTTACATACTACGCTCGTTGAATTGAATAATCAAATTTTAGCACCGGTAGATAAAGAAGTCGCAAAATTTGCGCAGAATACTATGATAGAGAATGGTGTTGAGTTAGTTTTATCAGATGGTGTAAAAGAATTCAGAAATAATAAAATTATTCTTAATTCAAATAAAGAAATTGAGTTTGGAATAGTAATAATGGCAATAGGAGTAAGACCTGAAATTACGTTGGCAAAAGATTCAGGATTAGTTACTGCTAGAGGAATAATTGTGAATGACTGTTTACAAACTTCTGATGAAAATATTTATGCTGCAGGAGATAGTATCGAAGTGAAAGACTTTATATCGGGTGATAATACGATAATCCCTCTTGCAGGGCCAGCAAATAGACAGGGTAGAATTATTGCAGAGAATATTTGTGGATTAAACTCCAAATATAAAAAATCTCAGGGGACTTCTGTTCTAAAAGTTTTTGATTTAACGGTTGCAAGTGTTGGAAATAATGAGAAACAACTTGAACAAAAAAATATACCTTATTGGAAAACTTATATTTTTTCCAGAGCGCATGCAGGGTATTATCCTGATTCTACACAAATATTTTTTAAACTGTTATTTAATATTGAAGGAAAAATTCTGGGAGCTCAAGCTGTTGGACAACAGGGTGTAGAAAAAAGGATTGATGTTATAAGTTCTATTATGCGCTCAGGTGGTACTATTCAGGATATGATTGATAGTGAGTTATCTTATGCCCCTCCGTATTCTTCTGCTAAGGATCCTGTAAATATTTTAGGTATGAATGCAGATAATATTTTGAAAGGTTTGGTTAAACCTGCTTATTTAGAAGATTTGAAAGGGGCATATTTGATAGACGTAAGACCGGAAATTTCGTACAAAGTTAATACTATTCCAGGTGCTGTTAATATCCCAATAAGTGAGATTAGAAGCAGAATTAATGAAGTTCCTAAAGATAGAAAAGTTATTTTATTTTGCAATACCGGCCATACAAGTTATATTGCTTCAAGAATTCTTATTCAAAGAGGTTTTAAGAATGTATATTCACTTATGGGTGGTATAGAAATATATAAAGAGATGACTAAAAATGTTACATTTACTGCAAATATAGGCCAAAGTCGGAGAGTAAGTACCGGTAATGTTATAAAAATTGATGCTTCGGGTTTGCAATGTCCAGGTCCAATAATGAAAGTCTCTCAAGCTATGGAAGGACTTTCAGAGGGTGAAATAATCGAGGTAATATCAACGGATAGAGGATTTAAATCCGATATTGGAGCTTGGTGTGAAACTACTTCTAATAAACTTGTTAGTCTTGTACAAGAAAATAAAAAAATAATAGCAACTATTCAAAAAAACGCAGACTATGTTAAATCTGTTAATAAAGATTTCAATGGGCAAACCATAGTTGTTTTTTCTAATGATTTAGATAAAGCTATGGCGTCATTTATTATTGCAAATGGAGCAAGGGCCAGTGGGAAAAATGTTACAATGTTTTTTACATTTTGGGGCTTAAATATTTTAAGAAAACCTAATGTTACACTCAAGAAAGGATTTATAGATAGTTTATTTGGGTTTATGATGCCAAAGGGTGTACAAAATTTAACACTTTCCAAAATGAATATGGGCGGTATAGGTTCTTTAATGATGAAATTTATAATGAGGAAGAAAAATATTGCTACATTGCAGGAGTTAATTCAGCAAGCAAAAGACAACGGAATAAAATTCATAGCATGTAATATGTCTATGGATGTTATGGGTATAAAACAAGAAGAATTAATTGACGGTGTTGAAATTGGCGGTGTCGCAAAATATATTTCTGAAAGTAACAGTGCAAATTCAAATTTATTTATATAGATATTGATTACCAATGTGGATGATAATCAATAGAGAGTTCTTTTTTAGAGCTAAGTTTTGCATGACCACCTTTGATAAAATTTGTAAAAGACCCTGTTGGCGGTAATGGGGTCAGTAGCCATTTGAACGGATAAACCCATAGGCTTCTATCTTGTCCGTATATTTCTATGGTATCAACAAGTTGTTTTTTTGAGATATTTTCAATTTGAAAATTCCCTATAATTATGCTTGCAGGTATACCATTCATTCCTGGTGATATTATAGTTTCGATTTTTGCAGGAACAGAAGCTCCTTTTTTTATTAGTAGTTGATTATTGTAGTATACATCTTCTACTGCTTTAAATATTATTTTTTCTCCTTCATAAATATCATTTTCTGATTTTATATCAGAATCTATTACAAGTTTTATTTTTACAATATCGGTATTTTCAAAATTATATTCCGAATTGATTTCAGGTTTAGTAAGTGTTTTATTTAATAATGTTGAATTTACAAGATTATCTTCTATGAGTTCAGCAGCTTTTGTTTGCATATAACTGCCTGATTCAATAATCAAAAAAGAAAGTACTAGTATTATAAATATAAATTTATTCATATTTTAAATTTTCCTTGGAACCTGTTTCAATTTTATGTTGCAGTAATTTTCTGTTATTCACTGATGTTAAAAGAAAATTTTGATAATGTTCATTTGTAAAATATGGATTATTTACAAGATAGTATGGATATTTTGTATAAATATATTCATATATAACAGCGAGGCGTTTAGACGTGAGATTTTTGTTTGAGAATTTGTCGAATCTTCTTTGAGGAGATGTTTTTTGAATATATGTTATTAATCCGATGGGGTGATATCCGGCATTTACCATATAATCTACTGCTATTTTATCTGCAACTAATTCGTATTTTTTAGGAGCAGCTTTTATCTGTAAAGACTTTAGACCCCCTGCGCATTTGCCGTTAAAGGATTTTGCGGCTATAGCTATTTCTCTTGCTAAATATGCTGCTAGTTCATCATTATTTTCGACAAATTTATATGAATTTGTGTACATAATAATCTGTCTGCTGGATAGAGTTGTGTCCATTTTTAATTTACTTTTTTTGTCCGCTTTGTTGTATACAAATATAATTCGTTTAGGTATTTTATTTGCATTTAAAATTTTTGTACCAATATCATCAATTTGATTTTGAATAGTTTGTTCTTGTATAAGTTCGGCATCTGTTATTGCAGATACTGGTGTAGATATACATAGTACTAAAAGTAATATTCCTAAAATCTTTTTCATAATAAATATTTAACTCCTATATATTTTATAATAGCAGAATATTTTATTTTTGTCAGGTTTAACATGATTGTCCATAACTGTATACTTCTGGGTCATATTTTTTATGATACCTTCTTTTATTATTTGTGAGTCAGTAGAGGAGAAGTAAATATGCCTGAAAATACTAATCTGGTGGTTGGAGCAGGAATCACAGGTGCGGTAATAGCACAGCATATAGCGTCTAAAACCGGTGAAAAAGTTTTGATTATTGACAAAAGAAATCATCTTGGGGGAAATTGTTATGATTATAAAGATAAAAATGGAATAACGGTTCATTGTTATGGGTCGCATATTTTTCATACGAATAATGAAAGTGTGTGGCAATATGTAAATAGGTTTTCAAACTTTAATACGTATATGCATAAAGTCTATGCTAATATAGATGGGATTGAAACGACTATTCCATTTAATTTTAATACTTTATATGATGTTTTTCCACATTCTATGGCTGCAAAATTTGAGGATAAACTTTTAAAAAATTTTTTTTATAATGATAGAATTCCAATACTTGAATTCCGGAAGTCGAGTGATAATGATTTAAAATTTTTGGCAAGTTATATTTATAAAAAAATATTTTTAAATTACACAAAAAAGCAATGGAATTATAATCCTGATACCATTGATAGTAATGTAACCGCAAGAGTTCCGATTCTGATAAGCAAAGACAGCAGATATTTTCAGGATAAATATCAAGGAATTCCTGTTGATGGTTATACAAAACTGTTGAGTAATATGATGTCTCTTCCGAATATTGAATTGAGATTGAATACAAACTTCAAGTCTTTTGATTTTAAATTGTATAAAAGGGTATTTTATACCGGTTCAATTGATGAATTTTTTGATTATAAGTTTGGTATGCTCCCATATCGTAGTGTTGAATTTAAATTTGAAGAATATAATTTCCCTTATTATCAAAGTAATAGTGTAATAAATTACCCTAATAATTATGATTTTACGAGAATTCATGAATATAAATATTATTTAAATGAAATATCTCCTAATACCATTATTGCCAAAGAATATTCTCAAGATTTTGTACCGGAAAAAAATGACAGATACTATCCTGTTGAGAATAAAATAAATTCTGATTTGTATAAAAAATATGAGTACTTATCAAAAGATTTAAATCAAGTTTATTTTTTAGGACGGCTGGGCAGTTATAAATATTACGATATGGATAAGGCTGTTGCTAACGCAATGGAATGTTTTGCTAACGTATTTGATAAAAAATGTGAGTATTCAAACTATTAAAGAGTATTGCAGAAAAATTTAATATTGGAGGAAATAATGACTTCTAAAGTATCAGTAATAATACCTGTTTATAATGTTGAAAATTATTTGAGTGAATGTCTTGACAGTGTTTTAAATCAGACTTTGGAGCAAATAGAGATTTTATGTATTAATGATGGTTCTACAGATTCTTCTGCTGGCATTCTTGAAAAATATCAAAAACAAGATTCGAGGTTGAGTGTATTAAATAGAGCTAATTCAGGTTATGGTTCTGCTTGTAATGCCGGATTAAGGCTTGCAAAGGGTGAATATATTAGTATTATAGAGCCGGATGATTTTATTGATTGTAAAATGTTTGAGGATTTATATAATTTGGCATCAACAAATGAGGTTGATATTATTAAATCTGCATTTTATGAATATGATGAAAATATAGCATCTGCATCTGATTGTGCAAAAAAAATATATTGGAGTCAAAATTATGAAATGCCTGAGTCGGTTTTTAAAATTCAGGATTTTCCACAATTTGTATATTTTCATCCGAGTATTTGGTCTTGTCTTTATAAGCGGGAGTTTTTAAATAATTATAAAATTTCTTTTGTTGAGGCTAAAGGTGCCGGTTGGGTTGATAATCCGTTTCAAATTCAAACTTTATGTCTGGCTAAGCGAATTTATTATACTGATAATGCATATTATTACTATCGCTTATCTAATCCGTATTCTTCAAGTAACAGGTTGAATATTTGTAATCCTTTTGACAGAAGTAATGAGATACATTTATTTTTAGATGAAAATAACATTAATAATGAAGATTTTTTAGCTAATCTTTATAAAAGAGAATTGGGATATATTGGAATTGTTTTGGGGGGAGTAAATGCTGATTTATTTAATTATGCATTAAAGAAAATTACTGAAATGATATCCAGAATGGATGAAAGTATTATTAATAAAAATAGTAATATTACTGATGAAGAAAGGAAATTTTATTCTATGTGTAAAACAGGAGTTGGAATTTCAGAGATGATGTCGATATTCAAACAAAAAAATCATAATATAGAAATTTTTGCTTCATTATAGATTTTAATGCATTCCTTTATCTGAAAAAATATCAAAATAATAATTGTTATTGCTGGAGAATAATCTGTCGTCTTCTCCGGCAATTTTCAATTCCATTTTGTATCTTATTGTTTCGTTATTTCTACCTGTTTGCTTAATTCCTGATGAATTTTTCATTTTTGCAAAAGATGAGAGGGCGTCTTCAAATTTTCTCATATAATCGATACAAAGCGGATATTTATATTTATCCAGAATTTGTTTTTTTGCAGATGAAGCTATTGTGGCTTTGATGGTTGGATTACCTGTTTCGTGTATATTTGTAAGAACGCTTGTATCGGAATTTATATAATCATTTTCAATAATATATTTTAGCATTGCTTTTTCTACTGCATCTTTCTGATTAAAAAAATCAATAAAGTTTGAAATAAGTTGTTTATCTTCCGGATTCATATCAAGATAGTTATCAAATTTGCATAAATATCTTATTGCCATGTCCGTATCTGTTCCGGCTTTTTCCATTATTTTTTCCAAAATTTCAGGCTGTCTGGTAGCTTCTAGACTCATCGGGTAAAGTTGGACAACTTCGGAATTAACGAGATATTGTCCTGCTTTATCAATATTAATTGTTCCATCCGGTTCAGATGCAAATTCTATGGCTTTTTCAAACAACATTTTTTCACTTTTATTGTTCTTGTAAAGATTATAAGTATCCCATCTGATGATGTTTTGTTCAAGTTTGTTTTTATTGGACAGTTTTTTATTTTTCGGGTCAATATTATCAGCAATCATTTTTATAAGAAACTTTGCATTTTCAATTTCGGTTTTATCAAGACTATTTGGTCTGTATTTTGAGCATGAATTTGCGAGATTATTTAAATTATTTGCATATAAAGTGTTAATGACATCATCAAAATCTTTTTTTATACTATTTAATTCTGAGATTTCTTTTTGTCTGATTTTATATGATTGTTCTGCTTTTTGTTTTTCTATTTCATTAAGTTTTTGAGTTCCTTTTGGTTCAAGTCCTTTAGTTTGAATAGTTTCAATGACTTGCGAAATTGTTTTTTCTCCGTCATTCATACGGTCTAACTCTTTTAAGAATTGTATTAGTAATTTTTTATCTTCTTCTGTAAAATTACAGGTATCAAAATTAATAATGCTGGTAAGAATGTCTTCATTGTTGCCGGGTTCTCTATTGGCATAAAAATTTAAGCGGGATTTAAATTTTTCAGTATCAAAGTTCTCATAGTCTCTTTGAGCCACATGTAATGTATCTGCAGAGTTTAAAATTCCTTTTATTTTTTCAGGAATTTTTTCAAATTTATAATCACTTACTTTTAGTTGAGCCAGAGGCAGTGTTATATATTGGTTAGAATAGGTTAAATCATTAAATTTTTGGCCTTCCAGATAATGTTTTCTGACGCTGGATATTACAAAATCATCAAAATCTACTGCAAGCATTTTTATGTCGATGTCCGTAATCTGCGGGAATTTAATTTTACGTTGTTCCGGAATAGAAGATATCCTATTCTCAACTTTATACATTTCATATTTTTTTAGGATGGTTGTACTTATTTCTATACCTGTTCTTTGGAATAAGTTTTCCGGATTGACATTAAATTTTTGAGCAATCAATTTTGTCATTTTAGTTATGTTATATTCCAGAAATTTAACAATATTATCCTGTGAACCGTTTTCAAAAACTTTATCTAATTCTTCATAAAAATCTCTGGTAAGGACGGATTCGATTTTTTTAGCAATTACTTCTTCAGGTCTTGGCGGAATTTTTATTTTTGGATATTGCTCTTTAAGTTCTTCTATAGTTTTTATATTATTTAGGTTGCTGTAATATTCCAAAAAAATTTTTCTTAAATTGAAGTTGTCCTCAGATATTGCGGTTTTAAATTTGTTCATCAATTGATAATCAATTTTTTCATCTTGAATTTTGGAGGGTTTTGTTTTTTGCTGTGCTGGTTTATATTTTTCTAATCTGCTATACTCTTTTCTTAGCATACGAACTCGGTCTGATTTTTGTTGTGGATTTAATGTTTTGTCTACTAACAAATTATCAAGATCTTGTAGTATTCTTCTCCTTTTTTCAAGAACTATTCGAACACTTCCCAGTGCTTTTCTGAATGCTGAAGTTATAATATCAGTAATATCTGTATCTTGAGTATTGGTTTCAAGTATTTCTAGAATTTGTTTTAATAATTTATTTTTCTCTGCTTCAATATTAATATTTTTTGTTTTTACATTATAGATAGCACCAAAAGCAATACCGGAGTAATCTATTTTTGGAAAATCTTTATGTTGTATGTTATTTTGTTCATTGTCTTTCTTGCGTGGTTCTATTTGTGGATAAATTTTATTTGTTTTGAATGAGGTTATTTGGGGTATATGCATATTTTTTCCTTTTATTATTGATTGTAAAACATGTCAATCTGAGTTCTTGATAAATTTAATGATATATATTTAAAAATATTTACAAATATATTTTGTATAATTTAAAATCTTGGAATTATATTATAGCATATAAATTTTAGATAGAATTCTAATTATAGTGAATAAATTGCCCGAATGGTTAATATCTTTGAATATTTGTTTTCAATAGACTAATAGGATAGAAATTTGCAAGGTTGTAAAAGGATTTTGGTATGAAAAAGTTTTTTCAAAATATTTTTTCTGTGGTGAATGATAAGCAGCATAAAGTTGTAACTGTATTGGGGATTAAGTTAAAATTCAGACGCAAAACGGATGAGCTTTATCGTATTTGTAAGAAACAGTTGGCAGAAGTTCGGAATATCAGTAGAGATTTAAAAAATAAAGATGCTGTTTTAGCTACATTAATGAATGCTCAAAATAAAGATGGTTGCAGACTAAATACTATAGAACAGTATTGTGCAAGACATTTAAATAAAAAACCATGGGGTCTTATCGATTCGGTGAATGGTACATTCAGAAGATATTTTATAGAAAATAATATGGTTGAAAAAGTGGAATTGTTTAAAAAGAATTTAGACGAGGAATCTTTAAAAATTACAGATATAGTTATAGATAAGATGCTGAGATTACCGGATGAATCTTTAGCGTATTTATGTAACTTAGATTTTAAAGCATATAAATTAAGGTACGATATAGAGAAAGATAAAAAATATGAAAGACTTTTAGCAGAAAATGCTGATAATATTAAATCCTCATATAAATTGTCAAAACCAAATTATGATATGGAAGTATTTTTGTATCATCATGGTCTGAAATTTGCAAATAATAAAATCATAGAATATGTGAAAAATAAAGATTTTATAGATGCAGGTGCATATATTGGTGATAGTGCACTTGTATTGTTAGAATATTCTCCTAATAAGATTCATTCATTTGAAATTTTTAAAGATCATATTGATAAATACAAACAGACAATGGAGTTAAATAATGTATCAGAAAATAAATATGCAATAAATCAAGTTGGACTTTCATCTTGTTCCTGTGTTGTAAAATTAAACACTAGGGGTGGAGATTTGGGTCGAAAAATTTATAACGGTAAGGGCGAAGATGTTCGGGTTATTGATTTGGATAGCTATACAGAAAAATTATCTAATCCTGTGGGATTCATAAAAGCGGATATTGAAGGGGCAATGTTTGATGCATTAAAGGGAATGGTAAAAACAATAAGGAAATATCGTCCGGTATTATCTTTTGCAATTTATCATTCTGCAGAGGAATTTTTCGAAACAAAAATTTTGTTGGATGAAATTACCAAAGATTTGGATTATTCAGTGCATATTGATTCTCATTTTTCTGAATCAATGCATATATACGGGACTATTTTATTTGCATATCCTAAAGATTTAGACTAATCAATAAGGACATTATGATGGATATAAATTATATAAAAGAATTAGTTAGAGATAGTGAAATAATTTCATTTGATATTTTTGACACGTTACTTCTAAGACCTTATGCAAAACCGGTTGATTTGTTCCGGCATCTTGAGTATATTCATAGGGCAGAATATTTTTATGAAGAAAGAATATTAGCCGAAAAGAAAGCAAGAAAATTTTATTCTAATCAGGAAGATATAACTTATAATCAGATATATGAATTTTTACCTGAAAAATTTCAATTTTTTAAGTCTGAAGAGATTCATTTTGAAAAACAGGTTTTAACTCCAAATTTCAGAATAAAGGAAATATTTGACTATGCAAAAACTTTAGGTAAAAAGATAATTATTGTTTCAGATATGTATTTAGAATCACGAGTTCTTTCGGATATTTTGATTTCAAAAGGATTTTCAGGTTGGGATAAATTATATGTTTCATCTGAACTTGGTAAAGCAAAATACACAGGTTCTGTGTATAACCTGATTATTAAAGAATCAGGCTTTCCGCCTGAAAAAATTCTTCACATAGGTGATAACTATAAAGCAGATTATCTGATGGCGGTGGAAAGCGGAATCAAAGCGATTCATATAGAAAAGCCTTTAGATTTATTATTTTCGGATAATCCTAGAGCAAAGATTTTTTATAACAGATTTCAAAATTATCTGGGTACATCTATAATTTTAGGTTTGATTGCTATTGCTTTGTGTAATAACTGTGTAGATAAACATACAAATTATTGGAAATATTTTGGTTTTGTATACGGAGGACCTGTTTGTTTTTCATTTATGAAATGGGTATTAGAAAATGCGAAGAAACTAAATCTTGAAAAGTTGTTATTTATCGCCAGAGATGGATGGATTTTAGAAAAGGTTTTTAATCTTATAAATACTACTGATATAAAAACCGAATATATCTATGCTCCTAGAAAATTATCATTAGCTGTAACAGTTGATTATCTCAGACGAATACCTACAGAAGCGGAAAGTGTAACATCAGCTTTGATGAAAATATATGAAGAAAATCGTAATATTTTGTTTGATGACCCTGAACCGGCTCCGTATGATGAATCGGTTGAAGAAAAATTGGATTTTATAGAAAAACATAAAGATGTATTTGAAAAGATATCAAAAATTAGCAGTGAAAACTATTTACAATATCTGAAAACATTTTCTTTAGAAGATTGTAAGTTTGCTATCGTTGATACAATAACTACTTATTTTGCTGCTCAAAAATTAATAGAAAAAGTACTCAAGCAAAAAATATTTGGTTTTTATTGGGTTACTAATTTATTTCATTTTGCGGGAGCCGATCTTTTCTATGATTTCCTTTCATTTAACAAAACCAATAGGAATAATATTATTGACTGGCGGATAATGGAATTTATAATGACCTCTCCAGAACCTCCAATTTTAAAGATTTCTGATGAAGGTATTGTAGAGTATACAGAAGATATAACTGTTCAAGAGAAAAACAGAATTGATAGCTTTGGAAATATGGAAAATGGGGTGCTGTCTTTTTCTCAAATGGTTTTAAATATTTTTGGAAACATTGATTTGTATTTAGATAACCTTGTTGTAACCGGCTGGATAAACTTATTCTGTGATATTTCAACAGAATATGAAAAAGAACAATTTTCAAACTTTGGTTTTGCTACAGATATTAACCATTCTGAATATAACCAAATTCCAAGAAAATGGTTTATAAAACCTGTAGCTAAAAAGAAAAAATTTGTAAGAAAAATATCTAATATTGAAAAAGTTTTTTCAATAAGGAATGAGGATAAGCATAAGGTAGTAAGACTATGTGGCTTAAAGATTAAATTTAAAAAGAATTTAAAAGTTTAGTTTTAGAATTGTTATTTAATGAGGATTAAAGATGAAAATTTATCAAAATATTTCGAAGACAAATAATAAAAAAATTAAAATATTGGGTTTAACTTGTTATCAAAAAGTAAAAACGGCTGGTTTTATCAGTAAATATTATCTATTGGGATTATATAAAATAAAGTTTAATAAATTTATTAAAAAACACTATTTGTTTGGAATTCAGGTTAGAGTAGAACGGTTAATTGATCCGAAGATTCAGTATTTAACAGATACTATAGTGAATAGAACGGTAAGAAAGATGTTTAACATAAATAAGCGTCTTATCACTGCCTCTGTATTACACTCAAAAGCTTTTGCACCTTTTAAAGGTGCATTTAGGGGGAAATCTATAGTACTTGTTGGTGCCGGGCCTAGTTTGAAAGATTTTAAGAAAATTCCTGATGCCATATATGTTGGTTGTAATAGAGTATTTTTAAAAGATGATATAGATTTTGATTTTCTGTTTTCTATCGATAAAGCGGGAATAGACAAGTGGTATGAACAATTTTTTTCATATAAACCTGAAGAATGTATAAAATTTATTGGAGATCAAAATCTTGGAGAAAAATTTCAAATTCCGGAAAATAAAATTCCATTAAAAAATGTATATAGGTATATAACGGATGCTGGATTATGTGTGCCTAACGATTTTGATTTAGATATAGCCTCTGTTCCTTTAAAAAATGCGGCTACAATAACCGTTCAGGCTATGCAATTTATACTTTATACTCAACCTGCAAGAATATACATTGTAGGCGTTGATTGCACTGTATCCCAGAAAAAATATTTTGTAGGAGAAGCTTTTGATAGTGCATCAAGGAATGAAGATCCGGCACATTTGGATAATGTAAATATAAGATGCTGGAAACAAATAAAAACTTTTGCTGATACTTATTATCCTGATACACAGATTATTTCTGTTAACCCTGTCAGATTGGAAGGTTTATTTACTGATATATACACAAAAGGTGATACTTATGTAACGCAAGATGGAGAGATATTTGACGTTGATTTGGAAAATAAAAATTCAATATGCTGTGGATAAGTATAGTATTCGGTATTTATATTAGGAAATTTTAAAAATATATAGCTTGGAGTAAATTTTAATGACTTTGTATAAACTTGTTAAATATAATCAAGAACGTTTTATTTATATTTGGAATAAATGTATTATTAGTTATGGATGTAAATTATCCAATAATTGTGCGGAAGATTATATTGATATTTTACCTGGTAAAAATATATTTAAATCTGAAGTATTTGATAATATTTTGGAATGTATTCCTAAAAATTGTGATCATATTTTTATATTGAGACCTCCTGCATTAGGTGAAGCTTATGTGTTTGTTTATTTGTATAAAGCTTTGCTACAAAAATTCAAAGCTAAAAATCCTTGTGTAATTGTCAGAGTTAAGGCTCAACATGAATTATTAAGGTTATATAATATCAATTCTTATTATATAGATATGAATTTGGCGGATATTAATAGATGTTTTGAACAAACTGAATATAGCTATAAAAACCGTTTTTTTCATATATATCCAAATACTATTAAAGAAAGTTTTAGAATTTATAGAGAATTTAATATCAATTATCCTGAATATTTAAAAAAATTATATAATTTAAATGAATTTACTCATAATAAAATATTTTTTGAAGATTCTGTTGTAAATAATATAAATAAGAAATTTCAGAATATTGACAGAAATAAACTTATTTTTATTTTACCTGAAGCTAAAACTATAAAACCATTGAATAAGTCTTTCTGGATGGATTTGATACAGGAGCTTAAAGACTTAGGTTATACAGTGTATGTGAATTCAATAAACAATCCTGATTTTTCTAATTTTCAGGAATTGAGTATTTCTGAGGCATTGTATTTGGCAAGTATATCGAAATGTATTATAGGTTTGCGCTCGGGTTTTGTGGAACCTATATCTGTATTTAATGTTCCAATGCATATAATTTATACAGACCATAAATATAATAAAGGTGTTACGTCTACGGATATTTTACGATTCTCTTCATTGAAATATTATCCGTATGCAAAAAATAATATTATTTCTGAGTATGATAATTCTGTTTGTGATGAATTATCAATAAAATTAAAAATTATAGAGAATATAAAAAGTATGGAGGCAAATAATGAAAACAGTTGCTATAATTGCATCTAGATATGGTTCTACGAGATTTCCTG
Source organism: Candidatus Gastranaerophilales bacterium (assembly GCA_928722015.1). Lineage (GTDB taxonomy): Bacteria > Cyanobacteriota > Vampirovibrionia > Gastranaerophilales > Gastranaerophilaceae > Zag111. Next base: position 144,707 of record CAKMWI010000011.1, on the reverse strand, counting down.
CAAAAGCTCTTGCAGATATTTGCGGAAAACCTATGGTATGGTGGGCTTATCAGCAAACAAAGCTGGCTAAAAATATAGATGAAGTTTATGTTGCAACGGATGACGATAGAATTGTTGAGGTATGTGAAAAATATAACATTCCGTCAATTATGACAAAATCAACTCATAGAGAAGCTGCAAACAGATTGCAGGAAGTGTCTGAAAAAATTAGTGCAGATTTCTATATTCAAATTAACGGGGATGAACCGCTTATTAATCCTGAATTAATAACAATGGTTATACCGGAATCAGTACCGCAGGATAAAGAATTTGGAACTAATATTATTACTAAAATGCACAATCCTGTTGAAGTAATTGACTCTTCAAATATCAAAGTAGTATTTGATGAGGATATGAGGATGACATATACTTCAAGAACGCCTATTCCATATCCGTATAAAACTCTTAATTTTGATTATTATAAACATATTGGGATAATTGGATATAACAAAAAAATGCTGGATTTTTATGCGGCAAATCCTCCCGGCAGATTCGAGCTTATTGAGGGCATTGCAACTTTAAGATTTACGGATTATGGTAAACCTCTTATGTTGAAAGAGGCTAAAAATGTGGAGAGCCTTTCTGTTGATACCCCGAAAGATTTAGAAATTGTAACCGGTATAGTTCGGCATAAAATTGCTAATAAAGAATTTTCAAAAGAATTTTTGGAGCTATTGAATAATTAATTTTAAAAGGATATTGAGATGATGAAGATAAATTTGTTAGATTGTACATTAAGAGAAGCACCTATTAACGGTTTAGTTCTTGGTAAAAATTATATAAAAAAGTTTATAAAGGCATTGGAAAGTGCTAATGTTGATATAATAGAATGCGGATTTTTAAAGAATCTTCCGCATAATCCTGATAGTACAATATTTCAATATGTTGAAGAGATTGAACCTTATCTTCAAAATAAAAAAGCTGGAACTCTGTATGTTGCTCTGGTTGATTATGGCAGATATGACTTAAAGTATTTGTCTGATTATGATGGTAAATCTATTGACGGTATAAGAATTTGTTTTAAGAAAGACGAAAGATTTAAAGTTTTTGAGTATGCAAAAGCAATTAAAGATAAAGGTTATAAAGTATTTTTTCAGAATGTTGATACCATGAGTTATTCGGATATTGAATTGTTGGAAGTTATTGAAAAGGTAAATGAATTAAAACCTTATGCTTATTCAATTGTTGATACTTTTGGTGCGATGTATGCAGAAGACTTGAGACATATTTATTCAATAGTCAATCATAATTTGGATAAAGATATAATATTGGGTTTTCATGCTCATAACAATTTAATGTTGGCAAACGCCAATACTCAAGAATTTGTTAACTTGGCATGCAATGAAAGAGAAATAAATATCGATTCTTCAATTCTGGGCTGCGGACGCGGTGCAGGAAACCCTCATACTGAGTGTTTGGCCGAATTTTTAAACAAAAAATTCGGCCAAAATAAAGATTTGGATGCACTTTTAGATATTATTGATTATTTAATGCCAAAATTTATTCAGGAGTGTGAGTGGGGTTATAGCATTCCTTATTTCCTTTCAGGAATTCACAGCTCACATGTATTTAATGTGAATCATCTCCTTCGCAGACATAATATTAAGTCTAAGGATTTGAGAGCTATTATAGAAAAACTTGATAATAAACAGAAAAAAGCTTATGATTACAAACTTTTAGAACGGTTGTATGTGGAGCATTTTGATAGAGAAATTGATGATAAAAAATCATTGGAAGATTTGTCAGCAAAATTAAGAGACCGAGAAATATTACTTCTTGTTCCCGGTAAAACTTTATCTTCTCAAAAAGATAAGGTTGAATATTTTATTCAAAGTAAAAATCCTATAGTGATTTTTGTTAATAATTATATTAGTAAATTTCATTCTGACTATATTTTCTTTAGCGGGGTTAATAGGTATCAAGATTTTATAAATGGGGAAGATGTAAACAGCTCTGAAGCAAAAATTTTATTAACTTCAAATATAAAATCGGAAGCAAATCTTAATGAGATGATTTTTAATTATCTTCCGTTGGTTAAGTTTGGCTGGATAAATGTTGACAGCTCGGCAATTTTACTTCTTCGTTTACTTATAAAATTAGGAATTAAACGTGTATTTTTTGCCGGTTTTGATGGTTTTTCCGGGGAAAGCGATTCTAATTATTATGATAATAGTCTTGTAACAACAACAAATAAAGAGGATTTACTGCTTTTAACTAAGGAAACAAAAGAAATGCTTGCGGATTTAAAAAATTCTATAGATATTCATTTTGTAACTGACAGTTTGTACTCTGAGGTTTTTGAGAAGGAGGAAGTTAGTGTATAATACAATTTTATTTGATTTAGATGGCACGCTTCTTGATACAACTAATGGAGTTGTGGATGCTGTAAAAATTACAATAGAAGATTATGGATTTGATATGCCGTCAGAAGAAATTTTAAAAACTTTTGTCGGGCCTCCTATGCAAAAATCTATGGCTGAAAAGTTTAATTTGGATGAAGCTTATGCGCTTAAAGTTGCAAATAAATTTCGAGCGAATTATAAGAAATATTCTCTATATAATGCTGAATTATATCCAGGTATCATTAAAATGTTCAATCGATTAAAGAGTAATGGATTTAAGCTGGCAATAGCAACAAATAAAAGTCATGAAAATGCCGAAGGTATTATTAAGCATTTTGGCTTGAATAAATATTGTGATTTTTATATGGGTTCTGATTTAGCCGGCAAACTTAACAAAGCAGATATTGTAGAAAAATGTATTGAAGTTTTAAATGCTGATAAAAAACGGACTGTATTAATCGGAGACAGCGAATTTGATTCTGTTGGAGCAGCACAGGCCGGTATTGATTTTATAGGTGTTACATACGGCTTTGGTTATAAATGTGCAGAAGATGTTAAAGGTAATTATTGTTTTAACTCTGTTGCGGATTTGGATGAATTTTTAAATAAACAAAAAGAGATAGTGAAAATATGTTAAAACAATTAAGAGAAAAAGTTTGTCAGGCGAATATTGAATTAAAGCGAAGCGGTATAGTTATTTATACCTGGGGAAATGTCAGTGAAATAGATTTAGAGAGTCATCTTGTTGTTATAAAACCCAGTGGGGTTTCTTATGATAAAATGACTCCGCGTGATATGGTTGTTGTAGATTTAATGGGTAATATTGTGGAAGGAGATTTGAACCCTTCTTCAGATTTACCGACGCACTTATATTTGTATAATCATTTTCCTACTCTAGGTGGAATAACTCATACACATTCTGTTAATGCTACTGCATTTGCTCAGGCAGGGCTTAATATTTCACCTTTGGGTACAACTCATGCAGATTATTTCTATGGTGAAATATTATGTACTCGTGAGTTATTAGAAAAGGAGGTTAAAGAAAATTATGAATATAATACGGGAAAAGTCATTGAAGAATCTATAAAACAATTAGAAAATCCTTTGACTGTTCCAGGTATTTTGGTGAAATCACATGGGCCTTTTACTTGGGGAAAAAATTGTTTTGAGGCTGTACATAATGCTATTGTCCTAGAAACTATTGCTGATATGGCCTTGAAAACGACATTGATAAATACACAAGTTAAGAATATTCCAAATTATATTTTAAATAAGCATTATACTCGTAAGCATGGAATTGGTGCATATTATGGGCAGAAAGAGATAGTTAATCAATAATTATTTGGATTGGAGTGAAAATTGAGTAAGGTTGAAAAGTTAAAAAATGTAGAATTTTTGAGATTTATTTTTTCAATAGGTATCGTATTTTTTCATTTGGTTAGATGGTTAGGTTTTGATTTTACATCGAATATTTCTCTTTATAAATTTTTGTACATAAATAATTGGGCAGGTATATGTGTTGAATTCTTTTTTATAATAGCAGGATTTTTTTTACTTATAGCTACAAATTTTAATCTTTCTTTTTTAGATTTCGTAAAAAAGAAGATTCTTCGATTATGGCCAGTATTAGTTTTTGCGGTTTTAAGTTTTGATATTTTATCATTTGTTACGCCATTGCAGTCTTTAAAATATGAAAATATATATATAATATTACTCATGAGTAACATTGGTTTTTTAAAAAACACCAATGGAGATATAGGACCAGCTTGGTTTGTTTCATCATTATTTTGGGTATTATTATTTTATTTTTATTTAATTAAATATGTTTCAAAAATTTGGATAACTTTTTGTATATCAATACTTACAATTTTGTCTTTTGCTTTTTTAACTCACGTTAATATGCGTTATGCATTTCATAATGTATATTATATTTTTAATATTGGAATTATGCGAGCTGTAGCATGTATTGGTTTAGGTTATTTATTCGGAGTTGTATTTACTCAATATAAACAAAATATTTTCTCTTGTTTTAAACATGGATATAAAGCTTTAATTTATACTTGTTTTGAAGTCTATCTATTCTTATTTTTAATATATCATTTATTTTTTCATAGGGTAAATTGTCAAAATATTTATATGATTTATATTTTTGCATTTAGCGGTTTATTTTGGCTTTTTATTTTAAAAAGAGGCTATTTTAGCAGATTATTGAATAATGATTTTTCTGTAATTTTAGGTAGATATTCTTATTCGATTTTTATAATGCATACTATTGTTTTAGATTTATTTAAAGTTTATCTATGGCAACAACATAAAAATTTTATAATAGCATATCCGGTGTTGAATCTTATTTTACCTGTAGTAGCTTCTATTCTTTTGGGAATTTTAACTTATCATCTGGTTGAAAAACCTGCTGCAGAATTTTTGAAGAAAAAAATGGTTCTTTAAAGCTGAATGCAAAAATAGCGAAAACCCTCTCTCAGAGCCGATTTTGCCAATCGGGGAGGGGTAGCTTATGGATTTTAAATCCAATATAAATAAAACGAAAAAGGAGAAAAACTTCTCCTTTTTCGTTAGATATAATTTAAAAGAATATTTTAAACACTTGTGCTGGATTTTATTTTAACTCACTTCTGTATTGTTCTTCTGAAACAGGCTCAAGCCAGGTTGTTTCATTATTTGGGAGATTTGTTTCAATAGAAATATGAGCAAACCATTCATTCGGATATGCTCCGTGCCAGTGAACAACAGTTGGTGGAATTCTTACTACATCACCCTTATTTAGAATTCTGATAGGTTGTCCTTCTTCTTTATAAAGTCCTTTTCCTCCGGTAACTAAAAGAATTTGTCCGCCAGAATGTTTATGCCAATTTGTTCTTGCATTAGGTTCAAAGGTTACATTAGCAATAGATGAATTCCAAGTATCATCATTTTCACTTAATCGTGATAAATAAGTAGTACCTGTAAAAAATTTGTTGTATGGGTTGATTTCGCCTTGTTTAAACGGTTGTTCTAAAGTTTCTGACATAGCAATATTTCCTCCTATTAGTAATAATGTGCAGAATAATAGATTAAAGATTTTTTTCATAATATTTACTCCATTTATGCTAACATTTTTATTTTACAACCTGATAGCTGCTCTCAGTCAAGCTTCAATTGTAAAATAATTAAGTAATGTTTTGTCTGGTTAGAATGATGTGGAAATTTATAGTAGGATTATTATCATTGCGATAAATGAAACTATAAAAGAAATACCCACCAGAATCCAATATATAGGGAGTTTTGGTTTGTCTACGGCAGAGACCATTGAATAGACTTGCTGTTTAGAGTTTTTTGTTTTTGTTGAAGTCTTTGGTTTTCTTTTTGTAAAAGTTTTTTCTTTATTTTTTTCTTCAAGATATTTTTCTGCAAGTGTTTTTTTTGATTTTTTACCTGTTATAAGAAGTTCTGTATCATATTGTAGTTTTAGAATATTTGTCTTTGCTTTTTTATTATAAACGGCGTAGTTTATTGCTATTTCAAAAGCTCTTTGCAAGCATTCTAAAGCTTCTATTCCATCTTTTTTTACTTTTGCAGAATGAACAGATTCATTCCCGTGTTTTTTCAGAAAATATAAATCTTTTACGAATTCTTTTTCTTGTTCTGAATGATTTCCTTTGTCTTTTAGAGTGGCTAGCATTTCATCAAATGTATTTTCATTTGTTCTGTGTTTTCCAAGTACTTTTTTACAAATATTTTCTCCAAATCGTCTGGTTTGCCCCATACATTGTTCAAAATATTCATCTCTATATAGTTTTTCAGCTTCTGAAATAATGTCAAATAAATTTTTATCAACGGGTTTTAAAAAATCAAAATTTGTTGCCATAATAAAGAATACTATATCAATAAGGTTCTTGTGTCATCAATCAAAAAGCGTAAAATAAATACTATAATTTGAAACAAAAATACGACAGCAAATGCTGTCGTATTTTTGTTTTTTTATTCAAAGATTTTATTTGGAAATTCTTCCAGGAACAACAACTCCACCTTTTAAATTCTTTTTGTAGAATTCAACGTGAGGTTGAAGAACACTGTCTAAAACTTCAGGGAATGATGTTCCTGACATAATTTTTTCAACAATTTCCTGATAAACTGTAGCAAAGGCTCTTAATTGTGTTAAAGCTCCTGCAGCAGCCGGAGTCAATCCCATTTTTGATGTTTTAGCTGTTTCCAAGAAAAATGCTCCGGTAACTGTGTATGATTTTGTTAATGCATCAATATAACTTTTTGCATTTTCAGAACATACTCCGTTATCTTGCGGAACAGTAAGTGCAAATGCGAATTTGTTTGCAGGGTTGAAGTGAGCTTCTGCAGAGTGATGCATAGCATCCGGAACTTTAGCTATTTGTTTTAATGTATCTTTAACTGATTCATTCTGCATTTGAGCATGCCAATAAACAGTATTTTCGAAAATTGAGCCCATATATTGATGAACTGAAGCTGCTATCCCGTTTATTTTTGCATCGGCCCAGAAAATACCTTCTTTTAATGCAGTATTTATATCTAAATCTGCAGTTAATGATTCTGTTGAAATTTCTTGAGCAGCATTTAACATTTCAACCATATCTTCTTTTTTCATTCCTGCATAAGCTAGAGTAAATAATGCATGGTCATCAAATGCTGAGAATCTTCCGCCAACATCGTCATGAATAAATAAATCGCCAAGCCAGCCTTTTTCGTTAGAAGTTCTTCTTAATTCTGATTTTTCAGCATTGGCATCAGTTACTGCAATGAAATGTTTGTGAGCAGCTTTTTCTGCTTCATCTTGTGATTTTCCTTGAGCTTTATATGCTTCAATTAGCATATTTAATACTCTCAAGAAACCGTCTTTAGTTTCAAAAGTTGAACCTGATTTTGATGCAATTAGGAAGTTTGATTCCAAAACATTATTTTCTAATCTGTATAAAAATCTTTCTAAGCTAATTGAATCAACATCTGAATAAAATTCTACAGCATCATGTCTTATGTTAAGTCCATTAATAGACAGCATGTGTTCTACTGTGTGTTTTGAACCTCCAATACCCATAACACTAAGTTTTTTAGCACATGTTTGATTTTTTAATTTTTCAGCAAGAGAATAAATCTCATCTACTCTTTTTGCTTGTTCTGACGGGAGATTTACCCAGTTTAAAAATTGTCCTTTTTTATTTGCTCTGGATGAGAATTCATTAACGAATTCAGAAATTTTTGATGAATATTTGCTGAAATCAACTCCTGTAAATTCAGCAATTACATTTGCATTCTTTGTCAACATGACAACCCCTTTCTTTAATTCTGAGTATTACAGTAATATTCTACTATAAAAAGATTTATAAAGACTTAACTTTTTATAAATTATGCGTTATCATATTAATAGTGAGGATATACACTAGAAAGTCGGAAAATTATGAAATCAGTTAAAGAGCTTTCAACAGAATCAAAAATTCAAGCCAGGTTGAAAAATCACCCTGTATGTTTAGAATTGGTTAATTATCTATTTGCGGATGAAGAATTACAAGAGATGCAAGAGTATGCAAATAATGTATCTATTCGCAGACTAGGTTTTAATGATCATGGTCCTGTTCACATGCGTCAGGTTGTGGGTAATGCAATAAAAATGCTGAATATATTGCATGAAGCAGGAATAAAGACTTCTCTTGAGCAAGAAGAAATAGGAACATTTGAAGATAGTATGTGCGCAGTAATTCTTGCAGGATTGATGCATGATTTAGGAATGTCAATTGGCAGACAAGGACATGAAGAGATGTCTGCTCTTATTGCTCAACCGATTATAGAACGAACTCTTAAATACATGTTTCCGAATGATTTGCATAAAAGAGTTGTAATTAGAGCACTTACAACTGAAGCTATTATTGGACATATGACATCAAGAAAGATACATTCAATAGAAGCAGGAATTATCCTTATTGCTGATGGTTGTGATATGACAAAAGGCAGGGCCAGAATTCCATTGGCTATAAATACAACTCCGAAAGTAGGTGATATTCATAAATATTCTGCTAATGCAATTAATCGTATAGGAATTCATAGAGGTGAAAGAAAACCTATTAAAATAGATATTGAAATGTCAAGTGATGTTGGTTTTTTCCAAATTGAAGAAGTATTGCTTCAAAAAATTGATGTTAGTCCTGCAAAACAATTTGTTGAATTATATGCCGGAGTTGCCGGACAGGAAAGAAAATGCTATCTGTAATGTATTAGTATATAATATAACTAATCAGGGAATATTAAATTGATTTGTTCAAATTAGACTTCATATAAAAAGGAGTCTTTATGAACAACAAATTAAAGAAAGTTTTGATTGTAACAACTAATTTTAGCGGAAATACGAATTCTCCGATAAAAGAGACCGGTGTATATTTGGAAGAATTTGCATCACCTTATCTTGTATTTAAGGATACGGGGTATGATATTACTGTTGCAAGTCCTTTAGGTGGTTTATCTCCTGTTGACGAAGGGAGTATGTCCTGTTCAAATCCTGAAGAGTGGGATCAATGTATAAAAATTTTACGGCATACAACAAGACTTTCTGAAGTTGATTATAAATCTTATGATGCATTATTTTTACCAGGTGGTCATGGACCAATGTTTGACCTTGCAAATGATGAATTTTTAAAAATTGTTGTTGAATACTTTTATGACAATGATAAATTGCTTAGTGCCGTATGCCATGGTCCTGCCGGATTCGTTCTTGCAAGGACTAAAGAAGGTGAATCTATTGTAAAAAATAAAAAAGTTACTTGTTTTACCAATAAGGAAGAGTCAATAGTTAAAAGAACTGAAGATGTGCCATTTTTATTGGAAACCAAACTTAAAGAACTTGGTGCCAATTTTGAAGTAGCTGCACCTTGGTCAGAACATGTTTGTATTGATGAAAATATTATAACCGGGCAAAATCCTCAATCGGCGCTTCTTCTTGCTGAGAAGATTGTGGAATTCCTTTCTTGATATTATTAGGATGAATTTGTGAGAGTATAACTGCTGAGATTAAAAATAAGCAACCGGTTATTTCTTTAGGGGTCATTGCTTCATGTAGTATTATTCCACCGCCGATAACAGCAAATACAGATTCCAGACAGAGTATAAGGGATGCTATTGTGGGAGTTGTATATTTTTGTCCAAAAATTTGTAATGTATATGCAACTCCGCAGGTTAAAATTCCTGCAAATAGTATGGGTATGCAGCAATCTACGAAACCGTTTACTGTAGGTTGTTCGAATAAAAGTGTTAAAGGAAGTGATAGTAGTCCGACTACAAAAAATTGTATACATGAAACTTTTATGGCATTAACTTTTTTTGAAAAGTGATTAACAACAAGAATATGTACCCCATAGAAGAATGCTCCTATGAGTAATACAATATCCCAAATGTCAATACCTGCATTTGTTTTGAAACATAATAAATATAATCCTACAAGTGCAATTATAATACTTATTTTTATGTTATTAGCTAATTTTTGTCCAAAAAAGAATGAGATTACAGGAACATAGATTATATACAATGCAGAGATAAATCCTGCTTTACCTGCAGTAGCGTAGAGCATACTATATTGCTGGATTGTCATTGCTAAAAATAGTGCAATTCCGCATGAAATTCCTGCTTGAAGAAGTCGTATATGTTGCTTGTGTCTGGTTCTTTTACTTCGGGTATCATGTTTTAGCATTTTTGCAATAAATATTACTGGAATTAAACTTAATCCTCCTAAAATGCTTCTTGCAAAGTTAAAACTGAAAGGTCCGATATGGTCCATTCCGGCTTTTTGTGCGACGAAAGATAGACCCCAGATGAGAGCTGTCAGCAATAATGAAATGTTAGATAATATTTTTTTATCCATATAGCTATCCTCTGCTAATATTATATTATTTAAAAAATATTTTTTTCAAATAATTGTTTTAATCAATAGGATGTTTAATTAGGGATAATATTTCCTGAGTATTTTTTATATCAAAATGAATATTTTTGAATGCCTCTTCTATATTTTTCATTACATTTGTTCTCTCTGGGCAATATTTGTTCTTAAATGGCATAAAATATAAATCCATTGGAAGATAGCCTTCTGAATTTGGGTATAAATAATTTATATCCAATTTGATTGCTCCGAGTTTGGTATAAAAATTTATTCTTCTTATTGTATTCGGCTCTTTGTGATTAATTTTTTCGACTTCCAGAAAGCAGCCTTTATATGAAAAAGTTTTTTTCATCAATTCAAAAGCTTTTGTCCCGAATCCATTGGAGTGGTATTGCGGATATATTGCAAAATAATCTATAAGAATTGTGTTATCCATAAATTCAAAAAAGGTAAAATATCCACATTCTGAACTGTTTTCCAATATATTAAACACTTTATATCTTTTATTTGTCAAAATTTTTTTTAAACTGTTTTCAGGTTTTCTTTCAGATATTGGAAATTGTTTTTCTATTTTTCCATATATGCTATTAAAACTTGATATTTTATCTTGTTCTTCTTTAAATTCCATTATTTTTATTTTTTCCTCTCAATGTAAGTAGGAGCATTTTTAGGACTGGAGCCTTTTCTTACTGCATGATAATAAGCGTATGTCATTGGGATTTGGCTGTTCTGCATTTCTCCGTCAATAATTTTTCCTAAAAATATTGTATGTGTTTCTGTTTCAAATTTGTCAACGACATCACATATTAAGTATCCCAACGCTTCATCGATAATTTGTAATCCATCTATTGTAGATGTTTTAATATCTTTGAATTTGTCTATATCTTTAGCTGAACGATATCCAAATGTTCCAATAATTTTATTATCAACATCTACACCAAGTATAGAGACTGCAAATTTTTTAGAATTTTCGACGCATTTGTTTGTAAAATTGTCGTGATGAATACTTACGGCAATTGTATTGTATGTTACTTGAATTAAACTGTTTGCAATACATCCGGCAGGAGAATCTCCACATAATGATGTAATAACATATACACCATAAGATAAATTTTTTAAAACTTCATTATTCATATAACCATCCTAAATGTTTTTATTTATTTTATAGGATATAAATTAAATTTTCAAGTTATATGTGTAATAAATTTATTAATGTGATATTAACACCTATTGACAAAAATACTTTTTTACTATATACTGCTACACAGGTAATAATTATATGACAAATTTATACGTAACATTATCATCAAATAATTCCTCCAATTCGTGTGGGTACCAGAGCGGGACTTGCATGAATTTTCGCGTATAAATTTTTAAAGTTATAAGCAGAATTTGTAAATTATTTAAAAAGTCTCGTTATGATATAGCGGGACTTTTTAGTGTGTATAAAATATCAATAGTAAAGGAAACAGATGAATTTAACAGTAACAAACAATTATCAGACAGGGAACAGGAGATACCAACCGGTTTTTAGGGGTCCAATGGATGGAATATTAACTTCAACTTTGAGAACTTTAGATACAAATGAAATGGCTAATGCTGTTTTGATTGATCTTGGAGCGATGGTTGGTCCAAGGACATATATTGATACTAAAAAGAGAAATAAGAATGCCGGAGCTGAGACTTTTTTTAGAGAAATAAGCGGTACTTTTATAAATTGTTTATCTGCAGGTATACTTGCCGGAATAATTGCTAAAGTTGCGGTAAAAAAAGTAGAGCCGCAAATTTATATAAATCCGAAAAGTTGGTTTAGTGATGATTCAATTAATGTATTAAAAACAGCTTGGGATAATAGTGCAAATAACGTGGAAAAATATGTTGGAAATATTTTTGAAAATATGAGTGGTCCTGATGGGAAAAAGGTTGCCAAGTTTAAAAATATAGATTGGGAAAATATAGAATGGTTTGATGAAAATAAATGGAATAATTACAAATGGGATAATCCTGAATATAAGAATTTACCTGATAAATTAACTACAAAATCAGGATTTATCACAACGTTTGCTAATGTAATAAAAGATAAAAATATTACAATTAATGATAAAAAACATATATTCGAAATTATGGAAACCCGTCTTACAAATGCTATTGGGGTAAATAGAAATGTAGATATTCAGATTGGAACTAACAAACTTAGTGCAACAATGCATAATATTTTAAGAGATGTATATGATATGGGAAAAGATGTTTTTACAAATGATAAAGTAAACATAGATGCTGCACTTAATAAAGTTCGAAAAATTAATAAAATAAAGATTTTCGGAGCATTATCATTAGCTTCTGTTATAGGGCTGACAAATCAGCGTTTAAACAGAAAGATTACAGAAAAACGTACGGGGAAAAAAGGATTTGCCGGTGATCCTGATTATGAAAATAAAAATATGGTATCTGAAGATAATAATAGTAAAAAAGGTCTTTGGTTTAAGAAAATTCTTGCAAGTGCAGGGATGATTGCTATGACAATTGGCGTAATGAAGATAAAAAATCCAAAAGATTTTGTTAAAAAATTGCAATTTACAGGTCCAGTTTCAACAGGTAATGCCATAAAAACAGTATATGCTTCAACTATTGTAGGAAGGTTTCTTGCTGCAGACAGTAATAATGAACTTCGAGAATCTGTAACAAGAGATTATTTTGGATTCCTAAATTGGCTTGTGTTAGGGGGATTTGCAGCTAAAGGAGTTGCAAATTTACTGGACAGAAAAAAAGAAAATCTCTTTAATATTAATAAAGAAGGTACTGGGTTAAAACATTGGTTGAATGATATAAGTCTAAAAACTCATTCAGAAATTGCTGCAAAAGGGAAAAATTTTGCCAGAAAAAATTTATGGAAATTGAATGTTGCTCATGCTGCAGGGCTTGCATATTCTACAATTGCGCTTGGAATTATTCTTCCTATGATAAATATAAAAATGGCAAACAGAAAAAAAGAAGTTAAATCTTAATAAAATTATCTTACACAATTTGGGTAATCTTATTACGGGTATTATATTACAATACCCGTTTTTATTAAAAAATCTTAATAAACCGGCAAGTTTTTTTGTTTAGTACTTTTAAAGTAGAATATTAGAAATAAAATATGAGGCCACTACATAAATGTTTCCTTTAATAAGTAATAATTATTTCCAAAATAGATATCAAAGTTATGGGATAAATAATAAAAATAATTATGTATATAAATCAATTAATTCGGAAAAAATATCAACGGATTCAGTTTGTTTTACCGGAAAATCTGCTCCATCTATGTATTCATCCGTGTTTGAATATTTGGCATCTGAAATTATGGGTAGAAATAAGAAATTACAGGTAGATGGGAGTATGCTTTCTGCAAGTAAAATAGGAGACGCTTTAAAGAATTTGTTTGATTCAAATAGGGTTTTTACTCCATTTAAAAGAACAATAGTTGAAAAAATTAAATGGAAAAGTTATATCCCGCAGGAAATTAGAGTCGGTTCAGTAAATAAGATTAATGAAGCGCGTGCTGCAAGGCTGGGTCAGTGGCAAAGTTTTCTTGAAAATCCGTCAATGATTGCTGAAAATGGTGTGCCGCATAATCCAGAACTTGTTTCTAAAATTAGGAATGATCGCTCTTTAAAACTTGTTATCTGGGATGCTGTTACAAGTGAAATTAAAGAAAATAACAGACATATACCTGTCCCGTTTAATGAAAAAGCTCTTCTTGAAACAATTAAGGGTTTTGAAAAAATTGAACCAAAAGATAGAGCAGTAAGATGCGCAGCTCCATCTTTTTTAGAAATTTATACCCATAGATTGAGGGATAACCTTCTTATGGATATGAATCTTTCCGATAATGAATCAGTTTGGATAAAAATCCCTTCGATAAAGCATGATCCTGCAAATAGTGAAAAAAATATTGCGGCTCTTGAAATTTTGAGTTGTAAAAATTGGTGTACTCGTTCAAGTGTTGATAAAGCTGAAGATGCACTAAAAGATGGGGATTTCTATTTGTATCTTGAACGTGGAAAGTTTAATTTATGGGAGCCGCTTGTTGGGATGACTACTCATATAGGTAAAGTTGACCAGATTCAGGGAATTGAAAATAACAATATAGTTCCTTTGACACTTGTAGATAAAATTAAAGATTTTATTCAGCAGAGCGGTTTAAAATGTCATTCAGGAGTGATTGATGAGGGACCAAAAGCCTCTCAAGCAATTATGATTAGTGAGAAATTAAATGAATATGATGCTGATTTAAAGAAAACATTTGCAAAAGCTGTTAAAGAAAATGACGATTTTTCAATGTTGAAATTTTTGGGTGTTGATACTAAGGAATTGCCGGATGGAGGTTTGGAAATTAAAGGTTACAAGCCTTCATATACAATGAATGCTAATCGTGGGATTGTTATCCCATATTCAATGTTTGGATTGAGTGAAGATATACTGTTACAAAATGTCAAAAAAATTGATGGGAATTTGATTTTGGATGGTAAAAATGCTTTGTATAATTCAAGAATTACAAAATTTCCTCCGAATTTAGAATGTGTAACCGGCAGAGTTGTATGTTCTGTTGAACAGTTTGAAAAATTTGGAGACGATATAAGAAGAGTAACAGATAATAATCCGCAAAAAATTATTATTCATGGCAAGTAATTTTTATGTTAAATTATTTATATGTTGGAAGAAGTTTTAAAGTCTAATAAAATTGTTCCAAATAAGCGTCAGCAAGAAGCAATTAATATTTTAAACGGTTCAGTAATGCTTTTGGCAGGCCCTGGTACCGGTAAAACTTTTACAGTGATTCATCGTATTGAAAAAATGCTTGCAGATGGAGTTAAACCTTCTTCTATTCTGTGTTTAACTTTTTCTGATGCTGCAGCGTCTGAAATGCGTCAGCGTTTGATTAAAAAAATGGGTGCTGCCGCTTCTTCTGTTGATATTTATACTTATCATTCATTTTGTAATGACGTTATAAAAGAATATCCATCTCAGTTTGAACTTTCAGTGGATGTTAGATTGATTTCTGATACAGAAAAAATTGAAATTATGAAAGAATGTATTGATGAAGCTGATTTAAAAACTTTTGTTCCTGCAAGAGCTGATAAATATTATTTTACAAAGAATTTTATAACTTATGTTGAAAAATTAAAAACAAAACGTCTTACTAAACAAGAGTACGTATCATTTATTGATAAAAATCCGTTGTTGATTCCTCGTTATAAAGAAATTGAAAATGAAATTTATGAACGCGAACAGGCTGGTAAGAATCAAAATAAGGGTCGTTATTCTGAGCTTGAAAAAATAAAAGTAAATATTGAAAAAGCAAAAGAACTCTGGACGTTGTATGAGTTGTATTCAAAAAAAATGATTGCTCGAAATTTAATCGATTTTTCGGATATGATAAATTTTGTTTTAATTGCTTTTGAAGAAGATGAAGCATTTTTAAAAGAAGTTTCAAATAAATATTCGTATTTTTTAGTAGATGAATATCAGGATACAAATGATTTACAGAACAGTATAATTTTTAATCTTGTTGATGCTAATAATGATAAAAATATTTTTGTAGTTGGTGATGATGATCAGATTATTTATGGATTTCAAGGGGCAAAAAGTGATAATATTGAAAATTTTCTAACTAAATATCCTGATACGAACGTTATTTGCCTTGAAGAAAATAATCGTTCAACTCAAACTATTTTAGATTTTAGCAATCTGGTTGTTGCTCAGGATAAAAACAGGCTTGAAAATAATGAATTTTTTAAAAAGAAATTTAATATATCAAAAAAATTAACTGCTAAAAATCAAAATATTATTTCAAAAAATAAGAAAATAAAACGGTATCAATTTGGGGAATTGCTGCAGGAGTTTAATTATATAACTGATGATATTAAAGCTGTTTTGGATTCGGATTTATGTCCTAGGAATGACAAAGGAGAAAAAGATTATTCACAGATTTCAGTAATCACCAAAAAAAGAGCGGAACTTCAGGTTTTTGCAGAACTTTTAAAAAATAAAAATATTCCATATCAAATTGATGAAGGAAAAAGTATTTTTTCTATAAGAGCATCGATTTTGATTTATTTCTATTTAAAAGCATTGAACAATCATTTACTTTCAAGTGATAAATTGTTTGGTCTGATGTTATCAGAACCTTTCAAGTTGGATTTAGAGGATTATAACAAGATTCTTCATCAGCAGCAATTAAGGAAAAATGATGAACCTGGTGATTTCATCTCTCTGATGTCGACATTATCTGATTGGAAAAATCCTCAAAAAATTGAAGAGTTTTTAAAAACTTTTGAATATTTAAAAGAATATTCAGCTTCTAATTCTTTACGAAATACAGTTGTTGAAGTGATTAATAGAACAGGACTTTTAACTTATTTTTATAAAAATAGAAATAATCGGAGTGAAAATCTTCTTGGAATTAAAAAAGTTATTTCAGAGGCTTCAGATTTTCAGAAACTTGATTTGACACGTGGACTCAATAATTTTGTTCAGTATTTGGATGATTGCCTTAATAATGATATCGATATTACTTTAGATAAAGATACCGTTGTTCAAAATGCTGTGCAATTAATGACATATCATGGGTCTAAAGGTCGAGAGTTCGAATATGTATACTTACCTAATCTTGTTGCTTCAAGTTGGGAAAATTTTAAGATGCCGGGAGAGTATAAACTTATAACGGACGAAGTCTTGGAAAAGGATGAGGCCCAACTAAAAAAAGATTCTGAGCTTTTGAAATTATTATTTGTAGGTATTACAAGAGCGAAACATTCTTTATTTTTATCTTTTTCGGATAATAATAACGGGAAATCTCAGCAAATTACAAAATATCTTTCTGAATTTGCCAATTATGATTTTGAATCGAAGCAGTTTGAGTGTAGTGCAGAAGATTTATCAAAAGAATTTTTTAGAAGTGTATCATCTGAAGTATTTGATAATCAAAAGGCATTTAAACGTGAAATTGAAGAACGGGTAAATGAAATTGTTCTATCGCCATCTCGTCTTAATGATTATCTTGCTTGTCCGCGTAAATTCTTTTATTTAAAAGTTCTTGGAATTGATGTAGAAGAAGCTGATTGGGATAGGGCAAATTTTGGTTCTGTTGTGCATTCCATACTTGAGCGTGCAATAAAGAATGCAAAATCTACGGGATGTTATCCAAAAATAGAAGATATTATTTTAGAGTTTAATACAGGCATGGATGCTTGTAGATTTACTTCTCAGTCTAAAAAAGAGATGTTTTTGAAGCATGGTCAAAAACTTATCTTTAATTATTATCCGTATTTTTCTCAGATTCCGGTTTCCAGAGTTGTAGATGTTGAATATAGTTTCTGTGGAGTTGATGTTGACGGTGATTTGATAACTGGTAAGATTGATAGAATTGAAAAAAATTCAGATGGAACTTATGAGTTGTATGACTATAAAACAGGAGTTCCTGTTAGTGAAAAACAAATTTCGTTGTCCGGAGATAAAGAAAATTATTATAATCAACTTTGTTTTTATAAGTATGCTTACGAAAAACTTACCGGTTCAAAAGTGTCAAAGGTTGGTATAATATATGTTGAAGATCATACAAAAAGTGTGTATAAGACATTGACGGATTCGGATATGGATTATATTGAAAATTTAATTACACATACATATTGTAATATCAGGGCTTTGAAATTTAATCCTATAAAAGAAGACAAACAAGGAATATGTAAATCTTGTGCTTATAAGCATTTATGTAAGTTGGATTTAATATAATATATTTGTATTAAATTTACAAAGTAGCAAAAAATTTTATTTTTTTATTTTAGATTCTATAAATATAGAAAGGAAAATTATTTATGGAAATTCAACGAACTAATAATTTACAATTCGGGGCAAGATTTATCAGTCCTGCAAAAATAAAATACAAGGCTCCAAATGGCAAATGGGAAAAAATGGATGTTAGTTTTATCAAATTTGACACTTATAAAAAATCAGATGTTAGTTTAGTTGAGAATATAAGCCAGCTTTGGAATAATAAAAATTTATCCGGAGCTATTGCTGAAGAAGCTAATATTCTTGGCCGCAAATCTCAAATTTATGCTTTAACTTCGCAACTTAAAGATTTTGAACAAATTAATCCTCGTCAGGTATTAGGCTTAATGACTACAGGTAAAATTAAAAAAGGAGAGGATGTTGAAATATTTAAAATAGGTACTAATCCGTTATTTGCTTATGAACAAAATCATAGAGACAGAACTTTTAAACATATAGCAAAATCTATGATTGAATCATTTAAAAATTTAGTAGGATTAAAGTCTAAAGGTTCAGAAACATTTGTTCAATATGCAGATTCTCCTCAAGAGATAAAATTCCTTAGCCGCGTAGGACTTGAACCAAGAGATAAAGAAATTGTACGCTTTATAAATAAATAAGCTTATTTTTTATTAAGAAAGAAAAAGAGGTGGTGTTTCCCTCCTCTTTTTTAGTGTACAGTTGTGGGTTGTAATAAATAAGGTGTATATAAGTGTTAGTTTTACCTAACACTTATTGTATAAAAAATGAGCTTTAGTATTTTTATCAGTATGATGTTTGTGATTATGTTTGCTGTCATTTCTATAACCAATACCTGCACGATAACCGGATATAGAATACAATATAGGTAAAGACGGTTCTATCCATTTTAAGCCTGACAATAAAGATACTGTTGCAATATCATCAGTATGTAAACCTAAGTCTAATAATTCCGGTTTTCTGTTTTCTGTTTTGCAATTTTTTGATAACACGGGATTAATAAATTTATTGCTTATATAATTTGCGGCTGCGCTGCCTCCGACAACACCTGTTAGAATAATTCCGCTTATCATTCCTATACAGCGTGCGGCTTTTGATTTGATATTCATTTTTTCTAGTAATCCTAGAGCTGCTCCAGCACCGATATTACACATAAATATATTTGCAAGATATTGATACACTCCTTCTTTAATTTTATTAGGCACTCCTTGTTTCCAGAATTTTTCTGTTGTCATATCTGCTGCGATGCCACCTGCAATTCCGCCAATTACAGGAATTGCTCCAAAAATAGATAACCATCCGATTTCTTTAAATATATCCTTGGAAGTGATGTTTTCTGGAGGTGGTATAAGTTTATTAAAGGTATTTTTATCCAGATTATTATTTAATGTTTCAATTTCTTTTATTGAAAGAATTTTATTTTTTGCTTTATTTAGAATATGGGTTATATTTTCTGAATATTTATTTTGTTTTAGTATTGTATCAACAATTTTTGTATTGTTTTTTACTATTTGTGTAAAACTTTTTTGTGTATCTCTTTTGGTAATAAAACTTGCAATTTTAGGTGCTTGAACTGCTGATAAAATGGTTATCCCGAGTATAATTGCAGATTTTAGACCTGCTTTTTTACGATCCTCAGGAGGTGTATTTTTTAATTCATGAAGAACATAAGCCGAACTGCCAAGAGTAAGTATAGCAGGGACTTTTTTGTCAAATTTTGAGGTTAATAGCGGTTGGTCTAAAAATTTGCCAAACGAAGAAATTTTAATCATTATTTTGAGCTTTCCTTTTTATATGCTTCCAGAAAGGTTTTATTTTTATGGCAAAAAGTTGTAAATAGCTTGAATTGATTAAGAACATTTTGTGAAATTATATGTTCTATTTTACATGCATTTTCATTTGCTTCGATTTTTTCTATGCCCAGAACTGTTTCCAAAAATTGTTCTAGTATATGATGTTTTTCATATACTTTCTTTGCTTCAGTAATACCTTTTTGGGTGATGCAAATAGCCTCATACCTGTTATATTTTATTAAATCTTTTGACACAAGTTTGGCTAATGCTTCGGAAACAGATGCCCTTGAAATCCTTAATTGTCTTGCAAGCTCTGCACCTTTTAGCGGTTTATTATTTAGATGAGCTATATATATTGCCTCTAAATAGTCTTCTAAACCGGAAGATAAACTCTTTGTTTCTGAATTCATCGTTGCCCTTTCTTTTAGTGATTTTATTGTAAGGTAAACCTAACACATTGTCAAGCGATAAATCTTAATTCCTATTTTATTGTAATTTGGTTATTTTACTGATAATGCCGAAAGCTGAATCTTTTGATTCAGCTTTCGGCATTTGTTATTTATTTTTCTTTTATGCTACCAACTTTAATTTGTCATTTGGTCTAATCATTACGTGATAGCCATCCGGTTCAAATTCTAATTGATTTAACTCCATTAATTCTTTTGTGTGTTTTAAGATTTCAGCATCTGTTGGTTTATAATTAGGGTCATTGCTTAAATCTTTCAAATGTTGTTTTGCAATATTCCATACGCAGTCGCCTTTTTTAACTATATAGTCTTTTGGTACTGTGTTATCTTTTTT
This sequence comes from Candidatus Gastranaerophilales bacterium, assembly GCA_928722015.1. Taxonomy (GTDB): domain Bacteria; phylum Cyanobacteriota; class Vampirovibrionia; order Gastranaerophilales; family Gastranaerophilaceae; genus Zag111. The sequence goes on along the minus strand of CAKMWI010000011.1, from coordinate 124,053 downwards.
ATCCGGATTTTCAGGAGCAACCGGTTTTGTTGGATCTTTTTTGTCTGTAGGATTTGTTTTATCTTTCTTATCCTCACTTGGTACAGGTGTTACTGCTTTTGGATCGTCCGGAGTTGTTGTTTTTTCTGGAGTTTTATTTTCGTCTTTTGCTTTAGTTGTAGTAGTTGTATCTTTATCTTTATCTACAACTGTTTCTTCCTTTTTACCTGTGAGTTTGTTATATAACCAGGCTCCTCCTGCTGCTAATAAGCCTACTGCAGCTGCTCCAATTGCAAGTTTACCGCCTTTACCTTTAAAGAATTTGCCAATCTTACTAAATAATCCGCCTGATTTTTTTGTTGTTTCTTTTGTTGATTTGATAATATCATTACCGTTTTCTTTAACGACATCTTTAACAACTTCTTTATTCTGGATTATTTCTTTTTCATTTATTCCTTTAACACTTGCAGGATCTAATTTACGTGCCTGTTTTATTTCTTTGTGGATATGTTTTTCTGAAGCTGTGCCTGTTTTTCCTTGGTGTTCTGCTTTTGCTACTAATGCTTGAGCATGGCTTTTCTTTCTTAGTTCGCCTAAAGCTTCTGAACCTTTTTGTTGTTTTAAAATTTCTTCTGCACTAACAGCTTTTTTCTTTCCTGATTTAACATTTGTTTTTGAGGTTGAGTTTTGAATATCATATTCAGGTAAACCTGCTTTTACTCTTTTTTCTTTTTCTAATTCGATTTGAAAACCTCTTCCAAATTCTTTTTTTGCTTGTTGTTCTTGTTTCCAAAGGTTTTGTTTTTTTAGTGATTCTTCTCTTTGTGCGGCTAGAGCTTTTTTGTCTGCCTCAGTTAATCTGTTCTCTGCAATTTTGTCAGCTAAAGTAACGCCAGAAATAGTCATGCTTAATTCCTCCAAATTCTTTTTCTTATATTAAATATCCCCTATGTTTTTATAAAGAATTTTTTGATTCCAAAATTTACTATCGGTATATAGAGTATATATACTTTTTGTTATAAAACTTAACGTTAGAGTATTAAATTCTTAAAAAGAAAGACTGTCTGGGGTGGGACAGCCTTTGGAGTATGAGGATTATAAGATTGTTTCCGGTATTAGAAATCTCGCGGTTTTATACCATGAATCCAATTAGATTCTATTTTTTCTAGAGAAATTCCTTTTGTTTCAGGTACGCAGAAATATACGAATATTATGCATAATAGTGAGACTATTCCAAACCCCCAAAATGTCCATGCACCTCCTATTCTATGTAATAAGATAGGAAAACTACTTACTACAAAGAAATTAAATGCAAAGTTGGAAACAGTACAAATACTCATAGCTATTCCGCGTATTTTTAAAGGAAATACTTCTGAAACCAGAATCCATCCTATAGGTCCCAAACTCATTGCAAAACATATTATATAGGTTACCAAGCTACCTACGGTTACCCATTTTAGATTATCTCCAAAGAAATCAGCAAATTGGAATGCGCATCCTAATGCTATTAAGCTAAGCATAACTCCGCTTAAACCAAAATATAATAAAGGTTTTCTTCCCAATTTATCAGTGAAGTATAGAGCAACAATAGTCATTAAGAAGTTTATAATTCCAATTCCTGTTGTTGCATAGATAGCTGTTATATTACTTTCAAATCCTGCATTTTTGAATATGGTCGGGGCATAGTAAATAATTGTATTTATTCCTGTACAAATTTGTGCGAACATAATTCCTATGCCGACTACAAAAGGCATAATCATCCATTTTTTCAACTGAAATTTTTTATCTTGGTTATGGCCTTCTAATCTTAGTGTTTTTTTGATATCTTTTATTTCTTTTTCTGTGTCCAGTTCAGGTTCTATTTTGCTGAATACTTTTTTGGCTTCTTCATCTCGTTTTTTACTTACAAGCCAACGCGGGGTATCGTGCATAAAACACATTCCTATAAATAGGATAAGTCCTGGCACTACTCCTGCAAAGAGCATCCAGCGCCAATTATATACAGCATGAGCGAATACGGCATTTATAAAGTATGAGAATAATATACCCGCAGTAATTGCCCATTGATACAAAGAAACGAGTGTTCCTCTTAAGTGTTTAGGTGAAATTTCTGATAAATATAACGGAACAACAAAATTTACTATTCCTACTGCAAATCCTACAAATATCCTAGATGCAATAAGAATGTATATGTTTGGAGCAAATGCGCAAAGTATAGAACCAAGAATAAATATTATAGCAGTAGCCATGATAATTTTTTTTCTGCCGAATATATCTGCTAAAATACCGTTTGTTGCTGCTCCAATGACAGCACCAATTAAAACTGAGCTGACTAAGATTCCCTGAGTCGTATCCTCAAGATTCCAGGATTCATTAATAAATAGTAGAGCTCCTGAAATTACCCCGGTATCATAACCGGACAATAAGCCACCTAAAGATGCAATAACTGCAACTACGTACAACCAAAAGTATTTCATATAAACCCTTTCTTAACTCTATTTTAATTATAAACTTTTTTTTTATATTTTTAAACCCTGTCAAATTTACTTTTTCAAAATTACATTAAATGGAGTATGTGAAAAACCGGAATAATGGTTATACTAATCAAGGAGAGAGAGGAAAATCTATGTTAGCAGAAACTGTAAGAAATAATCTAAAAGATGTTCAAAATCTTAATATGAGAACAAAAGCAACTAAGTTTAGTCGTTTATTTCAGTCTGATCCAACTATAACTATTGAAGAAGCTCCGTTAGAAGAAATTTTGGAAGCTTGTAATCTTCGTAATTATATTAAGAAGGACAATGAATCTGCTGATGTTGATGTAGAATCTTCTATCAGTTCTGAAGATTCTGAGGTTGAAGATTATATTGTAGAAAATCCTAATGAGGTTATTGTTCAATTTCCTATAGCCTCTAATATAGAATTAAATGAAAAGTTACCGTTTTTCAAAGCTTTAAGTTTAAAATTAGCTAATTTATAATAGGTTTATAATTTTGCAACTTTATAAATGAGGATATTTTATATCCTCATTTTGTGTTATTGTTATGCTTAGATAAAAATATAAATTATGAGGTATAAATGAACGCATTAAGGGAAAAGTTGTTAACATTTAAGGGAGATTTATTTGGCGGGATTATTGCAACTATCATAGCTTTTCCTCAGGCATTGGCTTTTGGTGTTGCTTCTGGAATGGGGGCTTCTGCCGGTATATGGGGGGCAATAATTTTATCATTAGTTGCAGGTATTTTAGGGTGTAATATGCCTTTTGTTTCAGGTCCTACGGGGCCGGTTTCCATTATAATTGCAACAATTGTCGGGCTAGTTTCAGGGGATATAACATCTGTTGTTGGTATTCTTGTAATGGCGGCTATATTTCAAATGATTATTTCGATTACTCCAATACCTCGTATGATTAAGTATGTTCCGTATCCTGTAATTTCAGGTTTTTTAACCGGGATTGGACTTATAATTATTATTCTCCAAATTGCTCCTTTGGTTGGAGGTGTTGCTCAATCATCTACTATTAAAGCATTGATGGCGTATCCTACGGTGTTTTCAAATATTAATATAGAGGCATTAATTTTGGGGAGTATTACTTTAGTTTTGTTATTTTTTACTCCCAAAATTGTTACCAGGTTTATTCCTGCACAACTCTTGGCTCTTGTTATTATGACAGGAGCAGCTTATTTTCTGGGGTGGAATGTAGAAAAGATTTCTAATGTAGTTTTTTCTCTTCCTACTATACATTTTCCTCATTTGACATTTGATGTAATTATGAAAGACGTTCCTATTGCTTTAACTCTGGCATTTATTGCAACTAGTGAAAGTTTGTTGACAGGTATAATTATGGACTCTCTTATTAAAATTAAACATAATTCTAAAAGACTTGTGTTAGCTCAGGGGTTTGGTAATTTATTTTGTGCTGTTACCGGCTCAATGATGGGGTCAGCAGCTACAATGCGAAGTGTGGCCGCTGTGAAAACGGGTGCCAGAACGAAAGTAGCATCAATTCTTTCTGCAGGAATTTTAATTCTTGTATTGTTCAAACTTACTTCTTTTATTTCACAAATTCCTATATGTGTTCTTGCTGCAATATTGATTAAAATCGGTTATGATATTCTGGATTTAAAAGTATTAAAGGTACTTAGGTTTGCTCCTAAAGACGATTTATATGTTCTTATTGCTGTACTTTTACTTACTGTATTTTATAATCTTATTTTTGCATTGGGGATTGGTATCATTCTTGCAGCTCTTTTGTACGCAAAAAGAATTGCTGACGATACAAATATAAAAGTTTCATATTTTAATCATCTTGATTATACTCCTTATGAAACTAAAGTTGAGCGAGATTCTCATTATAGGATAAGAATTTTGCATATAGACGGTCAGTTTTTCTTTGGTTCAATAACTCAGATAGTTTCTCATTTTGATGAAATGCTTGAGACAGAATATATTATATTAAATTACAGTTCTAATACGGAGCTTGATATGTCTGCTATATTCGCATTGGAAGATATTATTGTAAGATTGCAGGCACAGAAGATTAAATTGATTTTTGTTGTGCCAAATGTTAAAGTTTATGAACAGATAAAAGGTTTAGAAATCGTTTCCCAGCTCGGTGAAGATTCGGTTTTGCAAGATGAATCTGTTGCAATTAAACTTGCAATTAAAAATTTAAATCTGGAGACAAGTTTGCCTGAAGATTAAAATAGAAATTTTCATGATATTATTGTCTTCCGGAGGTAAATAATTAATGAAAAAAAATATAGCTGGTGTAATATTTTGTTTAGTATTTGCAATAATTTCGTATTTTATTTGTAAATGCGAGTTTTGTAAGTCTATAAATCTTAATTCTTTAACTTTAGCTATTATTATAGGAATGGTTATTGGAAATGTATTTTTAAGTTTTATTCCGAGAAGTTGGCGATATGGAATAACTTTTTCTGGTAAGAAATTATTAAGACTTGCTATTATTTTGTATGGATTTAGAATAACATTTCAACAAATTTTTGCAGTTGGAGGTCAAGGATTAATTGCAGATATTTGTATGCTTATAACTACCTATTTAATAGGCTATTATCTTGGAACAAGGGTTTTTAAGTTGGATAAAGATTTGTGTATGTTGACTGCAATCGGTTCATCTGTTTGCGGTGCAGCTGCAGTATTGGGAACGGATTCTATGTTGAAGGCAAAGTCTCATAAGGTATCGTTAGCAGTTTCAACGGTTGTCTTATTTGGAACAGCGGCAATGTTTTTGTATCCGGTGTTATTTAAGTGTGGTATCTTACCTGAAAATGTCTTTGGAATATATATAGGTTCAACTGTTCATGAAGTTGCTCAGGTTGTTGCGGCCGGTAGTGCGATATCGCCTTCTGTTACTGATACTGCAGTTATTGTAAAACTTACGCGAGTAATGATGTTAGTTCCATATTTATTTATGCTTGGTTGGTATTTGGCTAAAAAGTCTAAAACAGAAAGGACAAAAGTTCCTATTCCTTGGTTTGCGATTCTATTTGTTGTTATGTGCGGTATTAATTCTTTGAAATTTATTCCGGCGCAAGTTATATCAGGCATTGTGGAATTTGATGTTTTATTGTTAACACTTGCAATGTTTGCTCTTGGTGTTGAAACTAATTTTGAAAAAATTAAAGGATTAGGTCTGAAACCAATATTATTGGCATTTATTATGTTTATTTGGCTTGTGGGATTTGGGTGGTACATTTCACATCTTTTTGTTTAATAGGGGTAATTTTATATGATATTTTTATGTGTTAGAATAAAAATGTAATTATAAGGAGATATGTTATGTTTCAAGTTTACACATCAAAAGACAAATCAGAATTGTCAAAGAATTTAGTAGGTGAATTTAAAGACTATGATGAAGCTATGGATTTTGCAGAAAAGTCTATAGAAGGTAAAAAAGGATTGCGTTATATTGTTGAAGAGACCAATGGCACTGTAAACAGTTATGGTGAATTGATTGCTTCTGTCGTTGCGGAAAGCGATTTTAACGAATAATTTAATAAATTTATTATTTATAAAAAAATGAAGGGTTAACCCTTCATTTTTTCTAGGAGTTTTGTATATTTTTTGTAATCTTTTCCCCAGGATTTTAAGGAATCCAGTACGGGTCTAAGGCTGTATCCAATATCAGTTAATGTATATTCAACCTTTGGGGGAATTTGTGGATATACAGTTCTTTCCAACAGACCAAGTTCTTCCATATCTCGTAGTTTTGATGTTAAAACTTTTTGAGTAATTCCGGTTACGTTTTTTTTTAATTCTCCAAAACGCTTTGTTCCTGATAGTAGTTCACGTATTATTAATATTTTCCAGCGGCATCCAAGCATTTTTATAGTAGTTTCAATTGGACATTTTGGCAAGTCTTTTGAGTTCATCGATACTCCATTAGTATATTTTAGTTACTATAGATTTCTATTATACTAACATATTATTTAGTCAAGGACAAGCCTGTTACATTTATAAAATTCCTTTTAACTCATTTTTTGTAAAGTTAAATTCTTCAACAGAAGCATATCCCGTTGGAAGTATGAATGTTATATGTTCGTCTGTTGCTTTTTTATCGGTTGTCATAATTTCTATGATTTTATTTTTGTCGAATGTAGGAATTTCTTTAAATTCAAATTTTTTTAATAGATCTTCACATAGAAATTTGTATTCTTTATCTACTAAATTCTTTTTTAATGCTATATTGAGAGCAAATTTGATTCCTGCAACTACACATTCACCATGGGTATATTTTCTGTAATTTGTGATAGTTTCTACTGCATGAGCGTATGTGTGTCCAAAGTTCAAAATTTTGCGTAATTGATTTTCTTTTTCATCCTGTTCTATGACAGAAATTTTTAAGCGTACACACATTTTTATGAGTTCAATGAGTATTAAAATGTCTTTAGATAGTATTTTTTTATAATATTCGGTTAAAAAATTTATCAGATTATTTGACTCATTTTTATTGCAATTGTTTTCAATAAAGCTGTATTTAACAACTTCTCCTAAGCCACTTTTGAACTGTCTTTCGTCCAGAGTTTTTAAAAAGTTTACATTTATAAATACGGCTTTTGGCTGGTAAAATGAACCTATAAGATTTTTCCCGAATTTTGAATTAATTGCGGTTTTTCCTCCAACTGAACTGTCGGTACATGCTAAAAGTGTTGTGGGTACTTGTATAAAGTTTATTCCGCGCATATAGGTTGAAGCTACAAAGCCTGATATATCTCCAACAACTCCTCCTCCAACAGCAATTATGCTGTCTTCACGAGTTAATTTTTTTGACAGAGCAAAGTTGATAATTTTTTCATAATTTTTAAAATTTTTTTGGTTTTCACCATCTTTGAGAACCAATGTTCTATCATGTGGAAAATTTAGAACTTTTGAGTACAGTTTATAAACTTTTTGGCTAAAAATTACTATATAGTTTTTATTTCCGATTTTTTCCATTATTGCAGATTTTAGATTTCCAAGATCATTATTACTGATAAATATCGGATAGGATATGTTTTTTCCTTTGATATTAACTTCTAAATTTTCCATTATAAAGCTCCTAGAATTTCATTAATTATTGTGTTTGGTCTTTTATTATCTGTGGATATATGAAGATTTGCCAGTTCATAATTTTTTTGTCTAAGATTTATTAGTTCTGTAATTTTTTTTATTGACATTTTATTTTTTAAAAGAGGTCTTTGGGTATCATTTTTTATTCTTTCATAAATAGTAATTGGTGATGTTTTTAAATAGATTATAGTGGAATTGTTCAATAATAAATTTCGGGTTTCATTATTCTCGAAAGCTCCGCCTCCAAGTGATATTATTTTGTTATCAGGTTTAAAAATTTCTTTGATAGTGTTTTTTTCTAATTCTCTAAAATAAATTTCTCCATAGGATGAAAATATTTCTGATACACTTTTATTAGTTTGTGCTTCTATTATAGAATCTATGTCAAAAGATTCTATATTTAACTTTTCTCCTAAAATTTTTCCTATAGTAGTTTTTCCGCTACCCATCATACCTATAAGAATAATAGTTTTCATAATGTAATAATATCTTAAAATTAAAAAAAATAAATATCCTTAACTTTTTTGACTTGTTTTTTTATTAGGGTATTATGGTTTAAAAAAGAGGACAGAATTATGTATAAAAAAATAGTATCCCTGTTGATGTTAATTGTATTGGTGTGTTGCGGATGCGGCAAAAAACAGGATGAACCATTAACAAATGATTTGAATACAATAATGAACAGAGATAGAATTATTGTTGGCGTAAAAACCGATACTTATCCATTTGGATATATTGATGAAAAAGGACATTTTGCAGGTTATGACGCTGCACTATCACGACTTATTGCACGTGGTATTTTAGGAAGTGATAAAAAGGTTAAATTTGTACCGGTAACAGCTTCTGATAGGATGATGAAATTATATTCTGGTGATATTGATATGATAGTAGCTACAATGTCAATTACTCCTAAGCGTCAGGAAATTTTAGATTTTTCAAATTCTTATTATACAGCAGGTCAAGCTGTGTTAGTAAGGAAAGGTAGTGATGTTAAATCTTTACGAGATTTGAACGGTAAACGTGCGATTATTGTTTTTGGTTCAACCAGTGAAAGAAGCTTGCGAGCAGCTGTTCCAAATGTCGGTATAATTGGCTATAGAACCTATACGGATGCTTTTAAAGCTTTGAAACAAGGAAAGGCTGATGCAATAGTATCAGATGATACTATTTTGCTTGGTTTAGCTTTGAAAGATAATAGTGTTGAACTTTTGCCAAAACGCTATTCAAAAGAACCATACGCTGTAGCTTTTAGAAAGGGACCTGAATCAAAAGATCTTATTAAAGCTGTTAATAATGTTATTGATATTGAAACTCGAAACGGACATTTGCGTAGTATTCAGGAAAGTTTTGGAATCAGGCAATAGGTATTTTAAAATATTTTTTAGCAAGTTGAATTTCCTCAAATTTTTTGATTTGAGGATTTTTAATTTTTTCTTTTAATATGTAATCAAAACATTTTTGATATTCATTACAAGGTTCGATTCCTAATTTTACTAAGTCTTTTCCTGTTATTTCAAGTTTAATTTGTCGTAAATTTTCAAGATAATGGTTAACAATTTCCGGTTCTTTAGTTGAAAACATTATTATTGATTCAATGTTTATATCTTTAAAATTTTTATAGGTTTGGAAATCTGAATTAAAAACTTTTTTTTGTAAATTTTTATAATCTTCGACAATTTTTTTTTCAATTTTTGTTAAAGGCAAAGATGAAATATCCGGAAGTAATCCTATATATATAATCCAAATTATTTTAGGCTGATATTTGTTTATAAGTTTTTTGAAGTTTATTTTTGGTAGTGTAAAATTAGCTGGAGAAATAAGTTTATATATTTTTTGATTAATGAAACGTTCAAATGCCGTAGTGGAATTGAGATTGAATGTCTCGACTAATTCTTTTTTGAGTCTTTTGTATGACATGTCATAATTAATGTTTTGCAAATAGTTATCTTGAAGTTTTTGAGTATGCGAGTCTAACTCAAATCCAAAACGTACAGCAAATTTAAGGGCACGGATTATTCTTGTCGGATCATCAATAAAACTGTTATCATGCAGTACTCGTAATTTTTTATTTTTTATATCTTTAAGCCCGTTTATATAATCGATAATTTCTCCTGTTAAAGTCGATTTTGCAAGGGCATTAATTGTGAAATCTCGTCTTAATATATCTTCCTTTAGTGAGCAGCCGATATCTTTTACCTGTGGAAGGTGGCCTTTTTGGGGGTAAGTTTCATTTCTGGTTGAGGCTATATCAATTTCTTCTCCGTTTAGTTTAATTCTCACAGTTCCAAATGGAGGGTTTACTTGTAAAATTTCAGCATTAGGAATTGTGTGTGCAAAATCTATTGCATTACCTGCATAAGTTATATCAATATCAAAACTTTTTATACCCAGAATTTCATCTCTGACTACACCGCCAATGTAATACAAATTTTTATCCTGTAAATTGATGATGCTCATACCTTGATTTTAGCGTAAAATAGTATAAAATGGAAGACAATAGTTTTTTTTGAAAAGAAGGATATATATGTTACAAGAAGCTACAAAGGCCCTAAATTCAGCATTTAATAATAGTTTTATAAAAAAATTAAGCCAGTATCTTCACGACTGTGTAAGAGAGGAAGTTAAAAGTTCTACATTCCGTAATCTGAAGGGAGATAAGGATAATAAATGGATATTTTTAAAAGACCAGGAAACTTTACTTACCAAAGGACTTGAATATTTAAAACTTGACGGTTCTAATCCGAATTTAACCGAATTGATGATTCAGAGTGATTTGAGTACCAAAGATAAATATTTAATATACGGTTATATGTTTTTAGTGGGTCGAAACGGCAAATCAAAAAAAAGAAATGAGTTTTTAACCCCTTTGTTATATGTGCCATGCAAGCTTGAACGTAACGGAGTAAACATAAATTGTGTGAGACAAGATGATATTTTATCATTAAATACCGGTGCTTTAGCCGCATTACTGAAAAAGGGTGATGACGATGATGAAGTAGATTTATTTTTGGAAGGAATTTTGGATGTTGTTCCGGAACTTCCTATAACACAAGAAAAAATGGATATATTCCTTACTACTTTAAAGTCTTTGATTCCTGATATTGAAGTTATACAAGATTCTTCGGAAGATGCGGAAGAAGATAATGTTGAAAAAGATGAAACCTCTGCAAAAGATTCATCTGATGCCAAAATTACAGGTGAAAATATGGATGAAATCATTGAGGAGGAAATTCAGGAACAAAAATCTAAACCTGTTGGTGAAATTAAAAAGCTGTGTGTAACATATCAGAGTGCAATTATTTTGACTAAAAGACCTTCTGTAACCGCAGGAGTTTTGCATGAACTAATGCAAATAGCTGAAAAGCCAAGCGGAGTTTATCGTGAAACTACATTAAGTGTTATAAATGATGAATATACCCAAACTTCAGATAAAAGTATATTGAGGGATACAGAAGAAGAATTTTATCCGATAACTCCATTAGCATTGAGTGATTCTCAGGAAAAAGTGATTAAAAATATTGAAAATAATAAATTTATTGCAGTGCAAGGTCCTCCAGGAACAGGTAAATCGCAAACGATTGTTAATCTTGTTGCACACCTTATTGCAAATGGGAAAACTGTATTGGTTGCATCTCGTATGGATAAGGCTGTCGATGTTGTAGCTGATCGCCTTAATGATTTAGGTGCTCCATATCTTGCTTTGAGAGCAGGGCGTATGAATTATCAAAAACAATTGAGTCTGCAGCTGCAGGATTTACTTGCCGGAAAAGTTGAGCTTGATGATGACGTGGATGACTATATATTTGCCGATGTTAAAGATATGAAGCAACATTTGGACTGTTTACGCGAGACTGAAGCAAAATGTGAGAAAATTATTAAGCTTGAAAGGGCCTGGCATGATTTGAAATCAGAAATTCATCAACATGCCGTTAATGTTGGTGAACTTCAGTATATTAAGCGAGCTTTGAAAAAATCCGAAATTGATACTGTAAATGATGTCATTAAAACATTAAATGATAATATGGAAAAATCCGGTTTCTTTGCCGGTTTTGCCAACATGTCAAGTTTAAGGCAATTAAAAAAGGTATTGGACATTAAAGATTTTGAAGTCGAACCTGAAAATTTGGATAGATTGAAAACCGAACTTGATTTTATTACTCAGAAATGGAAATTGCGCAAGATAGAATCCGATATTCAAAAAACAGGAAATCTTCATGTTATGATGGAGCAGATTCGTCAAATGAAGAGAAAACAAAAAACTCTTGCCGTCAATATTTTGAAAAGTACAAGAAGAGAGGCTATAAAATCCCTTTTACGTGATGAAAAGAAAAGACGCAGGATTAAAGTTCATGCTATGTCTTTAGTTGAACGACGTAAGAATCTTCAGAGCAGAATATTAGAAGAAGAGGATTTTAAACCTTTACTTGAAGCATTTCCTTGTTGGTGTGTAACAACTTATGCTGTGTCTGATTCATTACCGTTAAAGCCGGGTATGTTTGATGTTGCAATCATTGATGAAGCGTCTCAATGCGATATTGCCAGTTGTTTTCCAATAATGTATCGTGCTAAAAAGACTGTTGTCGTCGGAGATGATAAACAACTTCCACACTTATCTTTCCTTGAAAAGGCTAAAGAACAATCTTTCCTGAGTCAGTATGGTATTCCTGATAAATATCAGTTGATGTGGAGGTTTAGAACTAATTCAATGTTTGATCTTGCGGATTATTATTCTATGAATTCCGTTATGCTGGATGAGCATTTTAGAAGTCTTCCGCCAATTATCAATTTTTCTAATCATGAATTTTATGCTGACAGAATTAGAGTAATGAAAAAAGATTCTGCGGATGATAATGTCCTTGAACTTGTGAAAGTTCCTGACGGTAAAGTTGATATGGATGCAACAAGAAATCTTCCGGAAATCGAAGCTCTTGTTAAAACTTTGCATGAAATTATTATTGAAGATGAACGAAAAAATCCGGACAAACCTGTTTCTGTGGGTATTATTTCTCCATTTAGGGCACAGGTTGAACAGTTAAAAGTTTCAGTGCCAAAAGTTTTATCTGATTATATGATAAAGAAACATCAGATTGAGATTGGTACGGCTCATACATTTCAAGGAGATGAACGAGATATTATTTTGATGTCGTGGGCATTTGCTAATAATTCGTATCCTCAAAGTATCACATTTTTACAAAAACCAAATTTGTTTAATGTTGCAATTACACGGGCAAGAAGCAAATGTATAAATTTTGTATCGCATGATATAGAAACAATGCCTGAAGGTCATTTCAGAAATTATGTTTCATTTATAAAACAATATCAGGAGCGTAAAGTTTCTCTTGCAAATAATGAAATTGATGAGAATATATATAAGAATAAATTTGAAAAAGAAATAGCATCAGCAATAAGAAATCTTGACCATAAAGTTCTTGCAGGAGCGGATATTGCCGGATTAAGTGCTGATTTACTTGTTGATGATAAATTTATTATTGAAGTTGATGGCATCGAAGATAATAAAAAATCACATATTTCAAATATGAAAAAGCAATCTATTCTTGAACGCTGCGGATATAAAGTTAAACGAATTACATACAGAGAATGGCAGTATTCTTCAACTGCATGCTTGGACAGAGTGTTAGCTGAAGAATAGTTTGCTTGTGATTATATGTGTAACTTTGTATATAAAATTTGATTTTATTTTACAAGAATTCTTTTTTGTATAATAATTGATTTAGCTAAATTTACAATCGATTGTTAAAAGGGAAGATAATGAAAAAAGTTTATATAGAAACAATGGGCTGTCAGATGAATAAATCCGATACAGAACGTATGTTTGGTATGTTGTCAAATTTTGGATATGAAGAAACTGATAAACCAAAAGATGCAGATTTATTAATGGTAAATACTTGTTCAATCAGGCAGCTTAGTGAAGATAAAGCCTATAGCTTGATTGGAACTTGGGGCAAGTGGAAAAAATCAAGACCTGAATTGAAAATTGGATTTTGCGGCTGTGTTGCGCAGCAGAAAGCTGAGCAGATTTTTAAACGAGCACATTATGTAGATTTTGTGTTAGGTACACACAAAATCTATTCTCTTCCTGATATAATCAAAAAAATTGAAACCGGTGAAAAGGTTTGTGAATGTGAAGAAACAAATGCAACAGAAGATGACAAAGCTGTTAAATTCAAAATTAATCGTGTGAAATCTGTTAATGCTTGGATTCCGATAACTGAAGGTTGTAATAATTTTTGTACTTATTGTATTGTACCTTATACAAGGGGGCGAGAACGTTCAAGACTTCCTGAAACCATATTAAAAGAGGTTAAAGATGCATTAAGTTCAGGTTTTAAAGAGATTACTCTTTTAGGGCAAAATGTTGATAGTTATGGTAAGGATTTTAAAGATAGGAACTATCGACTGGCAGATTTGCTCAGAGAAGTAAATTCTATAGAGGGTAAATTTAGAATTCGTTTTGTAACATCTTATCCAACAGATATCACAGATGAACTAATTGAAACTGTAGTCGAATTAGATAAAGTATGTGAGTATTTTCATATTCCTATGCAGTCAGGCAGTAGTGAAGTTTTGAAAAAGATGAACAGACGTTATGATAGAGAAACTTATTTCAAAATCGCAAATAAGGTTCGCGATATGGTTCCTGATGTTACAATAACAAGTGATTTTATTGCAGGTTTTCCTGGTGAAACGGAGGAACAATTTGTAGAAACCCTTACCGCAATGGAAGAATTAGGTTTGGATTATTCTAATACTGCTGCATATTCTCCTAGAGAAAAAACTGTTGCTGCAAAATGGGTGGATAAGTATATTGACGAAGATACAAAATTTGAACGTCTAGCAAGGCTTAATGAGCAAAATAGAAAATGTTGTCTTGCTTCAAATAAGAAATTTTTGGGGCGTCAAATGGAAGTTTTGATTGAAAATTTTGAAAACCATAAAGGAAAAAATGTTATTACAGGCAGAACAAGAAACAATAAGATAGTTCATATCCCTTGTGATAAAGACTTAACTGGTGAATTTGTTGAAGTTAAGATAATCGGTGTAAAAACTTGGTATTTAAATGGTGAATTAATTAAACTGTAATTTCTGGAGTATTCTGTATGAAAATCTGGATAAAGTATTATGCAACAATAATAATTATTTTTATAGGATTTTTATACTCCACTGCCGCTAATGCTAAGCCAAATTATTCATATTCATTGCCACCTGAATCCGGAATTCAAAATGCCGTTTATACAAAACATACTTCTGCTAATAATGTTAAAACACCTGATAGTAATAAACATTCGGATGTTTTAAAAGGGTCTGTTGAAGTCCAAATTCATCCGTATTGTCAGGATTGGAACTCAGTTCAGGCATTTAATGTCATAAATCATATAGGGACAAAATTGATTGTTAATAATAATATTGATAAGACTATTCAATTTGTTGTTTCTGAAAAAGATGAAGCAAATGCCACAACAGATATTCATAATAGAATATCTGTATACAAAGGGCTTTTACAATATGTGGAAACTGAGGATGAATTAGCTTTTGTAATTGGACATGAGATGGGTCATGTGTCTAAAAATCATGTTAAAAAGAGTATTCTAAGACGGGGAATTACTGCTAGTGCTGCTGTTGCTGGCACTGTTTTTAATGCTATTGGAATATTAAAAGATTCTTCAAAGATGCTTTCAACGGGGATGATACTTACAGGTTCATCTGCTGCGGGTGAGCTTGTTAATAAAAAGTTTTCCAGAAATCAGGAGACAAAATCTGATTTGCTTAGTATTGATTATATGGTTAATGCTGGATATAACCCGCTTGCAGCTATTTCAATACTTAATAAAATTTCAGGTAATTATTTTGATTTCTTTTCTGATCATCCATCCGGAGAGAAACGAATAAAAAAAGCATATCAATATATTAAAGAAACATATCCTGATTATATTGAAAAAGGTTATGAAACTTTATCTTATGAAAGAGCTTTGCAGATTATTAATAAATAAGTAATTCTGGACTATAAGTTATAAATCTTTAGAATTTTCTATTCCTGTTTTTAAAATAGAATTTAATAAATTTTTTGCAATTCTATTAAAATCATTAATTCTTTCATCTGAAAAACCATGATTGGGTGTATTTTTTAGCATATCTTGAAGATAATCTACAGGATTTAATTTTTCAGATTTATTTTTGAAGGCATCTTTTACTCTTTTTATCAAACTTAACTTTATTGCTTTGTCTTCTAAAAAATTGCATTTTCTTGTTAAAATATCTAAATTATTCATTTGATAAGTAATATCTTCATTTATTGGGCTGTTTGTAGCATGGTGTATATCAAAAGAAAATTTTTGATGTCCGAATAACGGGTTTTTAATTTCTACATCTGCAAAATTTTTATATCCTGCTAATCCGTCTTCGATACTAATAAAATTTTTTACAAAAATGTCAGTATTTTTATTACCTCGTTTTGCAACTTCATCAATTCCTTTTAGTTGGGATAACCTATCAAATGCTTTAATCTGTTTCATTCCATCAAGTGCAAATAAGCGAGCTGAGAATTGCGGAGCATTTGCTCTTAAGCTGTTGTTTTGAATATCCATATACACTAACTCCTTAAAATTAATATCACTAATTTAAAGTAAAATCAGTGAAAATATTTTTTTGCTACTTTTATTATGAGATTAAACTCTTTCAGTATTATTACCAATTCTATAAGACCCAAGATATCTGAAAAATGATGTTTTAGGTTTTATTTCGTTTATTGCTTGAAGCATATTTGAACCATGAATATGTCCGTCAAAATTTACGATAAAGATATATTCGTTTGGTTCAAATTTTGATGGTCGAGATGAAATATAAGAAAGATTAATTTCATACTCAAGGAAAATTTTTAAAATTTCTAATAATGCTCCAGGAGTATGATTTGTTCTAAATGCTACAGTTGTTTTATCTCTTCCGGTAGGTTTTGTTTCAATATCTCCGATTAAAATATATCTTGTCCTGTTATTTTTATCATCGTGGATATTTTCTTTTAATATATTCAATCTATAATTTTCAGCAATTTTTTTGTTTCCGATTGATGAGTAAGTTAGGTTATGGTTTGATAAATCCTTAGCTGCTTCAATCATTGTTGGGGCTTCAATCAAATTTAAATTTCTTGGAAGTTCATTTTGAATAAATTCATGACATTTTGTGATTAGTCTTGGAGTTGTAATTAAACCTGATATGCTGTAAAATTCGGTTGTCTTTGATAATAGACAATATTCTATTGGTAAAATCATTTCAGCAATAATTCTTATGTTAGGATTCTTGCATGTAATAAGGCAATCCAAAGATTCTCTTATTGTACCGTCAAGAGTGTTTTCAACAGGTAATATTCCCAGCGTATCTTTAGAGTTTTGAGAAACGTATTCAACAATTTGTTTAATTGTTGTTAATGGAGTTGAATTACATATTAGTTTATATTTTTGGCAAAATTCATCTTTTGCAATTTCTGAAAAAGAGCATTCAGGTTCCAGAAAAACGACATTTTTAATCTCTTCAAAATTTGACATTTACTTAACTCCATATTTCTATTAGAATTATACCAGAAATAATTTAAAATGTCATTTTGAAGTTACTTTGAAATCTTTTAATAGAGATATCATATAGTTAAGTGAATGAGGGACTGATGAACGGAATAAAATTCGGAACAGATGGTTGGAGAGCTATTGTAGGAAAAGACTTTAATGCAGAGAATGTAGCGCTGGTTTCAAAAGCAATTGGCAAATATGTCTTTGATAATTATGGAATTTATAAAACTATAATTATCGGTTATGATCCTCGAAATATGGCAAAAGAATTTGCGATGCAGTGCGCTGAAATTTTATCAGAATCAGGATTTAAGGTTTTATATAGCGATAAGGTAATTCCTACTCCTGTTCTTGCATTTAATGCAAAATATCTGGATGCATGTGCTGTTATGTTTACTGCTTCACATAATCCTCCTGAATATTTGGGAATAAAATTTATTCCGGATTATGCCGGTCCTGCTACAAGTGATATTACGGATGAGATAGTTGCAAATCTGGGTAAAAGTTTTCAGGCTCATATAAGGGGAAAACTTATTTATACAGATTTTTCAAATAATTATTTCAAAAGAATTAAAGAAATTATCGATTTTGAAAAAATTAAAGAACTTCAAACTCATATTATATTTGATGGACTATATGCTGCCAGTATTGGGTATTTTGATAAGTTACTTTCAAGTAATGGTATAAAATATGACAGTATTCACATGTATTATGATTCTAATTTTGGTGGTGGAATGCCGGAACCAAAACCCCAGTATATGAGTGAGATGATTGATTATATAAAAAGCCATAAGAATTATGCAGGATTTGCAAATGATGGTGATTCAGACAGGTTTGGTGTTATAAACGAAAATGGGGAATATGTAACTCCTAATGAGATTATAGCACTTCTTTTGATGCATCTACAAAAAAATAAAAAATATTCAGGATGTTTAGTTAAAACTGTCGGTGCAAGTTTGATGCTTGATATTGTAGCGCAAAAGTTAGGTGTAGAGGTTATTGAAACACCTGTCGGGTTTAAACATGTTGGGGAAGCTATGCGTAAATATAATCCGATAATTGGAGGAGAAGAATCAGGTGGATTAAGTATTCAAGGGCATATACCTGAAAAAGATGGAATTTTGGCCAATCTTTTGGTTCTTGAGGCTATGGCTTATGAAAATAAAACTCTTGTACAGATGCAACGAGATTTGGAAAAATTTGTCGGTTGCAGATTTTATAATACGCGAGTTGACAAAAGACTACAGGATGCCACAGAAGTAGATTCTGTTATCGAAAGATTTAAAGCGATGGATGTGATTAATGGACAAGCCGTTGTAAGAAAAGATTTTAAAGATGGTGTCAAGTTGTATTTAGAGGATACAATGACTTGGATTTTAGTGCGCCCTTCCGGAACAGAACCTTTGTTACGAATATATATTGAAAGTGATTCAACCGATAAACTAGAACAAATAAAGAATTTTGTTTCTGTGTAAATATTATTTTAATTTGATATTAAGCAATGTAAATCTTGAAATATTTTGTTCCGCAAAAAAATAAATTTACGGATTTTAGATAGTCTGTAAAAAATATATAAAAGGAGCGATTTTTACGATGGAGATAAGAAGTAATACCCCACATGCTAAAACTAGTTTTGGTATGGCTTTTATAAAGCCGAGTGAAGATTCATTAAATCATCTTACGGAATATTTAACAAAAAATGCACCTATAGCCGATGTTACAAGCGGGCTTAGTCGTATAATAGTTGAACAAGCAGAAAATAACCATTTTAATATTGAATATAATTCTGCTAAAAATTCTTTTAAAGTTTTTCCTGTATCTCAGGAAGCTAAGAAGTTTGTTCAAGGGCAAACAAAGATTTTTGAACCTGATACAAAATATATTTCAAAACTTGAGACTTTGAAGAAAAATATTAAGACTGATTCTGCGGTTTTAAAAAATAACGGAATGTCAAAATTTGAAATTTTTCGTTTTAAAGCAGGCTGTGCAATAAAATTATCTTTTGAGCAATTACGTAGATGGTTAAATCCAAAATTAGTTTTACCGCAAAATCTTCAACAGTCAGCTGAGTATGCTACTGAAATGGGAAATAAAATTGAACGAGATATCTATAATAAACAAATGATAAAAGACTTATTTAAAGAAAGTAGCAAAAAATAATAGAAAGGTTTTAAATAATGGAAATCATAAATAATAGTTTAAAATCCGGCACAGCATTCGGTATGGCAATTAAAAAACCTTCTCCTGAAATTATGGGTGAATTTACTGATTATTTAACTAATGGTGGTAAAAAAAATCCAAATACTGTTGCGCGAGGGTTAAAAAAAATAGTTCAAAAACATGCTAATGACAAATACTTGGATTTGGTTTTTGAGGCTCCAAAAACTTGGTCAGTTGTTGCTAAAACAGAAGATATCGAAAAAATGATTAAAAATGGCGAATTAACTGCAAATCTTGAGCCAAATGGTATTGCAGAACGTTATAATGCTAAATATGGCAGTGAAGCGTATAAAACAACTTTTAATAAAGCTACAGGTGCAAAAAAGGTTTGGATGATTGTTAAACAATTGGCTTCAGTGTTAAAAAAACGTATTGTAACGAATTTATACCCTGAGGAATCTTTACCAAAAAATCTAAGAAAAGCATCAATAAATCTTACTGCAATGGAGTCAAAGATTGATGCCAAAATAGCAAAAGAAGCTGCTGAATCAGAAAAACAGGCAAAACTTACTCAAGCTAAAGAAAATGCAATAAAACTTATAGAGACTGTATTTGAACAGTCAAATAAGGTAGAAAAATAATAAGAAACAAATGTAAAAAAATAGTTTAACAGACCAAACTATTTTTTTGTAAAATAATTCGTAACAAAACTAAACAAACATGGGAAAACACAGTTGACACTGTATTTTGTTTATCCTAAGATAGATATGCTTGAAGTATAGTAAGTAAAATATCCGAAATATTTTATAAATAGCTCACTTCAGGAGCCGAAAATAGGTGGACCGAGTGTAAAATTCGGAACTCTTAGAAATCGGCAGTTGTACATAGAAAAAGAAAAAGGAATACAAATGGCAAGTAGTACTAAGAAAAACAGAATCAGAGTTTGTTTGAAAGCATACGATCACAAACTTATTGATGTATCTGCTGAAAAAATCGTAGAAACAGCAAAAAGAACAGACGCTAAAGTTGCTGGCCCTATTCCTTTACCTACAAAAAGACGTATATATTGCGTATTGCGTTCTCCACATGTAGATAAAAAATCTCGTGAACATTTTGAAATGAGAACACATAAGCGTATTATTGATATATACGAACCAACTCAACAGACAATGGAAGAGTTACGTAGATTAGATTTACCGGCTGGTGTTGATATCGAAGCAAGATAGTTGCTAAGATTCCGGTCTTGTGAAAATTGAATAAGCATTATGCATATAATGTGATCTACTACCCGCCTTTGTTGATGATAAAAATCAACAGATGAGCGGAGGGAGGTGAAAGTCCTCCAAAAGGTAAAAGGACAGTACAAAAGTAGCGCTCGCAAGAGAAAATGCAAACTCAAATTCAAAGAACCTTTGCGGTTTATTTGGATACGAGCGAGCTAGAAAGGTAGAATATGACACTAGGTGTAATAGGAAAAAAAGTTGGAATGACTCAAATCTTTGATGAACAAGGTTTGGCTATCCCTGTAACAGTTATTAAAGTTGATGAAACTGTAGTAACTCAAGTTAAAACAGTTGAGACAGACGGATATAACGCAATTCAGGTTGGTACAGTTGCAGCTAAAGAAAAACACTTGACAAAAGCTCAATTAGGTCATTTCAAGAAAAATAACTTATCAAATTACAGACATCTTCAGGAGTTTAGAGTTGACAATCCTCAAGATTATAAAGTAGGAGATAAGGTTGAATTATCAGTATTAGATAATGTTGAAAAAGTTGATGTAACAGGTAAATCAATAGGTAAAGGTTTCCAAGGTACAGTTAAAAGATGGAATTTTGGAAGAGGACCTATGGCTCATGGTTCTAAAAACCATAGAGAACCTGGTTCAATTGGTGCAGGTACAACTCCTTCACGTGTTATCAAAGGTAAAAGAATGGCAGGTAACATGGGCAATGAAAGAGTTACAATCACTAAATTAAAGTTAGTAAAAGTTGATTCAGCTAACGGTTTAGTATTGGTTAAAGGTTCAGTACCTGGATGTGAAGGTAGATTAGTTACTATTGTACCTACAAGAACAAAATGGAACTAGATTGAACCGGTTTATATCCGATGCCGATAAAAGGTAACTTGAGATATAAATCCCGTAATACTAAAGATAAAGTATAGGTTACGGTTAAAGAAAATAAAAACAAGGAAAAGTTGATAAAACCGGCTGGTCTTGCCAAATAAAGCAGTTGCAAGCGGTAAGCAGTCTTAAACGGCAGATAAAATAATATATAAAGGAAAATAAAAATGTCAAAAGAAATATTAAGTACAAATGGAGAAAAATTAGGTGAAATTACATTAGAAAAAAGTGTTTTTGGTGTAGAACCTAATTTACACGTAATGCACTTAGCATTGAGAAGACAACTAAATAATGCTCGTCAAGGTAATGCTTGTACTAAGACAAGAGCAGAAGTTGCAGGAGGCGGAAGAAAACCTTGGAAACAAAAAGGAACTGGTAGAGCCAGAGCTGGTTCACTTCGTTCACCATTGTTTGCTGGTGGTGGTGTAATCTTTGGGCCAAAACCAAGAAGCTACTCTTTCAATATGCCTCAAAAAGCAAGACAATTAGCTTTAAAATCAGCATTGTCTGCTAGAGAATCTCAAATCGTTGTAGTAAAAGATTTTTCAACAATTGCTGAGCCAAAAACAAAATTAATGGTTAGCGCATTGAAATCATTGAATGTTAATGGAAAGGTTTTAATTGTTGCGAATACTAAAGCTGAAGAAAATAAAAATTTGGAATTATCAGCAAGAAATATTCCTAGTGTAAAACTTTTATTACCATCAAATTTAAATGTGAAAGATTTATTGGAAGCTGATTTTGTTGTTATGACTGAATCTGCTGTAAATGAAATTACAGAAAGGTTACAATAATGAGTAAAGAAACAGAAAAATTATATGACGTAATTAAAAAATCATTAATTACTGAAAAGTCAGTGGCAGCAACAGAAAATGCACAATATACTTTCGAAGTAAGAAAAGATGCAACAAAAATTGAAATTGCTAAAGCTGTAGAATTAGCTTTTCCTGGAAGAAAAGTTAAAAAAGTAAGAACCGTTTATATGCCTTCTCATGAAAAAAGAATGGGATATAAATTTGGAAGAACAGATTCATCTAAAAAGGCTATAGTAACAGTTGAAGGTGAACCTATTGAATTCATAAATGTATAATTGGATTCTAATTTTGAATAAGGCAGTAAGCCGATGCGGGGCGTACAGGCAGATGTCCCAAAAGAAAAGTACAAAGCCAATTAGTAGGAGAAAATAAAAATGGCAATCAGAAAAATTAATCCGACGTCTCCGGGACAAAGAGGCATGACAAAAAGTGATTATCAAGAAATCACAACTTCTACTCCTGAAAAATCATTGTTAAAATCATTGAATAAAACAGCAGGAAGAAATAATACAGGTAGAATTACTTGTCGTCATAAAGGTGGCGGTGTAAAAAGAACATACCGTATAATCGATTTTAAAAGAGAAAAATTCGGTGTACCTGCAACAGTCAAAACTATCGAGTATGATCCTAACAGAAATGTAAGAATTTCACTATGTTTTTATGCTGATGGTGAAAAAAGATACATTTTAACTCCGGAAGGTTTGAATGTTGGGGATACAATTATAAGTGGTCCTGAGGCTCCTGTTCAAACAGGTAATGCTTTACCGCTTGAATTAATTCCTCTTGGTACAATTGTTCATAATATTGAATTACACCCTGGACGCGGTGGCGTTATGGTTAGAGCTGCAGGTAATGCTGCTCAAGTAATGGCTAAAGAAGGTAACTATGTAACAATTAAACTTCCTTCATCAGAAATGAGAATGGTAAGAAAAGAATGTATGGCAACTATCGGTATGTTAGGTAATGCTGAATTCAAGAACCTATCTATCGGTAAAGCCGGTAGAAAACGTTACTTAGGTATTAGACCTACAGTTCGTGGTGTTACAATGAACCCTTGCGATCACCCACACGGTGGTGGTGAAGGTAAAACAGGACCTGGTGGCAACCCTAAAACACCTTGGGGTAAACCGGCTCTTGGATATAAAACTCGTAAAAAAGGAAAAGCTTCTGATAAGTTAATCGTTAGAAGAAGAAAAAAATCTAGATAATCGTATTTAAACGATTTCGACAATACGGGTATCCGGCCTGAATTCATTTCAGGCCCAACACAACAAAATATACTCAAAAAAGCAAAAGGAGAAATAAATGGCACGTTCATTAAAAAAAGGTGCATATGTAGAAGAAGCTCTACAAAAGAAAATAGACAAAATGAATGCTAACTCAGAGAAAAAAGTTATCAAAACTTGGTCAAGAGCATCAATGATAGTACCTGATATGTTAAACCATACAATTGCTGTACATAACGGTAAAACTCACGTACCTGTTTATATTACAGAACAAATGGTAGGACACAAATTAGGTGAATTCGCTCCAACAAGACTATTTAAAGGTCATGCAGGTTCTGATAAAACTGCTAAAAGAGGTTAGTACAAATAATCCAAAGTGATATTTATATTAAATAAAGGATAAAAAAATGGAAGCAAAAGCAAAACAAACAGACATAAAAATGACAGCAAGAAAACTTCGTAGAGTTATTAACGAAGTTAGAGGTAAAGCTGTTATAGAAGCTCAAGATATGTTACGTTTTATGCCTTATTTTGCAGCAAGAGTAGTTGAAAAGAATTTGAAAGCTGCAGTTGCAAACGCTCGTGAGCAATACGGGGTAAGTGCTGAATCATTAAAGATTTCACAAATCTTTGCAGATGAAAGTACTACATACAAACGTGCAAGAACTAGAGCTCAAGGTCGTATGTATTCAAGAATGAAACGTACATCACACCTTACATTAGTAGTTAGTGATGAAGCTAAGGCATAAGATTTGCCGGCTCATCAATTAAATCAAAAATAAGTAGAAAAAATAAAGGTAGTTAAAATGGGACAAAAAACACATCCAACCGGATTTAGAGTAGGAATTATCCAGAACTGGGCTAGTACCTGGTATGCAAAATGGAAAGACTACAAAACATTCGTAGCAGAAGATGCTAAAATTAGAAAATTCGTTAAGAAAAAACTATATGCTGCTGGAGTATCAAAAATTTTGATTTCCAGAAAAGCACAAAATACAACAATTACAGTTGTTACAGCTAAACCTGGTATAGTAGTTGGTCGTGGCGGTCAAGGTATTGATGAACTTCGTCAAGAAGTAACAAAATACATTGGTAAACCTGTTATTATCAACGTAGTTGAAGTTGCAAGAATCGACGCTGATGCTCAATTAGTTGCAGAATCAATTGCTCAACAATTGGAAAAACGTATTGCATTCCGTCGTGCAATGAAACAAGCTATGCAAAGAACCATGAGATCTGGCGTTCAAGGTATCAAAGTTATGGTATCAGGACGTTTGGGTGGTGCAGAAATCGCACGTTCAGAATGGGCTAAAGAAGGAAGAATTCCTCTTCAAACACTTAGAGCTGATGTAGATTATGGTTTCGCAGAAGCTGATACAATTATGGGTAAAATTGGTGTTAAAGTTTGGATTTTCAAAGGCAATTTAATGCCGGGAGAAAAAGCAGACCAAAACATTAAATTAAAAAGTGGAAAGGACAACTCTGAAAAAGGAGTTAGACGTCCTAGACGTAGCAGAAATGTTGATTCAACATCTCAAAGCTAGTAGGTATAAAAATAATAGGAGCAAAATATAATGTTACAGCCTAAAAAGACTAAATACCGCAAAATGATGAAAGGCAGAATGAAAGGTACTGAAACCAGAGGTACAACACTTGAATTCGGTCAATATGCTTTACAAGCAGTAGAGCCAGGCTGGATTACCAGCCGTCAAATCGAGGCTGCACGTCGTGCAATGACTCGTGAAATCAAACGTGGCGGTAACGTTTGGATAAAAATATTCCCAGATAAACCAATTACTGCAAAACCTGCAGAAACTCGTATGGGTTCAGGTAAAGGTAACGTAGAATACTGGGTAGCAGTTGTTAAGCCAAACAGATTGTTATTCGAACTTGACTATTTTGATAGATCTGTTGCAGTGCATGCTCTTGAATTAGCAGCACAAAAACTTCCTATCAAGGTTAAGATTGTAGAACAACCAAGAGAACAAGCAAAATAACTTACTTCACCTTATCGAAAGAGTTTTTCAGGTCGGCATAAGGTGAGTAAATAAGATAAAGGAAATAATAAAAATGAAATTAAGTGAAATGCGTGAAAAAACAGTAGATGAGTTACAAGAAGCTATTGTTGATTGGAAAAAACAATTATTGGAAGCAAGATTGCAATTATCCACTCACAAATTAGAAAATACTGCAAGTATTTCAAAAACTAAAAAACTTATCGCTCAAGCAAAAACAGTAATAACAGAAAAAGAGGTACAAAATGCCTAAGAAAGAAAAACAAGGAATAGTAGTTAGTAATAAAATGGATAAAACCGTTGTTGTAAAAGTTGCTGATTACGAACCACATCCAAGATACAAAAAAATTATGGAATCAAATAAACACTACAAAGCACATGATGCTGAAAATGTTTGTAATGAAGGTGATATTGTTAGAATTGTTGAATCAAAACCAATGTCATCAGGCAAACGTTGGACAGTAGCAGAAGTAGTTGAAAAAGTTCGTTAATACTAAATAACACTGTTTAAAAGTATAACGTGTCCTGAATTTATTTCGGGATTGTACTATCAAAAAAGAAAATGCAACATTACCAAAGAGTAATGAGAGGCAAAAGTAGTAGATACTAAAAGGAAAGAAAAATGATACAACAAGAAACAAGATTAGAAGTAGCAGATAATACAGGTGCAAAACAATTGTTATGTATCCGTGTTATGGGTAGCTCAAACAAAAAATTTGCAGCAGTAGGCGATGAAATCGTTGCTTCTGTAAAAGATGCGACTCCAAATATGGCTGTGAAAAAAGGTGAAGTTGTTCGTGCTGTTGTTGTAAGAACTAAAGCTGATATCAAACGTAATGACGGTTCTGTTATTAGATTTGATGAAAATGCTGCAGTTATTATTAACAAAGATGGCAACCCTAGAGGAACACGTGTTTTTGGACCTGTAGCTCGTGAATTACGCGACAAAGGTTATATGAAAATAGTTTCTCTTGCACCTGAAGTAATCTAATCCTTATTAGGGTTAGATTTTCCCGAATTTATTTCGGAATCCCAAAAAGTTTTTTAACTTAAAAGGGCATGAACATGTAATAGACCATCATGGTCAGTCCATGAAAAATATAAAATCAGGAGAAAAAAATGACAAATAAAGATAAAAAGAACTTACATGTAAAAACAAGCGACAGAGTTGTTGTTATTGCAGGTAAAGATAAAGGAAAAATCGGTAACATTAAAAAAGTTGACACTGAAAAAGGTAAAGTTATCGTTGAAGGTGCCAATATGGTTACTAAAGCTCAAAAACCTCAACCTGCTGCAGGTATTCAAGGTGGGCTTATTAAACTTGAAGCTCCATTGGATTCTTCAAATGTAATGATTGTATGCCCAGCATGTGAGAAGGCTACAAGAGTAGAAATGAAAGTTATCGATGGTAAAAAAGTTCGTGTTTGTAAAAAATGCGGTGAACAACTAGATGCTTAATGTGTAATTTAATTACGACATTAATACCAATAGTAAAGGAAAAGAAAAATGACAGTAACAAAAAACTTAAAATCAAAATATGTTGAAGATGTAGTTCCAGCTATGAAAGAAAAGTTTGGCTACAAAAATGATCACCAGGTTCCAAAACTAGTTAAAATTGTTTTGAACATGGGTGTAGGTGAAGCTTCTCACAATTCGAAAATTGCAGAATCAATTGAAGCTCAGTTAACAAAAATTGCCGGTCAAAAGGCAGTTGTAACAAAGGCTAAAAAATCAATTGCTTCTTATAAATTAAGAGAAGGTATGCCGGTTGGAGCAATGGCAACATTGCGTGGCGAAAGAATGTATGATTTCTTACAAAAACTTATTTGTGTAGTGTTACCAAGAATCAGAGACTTTAGAGGTATCAGCGCAAAGAGTTTTGATGGTCGTGGAAATTATACATTGGGCTTGAAAGAACAAGCTCTATTCCCTGAAATCACTTACGAAGAAGTAGATTTAGTTAAGGGTATGAATGTTTCAGTTATCACAACTGCTGAAACAGATGAAGAGGCTAGAGAGTTGTTAAGACTTCTCGGAATGCCATTCAAAGGTAGTAATAAATAATAAGTACAAGATAGGAGAAATTCATGGCTAAGAAAGCGATGATTAACAAAGAACTTAGACGAGAAAAACTTGCTGCTGCCGGAAAGTACCCAACAGTAAGACTTCACAACAGATGCAGTATTTGTGGAAGACCACACGGATTTCATAGAGATTTCGGGTTGTGCAGAATTTGTTTAAGAAAAATGGCTCACCAAGGATTATTGCCTGGTGTTACTAAAGCAAGCTGGTAGTTTGTTTTTGCCAAATTTTTGTTAATAATTATAAAAAGAGCGGTTATTACACCGTTCTTTTTATTTACAGAATATAGATTTCTATTTACAGATTCAATATATAAAATTTAAGATTTGTTGCTATTTATTAACATAAAAGATTAGTTATATATTGAAATTTGATATGTTTATAATATTATTAATACATAGATAGGTCTGACTGCCGGAAGACGTTCAAAGGTTAAATAACCAATAAGAGCATAATTAATCCGGTAAGAGACGGGTAGATGGATACTACGGGATTTAATATATGATTTATTAGTGTCAAATATAATATTCCGAAAGTCCGCAAGAGAAAAGGAAAATAATTATGGCAATGACAGATCCTATAGCAGATATGCTAACAAGAATCAGAAACGCATGTATGGTAGCACATGAAACAGTTGATATTCCTGCTTCAAAATTAAAAGTTGAATTAGCTAAATTAATGAAGGAAGAAGGATTTATCGCTGATTATGTTGTAAGAGAAGAAGGTAAATTTAAAGTTATTACAATTACTTTAAAATATGATTCTCGCCGTAAGCCTGTTATCACAAAATTAGAAAGAATTTCAAAACCAGGTTTGAGACACTATTCAAAAGCTAAAAACTTACAAAAAGTTTTGGGCGGATTGGGTGTAGCTGTTGTTTCAACTCCAAAAGGTTTGTTGACTGACAGAAAAGCAAGAAAAGAAAATGTTGGTGGAGAAGTTCTTTGCTACATTTACTAATTAACCGAGATTCGGTTTTGACCAAATATAATTGGTAGAAAAATTTGGTTAATGTACTAATATACCACAAGGAGAAATTAAAATGTCAAGAATTGGTAAAAAACCTATTGAAATTCCTCAAGGTGTTGAGGTAAAAATAGAAGGACAATTGGTTACAGCAAAAGGACCTTTGGGTACTGAATCTGTAAATGTACGTCCTGAAATCGCAGTAAAAATAGAAGATAATCATATTGTATTATCAAAAGTTGGATCTTCTAGAGAAACCGATGCATTATACGGTTTGTCAAGAACTCTTGTTGCAAATGCTGTAACAGGTGTTAAAGAAGGTTTTGTTAAAAAATTAGAAATCAATGGTGTTGGTTACAGGGCTCAAATGCAAGGTTCAACATTGAATATGGCATTGGGTTACTCTCACCCTGTTGATATTGTTCCTCCTGAAGGAATTACTATTACCGTTGAGGCAAATACAAAAATTACTGTTAAAGGTTCTAATAAACAAACAGTAGGTGATGTTGCAGCTTTAATAAGATCTAAACGTCCGCCTGAAGTTTATAAAGGTAAAGGTATTAAATACGAAGGCGAATATATCAGACGTAAAGCTGGTAAAGCCGGTAAAAAATAATAATAATTAACTGGTAATATATCAGTTAATTATCCTCCCAAAATGGGTTTACAAGCGATATAATTAGTAATAGCCTATATAAACCGGATGTGGTTTAGGCAAAATTGCATGCGAAGGGTTAATAGCCCGTTAAAGCAAGTAATGAAAGGAAAAAAGAAAATGATTAAACAAAAAGCAAGAAAACCGATTGTTCAAAAAAGACATAGATCAATCAGAGTAAAATTATCTGGGACTGCAGAATTTCCTAGATTAGCAGTTTACAGAAGTACAAAACATATATACGCACAGCTAATCGATGATGAAAATCATGTAACACTGGCTGCAGCATCATCAAATGATAAAGACTTAAAGGCTAAATTATCACATGGTGGTAATATTGAAGCTGCTAAGGTTGTTGGTGAAGCAATTGCGCAAAAAGCTAAAAAAGCTGGAATTGAATGTGTTGTATTTGACCGTGGCGGATTCTTATACCATGGTAGAATTGCAGCATTAGCTGATGCAGCTAGAGAAGCTGGATTGATGTTCTAATTTGAACAAATTTCATTTACGAAAAAAAATAAAGGACATTTAGAAATTTTTCTAAATGTCCTTTATTTTTTAAATAGAGTTTTTATTATTATAAATATTTGGTTAAATAATCCTGAAGTTTTTTTATTGCTCTATTAGACATAAGTTCCCCTTTTAATTTTTTGTTTTTTCGTTCTTTTTTAGGCATCTCTATAGGAGGAACAATTCCCCAGTTTGAATTTATCGGTTGAAAGTTAGTGTGTTCCGGATTAGTTATGTAATGTGTTAAGGCTCCAAGCATTGTTTCGATTGGTAATTCAAGTAAAGCTTCACCTTTTAGTAATTTTGCCATATTAATTCCGGCCAAAAGTCCGGATGCTATTGATTCTGTGTATCCTTCAGTACCTGTAATCTGTCCTGCAAAGAATAAATCTTTACGTTCTCTGGTTTGAAGTGTAGGATGTAAAAGATTTGGTGAATTTATAAATGTATTTCTATGCATTACACCATATCTTACAATATTCACATTTTCTAATCCTGGAATAGATTGTAAAAGTTCTTTTTGGGCTCCCCATTTTAGATTAGTTTGGAACCCAACAAGGTTAAATAGAGTTTTTGCAGAATTATCTTGTCGAAGTTGTACAACTGCATAATTTTTTTCATTAGTCCTTTTGTCAATTAGTCCTATAGGTTTCATTGGACCAAATCTGAGAGTATCAATGCCACGTGATGCTAAAACCTCTATAGGAAGGCAACTTTCGAAAAATTTTGCACCTTTTTCAAATTCATGCTGTTCGATTCTTGGCGAATTTATTAATATGTTATAAAAATTTTCATATTGCTCTTTGTTCATTGGACAGTTAATATAGGATGCTTCTCCTTTATCGTATCTACTTGCCCAGAATGCAATGTCAAAATTTATACTATCTATTTCTACAATTGGAGCTATTGCATCAAAAAAATGCAGGTATTCGCTTTTTGTAAATGCTTTTATTGAGTTTGCTAAATCAGAACTGGTTAATGGGCCTGAAGCTATAATTGTTGGAGTTTCCGGAATTTTAGTAACCTCGGTTCTATGCAGTGAAATATTAGGATTCTGCTTAATTCTGTCGGTTACGGTATTTGAAAATAAGTGCCTGTCAATAGCTAAAGCATTTCCTGCAGGGACAGAGCATGTTTTAGCTATTTTAATGAGTTCTCCTCCCAGTATTTCCATTTCATGTTTTAGCAGACCACTTCCATTTGTAATGTCGTATGAGCCCAGGCTGTTTGAGCATACAAATTCTGCACAAGCATCTGTTGTATGCGCACCTGTTTTCACTAGTGGACGCATTTCATATAAATTAACTCTAAAACCTCTATTTGCCAGCTGTAAAGCAGCTTCTGAGCCTGCTAGTCCAGCTCCAATAACATTAACTTCCATTTCTGTAGTATCGCTGAAATATGTTTATCTGTCAAATAGTATATGTGTACTTATGTTACAGAAATGTTATAATTGTAGTAAAAATTCTTGCTATTTTTGTAATGATTAAGTATAATAATTACACTTGTTTTGAAATTTAATTAGTGTACAATGTAAAAGTTTTGAAACATTACCCAAATAAAATGGCAATTCAATTATAGTAGTTGTTTTATTTTAATGTGTAGAAGATTTTGAAATTTAGTAGGGATTATGTCAGTAAAACCAATTATAGCAAGTATAGACTCAAAAAATAATAGAAATAGTAATAGTAATATAAAATTGAATAATGAAAATAATAAGCTACAAAGTATGCAGCCACGTAATTCAAAAAATGTTTCATTCCAGGGTGCGTCTGTTAATCCTGTTGTGGGCTTGATGGATTTTATTGAAGCTGGTGGATATGCAGCTTCGTTTATTATTCAAGATGGTTTAGGTTTTATTACTCCACGTGTAGGTAAAGGATTGGTTCGTGGAGGAAAAAAGAAAAAAGATGAAAATGGAAACGATATTCTTGATGAAAATGGAAAACCTAAACGTGAATTAAATTGGGCTTATGCTAGGAAAGAAGGTATTAGAGAAGTTGTAACAGGTCCAAGTGCATTTGTAATACCTTATTTTATGTTGAAGTTCATTAATAAGAAATTTGGTTCTTCAAATAATGTTAAATTAAACTATATTGATAGTTTTGGACAATCTTTTGCTGCCTATGCAAAGGATAATGTTGAGGCAATTAAAAATAATAAAGCTGACAAAGCTCAATTCTACGAAACTGTATTTAAGGATACTCTTAATAGGAGTATAAATGATTCTTTGCCAGATGGAGAAAAACTTTCAAATTCTGAAATTGAATCTATAGCAAAAGATTATACTCAAAAACAATTAAAGATAGAACAAATTCAGGCTGATAAGTCCTTAAATAAAAAAGCCCGTAAGGCTAAAATTGCAGAATTAGGCACTGTTGAAGATGCATTTATGAAACTTAAAAAGTCTAAAATTGGTGGTGCAGTTAATGAATTATCTGTTCAAATGACATCTTCAAACGGAAAAGTGAAAAATGGTTCAATAGGTGAATTATTATCTTCGATGAATGATTATTTTGGAGATATTTCTAAAAATCTGAAAGCATCATTAAAAGATAATGCTTCAACAAAACAAATAGAAGAAGCTATTCAAAGTTTTTCAAAACGTAGAATGGGTTCCAGAATATTTACAAATTTGGGTATATTTGGAGTTGTAGCTGCTGCGTATACACAAATTCCTAAATTGTATAATATGGGTACAAATGGCAAGAATCCTGCATTAGTAAATGATGAAGAAGAAAATGCAGTTCAGCAACCTGCTGTATCTAATCAGCAAAAAACATCTGGTGAAGTTAAAAAAGATATCCCATTCACCGGTATGGCGACTTTATTAGAAAAAACGGGTGAAAAAGTATTTAACGGCAAGCATGCAAAATCTGTTTCTGACATCTTTGAGCTTAATGGACCGATTATATCAGGAGCGGCTATGCCAGTCTTATTATATGGATTTTGTATTCCTCCAAGATTAGCGCATGCTCAGGATAAGTATGATTATGGTGAAATTGTAGTGCGTGATATGACTGCATTTACCGCATTACTATTTGGAGCTAAAGCTCTTGCAAGATTATTCTCAGATGGTTTTACAAAGATTACAGGTTTGGCATTGAATAGCAAAAATCTTGAAGGGCGAAATGTATTCCAGAAAATTGGTGATTATTTAAATCCTCATGACACAAGGCATAGTGTTTTATCTAGTAAACAATTGAATTCAAAATATACTCACCTGGAAGATTATAAAAATGGTGTTGAAGGATTTATGGAATTCATAGAAAAAAGTGGTGGCGATGTTAAAAAGGCCTTTGCTCAGGATAAAAAAGTCAAGTCAGTTATTGAAGGTTTGTTAAAAGATTTTAATGGTAAGTCTTATGTTGATTCAACATCTTCTGAAATAAAAGAAGCCTTAAAATTTGCAAATCAAAATAAAAAAGAATTTATGAAAAAAGAATTCTATGAATTATTTAAGGGTAATAACGGATTGTTGAATAAAGCAAAAACATGTAACTCAACATTTGGCTTCTTATCCACATTAGTCCTCGTTCCAGGGTTAATTATATGGTTAACAGATATCTGTGAAAAGATGACTGAAAAGAGAAAGGCTAAGGAAAAACTTATGCAGCCTGCTGATGTAAAACAAAATGTCAAGGCTCCAATATCAAATTCTGTGGCTTCAAATACCCCTACAATGGCAGGATTTTTAAAGAAGTAAATATATATAAATAAAAAAAGAGCTTACTTTAAGTAAGCTCTTTTTTTATTTGGAATTTTATTAACCTTCAACTGCTTCGATTAATTTATTAATATCTTCAACCATTGCATCAGGGTCATAGCCATGCACTTTTGCTCCGGCTTCTAAATTTTCAAATCTTGCGGCTGCACAACCAAGACAACCCAAGCCGTATCTGTGAAATACTTCAATACTTTCAGGGTGTTTTTGAGCAATTTCTAAAATATTCATATCTTTTGTAACTTTCTCAGCCATAATATTATCTCCTTTTTGACTTTTTCGTAAACATCATTATACTACATTATACATAAAAAAAGAAGGATGTGTATATTATGGAATTATTGAAGTTTTTTATTAAGGATGAAGTCCCGGCTGTTGGATTATCCAGATTTAAAGAAAAAAAAGAAAAATATTCTTATGATGTGATGCCAAAGTTAAAATTTAATCGTCCTGTATTTAAACCTGATTATAGTAATAATTTCTTTTTATTATAATATCAACTTTACATAACTTAATAGAATGCTGTAAATTTGTCAATTTTTGTCTCAAAATATACTTAAATATAATATAGGGAAAAATTGGGGACAAATATGGGCATTCAATTAGGAAAATTATTATTTGGAACAACACCGGCATCTGTAAACGGACGGTTAGGTGCATCAGTTTCAGAAGCTCGCGGAATAGTTCCGAGTTTCAAAACATCTTCTTATGCATCTATTCCGTATGAAAGGGCTCCTCAAGTTGTAGATACTGTTCCAACTAGAGATGCAGCCGGAAATCCGCTTTTGCCAGGATATGTTACACCGTTAAATTCTTGGATTGCATAGTTTATCCAAGCAAATCCAGTTTTTTACCTGATATTGAGTTTGAAACATCAGGGTGAAATAAATTATAGTTGGAATTGTTCATTTGATTATTAAATTCAAATGAATTTTTTTGTGCATCCATGGATTTTTTAGTTTCGAATAAATTGACAGGTTGCACAGTATATATGTATTGTCTTTTTATTTCATCAATTGCGTTAAACATAATACTCTCTCATTTTAATAAAGTAATTTAAATACTAAATATTTCAAAATTAAAAAGTATTGTTACAATTTTAACAATACTTTTTAGATTCCAAAGATATTTTAACTTTTATTATTGATCGCTTTCGTGATGTTCGTTATCTTTCATTAGTTTTGCAAAATCAGAGGGTTTTATACTTTGTACAAAATTTCTGAATTCTTCTGCTTCCTGAGCATCTTTAGTACTATCTGTTGATACTGAGCCGTTAGAAAGAACATTTGCAGTAACATAAATAGGTGCATCAATTCTAATTGCAATGGCAATAGCATCAGAAGGTCGTGAATCTATTTCGATTACTTTACCTTCATCATTTTCTAGAAATATTGTGGCAAAATATGTTTCTTTTTCGACATCATTAATTTCAACTTTAGTTAATTTATAGCCTGTTTTTTCAATAATACTGATAACCAAATCATGTGTCATCGGACGGGTTACTGCTAAATTTTCTATTTTACGAATAATGGAACTTGCTTCAGCTGAACCAATCCAAATAGGAAGAGCCCTTCTGTTATCTTTATCATGTAGTACAACAATAGGTGAGCCAGTTCTTGTATCAAGAGCAATTCCCATAACTTTCATTTCAATCATAAATTTTTCTCCTATTAAGAGTATTATAACGTATAAAAATTTTTTTTAAATACTTTCCAAAAAAACATCTTTATGATAGAATGAATAATGTAATGAATTTACATAAGGAAAAGTGGCCGAGTAGGCTTAAGGCGGCACCCTGCTAAGGTGTTGTGTGGAGTTATCTGCACCGTGGGTTCGAATCCCACCTTTTCCGTTTTTTAGTATATAAAGCACATAAAGTGCAAGTTATAAGTTTAAGGAAATTGTAATTTAACGGGACATTTTACTTGAACGAATAAAAAGATTATTCGGCAAAGTTGGCTTTGTGTTTGAATTTTGGCGGTCGGAAGTAATCGTTTTATATGTTACAAAATGGTCTTTTACTGGTCATCATTGTCCGATTACTGTCCAAGAATTGTCTTAAATTTTTTAATCTTAAAATCAGGATGGCAGCCTATTTCACCCTCATAATCTAAATTGTACGGATAAAACGATTATTTTACATTTTAAGTAAATAAAGTCCGGTTCATTTTATTAATTTCAATATTTATAACTGATTGAATTAAAAGTTTAATATTATTGTATATATGAATAGTATTATATGAAAAATTCACCAGTTGTGCCTTTAAAACCACATTCCCTTAAAATATTTTCGAACATCTTTCGTCTTTCAGGACTATCGTAATTATTCATGTAAAAGCAAATTTTACTTGTATCAATTATATCGCAAATTTTTTTCAAATAATATCTATCTGCTAATGAAAAGGAAAATCCGTAGGAATAAATCGTTAAAGGTTTTTCAATTGCTGAAATTTTAATATTTTCAAAAAAAGATTTATTTTTATTGTATGCATTTTCTGTATCTTTTTTTAAACTAAAAAATAAATTTTCTAATGAATCTTGAGCTCCAAACCAATTCTTTTCGTAGTAATCTTTTGGACATTCGTTATCACCGTGTCCAAAAAACAAATTTTCTTCTGCTTTTCCATGAATATGACATACATTTTTTACTTGATATAATCGCTGAAGAGTATTAGTATAATTGAAAGTTAAGAACAAGTCATTTTGGATGTCAATTACTTTTTTAAATTCTAGATTAATTTTAGGTGCAATATCTATTTGCGAAATCCATTCTTGAAAATAATAATCTATTTGTTCTAGAGCTCCACATAGTGAAGTCGCTAAGGAATAATTTCTGTAAAATGTGTCTCTTATATAATTATCATCTTCTTTATCATAAAAATCATAATCATCTAAAAAAGTTTCATATGGTAAATCCGCTAATGATGTTTCTACATCACTCCAATTTACACCTTCAGCATTATCAATAATGCTTAATATAGATTTTACAACGTCAGTTTCATTATATTGTTCATCTCCATCAGGCATTAAAGTAGTTGTTGGGACATCTACAAATGAATATGGTTCATAGCTACCATATAGATAATTATCTATAAGAAATTGTCTAAAATCTGTATATCTTGTTTTCATGCCATGGGCTAAGTCAAAGCCATTGCCAATTATAAATAAATTTGTCATGATAGATAACATATCACGTAATAATTCAAGCAACAATAAAATATTAAGAATATTTTTTCAATTTAAAATTAATTTTTATTTTTTTTGTTTAACATTTTTTGTGTAGTAAATTTATGTTTCAAAAAAAATATATAACTTCAATTTAAAATAAAATAATACACTTTAATTATGTCCTAATGATACAAAAGAAAGAAAAAAGGAACACATTTCCGACTTCAGAGTTAATCTGTATGTATGGACGAATATATAAATATTAACAAAATCGCAGAATTAAAAGGCTTAAAAAGTACACGCTCAATAAGACTTGCAATTAACCAAGGTAAGTATATTGTAAGAGAAGTTGAAGTAAGAGGCGGAAAATCATATGAAATTCTTTATTCTTCATTAGAACCGGAGATACAAGATAGATTAGATGAAGAAGAATTAAAAACAACAGCAATTGTTTCGTTTGAAAACAAGGCGAATTTTGTATCAGAAAATGCAAGATTAACAGCACTTGCAAGAGTGGATATAGTAACTGCCTTATATAATATTCGTAAAAAATATCCAACTAAAAAAGAGGCTGATTCAGTATTTTTAGATTTATATAACAGTGGAATGTATTTACCACAAATATATAAGTTTGTTGGTTCAATTTCGATAGGTACACTCCATCGTTGGGTAAAGATGTTTGAAAATTATGGAATGGACGGGCTTCTACAAAAACGTAAAACTAATCAACAAGGTGAATATAATACGATTTTGAATGAGGAAATGAAACAGATATTTTTGAAATATTTGTTACACCCGAATAAATTTAGTATCGGAAAAGCTATAAATTTAACAAAACATATTCTAGAAAAGCGAGGATATGAAAATATTCCTTGTAATCTAACATTCAGAAGATTTGCGGAGAATTTTAAGAAAAACAATTATTCAAAGTGGGTTTTATTTAGAGAAGGTGAAAAAGCATATCACGATAAAATTGAACCGTATATAGAACGAGATATTTCTAAAATTGAAGTAGGAGATATTTTGATAGCTGATGGACATGTTCTTAATTTTCAAATAATTAATCCATTTACAGGAAAGCCGACCAGAGCAACTTTGGTCGGCTTTTTAGATTGGAAATCAACAGCATTAGTCGGATATGAAATTATGATGAGTGAAAATACTCAATGCATAGCAAGTGCATTAAGAAATTCTATTTTAAATCTAGGCTTGATTCCTAAAGTAGTCTATCAAGATAACGGAAAAGCATTTAAAGCAAAATATTTCCAAAATATAGATTTTGATGAAGCAGGATTTAATGGAATTTATGCAAAACTTGGAATAAAATCAGTTTTTGCAAAACCATATAATGCAAGAGCAAAAGTTATTGAAAGATTCTTCCTTGAATTTCAAGAAGAGTTTGAAAAAATGATGACAAGTTATATAGGAACAAGTATTGAAAATAAACCGGCTTGGATGAAACGAGGAGAAAAATTGCATAGAGAGATGCATAATAAGTTAACAAAAAACTATATTCCAACAATTCAAGAAACAATAAAATTTATAGATTGCTGGCTCGATTACCATAATTCAAAACCTTGTCCTAATAACCGTTCAAAAACTATTCAAGAGATGTTAAATGATATTTCAAAAGAGAACATTGATGAAAGTATTTTGAACGACCTTATGATGAAAACA
Organism: Candidatus Gastranaerophilales bacterium; assembly: GCA_928722015.1. Classification (GTDB taxonomy): domain Bacteria; phylum Cyanobacteriota; class Vampirovibrionia; order Gastranaerophilales; family Gastranaerophilaceae; genus Zag111. The sequence continues at coordinate 85,801 of CAKMWI010000011.1, read as the reverse complement.
GAAGCAAGGACAATAAATAAACATGGAATAACATTTCTTGGAATGCATTATAGGAGTGATTATTTATTGGATTTAAGAGAAAAAGTATTTATAAAATACAGTTTGTTTGACCTTTCAAAAGTCCTTGTGTATTCAATAAAAGGTGAATTTTTATGTATCGCAAGACAAGTTGAAAAAGTTCATCCAATGGCAAATCATTTAGGAACAGTAAAAGATATGGAACAATTTAAGCAACAAATACAAAAACAGCAACGCAGATTTAAGAGAGTGAAAAAAGAGTTCTTAAAGTATTTCCCTAAAGAAAAAGCAGAAGCTATAGAGATTGAACAGGAAGAAGTTATTGAAATTGAAAAATTTGAACAGACTAAAACACCACTAAAACGCAAATTAAACTTTCGGGAACAGCAAATGAATGTTCCAGTATTTAACGCTGATTATGAAAAATATGAATGGTTAATGAAATACGGTTGTACCAATCCTGAACAAAGAAAGTGGCTTGAGAGGTATTTAAATAGTGATGAATATGTCAATTTATACGCAGATTGCGAACATAATAAGAAAAATGTATTTGACCAAGAAGGAGTATAAAGATGAATAAAGTATTTGTAAAAACAAAGAACGTCAAAAACTTTGTATCATTAATGGAGGAGGTAAAACAACTACCTAATAATATACCTAAAATTATTTTGGTTTATGGAGAGTATGGGCTTGGTAAATCAGAAACAATAAAGTGGTGGTCTTTTAAAAATGATTGTATATATGTAAGAGCAAACCAAGGTATTACAAGTCGGTGGTTGTTATCAGAAATTGCGGAAGAATTAGGAGAAGAACCGTTTTGGCATATTCAGGAAACTTTTAATTTAATAGAGAAGAAACTTAAAGAAAATCCAAAACCTATAATAATTGACGAAGTAGATTACTTGCTTGAAAGAAATACAATAGAAACACTGAGAGATTTGTATGATACAACTTCTTGTCCTTTAGTGCTTGTTGGAATGGGCAACATTGATAAAAAACTTTCAAGATATCCTCATATTATAGACAGGATTTATAAGTCATTTAAGTTTGAACGATATGATTTTGAAGATGTGAAACAGATCTTGAATGAATTAACGCAAATCCCTTTTACACCTGATGGTATAGAATATCTTGCAACAAGAGTTAACCAATTTAGACAAATTGTTAAATTGATAAATAAAATAGAAAAACTTGCGATTACAAATCAATTAAAACAGATTGATGAAAATATTTTAAGGAAACTGCTATATGGAAGAACAAATATTGAAACTTTGCAAAAGGCTCAACAAATTTACGCTTGAAAATTTAGAAATTTTATCTGAAATTCCCAAAACAAAACTTTTACCGATATTGTCAAAATTTGTTGATGAAAATAAATTAATAAAGCAAGAAAATGAATATGTGTTTCAAAAAAGTAAACTTTCAGTTCAAAAATATTCTATATTTAAAACATACCCTGCAATAATAAATGATATTGTATTAAGGTGTTTTTGTGAAAACATAAATTCGATAAAAGCATCTAATATTGCAAATATCGGTGAAAACCAAATTCAAAGCTTTTATACAATATTTAGAACTTTGATTTACCAAAGGCAAAAACAGAAATTAGATTTTTACTATTTAAAATTTCCACAAAAAGCACGTCATAGAAAGTTTTTTAATCAAGAAGTATATTTATACCTATACTGTAATCAAATTTTTGTATCTGAAAATCTTTTAAAATCATCTGAGGATAAAACCTTTTCTACAGACCAAAAAGCAGAGTTTACAACTATTTATTGCTATCTTTCAAGGAATTTAACACATAATAAAATGGCTAGTAATTTGAACTGTAAAATAGCAGAAACCTTATGGCGAAGAAAAAGAGAGTTTAAGGATTTGTATTACGACTTAAAACTATTAGCAGGATTTTAGCAATAGAACTTCATAAACTTTTCCCCGATTTTATTTTTGGGTTGTATTCCTTTGACAATAAGTATCTTAGAGTATTTATGCTTATTTCTCGAAAATATTTTTTTAAGTATAGAGCGGATTTTGAAGTTTACTTGCGGGGAAATTTCCCCGACCACAAAATGTTACCTATTTATTATTCTGTAGAAGTAAATATAATAAAATTTGGTAGCTATTATATACAAATACAAATTTCGTCAAGACCACTTCATATTTCTTCGTAAAAAACAGGACAAATATTTGTCTTTTTTATAAAGCAGATAGATAAAGCGTTTGAGGTGAATATTCTAAAAATAGCATTTTTAAAAAATCTTATTATTACTACATTTTAGCTTTTAAAATTGTCACAAATTTTATGTCGGAATGTTAAGTGGGCTTTAAAAGAGATTTTAATAACGCTAAAATAAGGATATTTATGAAAGAAAATAAAGACAAAACAAATATATGGTTAGATATAGAAAAATCTTCTGAAATTTTAGGACTTAGCATCCAAACTCTTAAAAAGCAATGTAGGAGAGGTTCCTATACTTTTAAAATTATCAGACGGGGAAAAAGAACTCATTACTTTCTTCTTTTAAAATCGTTGCCTGATTTTGCACAAGATAAGTATCTTAAAGAAGATGTTATAAACACTAAATATTCAGAAGCTCCTGATTGGGCAAAAGCACAGGCAGAAAAGTATTTACCAATAATAAATGCATCAAAAGGATTAAAGGGAGGGGCTTTAAAAGATTTTATAGATAAATGGAATTTAGAACATGAAAAGTGGTTAAATACATCTTATTCTTCTGTTATAAAAATGCGAAGAAGATTCTTTTGTTATGGATTAAGCGGTTTGTTATCGCAACACGGCAAACATTTATCAGGCTCCACTGTTCCTGATAATTTCTTTGAGTACTTTAAAAATTTGTATTTAGTAGAAGGAGCACCATCTATAAGAACTTGTTGGGATTTAACTCTTGGTTATGCCATCAGAATGTTTGATGCAAAAAGAGAAACATTTCCAAGTTATATGGCTTTTAAACGCCGATTAGATAAAGAAATTCCAAAACAAAGTATTTATCTTGCACGAATGGGAGAAACTGCTTGGAATAGAAAATATGGCGGATATATAGAAAGAGATTATTCAAATATTTTATGTAATGAGGTCTGGGTATCAGATCACGCTCAAATTGATGTTGCCTGTTTTGATTCTGATAATAAAGTTGTTTTTCCTTGGGTTACAGTGTGGCGAGATTATAAATCAGGTAAATGGCTTGGTTGGATTTTACAAACAGGAAATCCAAATTCTGACTATATTTTCCAATCTTTTTACTATGCTGCTGAAAAATATGGACTACCTAAAGATGTTATCATTGATAATGGTAAAGATTACCGTTCAAAGGATTTTGCAGGTGGTCGTAGAAGTATAAAAATTTCAACCAATAAAACAAAAACTCAGTCTATGTTGGCAGAATTGAATATAGAAGTCCATTTTGCTCTGCCTTATAATGCTCAGACTAAGCCTGTTGAAAGGGATTTTTTGAAGATAAAGGAAATCCTTTCAAAACATTTTATAGGTTATAGAGGTGGTAATGTCGTAGAAAGGCCTCAAAAGCTCGCAAAAGAAATTAAATCCGGAAAAATTATGAAATTTGAAGATTTTAAGCTTCTTTTTGATAAATATATTTTAGATATTTTAAATAAAAGACCATCTCAAGGAAAAACTTTAAACGGGTTATGTCCGGATGAACTTTTCAATTCTGAATTTAAAGAAAAAATTACAACTACAAAAGATGCTCTAAAACTATTTTGTATGAGAACTTCAAAAGATTTTACAATCAGAAGAAACGGAATAAAAGATACAACTCTTGGGATAACTTATTGGGCTGATTGGATGATTTCAAAAATGGGCTTGAGAGTATATTTACGCAGAGATATAGAAGATTACAAAGAAGCTTGGGCATTCAGATGCGATAATGATGAATTTATAGGAACAGTGAATGCTGTAAAAGCTGTTGCTGCATTACATGCAAATAAAGTATCTAAAGAAGAATTTAAAGAGGCTATGTCTATTAAAAAACGCAATAGCAAAGTCGCCAAGGCTTATATTAAACAAACTCTTACAATATCTCCTGAAGAACAATATGAAAATTACAAAGCAGCTTATAACAGTGCAAAAAAAGAGTTTGATACAGATGTTAAAGTTTCAAAGATTGCAAATACAAATATGGATAAAGCAGTAAGGAAAAAGAAAGAACAAGATGATTTTGGGAAATTTGATTTATCAATATTTTTGCAAGAAGAACCTAAACCAAAAGAAACCTTATACCTTTATGAAACCGATAAAATATTAGCAGAACGAAATAAAAAGTATATTAACTAAGAGGAAAAAGTGAAAAAAGATAAGTATTATGCAATTGCAGAAAATATGTATGTTGAAAAATTTATTACAGTTGCTGAAATTGCAAGAAGAATAGGTGTACACGAAAGAACTATAAAACGTTGGAAAAAAGACGGAGATTGGTCTGGTAAAAGAAAAGAATTTATTGAACATTTTAGTCTTTCCAAAGAAGATACATTTATACAAGCCAAATATATGCTTCAAAGTTTTAATGTAGATCTACAGAATAATAACAACATAGAGCCTTCAAGAATATATAAATTTACAAACTTACTTGAAAGTGTTGTAAGAAAAGAAAAAGAACCGATGAATATTGAAAGTTTTATTCGAACAATAGAAAAAAGGACAAATATAGATAAAGACATTATTGATAAAATTGTAGAGAATTTGACGGATAGTGATTAATTATCTATAGCTTTTCAATATACCAATTAGAATTCCCAAAATGATTGAAGTTCCATTGTAATTGGAAGTAGAAATTGTATTCCATAGAGTTATCATCCTTAAAGTTGTAAGAATACTTATTTAATTGTGTTCTGCGATAACTTTCAAAAGCAGTCCTAATTTCTTTTGCAAACTTTTTTCTAAATTCAGGATAAGTTATCTCTAATGTTTCTCTTGTTAGCTTATTTTTCAAAATCATCTTCAAACCCTCGTATGTTATCAAGTTCTATATTGTATCTTTTGCCTTGTTTATCAACACAAGTTGCAAAATCAACTTCACCATCGGCAAACTTGTTTTTCCATATACAAATTAGTAATCCGATTTCTTGTGTTTTTAAATTCAAAACCTTTGTTCCATAAAGTGCATAGTCTTTTTCTGTCATCATTCTTTCCTTTCAAGTATTAAATTTGAATAGATATCCTCGGGCTTTTGTGGGTCTATTAAAAACTCTTTCATAAATACAAATCTTTCTCCGTAGGCGTTTTCACAAATTACAGTGTCGAAATTATAGAATCCAATTACTTTGTAATACTCATTATCAGAGTTCTCAAAACCTCTAATCTTTTTAAGTTTGTATTTTTTGCCTAATTCAATCATTGCTACCTCTTATCAGCAATAACATATATCACTCTCAATAAGTTAAATATCAAGCAAAGACACTCAAAACGTATCATTTAGACATAAAAAGTATTTTTGTAATGAGCAATTATATAAAAACGGATAACAGGCTTTTTAAGCAAAGTTTTTAAGTAAAGTATAATTTCCTATATCTTATTAGTATAAAATTCAATACAGAGCTTTTTGAACACTTTTTGAACGGTATTAAAATCTTATTTGAATATTACCTTTCGGGTAATTTATAAAATAAGCGTTTACAGTATCACTATCTTGCCTTAAATTTTCGACGATTGGAGTAAGATTATACAGCTCTTCTATATCTTGTTGAGTCCTGCAAAAATAATCGATTACAGTGGCTGTGTTATAAATTCGCTCAGCTAGTTTTTCTAACTCTCTAAAATCTTTTTGTTTAATCCTATATTTCTTATTTTTACTCATACGACCTCCTTTTTAGGTGTCGTATTCATCACTTAAACAAAAATATAATAGAAGTATATATGTTAAAATATGTCACAAAACAATTAATAGAATAATTTATATTAAAACAAAAAAATATAATACTTGTTAATATATAAAACTATTATTTCTTATCTTTATTAAATTCATTCATAAATTCAGCTGTTAAAATACTTGTAGGAAGTGCAAAAAGCATAATTCCTATTAGTACCACAATACCTGATAAAACTTTTCCTATAGCTGTTATTGGGTAAACATCGCCATATCCTACCGTTGTAAAAGTAACCAATGACCACCAAAAAGTATCTAGAATATTGTGAAAAGCATTAGGCTGGGCATCTGCCTCCGCATAAAACATAAAAAATGAGCTTATAAACAATAGCAAAATCAATACTCCAAATATACTTATTAATTCATATCTTTTTCTATAAATGACTTTACCTATCATTTGTAGAGCATCAAAATAACGAGCTAATTTGAACATTCTAAAAATTCTCAGCAATCTAAAAGTTCTTAATATTCTTAAATCTAACCCCTTCAAAGGTAAATAAAATGGTAAAATCGCAAATAAATCTATTATCATCAAAGGTTTTAGGGCATCTTTTAATTTTTCCATAGATATTAAACGTAGAATATATTCAATAGTAAATATAATTACAGAAATTAATTCTATTTGATTAAATAAAGTTTTGCAATGTAAATATATTGTTTTATCAGTTTCAAAACCAAGACATATAATATTAATAATAATGATTATTACTAAAAACATTTCACAAATTTTATTGTTTAAAAAATTATCAATTTGTTTTTTCATATTTACATTCCTACAATTTATTTATAAATTCCTTAGCTCCATTAAAATCTAGGCATTGTTTTTCATATGCTTTATTCAGAATATTATCTGGTAGCAAATAATCAAATTTCTTTTTATATTTTAAAGATTTATCAACTAAATCAATTATGGAATTTTTATCAAGATTTGAAAAATTAATTGATTTTAAAATTTTAATTAGTTCGTGCTTTCTACAGGTTGAATAATAACCAATTCCTCCATCTTCAATATCTATACCACAATATTTAAAAAGCAAACCTATTGTATTTTGGATTCGAGTCCCTTCCAAAACTGTAAGGATATTACTATCATTAGTTTTTACATATGTTTTATAATTTTCAAATCCTTCTTCTAAGATTGGAATTGATGCTTGAGATAAATACTTCGGGATATAACAATTTTCATAAATTTCTAACATTTTTTGATGAATTGTCCTGTGTATATTTTGAGATCCCCCTTGGAATTTAATAGGTTTTTTCCCATATGCTTTTTTTACAATTATCGTTTGAATTTTATTTTTGAACTCAACTATTTCCCATCGCTTACCAGCTAAAAGAAAATGACTTCCCTCTTTTAAGAATAATAAATTTCCTCCAGATATTTGACCTATTTCCTTACCATTACAAACAACTTTCCAATCTTTTGGAGTTATAAACGCGGCATAGAATTCATAATTCTCAACAATTTTCTCTCCCAGTTTGCTTAATGTAATTATTCCATTAGGCATTTGATAAATAATTTCATCTGAATTAAGCTTTTGCAATATAGCTATAAAATCCTCTTTAGAAAAATAATTATTAAAAGAGATATCTGCGATGTTATAATATATTTTAGAAGCATCGGCACCGCCAGTTTGTCCCAAATATGATAAAATTTGGTGAATAAAAGTTGAATAGTCAAAGGTATTAGTTTCAAGGGGTTCAATGCTTTCTTTTAACATTAATTCAACAATAGCAATACTTTGAACCAATTGAACCCTGAACATATCTTGCCAAGTAGCATTATCATCGATATCATTTTCTTCAATATAAAATCTAAACTCTTTTCTTGCATTTTCTTTTCTACCACAACGACCAAGTCGTTGCACCATAGAAGCAACAGAAAATGGCGGAGCTAAAAATATCACTCTATCTATATTTCCAATATCAATACCCAATTCCAATGTATTAGTACAAAATACTGAAATATTTGATTCTTTTTTTAGTAAGTTTTCGCATTGCTCTCTGATATTTTTAGCCAAAGAGCCGTGATGGATATAAAAATTATTAGGGTAACTGTTTTCATAAGCAATATTTTGCATGGAATCACAATATTCTTCCAATGTCATTTTTGCATTTGCAAAAATTAGATTTTTACCTTGTTTTATGACATTAAATAGATCCTGTTTTAATTCGGAAAATTCATCTTTATCAACGCCTACAATAGGAGGAATGTTTTTATAACATTTTATTAAACCAACAATATCTTTAGATTTATCGTTATCTTCAATTATTTTTACAGTGCTAGGGTTACTGGGATTTAACCATTCTGCGATATCAGAAAGGTTACTTATTGTTGCAGATAATGCAATTTTATAAGGTTGTATTTCTACAGTGTGTTCTAAACGGTTAATTAAACTCTTTAATTGCGATCCTCTTTCATTACCAATAAAGCTATGTATTTCGTCAATTACAATATATTCTAAACTATTAAACAATGATCCTAAAAATTCTGTCTTATTTATAAATAAAGATTCAATTGATTCTGGTGTTATGAGTAATATACCTGCAGGATTTTTAATCAGTGAGACTTTTTTTGATTGGTTTGCATCCCCATGCCATTTAGTAATTGGGAAGTCTATATGTTTACAAAGAGCTTCTATTCTTGAAAACTGGTCATTTATAAGTGCTTTTAATGGTGATATATATAATATTTTTACAGAATCCTTTCCTTTATCTGCTATTTGTGAAATAATTGGGAGAAATGCAGCTTCTGTTTTCCCGCTTGCAGTAGGAGCAGATATTATCATATCGCTAGGATTATTAACCATATGTAAAATAGCTTCATCTTGAATTGGTCTAAAATTTTCCCATTTCATTTCATGAATAACTTTTTGTATTTTTTTATTTAATAAATAAAAAGGTTCCATTAATCTCCTAATTTTAGTGATACCAATTCTTCATCAATTGGTTCTTTATACTCCTGAATTTTTACTCCTGATAAGTAATTTGAGATATTTGTATCAGGATAATTCTGTAATTGGCTTAGTAAACCTATAAATGCTTTAATAGATTCCCTCGGTGAAAGAAAAGATTTAGCACCTAACCTGTTCATAAGCCATTGCATAAATGTTTTAATATCGTTTTCAGAAACCAAATACTTAGTTTCATCGTATTCTGCAAAAACATTTCTTATATTTAAAAATAACATATACAATTCTTCTTGTGATAAGTTGTCTAATCTTATCACTGGTCCAGTTAAATCTTTCATACCTCCTTTTGCAAAAGGATTATCGGCAAGTCGAGTTTCTAAAGCACCATAACTATACATACCCTTGTATTTATCTTCCAAAAATTCTGGTGTTCCACCAAATATAAACCCTAGATATTCTGTTGTCCCTTGTAACGAATCATTAATTATATTTAAAATTCTTTCAAAATTTTTATTTCTAATGTTTGATTTTAGCCTTGCTAAAATTGCCAATTCATCAATATTAACTATTAAACCAGAATATCCTGCTAATCTTACAAAACCTGCAAACAATTTTAAATATTCATAGAAATTATTATCATCGATTATTGTTCTTACGCCTAAATCGTTACGAGCATCAGTTTTTGTTGTATATTCTGCTCTTAGCCATCTTAAGACTTGTGACATTTTTATATCATCACCATTTTGGTATGCATTAATATAGGTTGTTAAAACTTTTGAAAAATCATAACAAGCAACATATTTTTCTAATGGCATCAATTCTTTATAAATATTTTCTTCAGTAATATTTTCATTACTTTTTAATATTTTTGATGCCCATCTCTCAATAATAGATCTTAATGCACCACCATCAGGTTTAGTTTTGGTAGACATATTTGTTATTAGCTCAGAAAATAATTTTTGTGATTTCCCATCTGACGAGCATAATACCTTTTCTGTTGTAATATCTGCAGAAACTACCACTAAATTCTTTTCATGAGCAATTAATTTGGATAATGTTAGGAAAAAAGTTTTGCCTGAGCCATATTCCCCAATTATAAATCTTGTTTTTGCTCCGCCATCAGAGATTAATTCATAATCTTTTATCATTTCTTTAATTTCATCAGCCCTACCTACTTGAATATGTTGTAATCCAATTCGTGGAACAATACCTGCTTTTAGAGATTCTATAATTGCATTCTTTTCTTTTGATTTGATTTTTATTTTTTCCATAATAATTATCCCTTATTTTTTAATTAAATTAACAACGTCTTTATTTACAAAATATACATCGTCATCTTCTTCAATAAGAAAATCACCAAATTCTTTGTTGCTCCACTCATTAATTTCATCTATTGTGCTACTTAACATCATTCCTTTATTTTGAATAACATTTAGGAGTTCATTACGAGTCCAGTTTTCTTTTTCAATAATGATGTTTACGATGTTTTGTAAACCATTTTCTATTTCAGTTTTATCCATATCTTCTGAGTTAGTAGTTTCTATTGGCTCAGCTTTTAATATTTCGGCTTGTTCTTCGGCAAAAATTTCTTGTAATACACTATGAATTTCAGAAGTATTAATTTTTATTTTTTCTAATTTTTCAGCATTTAATTTTAACTCTACTTTTCCATTTAATTCAATGTTTGTAGGTATTTTCGACCCTTTTCTCTTTTTACCGGTCCCTTTTTCAACTATAACAACTTCTTCTGTATTATTAATAAGTTCAGAAAGAGACGAATTCAAATAATCTTCAGAAAGACCAAGCTGTTTAAATATTTTTTGTAAAATTTTTAATTCACTATCCTTGATAATGCCATCTACTTTGGCTACAGAGATTATAAATTTAGAAACAGTTTCTTTACTACTATCATTTAACATTTTAATTAGCTTTTTGATTGTATCATTTGTGTTTATTTCTTTTGTATGAACAATTAATTCTGTTCTCATTTGCAAACGAAGTCTTTCTGAAGGAGATAATGTAAATTCCTTTTTTATATAGTTTTCAATATATGACATTTCTATTGGAAGAAGTTCATTATCTTCTAATGCTATTTTTAAACCAATATCTGTAAATAATGCAGCCATATGATAATCAATAGGCGAAAGTTTTATAGGAAATTGGCTTTTATATATCATAATTTTCGAATTCTTTTTATATGGCTTTTGGTCAACATTAACATTTGGTTCAATTTCATATCCAAATGCTTCACAAGCATCTATAATTAAAGAAGATTGTCTTAATGTTGTTTTATCTTGCATTTTAAATCCTAATTTTTCTGCAATTGTACCTATGTCAGAAATTGTTTTTTCTCCAAAATCAAAATGATTAGATGAATAATTTATATTGTTTCTTAATTTAGAAGGCAAGTATGTAAGTTTTTCAATTTCTGTCAAAGGATTACTAGAACTATCAAATTTTTTAACAGTTTGCTTAATTTCATCTTTTATTATTTTACGAGCCTGATTCCAAAGACGTTTTACCTTTGTTGATGGAACAATTGCGTTATAAGTGACAAGGTTACTAGTATGATAGTACGCCATAGCCATATAATAATTATATGTTTGTGTTTTTACACTATAAAGTTCTGATTCCTCAAGGTTTTCTGTTATCTTCTCAAAATAATAAGATAGTAACTCATTTTTTCTATCACTTAAATTATTGTATTCATCATTATTTAAGAATTGATAAGGTGAGAATTTTACATGATAATCTTCGCTTGGTGTTAAATTTTTAATTATTGAATTATATGCAGGATTGTACATATATTCTAGTTCGTTATTTTTTAAAAACACTAATATTTTATCTATTTCATCTTGTGAAAAATTATTAATTGATAATATCAAGTAAACTATTAAGTCATATCCATATCTTAATCTTTTAAACTTATTAACTAAATCTATAATTTCAAATAAAACTTCCTTTTGATCCTGTTTTTCTACAAGAGCTCTATATTCTAAACCATAATAGTAAATGTAAGCATAGCCTAATTCTTCAATATAAGGTTTTCCGTTAGCTAACCACTTTATAAAATAACCTTGTTGAGTTTTACTTATTTGATTATAATTTGGCCAGTAATTTAGTCCTTCTGAAGGAGTCTCTCCAAAATTTGGAGTTGATTTTGTATATATAGCAAATGGCATATCTGATTTAGAAGTACTGGTATAAAATAAAGAATTTGTAATTGTATATCCAAATAACTCAAGAGTATCCTTTTTTGAATAAAATTTAAGTTTTGGGATAGAGCGCCTGCTAAAATAATATTGATTATATGTTGGATTAGAATACGTAGGCGTTTGATATTTAGCATTGTTATTTTGAGTATTTTTATTATTATTTGAAGCTGTAACAATGACAATTATTAAAATAATAAACAATAAAAAACTCATTTAACACACTCCTATTATTATATAATTGTATTACAAACATGTTAAATATATTTTTATACAAAACAGAAAAAAGTTCTATTATGTGTGGATATAGTTTTTTAATTTTTGGATAAATTTCTTTAACTACAGTGTTTTTTCATGTTAATTAACAGTAATTTAGCTTAACTTTAAGAAAATATTATATCTAAACGTACAAAGATTATTAGTTATTTGTGATTTTATATTTGAATATTGAGGGTCTGAAATAAATTTTTTTATTAATCATTCTTGTCCAATTACTGTCAATGAATTTATATTATTGCCTATTTTGCCCTTATAATCTAACTTGCATGGATAAAACTGGATATTTTAAGTAAATTAACTCCGATTATTTTTAATTAATCAAGTTTCTTTTTAAATGTCATTGAAGCTAAACTCAAAGTGATAATTGCAATAATAATTAATGGGATTAAATTATAGAATACATCTGCAAAACTCATTCCTTTTAAGAAAATTCCACGCACTAATACCATAAAAAATCTTATAGGATTTAAGTAGGTTAGATATTGCAATATTTGAGGCATATCTTCTATCGGCGAAATGAAACCTGATAGCAAAATTGCAGGCATTTGAAAAGTTATAACTCCTAAAATTGCTTGCTGTTGAGTTTTACATATTGATGATATAAATAATCCAACTCCGGTGATTGAAAGCAATGATACAAAAATCGCGGTAAAAAATAGAAGTGGTGAACCTATAAATGGTACTTTAAAAAATAGGATTACAAATGTTGTCATAATTGTTGTGAGTGACAATGCAATTATTAATGGCGGTACCGTTTTCCCTAACAAAATTTCAAAAGAAGTTAGTGGACTTACAATAAGCTGGTCAAAAGTTCCCATTTCTCTTTCTCTTGCGATAGACAAGGCTGTTAGCAATAGTGTTATAACTAGTGCAAGCATTGCAACAAGAACGGTCAGCAAATACCAACGATATTCTAAATTAGGGTTATACCAATTTCTAATTGTAGGATTTAATTGAGGAGTAGTATTTGAAATTTCATTATTGTAATCATTTACTATTTGAGATGCATAAGCTGAAGCAATAGATGCGGAATTGGTTTGCCTACCATCTGCAATTACTAAAATATCAGTTATTTTTTTATTTTTAATATTTTTTGAAAAATCGTTGTTTATATATATTCCAAGCTGAACTTTTTGATTATCAATTTTTTCTTTTAAAACTTTTTCGTCATTTACATAATAAAAATTTCTAAATCTTGTAGAGTTTTCAAACCTTGACAATAATTCTCTTGATTCATAAGTATTTGATCTATCTAAGACCGCAACATCAATATTTTTGACTTCCATCGTAATGGCATTTGAAAATACAAATAGCTGCAATAATGGCAAAGCAATAATAATTCCTCGACTTTTCGGGTCTTTCCAAATAGTTATAAATTCTTTTTTTATTAGAGCAAAAACTCTTCTTAAAACATCTTTTATCATTTATTCAGCCTCATATCTGTATTTTTATAAACAGCTACAAAAAGTATTAAACCCAAAATAGATAGGAATAATGAATTTATTATAACGATTTCCCAAACCGTACCTGCCATAAATTCACTTTCAATAAAAGTTATAAAATATCTGGGCGGTAAAACCATTGTTAAATACTGAAAAACTAAAGGCATTGAATTTATCGGAAACATTAATCCTGAAAGTAACAATGCCGGCAAAAATCCTATTCCGAGTGATACTTGGCTTGCTAAAAATTGATTTTTAAGTTTTGAAGAAATTAACAAGCCTATTCCTGAAGACGTAAATAAAAATAATCCGCTTACAAAAAATAGTATTAAAAGATTCCCTCTAAATGGTATTTTAAAAATTACAAGACACATAAATACGCTAAAACTCATAGATAACATTCCAAGTGTAAAATATGGAATATATTTACCTAGTACAATATCAATTTTCCTAACTCTTGTTGTCAAAAGAGCTTCCATTGTGCCTCGTTCCCATTCTCTTGCGATTACAAGTGCTGTAAGCAATATTCCGATAAGTGTCATTGTAATTGCAATTGATCCGGGTAAAATAAAATAATGACTATTCAAATCCTGATTGTACCAAGTTCTAACTGTTGGGGTAACAATCGGCATTGTAGATGCATTTTTGTATTTGCTTGTTGCAAGCCATTGATTTGTAATTTGAAGGGCATAATTTTGGACATAATTTGCTGTGTTTACTTCACTGCCATCTGTTATAATTATAAAATCCGCAGGTTTTTGATTTGATAAATTTTTTGAAAAATCGTTAGGAATAATAATTGCTCCTTTTAATTTTGAGCGGACAATATCTTCTTGAAGTTCTTTATCGTTATCGTAAATTATTGATCTCACATATTTGCTATGTCCAAAAGATTTAATAAGCGTTGAAATTTCAGGATTTGCATCATCGTTTTTTATTCCTATTGTAACCTTGACGGTATCCAAATTAATCCCGTACATGTAAATTAAAATTGCAATAAGTGGCAAAATAAAAGCAATTATTATGCTGCTTGGATCTCTAAGGATTTGACGAAATTCTTTTTTTATAAGAGCAAAAAGTGTTTTCATTTTTCACTCTCCTTAATCAAGTTAATAAAAGCTTCTTCCATATTTTTTGCACCTGATTTTGTTTTTAATTCTTGAGGTGTTCCTACTGCAATCGTTTCACCTTTATAAAAAAGACTTATTTTATCACAGTATTCAGCTTCATCCATAAAGTGCGTAGTAACAAGGATTGTTACCCCTTTTTTAGATAAGGATTTTATGTGATTCCAAAATTCTTTTCTTGCAATTACATCAACTCCTGATGTTGGTTCATCCAAAAATAAAATAGGCGGATTATGGATAACTGCACAGGCTAAAGATAATCTCTGTTTAAATCCCAGTGGTAAATCGTCAGCTTTTTGATTTTCAACATCTTGAAAATTAAAAATTTCAATTATATCATCTACTGTTTTTCTCTTATTTTTTGCTTTTATTCCATAAACTGATGCAAAAAATTCAAGGTTTTGACGCAGAGTTAAATTTCCGTATAGTGAAAATTTTTGAGCCATATAACCAAGATTTGAACGAGCTTTACTTGGCTCTTTCAAAATATCGATCCCCATAATTTTTGCAGTTCCTGATGTTGGTTTTGCAAGTCCGCACATCATTTTAAAAGAGGTTGATTTACCTGCTCCATTTGGTCCTAAAAGTCCAAAGATTTCTCCCCTATTTATACAAAAAGAATTGTTTTTTACAGCATAAAAATTTCCGTATTTTTTCTCTAAATTATCAGCCAGCACAGTACATTCTATATCTGCTGTTAATTCTGGATAATTTTCAGCAATTTGAGAAGGGGTTTCTTTATACCCTCCCATTAATTCAATTACTTTATTCTCAAATTCTTGAGTTGTAGGTGCTAAATTTTCAGGAGTTCCATCATAAATAACCTGTCCTTTGTCTAATACAACCGAAATATCAAAACTATGAGCTTCATCTAAATATGCAGTTGACCATAGAACTGTTGTTTCCGGTGAAATTAAATTCCTTACCATTTCCATCAAATCACGCCTTGATATAGGATCTACTCCAACAGAGGGCTCATCTAAAAGTAAAAATTCAGGATTACCCATCAATGCACAAGCTAATCCCAGTTTCTGTTTCATCCCACCAGATAGTGCTCCTGCCAGTCTATCTGTAAATGGTGCTAGTTTGGTGAATTTTAGGAGTTTATCAAAATCGTATGGAAGATTTTTTAAATCTGCATATAATTTCAAATTCTCTTCAACTGTTAAATCCTCATATAATCCAAATTTTTGAGGCATATAACCTATTTTAGGATTTAACTTTTCTTTTTCTGTTGCAGGATTAATTCCTAGAACAGAAATTTCCCCACTATTTGGAATTAACAAGCCAGAAATAAGTCTTATTAATGTAGTTTTTCCTGAACCATCTGCACCAATAAGACCTGTAATTTTGCCTTTTTCAATATTTAGTGAAAGGTCTTTTATCGCTTGTATATTTCCAAAACTTTTATTTAAGTTTTTAATTATTACCGTTTGCATTTTTGTTATCCAAATTGATTTTAACAGTTACAGGCATACCTTGACGTAAGTATTCGTCAATATTATCAACATAGACTCTTATTCGATAAACTAAATCAGTTCTTAAATCAGTTGTCTGAACTGTTTTTGGTGTAAATTCCGCAACAGGTGAAATATATCCGATTTGCCCTTCATATTCTCTGTTTTTCTTTGTATTAGGATCGATTGTATCTGTTAGGACTTGAACTTTTTGACCGTACTTGACATTTCCTAAATCCTTTTCGCTAATGTAAGTTCTAATCCAAACAGGTTTGTTTTTGGCAACTGTATAAATAGGTTGACTTTTATTAACTGTTGCTCCAGGCTCTTGGGCTCTTACTGTAACAATACCATCATCGGGAGCGTAAAGTTTTGTATAATCAAGTTGATTTTTGGTAAATTGTTTATTAGCTAATGCTGCTTTGTAATCTGAATCAGCTTTGTTTTTTGTATTTAGTAAAGTTTCACATTCCATTTGGGATACTGTGTTGTCAGAACATAAAGGAGCTTTTCTTTCATATTTTGATTTTGCATCATTATATAGTGCAAGTGTTCTTGAAACTTCTGCATCTGCTTTTGTAAGATTAGCGTTGTAATCTTTATTATCTAATGTTGCAACAAGTTCCCCCTTCTTAACGGTGTCGCCTTCTTCTTTAAGCATTTTTTCAATTTGTCCTGAAACTTGAAAACTCAAGTCAACTTGTCGAATTTCAATATTACCGTACAAAGTTAGCTCAAAAGGATTTTTCTTATTTTTTAGAATGAAGAATATTCCTGTAGATACAAGTATTACTAAAATCAATATTATAGGTATTATTTTTTTCATAGTTTACCTCCAACAGCTTTATAGAGTGTAAAATAATTGATTAACTTTTGTGTTTTTGCTTTTATAAGTTCATTTTCTACTGCAAGTTTTTGATTTTCACTTTCCAAAATCTCAATAGCAGAAATTATTCCTCTGTTATATTTCTTTTGCTCGTTTTGGAAATTTGTATTCTGATAAGATAATTTTTGTTTAACGTTTTTCTCTGTATTTGTATCATATTTAACAAAACAAAGAGCTGTGTTTACTTCTTTGATTGCGTTTAAATCTGTTTGTTTGTAATCTTCAAAAAGTTCTTCATATTTAGCTTTTTGAAATCTCAAATTAGAAACTTTTCTTCCCCCTTGAAAAATATCTTGAGTTGCACCGGCTAAAAGTAAAGCTAAAGAAGATTCCCAAGAAAAGAAATTTCCGGGGAATATAGTATTAAATGCCCAAACTCCTGTTATATTAAATCGTGGGAAAAATTCTTTTCTGGCTACACGAATATCAATTTTTGCCTTTTCTAACTTTGCTTCAGCAGCCATCACATCAGGACGAGAAAAAATTACATCTGAAGCAATCTCATTTGGTATATTTCCACTATATTCAAAATTATTCAAATGACTATATTTTAAATCGTTAATGTTTTCAGGAGAAATACCTGAAAGAATTGCCAGTTGCATTAATAAGATTTTTTGCTCTTTTTCTAACTTATTTAATTGAGTTTTTGAATCTTCAACTTGTTTTTTTGAATTATTCAATTCACTTGTAGATATTATTCCACGATTAAATAATTTTTGACTATGTAATAATATTTTTTCATTATTAGATAAAATTTTTCTTTGGTTTGAAATAAGATTTTCATATTGCAAAATATTTGTGTAAACAGTTGCTAAATCGCTGAGAAGTGATAAATACACTGCTTTTTGTTCATAAGTTGCAGCTTCATAGGATTTTTTATAACTTTTAGTTTTATCCCTATTTTTTAATAAAAAATCAGCTTCATAACTTGCGACAAAAGGAAGTACAAAAGCGTTATCACTTAGCCCATAACTTCCAAATTTAGGAGTGTGTATCCCTAGATAATTTGCTCCAACGCTAAAAGTTGGCAATTCTTTAGAAAAAGAATACTTCACTTGCTGACGATACTGCTCGACTCTATATTCAGTTTTCTTTAATTCATGGTTGTTTTCCAGTGCATAATTTATATAATAATTTAAATTATTATCATTGAATTTATTAAAAAATTCTAAATTCAAGTTGGCATAATCGTAAGCTAAAACACTTTGACTTAAACAAATAAGTATAATAAATGCAGAAATTATTTTTTTAATCATCAACATCTCCGAAAGTTGCTTTCACATAAGTTTTGATATTATTTTTAATTACTTGAATATCTTCATCTGTAAATTCTGTCTGATTTAATACTTTAAGCGAAAATGTGGTTAGTATTTTAGGAGAATTTATTTGTGATATTAAAAATAATACTTTAAATATTACCTCTTTGTCGTTAGCCGGTTTGTCTAATATTGCGGCAACTAATCTTCTTAAATAAATTATTGCAGGAGGTTTTATTTCAAAATCACTTTTTTGTTGTTCTTTAACTAAGAATGCAATCAAATCATTTGAAATATTTGAATAAAAGTAATCTATAAATTTTTCTAAGACTGTTTGAAGTTTTTCAATAAGTTCTTTTTTAGATTTATTAGAAAAATCTTCATTAACATCCAAAAAACTTTCCATATAAGTTTTTTGTGATTCTATCAAGTTGCTAATTATTTCTTGATACAATTCTTGTTTGCCACCAAAATAATAAGAAATCATACAAATGTTTATATTTGCACTTTTGCAAATTTCTCTTATACTTGTACCGTCAAAGCCTTTTTGAGCAAAGAGTTTAATCGCGGTATTTAAAATTTTTTCTTTTGAATTTTCATCAAATTTCTGTTTCATACTTTTATTATAAAACAAACGTTTGATTTATTCAAGATGTAAGAAATATTTTTATAGTAATAATTAA
This sequence comes from Candidatus Gastranaerophilales bacterium, assembly GCA_928722015.1. Classification (GTDB taxonomy): domain Bacteria; phylum Cyanobacteriota; class Vampirovibrionia; order Gastranaerophilales; family Gastranaerophilaceae; genus Zag111. The sequence goes on along the minus strand of CAKMWI010000011.1, from coordinate 66,626 downwards.
AATTTGCCTAAAAATCTTCTGATAGTCATTTTAACTGTTACAAATAATCATTTACGGTGTTTCTTTACAGAAATGCCCGAATTTCGGGCATTTTTAATTATTAATATCATATTTTGAGACTTAATTTATGTGAATTTGTTAAAATCAATACCGAAAATTCAAAAAAGTCTCAGACTAGATTTTTCGAAGTGCAAGCTTATCTAGTTAATTATTCCATTTCTAAAAACTTTTTACAAATTAAGATTACATAGATGCTTGTATTAAAATTATCTATTATAACAAAAGTATCAAGACCCGTTATTCAGATTTTCGAGAAAAAGATTAATAAATAAAATTATTAAAGTTTTGCAATCTTGTGTAGCTTTTTTACAGTAATTTCTGCAGCTTGTCTTCCATTTAAAACATCTTCTACAATATTAGGAGGTAAGAATCTTAAATTCATTAATCTATAAACATATGAACTCTTTTTCTGTTCTGGAGATAACTTTCCATCTTTCCATAATTTATAATAATAAAAGCCTTTTATTATCGCTTTTATTAAAGTAGAATTGTATTTAACTTCATCTCCTATAATTAGTTTATTGCCATGGCTTGGAGTTGAAATTATTTTTATATCTTTTTTAATTATGATACATTCAGTATCTTGAATATTTATGGGTATTTCTTTATTATAAGTTATATTTTCTAAAATTTTAATTGTTATGTTTTTATTTAATTCTAATACAATATTGTCTTTAGATATTGTCACTTTGTGTACAATTAATCGTATTATCTGATCATTGAGCTTTAAATCTTCAAGAGAACTTAAAATTTTATTCTGGACCTCTAATGCATAATTGTTCAAATATGGTTGAATTATAGTTTTATTCGAAATAAAAGCTGCTATTTCCTGTTTTACAATGTTTTCAATTTCATCTCCAGGAATTTTATTTACTGAACCCGCAAGGTCTTTTTTATGTTGGATATTAGCTTGTGATACATAATAACGATAACGCTTCTTATGTCGATTATAACTATATGTAGGAGACATATAGTTTCCTTTATCATCAAATAATTTAGAACTTAATAGAGCATATTGATGATTATTTGTTGCATATTTTCTCTCTCTCTTATTTTTTTGCAGACACATTTGAACTTGTTTAAATAGCTCAACATCAATAATACCAAGATGTAAGCCTTCATATTCTTCATTTTTATAGGTAATTTTACCAATATATACTTTATTATTTAGGATTTTTGAAATATGTCCGACACTAAAATTTTTACCATTCACTGTTTTTATATTATTTTCTTCTAGATATTTTTGAAGTTTTATACTTGAACCGAGTTCTAAGTATTTGTTAAATATTAATCTAACTATCTTTGCCTGTTCTGGAACTTCTATTAATGTCCCGTTTTCTTTTTTATAGCCTATTGGAGCTGTGCCATGAAGAAACATTCCTTTTTTACGAGAAGCAGCAAATTTATCTCTTAATCTTTCACTTGTAACTTCCCTTTCAAATTGTGCAAATGACAATAACATATTTAAAGTTAAGCGCCCCATAGATGTTGTAGTATTAAACTGTTGAGTAATGGATACAAAAGAAGTTGCGTGTTTATCAAATATATCAACAATTTTTGCGAAATCCATTAATGAACGTGTAAGTCTGTCAACTTTATAAACTACAACTATATCTATTTTATCCATTTTTATATCTTCTAAAAGTTCTTTAAATGCTGGTCTATCAATGGTTCCACCAGAAAAGCCTCCGTCATTATATTGTTTGTTAACTAGAATCCAACCTTCGTGTTTTTGAGAATTAATATAAGATTCGCAAGCTTCTCTCTGTGCATCAAGAGAGTTAAAATCTTGTTCAAGACCTTCTTCTGATGATTTTCTAGTATATATTGCGCATCTGATTTTTTTAATCATTTACATACTCCGAAGAATCTTTTTCCGTTCCATCTAGTCCCAGTAATTTCATAAGCAATTGCAGAAAGACTTTTATAAATTTTATTATTATAATAAAAGCCTTGTTCTAGAGCTTTTACTTCATGTATTTTTCCATTATATTCTCTTAGAAATCGCTTCCCTATTAGTGTAGCTTTTGATTGCATCGTATTCAAAGTACAATCAATTAAAGTGGATTTAGCCTCAAATTTCAAAACTAATTTATCTATTTGCTTCTTTAATTCTGGAGAAAAATCATGATATTTTTCTTTCCATCGTTCCATTTTTCTATCAAGCAGTTTATTATTCATATTAAATCCTTTAGGTATTAGCATTTATCGCTCTTTATTCTTGCAATATCAAGGGTAAAGACACAAATTGTATCATTTTAGTTCAATATAATACCCATCTTCTTGATCTGGCCTTCGGATAAATAAATATTTACCTGCAATATAAATATTTGCACTTTTATTTTCAGGATCTAAGTTTTTAATTTTCATTAAAGTATTAATAAGATCTTCTAAATATGCCATAAAAAATCCTTTCAAGTTTTGTTGTTACATACATCACTCAAAAGGATTTTTTTACAAGTATAAAATAACTTTTATAAGAACTATTCCATAGTATTAAAATTATGGATGAATTTTATTTTTTCTGGATAATTTTGGATATATAATTCTTGCACTCTTAAATCTTTGGATACAAGTTTTTTTAATAAATTATTAATTCTTATAGCATTATCTCTTATTGTATTATTGCTAACTGGAATTTGTTTGTGATAATTTTCAATTTCAGTTTTATAAGACTTAAAAAATATTCCTCTCCAAGTGGGTAAAATTTGATTAAGTTTATCTATAAGAGTAGAAGAGTGTAATTTTGTATAATTATTTATTTCTTCAATATCTTTCAATGCCAACAAATTAAATAATATTACAGGCTCAATAAATAAAATATCTTTTTCTAATAACATATCTAAGGTTAAATTTAACCTTACAAAAAATTTTTCAAGATCTCTTGCTGAAAATTTTAAAACGTTTAATATTTCTGCAATTAGAGAACTTAGATATCTTTGTTCTCTATTTACATCTAAATCTCTTTCAAATCCAAAAGAATCAACATGTTTTTGGATTTTATAATTATAATAGCGTCCATCCTCTATAAACTTATTAATTTTATTCCATAGTTGAGTTAAATTATAATACGCAAGCTGTTCCATAGAAGGGATAGGTAATTGAAAATCTACATCAATAAATTTTCGTAAATAGCCATTTTCTTTACCTATGTTGACTCCAAAAATTTGTCTTACAGAATTTTCTATTTGCTTCTTATCAACAGATAAAACAAAAATAATATTAGGAATACCAAAGAAATGTTTAATTATTTCAAGCGTTTTAATCGTATACATGGGATGACAACGGTCTAATTCATCAACAAATATAATAATTTTTTTATTGAGTTTTGTTTGAATACTTGTTAATTTACTTTTGAATTCTTGCATTTTTTCTTTTAATTCTATGTATTCAGAATCAATCATTTTTTTATCTGGATCAAAATTTGCAGCACAATTTACAGCACCTAAATTAACACCGACTTGGAATGAAGACTTTTTACAAATATTTTTAGCGAATTCTTTACTCCATTTTATGTCTTTTTCGAGTTCTGTTTTGATATCTACTTTTTCTAATTCATTAAATAGCTCTACAAATAGTGGTATTAATGGAGATTCATAAAAATCAGATTCCCAAGCATTGTACAAAATATTTATCGAATCATTTTTCATAAGTTTAATAAGGTTTTGAATGAAATATGTTTTACCGCCACCCCAAGGTGCAGAAACACTAATAACATTTAAATCTGTATTCAATAATATACTCTTAAAATTTTCTGCAATTGTTTTTCTTTCGAGTTTATCATCTTCAAATGCTGATTCTAACATTATTTTTTAATCTCCAATATAAAAAAGTAATATAATTAAAAATATTATCTGATAATTTCTCAGTTCTAATTATTTTTTATATTAAATAGAACTAGTAAAATTTTTCAATCATAAGTTTACACCAAGCACATTTTTCTCGATTTAGTCTTTTTGTTTTCTCATCTGCATTAAAATTTTTTATTTGTTCAAGAACATCAAAAGCTTGTTTACACAATTCTTTATTTGGGCGTCTATCATTTATACCATTAGCAGCTTTAATCATTGATTTGAATACAGTCAATGCATTTCTATATATTTCTAAATCGCAATTAAAATGGTTTTCAATAAAACAAATAATATAATTCAATGTTTCCAAAAACATTTCTTTAGTTACAGTCTGATTGTTGTATTTTATTGGAAATTTGATAGTCATGTGCATCTCCTTTTGTTAATTATAGCATATTTATTTTATGAAAATGGCATTTATTAAATAATAAATTGTGTCTGAATGATAAGCTTTGAATGGTTTTGCTTGATATTTAAAAAGTCTAGAGTGATGAGTATTGCTACAAAATATGAGACTTGAAAAATGAATTTGCAGTTATTATGCCATTGGAGGGTACAGATGATTCTAAAAAATAAACTTACAAAAGAAACATTAAACATAACATATCCAGAATTTAGAAAAAAGTTTGCAAAAGAAATTCAGTACGCTTTTGAAAGCTATCGCAAAACTCAGTTAAATAAGTATTCTTATAATTTTAAAGATGATAATTCAATGGAATATAATTTCTATTTTCAACTTCAATGGAATTTTAATCACTTTGGAAATTCGAATTGGTATATTGAAAAGACATAATATTTATTGTGTTCTAAATATTCAATATAAGTATCTCTAAAAATTTATACCCAAAATAGCAATATTATAATATTGTGTAATTATTCAAGCTTTGCATTATCTATTGTCTTTTTGGATACATTTATAACGTTAATTTAATTTTATTTATATATTTTTGCGTTCTGATTAATTTCATTAATTAGATAAATAATATTGTCAGCATCTTTAGATGAAAATATTCCATCAATGCCCTCAACATTAAGATCGGTAAATGGCGCTTCATATAATGCTCCAATATCTAACATTGTACCATTTATTCTTAAATAATTAATTATTTTATCGATAAATCTTATCTGATTTGCATTAAAATTATTAGTATCTAAATATTGAGCAAATACTTTTTCAATTTCAGAACTATCCAGGCCAATTACAGAACGAATAAACTCGCCCAATCCTAAATTACCCATTAGTGATTTAAATTTATCTTTTGTCCCTATAATATTTGCATTTTCTTTTAATATTTTTTCTAGTTGCTCAACATCCAATGGTGTTAAAGGCTTATTATGTTTTAATTTATTAATTGCTATTTCATTTTGATGCTCTTGTAAAAAGGCTTCTACTTTTTTACGATATTGAATTAAATCAACTCCTGCTATTTCTGGCGTTTTATTCTCGGTTGATTTGTTTGGTTTGATTTCATCTTCAAAATTTGTATATACAATTTTTTGCTTTTGGTAATCAAGTAAATCAATTAAATCTCTTAATTTAATTCTTATTTCTTCCAATTCAGATATTGTTATATCTTTCCAGTATTCATCTTTTTGCAATTCTTCTATCAATTCAAGATGTTTTCTAACCATTGGAATAGATGATTTCTCTTCTAATAAATTTGCTATTGTTTTTATTTTATCAACATATTTATTGAAAGTTTTAGCTGATTTAGAATAAAGTGCTAATTGCATATTTACAATTATTAAATCAAATCTTTTTGCGAGTTCTTTGTCATCCTCTTCGGTTGTTGGTAGTTTTGCAATATCGTTTTTAATTGTAAGAAAATCTGTATCATCTAAATTGTCCCATTTTTCCCTGTTAGAAAATTTTTCTACACTTTCAAGATGATGCCTAATAATGAAATTATCACGATCCATTGTTTGAACAATATTATAAAGGTTATCTTTTATTTTTGAAGAAAATATTTTTAAAATTTCGTTATCATCTTTGATTTTTTCTGCCAATTCTAATCTGTTTAAGAATAATTTTTCATTAAGTGACATTGAACTACCACCGGCTTTAGGGGGATTAGTTTCAAAATATTCAAAGTTCCCACAAGCATCAAAGATATAAAATTTCTTTTTGTCATCTCCGGGTCCAAAAAGGTCAGGGCAAAGTCTTGTACCACGACCAATCATCTGAATAAATTTTGTATAAGAACGAACAGGTTTAAAGAAAACCAAATTAACAACTTCTAAAACATCAATACCTGTATCTAGTTTATCAACTGAAATTGCGATTGTTGGTTCTTTTTCTTTAACAGAAAACTCATCAATTAAATTTTGGGCATATTCTGTTTTGTAAGTAATTACTCTTGCAAATTTCCCATTATATTGCTTATAGCTTTTATCAAATCTTTCTGCTATAAAATCTGCGTGAGCTTGGTTAGTTGCAAATATTATTGTTTTTCCTAATTTATCCCCACCATGAACTTTTATACCATTAACCATAAGGTTTTCAAGAATTTTATCAACAGTATCGGCATTAAATAACCATTTATTGAGCTTGTTCTTATCTATTATGTCTGGTAAAGAATCTGTTTCATCATCATAAAATTTGATTTCGTATTCTTCTTTTTCTTGCTCGGATAATTCACTATATTTTATGCCCTCCCGCAAAAATTTTGTTGAAGTATCAAAACTTTCATAAGGAACTAAATACCCTTGTTCAACAGCTTCTTTATATTCATAGCAGTCTGTTGGTACACCATTTTCTAATTCAAAAACTTCATATGTGTTTTTATCAATATCATTTTTCGGAGTGGCAGTCAAACCTAACATTAAAGCATCAAAGTATTTGAATATTTCTCCATATCGTTTATAAATACTTCTATGTGCTTCATCTACAATAATTAAATCAAAATATCCAACAGAATATATTTTTTCGTCTGCTTTTTTGGCATCAATTAGATTCATCATTGTTTGATATGTCGAAATAATAAATCTACTATCAGCACAATCTGTTCCGGCTTGCATAAGGTTAACAGGATTTAAACTTGGCATAACTTTTGCACAAGCTCTTTGTGCTTGTACTACAAGTGGAACTCTATCGGCTAAGAATAATATTCTTTTAGCCCAATTATAGCGTGTAAGAATATCAACAATTGATATTGCAACACGAGTCTTTCCGGTTCCTGTTGCCATAACAAGTAATGATTTTCTGTTTTTCTTTTGGAAATTTTCGCAAACACTTTTAATACATCTTTCCTGATAAGGTCTGCCTGCAATATCTTTATTTATTTCGATATTTATTAAATCTTTTTGTGATGTCCGTCTGTTTATAAGTCTTTGTAAGTCTTCTTTTGAATAAAAACCACTAACTTTTCTTGGCGGATAATTTTTATCATCCCAAATGTAATGTTCATAACCATTTGAATAAAACATAATAGGTCTTTGCCCGAATTTCTTTTCAAGACAATTTGCATATAATTCGGCTTGTTCTCGTCCTATTTTAGCATCTCGCATTGTTCTTTTTGCTTCTACCAAGCCTAGTGGTTTTCCGTCATCACCCCAAAGAACGTAATCGACATATCCAAGTCCTGTTGAATTTGGCATCCCGGATACTTCATATTCTGTTGCATCAGGTTTTGTTATATCCCATCCAACTTCTTTTAAAAGAACATCAATAAAATATTTTCTTGTTTTAGTTTCGTTGTAGTTATAATCTTTTGGGTTTGTTCTTTTTTGAGATTTAATTTGTTTAACTTTTGCGAGTAATTCCTCATTTTCTTTTATTAAATCTTCTTTTTTGAGAATTTCTTGTTCTCTTTTTTCAATTTCTTTTTTTAATCGTTCTATTTCAGCCTGTTCAGGTGTAGTTTTTGGAATGATTGTAGGATCAAATTTTAAACCTTTAATTGGCTCATCAATAGAATATGTCATATATAACCAATATAAGAAATAAAATAATTCCCAAGACGATTGCAAAGCATCCTGATTTGATAGTTTTTTATTTTCATGAGCCGCAATATTACCCAATTTTTTGACAATATTAATTTTTGGGACTAATACTGGCAACAAAACTCTTACAAAAGAGTCCTCGTGAATAAGTGAATTTAAGGATGTGTCATAAGGCATAATTAAATCTGCATCGTTTTTATACATCCAAATTACAGCTTTTTCCAGCGCTTTTCTGTTTGTTAAACACGCATATACTGGTTTTGACCAAATGCAACTTTCAGCTTCTTTAGCTAATTCGTATATATCAAACCATTCATTTTTTAGGAATTCGAAATTGCTCATACTTGCACCTTATTCTATAGATAAGTATAACATAATTTAATATTTAATTGATAAGTATTGTTTTGTCTTTTTATTAAACTCTATACTTTCAAGAAATTTAAGATAATTTTTTCTTAATTTAGATGCAGAACCGAAAAACTTTTGTTCAGAAGTAGTAAGGCTTTTGCCACATGCGAGTTTATTCTTTATTAGTTCTAAAGTACATATCAAATCTGCGGCTTGAAACAGTTTATAATTATTGGGTTCTATCCCCCTAAAATCAACATGGTCCCCAAACATAGTGCCCAAAATAGCAACCAAAGTTTTATTTAATTGAACTTGACCATTATCATAATAAACTATGAAATTCTCAAACTGTTGAAAAAAAGAATAATTATCTTTGATGAATGATGACAGTTCTTTTGTAATTATTTTAATTATATCCATCTGATTTTTATATGTTCTTTTGTCAATAACAATAGTTTTATATGAAATATCAACACTTCTAACAAAATTAAATAACTGTCTAAAAAGTTTACTTCTTAAGGAAATATCTGTATCTTTGTAACTTTTTTCTTTTCTAATTAAAGGTGCAGTATGTATATTATGTTTCTTTAAGTTGTTATACTCTAAAAATTGGTCTAATTTTTCCACTTGTTCAGTAATAGTGCATTCTTGATTGTGGAAAATAAAAGATATGATGTAAAAAGGACAGTGTTCTTGATAATCCCCAAAATCTCCTGATTCATCAATGAATATACTTAAATCCTTCAATACCCAGTCCTTTCACACAGTTAAAAGGCAGGTATAACACCTGCCGTGGTGGACCGAGATATACAGAGATACCAGCCCATATTAATTATACAATATTTTGCAATATTTTGCAATACTTTTATTAAATTTTATTTACTTTTCTTGCTATTCCCCGTAGATGGTTTTTTAGGAGGATTTGGAGGTGGAGTATTAGTTCCACATTTCTCTGTAATCCATTGATTACTATCATTAGTAACTCTTATATGAACTTGACTTTTATTGTTAGAATTTTTATTTCTAGAATTTGAATTTTGATTATTTGTCATTATTTTCCTCCTTATATCTATTTATTAATTCCGTTGGTTCCAATGCAAAAAATTCTATAGTTATTTCTTCAGCCTTTCTTGTTATATATAGTCCTGGGAGTCTTTTTAATTCTTCATCATTTTCATTATAAACTATTACATCTTTTAAAAATAGTTCATTCTCTTTAAATGTATCAGAATATTTATATACCCAACCTTCATATCTTAATTTTAACTTATTATCAGTAATAGAAACCCAACTCATATTTGGGTCATTACTATTAAAAATTGTATTCCAAACATCATTTTCACAAACTTTAAAAGGATTAAGAAACTTAAAAATATTTTCCCAATTAATTTTAATATAAGGAATTTTAAAAATTTCACATTCTCTCTTTTTTAATGGACAATGTAGAGTATGATAGTTTTTTACATAAAATTGGTTGTAAAAATCTTTATTAAATATATTCTCAAATACATGTTGATTTTTTAACCAAGAGAATAGTATAGCCATAATAACAGCAATAATAGATGCAAAAAATATTTCATTAATTTGGATATTAACATTATTCGACAAAATATATTTCAAAAAACTAATATCTTCTAAATTTTTCTTCTGGAATATGACAATGTATATCCCATAAACTAAATAAGAAATTACACCAAAAACAAAAGACCTAATCATAAAATAGTTAAATTCTTTTTTTTGATGAAATGTTATTTTTTCCCGAATAAGACAATATATTATTCCAGGTAAAAATAAAAACAATATTTTGATTGTAGTTATAGATAAATCTTCCATTATATTTTTCCTTTAAACGCTTGTTGCATGAGGGAGTTGAAGAGGTTGTCCATCTGTTCGATTACTTTTTGGTTCTTTTCCTTTTGTGCTTCGACTTTGTGGACTATTTGGGCAAATTGGTTTTGAAGTTCTAGTGGTGAAATAATAATGTCTAAATTACCCAGCATTTGTTGATTTAAACTTTTAATATTACAACCATGACCGTCATGACTAAAAGCATTTTTCATAGATTCTGTTTTTAATAACATTAGTAAATAAATTGGATTCATATTGCTAGTTAATCTACATCTTATACAAAAACCACTAAATACTATTTTTCCTTCGGTTTTAATTAGTACTGTTCTACCGACTAATTCTTTACTACCATTAGACCTAACAAAAACTATATCATTTTTCTTTAGATAATAATCTTCACTTGGCTTGTTAGAAACCTCTACTACATTGAAATTAGTACTATCCACTATAAAATTATTATCTTTAAAATTTGATACGCCTAGACATTTAACTTCGAATCCACTATCCCCCTTTAAAAAGTTAATACCATTTTTTAATGTAGCAATATCATTTAATTTTTGAGTTGGGAAATCTTTTGGATTAGTAACAGGGTCGCCGAACATGTCGATGAAAGTTGATTTTAGGAATTCATCCAGCTTTTCGTTTGCAAGTTTTTTCTTTGTGCGTATCTCTTCTGCCTTATCTAATATATTAACTATACGTTGCTGCTCTTCAATGGATGGGCAATCTATGTCTAAGTTTCCAATATCTGATAAACTTATTGAAGGATATGATTCATCTTTAATGAGGGTTCTTGGTGAATTTATTTTAAGCCAATACATAAAATAACTAGGTAACAATTTGCAGGAGTCTGTAACAACAACAGCTAAATGACTAACTACATAAGAATCTCTTTCAAGTTTATAAACTCTTCCTTTATTTGCTGACATTCCACTCTTTGCAAACAGAACTGCATTTTTAGGATATAGTTTTAACTTACAAATTTTAGCATTTGTTTCATTTATTTTTTCACAGTAATCTAAACCTTTACCATTAATCAAAAATTCTAAGCTGCCAGCTCTTATAAAAGGAATTCCATTTTCGCTAAAATAGTTATTTTTAGGTGCTGATTGCCCTGCACTAATAGTTGCAACTGTCGATAATTTTACCACTACAGCATAGCCTCCAATTCAGCCAAACCTTGTTGGACTTCGGTTTCAAGAGTTTGAATTTCAGCTAAAATTGTTTTTGGAGAGTCGTATTTGACTTGTTCATATTCTACTTCTTTGTACTTGTTAATACTTAGGTCGTAGTTATTCTTTCTAATTTCATCCACATCTACAAAGAAGTGTTTAGATTTTTTATCTGTATTATCTTCATTAAATCTGTTTTTGTAGGTTTTAATAATATCAGGGATATCATTTTCTTCTATTGGTGTGCGGTTATCGTTTAGCGTAAAGCCATCGTTTTGCATATCATAGAACCAGACTTTATCTGTACCGCCTGAATTTGTCTTAGTGAATATTAAAATAGCTGTTGACACTCCTGCATAGGGTTTAAAAACACCTGAAGGCATAGAAATTACCGCTTGCAGTTGTTGTTCATCAATAAGTTTTTTTCTTATGGATAAATGAGCATTTGACGTTCCAAACAGTACACCATCAGGAACTATGACACAGGCTCTACCTCCTGATTTGAGTATTCTAATCATCAAGGCTAAAAACAGTAATTCTGTCTTTTTAGTATTTACTTCAGATATTATATTCTTTGCAATTGTATCTTCATTTACAGAACCTTTAAATGGTGGGTTTGCGATAACACAAGTACAAAAATCCTTTAAGTTTGACGCATCTTCAGACAAAGAATCCTGGTATTCAATATGAGGGTTTTGGAGTCCGTGTGACATCATATTCATAGATGCGATACGCAACATTGAAAAATCAAAATCAAAGCCGTAAAACATTTCGTTATTGAAATGTTTTTTTAACTGTTCATTCATGAACATATCAGGGTATTTGTCTTTTAAATACATAATTGCACAAATTAAGAAACCTGCTGTACCACAAGACGGGTCGCAAACAATGTCATCCGGCTTAATGTCGGCCAATTCAACCATCATTTTACCAATGTGTCTTGGAGTTCTGAATTGACCATTTATACCGGCTTGTGCAATTTTAGATAAAAGGTATTCATACAAATCACCTTTTGTATCAAGATCTTGTATTTCAAGTTTGCTAATCATATCAACAGCAGAGGCCAAAAGTGCAGGAGATGGAATCATGAAAACTGCATCTTTCATATATTTAGCAAAATTTTCGCCACCCATATTTTTTATAAAAGGAAATACATCTTCCTGAACAATTTTATACATTTCATTTGGTGCAAAATCTTTAAACTTTGACCAACGCATATTTTGTTGCTTCGGGGTTTCATCAAAAATAGGATTTTCGATTGGTTTCCCTGTTCTTAAAGCTTTTTTCTCTGCTAATATTTGCTTATCATCAAGTTCTTTTATGAAAAACAAGTATGAAATCTGTTCTATAACGGTTAAAGGATTTGAAATTCCGTTTGACCAAAAGGTTTCCCAAAGTTTATCAATCTGCGATTTTTGTTCTAATATGGTAGCCATTGCTATTCTCCTTGTTTTAATTATACATGCTGATTACCAAAAGTCCTCTCTTTTTCAAGTAAAACGTTTGTGTCCAATTGATACAAATTTAAATTTTACAGTTCCAATTAGGGTTAATAAGAGCGATTACTGTAGTTAGGAACAATACTTGAAGAGGCAACGTAGATGAAAAAAGATATGACAAATAAAACAATTGTGATTGGACTTGGTAAAGGTGGGATTAGTGCAATAACTTATTTGTATCCAAAAGCTCAAGAGGAGGGTACAGAATTTTTAAGTATTGATTCAGATAGCGAAACTCTCAAACATTCAGCAACACCGCACAAAATAAAAGTTGGAGATAAACTTGTAGATGGAGCAGGCTGTTATCAAAATTATTCTCTCGGTGCGGCTTGTGTGCATTCAAATAAAAGAAAAATTAGTAACTTTATAAAAGGTTCAGTAGATATAATAATATTGGTTTCATTAGGCGGAGGTATAAGTTCTGGCGGAATCGTTTCACTATTAAAACTTATAAGTGATCAAAATATTTATACTAGGGTAATTTATACAATGCCTTTTGAATTTGAAGGAAATATCAGAAATAACAACGCAAGAAAAGCATTAAAAGGAATTAAAAAGTATGCAAACAAAGCAATTCCTGTTGAAATTTGTACAGATGAAAAAATATCTTTAGGTGAATTGTTTTTGATGTTTGACAAACTTATGGCAAGACTTGCAATAAGAGAGTTGAATGATTTTTGATAAAGCTAAAACCCTTGGTGCAGAATTGTAAATAATAATTTACAATCTTATACGCCTAGATCCACAACTATTATGAGGTTATTGATAGGCTACAAATGCCGCTAATTCTAAACTAAATACTTGTCAAATTTTGTAAATAGCCTTAAAATGAGCATGTCAGGGAGGACAGCATGAGTTTATCAATCAGCCCAAAGATAGACAACAACTCTATAAAATACTCAAATGGGCTTCAATCAATGGAAGCTTTGATTGGTGACATGGTCTCCTCAATTAACGAGCCGGTAAGACATAAATGCAAAAAAGTTCGTCAATATATGCAAGCATTCTTACTTGACCTCATCCGCTCGATTGCAACTTTTGAAATATTTATTCTTCCTCTTAAAGATTTTGAAGCGCAATTACGCATTTGGGAAATTTTACAACTAAAAATCCCGATTTTATCAGAGATAAATTTTAAAAAAGTAATTCAAATACAAGTTTTTCATAACGACGATACAACTCCTATTTTGCTTGTTTAATTTGCAATATTTATTGCACGGGTAATTTTTATTTTAGGCCTTAGGAGGCACAATTTGTGCTGAATAAGATTTGGTGAATTATCAAAAAAATAAGGAGATTCATATGAATTCTGATAAAAAAATAAAATTGGATCCTGAAGCTATGGAGAGCGCTATGCGCCACTTTAGAAAAGTGGTACTTGAAGGGAATCATCCAAACAACAATTTACAAATGATTGATATTGCTTTAATTATTGCAAGCAATAAAAGCTTACGTAAGCATTATCGAAAGCAGCTTCAAAAAATAATTAATGCTATCAAAAAATTTGGCTTTACAAACCCTATTCTGATTGATAAAAAGTTAAAAATTATAGCAGGAGAGTTGCGGCTTTTAGCCGCAAAGAAGCTTGGATTTTCTCAAATTCCGGTGATAATTCTTGAGGATCTGACTGATGAAGAAGCTGAAGCTATCAGAATTTTGGACAACAGAATAGCAGAAGACAGCGAATGGAATTACGCAAATTTGCAGGAAGCCATCGAAAATTTAGGAAAATTTGATATAAGTTTTGAAGATTTAGGTTTTGAGACTGTCGATTACGATAAGATTTTCCTAAATTCAGATTCAGAGGAGAGTGAAGTCAAAAATTCTGAACAAGAAAATGCAGACTGGCTTGATGCAAATATTCCCCCAAAGGCTAATTTATGGGATTTGTGGCGATTAGGTGACCACTTTATCCTATGTGGAAATTCATTATTACAAAAGGCTTTTGAAATACTTATGCAAGGCGAACTTGCTCAAATTGTTATTACAGATCCACCATATAACTGCAAAGTTAACGGCCACGTATGCGGCTTGGGCAAGGTTAAGCATAATGAGTTTGCAATGGCATCAGGAGAGATGACAGAAGCTGAGTTTGCAGAATTTATCTCAGGCTTTATGCAACATCTGGTAAAATTCTCGTCTGACGGTTCACTGCATTACATCTTTATGGACTGGCGGAATATTAATATTTTGCTGAATCAGGGTAAAAAGTATTATACCGAATTAAAAGATATAGCAATCTGGAACAAATTATCGGCTGGAATGGGTTCTCTCTACAGAAGTCAGCACGAGATGATTCCTATCTTTAAAAACGGTAAAGCCAAGCATCAAAACCATATTCAACTAGGGAAATATGGCAGATATCGTTCAAATGTTTGGGATTATCCGGGAATTCGAGCAACCAACCCAGCATCTTTAGAGTTGCTTAAGCTCCATCCGACGGTAAAATCAACGCCATTACTTCATGATATTCTGCAAGATACGTCTTCAAAAAACGATATTGTCTTAGATTGTTTTGGGGGCTCAGGCTCTACTCTTTTAGCTGCAGAACGCTGTAAACGTAGGGCACGGCTGATTGAAATTGATCCAAGATATGTTGATGTGTGTATCTATCGCTGGGAAAAAGAGACTGGAAAAACTGCGAAGTTGGTTAAAAATTATGAGGAGATTGAAAATGAAAAATAATATTGACAAATTTCTCGAGATACAAAACTCGTTACATAAGGATAATGAGCACCGTCAAGAAATCAAAGATAAATTGTACGAAGTTGGGTACAAAAAGCCACCTGTCAGCGGACAATTTAAAAAGGGTGTAAGCGGTAACCCCAGAGGGCGTAAGAAAAAAGTGCTACCTAAAACAATTATGGAGGCGTTGCGTCTAGCATTTATACGAGAAGCTACGATTACTAATGAAAACGGAAATCGTGAAAAAATCTCTTTCATGCAGCTTTTCGCACAAAAAATAGTGCAGGATGCGATTAAAAATGACGGGCCTTCTCGGAAAATGCTTCTGCAGAACCTGAATTTGCTGAACTTTGATTTCTGGCAAATGATTGAAAATAAGGCATTTGAGGATTTTGAACCTGAGACAAGTGAAGAAGATGAAAAATTCTATAAAGATACTTTGCGCAAAATCCTGGAAGATTATTACAGAAATAATCCTGACGATCTGTAATAAAACTGCGAAAAATCCCTACCACAATGCTGGTAGGGATTTTTTAATGTAAATATATGCTATAATTGTTTTAAACAAAGGATTATAGCATGGAAAATGAAATTATAATTTACCAGACACAAGACGGGCAAACAAAAATTGATGTAAGAATAGAAAATGAAACAGTTTGGCTTACGCACAATCAGATGGCAGAGCTGGTTCAAACGACAAAACAGAATATAAGCCTGCATATTAAAAATATTTTTGAAGAAGGTGAGCTTTTGAAAGATTTAGTTGTCAAGGATTACTTGACAGCTCAAAATGAAGTAAGTAGAGAGGTTTCAAGGAATTATAAAAATGACAGGGAGCGAGCTGCTTGAAAATCCTGGCAAAATTTCAAAGTTAGAGGCTAAAAATAATGCTCTTGCCGAATATGCAAAATACAAGGAAACAATAAAAGATGAATTACCAGAAGTAGAAAAGCACTTCTAGGAATCAGTTAAACAAACACAAAAACAACTTGAAAAGAAAACACGTAATAGCTTTAACTCAAAAGATTATTAAAAAATGAATCAAACAAACTTAAAACAACAATTTGATATTATTGTACAACTATTTAAAGAATATAGTTTTAATGATGTTATTAAATCGTTATTTTCTATTACTTTATGGAATAATAATAGTTCTGCTATTTTAAAACAAATTTTTTTTATAATGTGTTTAATCTCAATAGATGAATTTGAGTTTGAAAATAATGATAAAATTTTTAATTATTGTGATTTTGAAAAATTTACACAATTTTTAATAAATAATTTACCAGAATTCCCATTTTTAGAAGATTTTTGTCCCGAAAAAGATTGGGGTGAAGTTAAATTTTTTCATAACAATTTTCATTATAAAATATTTTATGGTTCAGAAATATGTAACATTTATGATTACCTACAATGTTTTAAATTAGTACATTGTTCATTGAAGAATTTTTATTGTGATAGTTATTTGAGAAATCCTAATAAAGATTTAGAAATATTTTTGTTTCTTCAAAATCAAATTATAGAAAATGTTAAAACACAGGAAAATGATGAAGTAGAACCCGGATCCGTTTCGATTCCAACACGAGTTTTTTGGAAAGAATGTCATGTTTGTTTTTACTACTTGATGAAAAAAATAAATAGTTTGGATAATGAATTTTTAAATAAATATTCTATTAAAGTAGGAGATATAGAACAAATCTATAAAAAACTTTTTAATTTTGAAACAAATTTTTTAGAAGGGAATTTACTAAATAAATGTTTCATTAATTATAAAGGAAACTATTATCCTATAATACCAAGACGTTTTAATTATATATTATGTAAAACTTGGAATAATGAACTTGATAATCTGATAATTAAAAAACGATTTTCATATAGTGAATATGAATTGATCAAATGTGCCGTAAAAAGATACATTAAAGAACGCAAACCATATAAGATTAAATTTATTAACGATATAAATAAATATATTACTAATAAAGAATTAAAAAATTTTAGTTGTAGTTCGATTATTATAAACAACGAAGTTATATTGTTTTATTTTTTAAATCCAACTATAGATAAGGAAGAAGAAAATCTATTTGAATTATATGATTTATTAAAGTCAAAAATTATTTCTTCTTTGAATTTACCTCAAAACTTTGATGTTCAATTAATCTTGATTAATACTTTATTTTCTTTTGAGAATAAAATAATTAATTTACCTGCACACAAACACATATTTTACTTTCCGTTAGTAGATTTTATACAAATGATAAATGAATTTGATGTTTTTTGGGATATTAGTAAACAATTGCAATATCTGCAAAATAATCCATTAAAATATAATCCGCTATATTCAATAGCTGATAAATTAGCTTTTTATCGTGAAAATAATAACGGAACAATTTTAACAGGAGCCAATGATTTTAAATATTTAATTTTAGAGGATGCAAATTATGGTTCAACAACTAGGTTTGAGTCATTGAAACATAAATATAAAAATTTTCCTCTCTTGCCTCGTATTGGAGATCTTGATAAATGGCATATTATACACGATAAAATTTCTAATAAATTAAGACTTGAAGCAAAGACTCTTTTAGGTTTTATCAAATATCAGAAAGTTAATAAATCCGATATATGTATAAAACCTGTATTTGGAATTTATCCTGAAGAAAAGTTTAGAATATTAGATAATATTACTGATATTATTGAAGATATTTTTTATCTGTATCAGAATATAATATCTAAACATAAATTTTTTGCAGAATATAAGAATTTGCTAATAGAGGTAATTCCTTATAGTATGATTAAAGAGAATAAGATTTTTTCATTTCTTCAACATAGAATTGATGATAATGTAATATGGACTATTACTACAGCTTATCCTGATAAGAATACATATGGTTTAAGAATTTTATATAATGAAGATTTATATTTTGATGCTATGAACGGAGCTAAAGACTGTAAAATAGAAACAAATTTGGCAATAGAAATATTAAAAAAATTAAATTCTTATACAACTGATAACAATTTACCTAAATTAAATTATAGCATTTTAAAACATGAAAAAGATAAAACCCGTTTTGCATTTAATCTTTTAAATAAACCAACCTCTTTTCCTGAGCATTGGCCACTGGTATTACCAGAATATAAGGATTTTATAGTAGTACAAAATGAAATGGCAAAAATAATTAAATCATCTGCATATAAACCAGGAACATATAATTATAATGATGCAAAAGTCTTACTTAAAATTATTAGAGAAGGTTTAATGCCAGTTTTGGAAAATGAATTAAGTCAAATAGATTTTGTTCAAGGTATCTCGTATTTAATACAACAAATGGATGCTTATTATAATGAAACTGAATATAGATACCAAATGGTAAATATTTCAAAAGAACATGATGTTGATTATAATCGAACTAAAAGGCTAACAGAAATTAAAAAAGAATGTCACCATAATAATGTAATATATAGATATCTCATTGAGAAATTTGTATCTTTACCACATGTTGGTGAAGATGTACTAATAGAGGATAAATTACAGCTAATGCTAGCCAAAACACACTGGATATTACATACATATCAATATGGAGATATTATTCATAATGAACTTACAGAAATTAGCTTAACAGTGAAAGATAATTATACCGTTTACGTAAATGTTCCTGGAGAAATGGTAGAAAAACAAAATAAATATTTAGAATATGAATCTGACAATGATATTTATAATGATTTACCCAAAGAAATGAAATTTAATGACGAGAAAGATTATTATACTCAGCTGAACAATGCAATGATAAATGATTTTGGGTTTTCTTTTCAGTTATTAATAGATTTATTAACATGCTTAAGTTCCTGGGCAATGTATAAAGGTATAAATGAAACTCCTTATTATACAGCCTCATTATCAGAAATTATTGATATAATGTTAAAAGAACTATCAAGTATGAAGGATTGTAATGGAGAATCAATTAAAAAACTAATAGATTTTCTCACATTAAAAACTGATGAGGTTACTAAAATTTTTGAAGATAATTTTCTTACAACCAAGGATTGTAATGAAATTCCTGTATACGAATATAACAAAAGGTATAGTCGTTATATAATTAAGCCATTGATAAAAATAGACAAAGATACAATTATATGGGGACCTCAATCAACATATCAAGCTAAGGATGTTTGGGCAAGAAATCTTGCGTTCCCACGTTTTCCGTTTGGACTTCCTGCATGTAAAACAAAAAAAATTATTCAAAAACAAAAAGAAAAAAGAGAAATTGAATTAAATAATAATGTATATAATTTTTTATTAAAAAATTGGAGTCAATACTGCGAGAAAAACGTTTATCTTCACAATAGAGATAAAAAAGGCAATCATCCGGAAAATCTTGGAGATTATGATGTTCTGTGTTATATACCTGAAAAAAATTGTCTTCTCAATATTGAATGTAAATATTATCTTAAACCTTATTGTTTAAAAGATGCCAAACGTTTACTCAATAACGTTTTAAAAAAAGATAAAAAATCACAAAAAAATTCTATTGATAAAGTTAAAAACAGAGAAATATATTTGCAAAATAATATAAATGAAATTTTTGAAATACTTAAATGGCGTATACCAGAGGATACTCCAAAAATTTATTCTTTTTATGTTGTTACAGATAGTGAATTATTGGAAATTTTGTTAAAAGATTCTAAAAATATAAAATTTATAAATTTGAAACATCTAAATTCTTATATAAATACTCTTTAATATAATTATTTGTATATAGCAATGCTATAATAAAAATTTACACTATATTGAGTAGTTTTGTACTTAACCCAATTGATTTTAAAAAATTATAAATGTTCGGAAAAAACTTAAAAATGGCTCAAATAATAATTCATGTAGAAATACTTTAAAAATTTCCTTGTTCTGTATACTCAAAAGCTTTTATAAAAAATAAAAATTGACTTCTTGAAAATGCAGTAATACATAAAGAAAAAGTTTTTTATTGAAAATGTATTTTAAAAAAATTTTTCAATGTATAAAAAGATAAAAACAAAGAATTTTCCTGGGAATAGGACCTGATGATGAAATTTCTTACTTGGAGGATTATGCACCTTTTTTAATAAATTACCCCCAAGGAGGAATCTGTTCATAATATTATCTAATTTAGCTTGTTATAAAATAGATAAAGAAATCTCCGAATTTTTTAATATAAATAATATTAATATTGAAATAAATACTGAAAAAAAACAAAATTAATAAAAAATACTTTTCATAAAAAAGTTACAGGCATAACTATAAATGATGGAAAAATAAAAGTATCAAAAAAATTAAAAATAAAATACGAGCAATTCTTTATTTTCTATATAAAACAGGTGAATATTCTACTAAAAAGCACAAAGAAACTAAAGAAAAGAATCTTTACTTGGTAATATTTCTTATATACAATCAATTGAGGATGATTATTTAATAAAATGTATAAAATATATTGAAAAATTCCAAAAGAAATTTGCAAAAGAAGATATATATGACATACTAAAAACACTAAAAAAATGTAAAATACAATATTAACGATCCCTGTTATTTTGCTTGCAGTGAATCTGTTTAAAAAGTTTATGCAGTAAAGGTTTTAATTGATTAATTTGATCAATAACTGTAAAAATTCCCTGTAAATTCAGTTTAGCAGGGAATTTTTATATTATAAAAATTTTAAATAGCTTTAAGACTTCAAGATAGACTTTTGATGTCAAAACTAAGCTCTCCGAATTAAAAACACCCGGTCTTTGCCGGGTGTTTTTAATTCGAAATTGAACTGTTTTTTGTGTACTTTAATGTCCAGGTGTATTATCACAGACAGTTCGATTATTTTTGCAAGATATAGATGTTTAGGGCGATTGAGCGGTCGGAAATTTTAAGATGCTAAAAATCAAACTGGACGAAACTGGACTTTAAACGGACAGTTTGATTATTATGCAAAACCCTTGCTATTGCTTAAAAGCACACTTAGTTTGATTTAAACGGACAATTTGATTATTACGATATAGTCCAGTTGAGCAAATTTTCACAAAAAGCAATTTTTTTGTGAAAATTCAGGACAAGGTCGGATCGTTTTTTTAAGGTTGGAAATTTTTTACAAATTAGAAAATTTTTTCAATTGATACGAAACCGACATACATTCATTCTTAGCGAGCTATAGCGAGCCTTAGAATGATGGATGCAAAACTCTAACATACAAGCAATCTTTGATTGCGTAAGTATGTTAAGAGTTGTTGCCAAAGCTCGGAAGTGGAGTTCCAATCCTTTGTCTTCAGAGTTATCGTGTGTGTACGATGACTGAAGAATATATAAATATAAGCAAAGCTTTTGGCTCCTCACTCGTTGAAAAAGCCGGTGCAAGCACCGCTTTTAACTCGTTCGTCCCCATTAATAAAATAGCTGAGATAAAGGGGTTAACGAGTAATCGTTCATTAAGGCTTGCGATTCAAAAAGGCAAATACATCGCACGTGAGGTAAAAGTCTTTGGCGGCACCTCGTATGAAATTCTTTATTCAAGTTTAGAACCTGAAGTACAGGAAAAACTCCAAGACAAACTAATCAAAGAGGCAACTCAATCAAATTGTACAGCATTAGTTCCCCTTGATACTAAACCGAAATATCCGACCTTTATTGCAGAAAGTGCAAAATTAACTGCACTTGCAAGGGTAGATGTAGTGAAGGCTTTACAAAACATTAGATCAAAATACAAAACTAAAAAGGAAGCGGATTCAGTGTTTTTAGATTTGTATAATTCGGGAATGCTTTTACCTAAAGTTTATCAATTTCTCGGAAGTATTTCTATCGGCACACTTCACCGTTGGCTACGGGCTTATGAAGACTGTGAGGATTACAGAGTGTTGTTGCCGGGACATAAATATTCAAAACAAAACGAATACAACACAATCCTTACTCAGGAGATGAAAAATATATTTACTAAATTCCTCATGCACCCCAATAAATTCAGTGTCGGCAAGGCTATTAAACTTACATGACATATTTTAGAGAAATGTGGATTTGAAGATATTCCCTGTGTTTTGACATTCAGACGATTCGCTGAACACTACAAAAAGAATAATTATGCACAATGGATTTTATTTAGGGAGGGAGAAAAAGCATACCACGATAAAGTGGAAGCGTATATCGAGAGGGATATTTCAGTCCTTAATGTTGGAGATGTTTTGATAGCAGACGGACACGTTCTCAACTTCCAAGTAATAAATCCGTTCACAGGAAAACCGACCAGAGCAACTTTGGTCGGTTTTTTAGACTGGAAATCAACAGCATTAGTCGGCTATGAAATTATGATGACTGAAAATACTCAATGTATTGCAAGTGCTTTAAGAAACCCTATTTTAAATCTTGGAATAATACCAAAAGTTGTTTTACAATATATGCAAAATAAAACATTTATGTTAGAATTTTTGTGAGGTAGTGGGCATACAACGTTTTGATAATACTGTTGTAAGTAAAAACCGAAGAAAGAGTGATGTTTAAAGGGTTTAGACGAAAAAGAATTTAAAAAAGCACTTCGGGCAAATTATTGCCGGGGTGCTTTTCGCTTTAAACAGAATATTTGATGTGGAATTTTGTACAAATAAAAACCAAGAGGAACTAAGATGAAAAAGAGAAAGAGTATATTACTTGCGGCTGTGGCGGTATCAATGCTGATGACCTTTCAGCCGGCAAAGGCACAAGATGTCAATAATTGGACTGATTTGCAACAGGCGATAGTTAACGGCACAACACCTATAAATATAACAAGTAATATAACGGGGGACGGCATTACAGGTTTAGGCGCTCTTGGCGGAAGCAGTGTAACCATCAACGGCAATGGGTATGATATAGATGGAAATGGTAAAGATGGACTTAGGGTATACAGCAATAATGCATTGACCATAAATAATATTGGCTTAAGCAATTTTACAGGGACGGTAATTAAAAATAATAATACAACATTAATAAGCGATGTAATATTTTCAGATAATACAACAAAATTTGAAGGTTTTGTTCATAATAATAAAGGTCTTATGGTTATTAATGATTCTTCGTTCCTGAATAATAAATTTGGTTCTTCCGGATGGGGAATTGTATTTAGTGATGCATCACTTAAAGTCAATAATACTTCTTTTATAGGGAATACAGGTGAAAGCACTTATAACAGTATATTGCATATAGGCAATGGAGATGCAACAATTGTTGATTCTATTTTTTTAGCAAATACAAGTAATGGAAATAGCGGAGCTATTAATAACTACTGGTGTAATATCAGTATTATTGCAGATAAAAAGGATAGTGTATTTACAGGTAATACAAGCAAAGTTGGCTCCAATGCATTATACAATGAGAAAGGTGTAATATATTTAAATGCAGGTAGAGGTATTATTGTATTTAATGACGGCATTGACGGTACAAGTGGTACTAATAATATTATCAACATCAACAACACTGGTGTAAAAATGTCAGACGGCACAACAGATGCACCTACAAGCGGTATTGTTGAATTTAACAACACCGTATCAAACAACACCGTCAACCTCTATAACGGAACTTTGAAACTCGGACATCACGCAGAAGAAACAATCACTGTAAACGGTACACAACAAACTGTTGCCGAATCTTTCGGAAGCCTTGACAGTTCTGTTAATTTCATCGTTCATGGCGGAACATTGAGCCTGCAAGACGGCGGGGCAAGAACAACAAATCTCGGTAATGTAACTTTAGAAAATGATTTACAGTTAGCGATTGATGCGGATTTGGCAAACGAACAGGCTGATATGATTACAGCATCTTCTGCCATCGCATCCAATACGGGACATTCTATCCAAATTTCTGATGTTAATATTCTTTCAGAAGCACAAAAAGACGTGGTTTCAACAGAAGTTGCTGACAGCAATACAAAAGATGCGGTTACATTATCATCAAATGCCAATATTACCAGAGCTGACGGTGTTGAAAAGAGTTATCTGCTTGCCTATGACAAATCAGGCACTACAGGTATCTTAACTTTTGACAGCACGAATAATCTGGTAAATGCCGTGAGAAGAACAGACACAGAACGTGTTTATAACATGGTTGAAGAAGAAATTGTAAATGAAACCCTCGGCGAAATGGGTGGTGAAAACTCAATCCTCACCATCAATGGCGGCGGATATGACATTACGGCAGAGGGTGAGAATATTGGCGGCATAACCGTAAACAGCGGTCAAACCTTGAATGTGAACAATGTCGGCAACTCAACTGATGAAAACTCAAAAGGTTTTAACGGCTTTAGGTCATACTCTGGCGGAGCGATTTATAACAGGAGTACAGCCACCATAACCGGCTCTACTTTCACAGGAAATGAGGCTTCTGATTATGGCGGAGCGATTTATAACAGGAGTACAGCCACCATAACCGATTCAACTTTCACAGGAAATAAGGCTCGTGAAGGCGGAGCGATTTTTAACTGGAGTACAGCCACCATAACCGATTCGACTTTCACAGGAAATTCGGCTAATTATAATGGCGGAGCGATTTATAACGACAGTGGTACAGCCACCATAACCGGCTCTACTTTCACAGGAAATGAGGCTTCTGATTATGGCGGAGCGATTTTTAACTGGAGTACAGCCACCATAACCGACTCAACTTTCACAGGAAATAAGGCTTCTGCTTATGGCGGAGCGATTTATAACTTTGGAGGCACAGCCACCATAACCGGCTCTACTTTCACAGGAAATGAGGCTTTTGATTATGGCGGAGCGATTTATAACAGGAGTACAGCCACCATAACCGACTCAACTTTCACAGGAAATAAGGCTCGTGAAGGCGGAGCGATTTATAACAGGAGTACAGCCACCATAACCGACTCAACTTTCACAGGAAATGAGTCTCATGAAGGCGGAGCGATTTTGAACTGGAGTACAGCCACCATAACCGATTCTACTTTCATAGGAAATGAGGCTTCTCTGTTTGGCGGAGCGATTTTGAACTGGAGTACAGCCAATATTATAGCAAATGAATCTGACACTACATTTACAGGCAACACGGCAGGAGGCATGTCCAATGCGTTGTTTAATTACAGTGGTAGAGCAAATCTCAATGCTGCTGACGGACATAAGATTGTATTCAATGACGGTATTGACGGTTCTAACGGTACAATAAATATCAACAATACCGGTGTAAAAATGGCAGACGGCACAACCGAAGCTCCGACAAGCGGGACTGTTGAATTCAACAACACTGTTTCAAACAACACCGTAATCTTACACAACGGAACTTTGAAACTCGGACATTACGAGGGCGGAACGATTAATGTAAACGGAGCAGAACAACTGGTTGCCGAATCATGGGGTAATTTTGACGAGACTGTTACTCTCAACCTCAACGGCGGAACACTCGATACTTTAGACGGTGCAATTAGAGATTACACTGTCGGAACCATGGACGGTACGGGCAGCAAACTCGCTCTTGATTTGAATTTCTCTGATAACGGTGCAACAGCAGACAATTTTACAATCAATGACGGAAATGCAACTCTTAATTTCTCAGATATTAATATAACAGGCGACTTGCCGACAACAAGCGGTGCTGTTGAAATCGTTAAGGGTACAAATACAGGTATAACTCTTGGTAAATATGCGGTATTTACGAACGATGCAAGCTTAACCTTTGCTCAAGATACAACAAACAAAGGCTTTTTGGCTTATACTTATAATGAGGATCAAGGCGGACTCAAAGCGGCTGTTGATTACGCAGATGGCAACAGACAATATGATATGAATGCCGATGAAACAATAACACAGGATCTCGGCGTAATGCAAGGTAGCGGTTCAACCCTCACCATCAAAGGTAATGGATATGATATCAACGGTAACGGCAATCAGGGCATAACCGTAAATAATGGTCAAACATTGACTGTAAACAATGTCGGAAACTCAACTGATGAAAACTCAAAAGGTTTTAACGGATTTAGTTCATCAGTCGATGGCGGAGCGATTTATAACAGAGGCACAACCTCCATAACCGATTCTACGTTCACAGGAAATTCGGCTGGTAATAGTGGCGGAGCGATTTTGAACATTGGCACAGCCGCCATAACCGACTCAACTTTCACAGGAAATAAGGCTTCTAACAATAGCGGTGGAGCAATTTGGAATAACGGTACAGTAACCATAACTGACTCTATATTTACATCAAACTCTTCTAACTTTGGCGGAGCGATAAACAATAATAAAATTTTAAATATTATTGCAAAAGATTCTCAGACTATTTTTACTGGGAATGCAGATAACCTTTCAGGTTCTAATGCAATACGTAATAACAGAAATGGAATAATAAACCTTAATGCCGGCGAGGCAAATATTATTTTTAATGATGGTATTTCAGGTGAAGGTAAGGACGTTGCCGCCATTAACATTAATAACACCGGAGTACAGATGCCTGACGGGTCTGAAGCTCCAACACTTGGTACGGTTGAAATTAACAATGTGGTATCAGAAAACACAGTTAATATGTACAACGGAACGTTACTGTTCGGTACAAATACACAGAACGGAACATTATACACCGGAACATTAGCCGACAATGTAGATTTCAATTACATTGGCGGTACTGTTTCACTCCAGAACGGAGGCATAAATTCCGCTAACCTCGGTAACTTAACACTCAACAGTGATATGGACTTGAGGCTTGATGCTAACCTTGCAGACAAGACAATGGACACAATCACTGCAAGCAGATTTAACAACACTAACGGGTACAATATTAATATCTCTAATATATTAATAACAGAACCTACAACAGAAAAATCCTTCTCCATTTCCCCTCTTGGAACCGGAATGGATGATTCCGTAAGATCGGCTCTTGCAGGAGCAATCCAATACACAGGCGAAGATATCGCATATTCTCCGATTTACAAATATTCTGCAAGTTATGACCCTGCAACCGCTATGATGAACTTCGGCTTGTACGGCGGAGGCGGCGGAGGAGATACTCCGGGGTATGAAAGCTTTAACCCTGCGGTTATGGCATCGCCTGTAGCAGCACAATTAGGCGGATATCTTGTTCAGTTGAACGCATACGACAATGCATTCCGTAATATGGATATGTATATGCTGATGACAAAAGAACAGCGTCAGGCTATGAAAATGCGTAACAGATATGCAACTACAAACAAAAATATCGTATTTGACCCGACTGTTACAATGTACGAAAACAAAGCCGGCTGGTTCAGACCTTACGCAACATTTGAAAACGTATCTTTAAATAACGGGCCAAAAGTATCAAACGTTGCTTACGGTTCATTCTTCGGTGCTGAATCAGAACTCTATGATCTTGGTCATGGATGGGACGGTATGTGGGGTGTTTACGGCGGATATAACGGCTCACATCAAGCGTACGACGGTGTAAGTATCTACCAGAACGGCGGAACATTCGGTGCTGTCGGTATGGCATACAAAGGAAACTTCTTCACAGGCTTAACTGCAAACGTAGGTGCCAGTGCAGGTGAAGCAAGTTCAATGTTCGGACATGAAGATTTTGCAATGTTGATGTCCGGTGTTGCTTCTAAAACAGGCTACAACTGGGAATTAGCAAACGGCAAATTCATAATTCAGCCTAGCTTATTGATGTCTTATTCATTCATTAACACTTTTGATTACAGAAACGCAGCAGGTGTAAGTATTGATTCTGACCCGCTGCACGCTATCCAGTTAGAACCGGGAATTAAATTCATCGGAAACCTTAAAAACGGATGGCAGCCATATTTGGGTGTAAGCGTTGTTTGGAATATTATGGACAGAACTCACTTCCAGGCAAACAATGTTGCACTTCCGAACCTTTCTATCGATCCGTTTGTTAAATACGGTGTTGGTGTAAGAAAATCTTGGGGTGAAAGATTTACAGGTTTCTTCCAGACATACATTACAAATGGTGGAAGAAACGGTGTAGGTTTGCAGGCAGGGTTCAGATGGACATTAGGAAAGTCTGAACCGAAACAGCAGTCAAAAGTAAGCGGAAAAATCCCGGAACTTCCGAAAACACAGATTAAATTAAGTAATATAAAATAAAAATTTCGTTGGGCTGAATGAAGTGTACCCCAACTAAACAATAGGGGGGCTACCCCAACATAAAGTTTGAATGCAAAAGGTGTAAAAGCCCTTTGCGTGTTATAAGGAGAAAATTATGAATAAACAAAAAATTACAACACTGACAATCGCTATAGCGGCATTTGCAATCGGGCTTGGTTTCAACAATTTTGCAATGTCTGATATCCCTGCAAATTACAAAGTCGCAGTTGTTGATATAAACGCTGTTGTTTCAAAATCCGCTCAGGTTCAAGCTCTGAAAAAAGAACAACAAACAAAAATGAAAGAACTGCAAAAATGGCTGAACAATGCGAGAACCGATGTTGCAAAACAATCAACAGATGAAAATAAACAAAAATTAGCAAAAAAATATGATGCGGAATTTGCTAAAAAGCAGGAGGCAATAAAGAAAAATTATGCAACAAAACTGCAAGCAATAGATAAAAGCATAAGCGAAACAATCGCTACGGAAGCCAAAGCCAAAAACTATAATCTTGTGCTTTCAAAAGGTATGGTTTTATACGGCGGCGATGACATAACCGCAAGTATTTCAAAAGTTGTAAAATAATTGGATAATTTTTAATCAAAAAGTCTCGAAAAATTCGGGGCTTTTTTGCATGAGAATTTATAAAAGCTGAGTAGGTTGTGGGTTTCTACCCCAACGAAAATAAATCAAGCCGGAAGAGTTGGTCTTAAAGCTCATAAAAGTTTGGCAGGCGAAGAATCTGCTAGTATAATCTGTCCCGAACAGGACAACTTTAAAAGAAAAATGACAGAGAATTTTGAGAAACTTTAAAGATAAGGCTTGCAGTAATAATCAAAGTGTCTGTTATAAGAAATCAATCTGTCTGTTCTTTTACAATTTTTTTTGAGTAATTCGCTCGGAAGAATATTAAATGATAGTTGAGCATACTTACCCTACAATACTAACATTCAGCAAAGCCAAAGTCCGTTAATTATCCATATTCCAAATTACTCATATTAATCTTTTAATGGTCAGTGGTAAATGCAATTTATTTTTTTTTATGCCAAATTTTCCAATAACATCAAACAAATTGTACAGATTAGAAAACGAGTATTTTAAATTTGTTTGGTATCAAACACCCTATATCCAACTTGAATTTGACAAATAATATGTTAGAATTAAAAATATTTTGATAGAATTTTGGGAGTTACAGATTTGAATAGTTATGGTGATGAATTAGAGCAGGAACCAACCAGTGCCGAAGCGTATAATGAACGCGGCTGGTCAAAGTATGAACAAAAAAATTATGAAGGTGCGATGCTCGATTACGATAAGGCACTTGAGCTGGATCCTGCATTTGTAGATGTCTATAACAATCGAGGTATAGCAAAATATGAACAACAGGATTACGCTGGCGCGATACTCGATTACAATAAGGCACTTGAGCTGGATCCTGCTTTTGTACATGCTTATAACAATCGAGGTATAGCAAAATATGAACAACAGGATTACGCTGGCGCGATACTCGATTACGATAAGGCAATCGAACTGGATCCTGCTTTTGTAGATGCTTATAACAATCGAGGTGATGCAAAAAGTGAATTAAAAGATTACACTGGCGCGATACTCGATTACGATAAGGCACTTGAGCTGGATCCTGCATTTGTAGATGTCTATAACAATCGAGGTATAGCAAAATATGAACAACAGGATTACGCTGGCGCGATACTCGATTACAATAAGGCACTTGAGCTGGATCCTGCTTTTGTACATGCTTATAACAATCGAGGTATAGCAAAATATGAACAACAGGATTACGCTGGCGCGATATTCGATTACGATAAGGCAATCGAACTGAATCCTGCTTTTGTAGATGCTTATAACAGTCGAGGTCTTGCAAAATATTATAAACAGGATTACGCTGGCGCGATACTCGATTATGATAAAGCAATTGAACTTAGCCCTAATTGTGCAGAGGCATACGATAATCGAGGTATAGCAAAATGTTACCAACAGAATTATGATGAAGCAATAAAAGATTATGACAAAGCAATTGAACTTGATCCTAATTCTGCAAAGGCATACAACAATCGAGGTGCAGCAAAAAGGGAGTTAAAAGATTACACCGGTGCAATAAAAGATTTTGACAAAGTAATTGAACTTGATCCTAATTCTGCAAAGGCATACAGCAATCGAGGTCGGGTAAAATATTATAAAAAGGATTATTTAGGCGCAATAAAGGATTATTGCAAAACAATTTGTCTGAAGCCCGATTATGTTTGGCTTTTAATAAAACTCCAAGTAATTAGGTTAAAAATGAAATTACTATCAAAGATAATTCGCAAAGATTTATTGACTAAAATTTGATGAGGGACAAAACTATTACAGTATATTTACGTTACAATTGTCTTATGAAACATTTCAGATTAATTTTATCATTTGTACTTTTATTGTTATTATTTAATACTACACCGGCTTACGCTGATGGCGGAATCCCTCTGTGGATATATACTGCATCAAGTGCTGCATATTCTACCTTTACAATACAAGGGATCGGGAATTTTTCTTTTCTTCTGGGAACTGTTTTTTTATTATATGTTATTTTTGTAGAAGTTTTAATATTTAAATTTTTAGATAAAGATAAACAATTCAAGTTAAAACAAATAATTTGCTCTGTAACTATGGCAAATATTTTTTCTGTGATTGCAGGTATTATAATAACCGTGCCAGTGTTAAGTATTGCTAAATCAATAGGTATGAATAATAATGCAATTATTGATCTTGGATTTTTAGTACTGCCTTTACATATAATTACTTTTATTATTTCTTACTATTCCTTAAAAAGGTTGCATTGTGGACCAATATAGGAACATACTTTATTTTTAATATACTTACAATAGCAGCTGTTATTATACTTATTGAATTTTTAATCGGGTATGTTTCAAATGCATTATTAACAACTCCCAATAATAACCTAAGTTTGTTAAATTCATCAGTTGAAATTAATGGAGTAAAAATAATTTCACCTTATTTTAAACCAAAAAAAATTTCACATATAACTTGTGCAAAATTAAAGAAAAAAGGTTATCCCATAAGCGATTGTAAGTATGAATTATATAAAGATGGCTATTGGATATGGGTAGATGCAGTAAGGCAATGTGAAGATATCAATGGAAGACTACCGAACAATAAAGAGTTAGCACATATTGCAGAATATGTATATGAACAACCTTTTGATTCTATCTCTCCTTTGTACGGAGCAAGCTCTGGGAAATACAGTTCTTTTAAGGCAACAAAAGCAAATCTCCCGAAAACCACCCCATATCTCTTGTTATCAAGTGAATTTACAGGTCCATATGGAATACCTGATTATAGACTGTATAATAACATTTTCACTTCTGGTAATCCAAATTATAGCGAAAAAACTAATGAAGATGCTTTTGCAATATGTGTTGCTAAATAAAATCTTGAAATCTACTGTTACATTTCAGCAAAACAAGTGTTAATTTCCAATAACCCTATCCATAGCAAGTCTTTAAGTAAATTTATTAAATTGATTACCATTTACCATAGTGCATTTTTTCTTCTGCACTATATTTTACCTGTTCAACTTCTATATTATCCTCAGAAGCATAGCCAAGTCCAATATAGCAAGGTAATAAGTAACTTTCAGGTGCACCCACGATTTTTGCTACATTCAGACCCTCTTCTCCAACTGGAATTCTCATAGAACAAGCCAGCCCTTCTGCTGTAGCTGCAAGAAAAATATTCTCAATAACGCACCAGATAGAAGAAATAGGGTTTAAGGAACTCACTGATGATGGCTTCATAACACCCGAATTTGACTTAAAGAAAGGCAGGATTATATGTGAAGCATTCATCAGCATTGTATATTGTCTTGGCATAGCAACTGCATACATCTTTTGTTGCGGTGTTCCTTTTACAAGAGTCTGTTTTAAAATTTCAAGAGTGGGTTCAACACCCTGTCTTACAAACTGTAAAGCACGTTCTTTATCCTCTTTTTCTTTTAAAATTACAAATTCCCAATTTCTTAAATGATCATGAGTAGGAGCTTGGAGCCCAGCATCAATAATTTTTTTTTAAAGTTTCATCAGGTACGCTTTTGTCTTTAAAATCTCTTACAATACGTCTGTTGTATATAGCTTCATATAAATCCATTATATTTTCCTTTCTATATTAGAAATTTCTATATTATCAAACTTATTTTTCATATAATTAGAAAAAATTGTTGTTAGTCTGATAAGTTCTATAATATCATTTTTATTAAGTTCCCCCATTGCCTCTATTTCAGCATCTGCAGCAGGAGGGATTATTCTTTTTACATAATCTATACCGGAATTTGTAAACCTAACAACTTTGTTTCGACGGTCATCCGACGATACTTCAAGTGATATATATCCACTCTTCATAAATTTTTTGATAATAGCGCTGATTGTTTGTTTAGTTGCGGATAATCTTTCACAAATTTCTGACTGAAGACAGCATCCGTCAGGAGCAAACCATATTATGTCCAGAACAAACAGTTCTCTTGCTGTAAGATTATGTTTTCGTGCATACATTTCATACGCGGCAAACTGTACATCCCTAAGTTTACAGTATTTATTAACGTATGCTCTTACTTCTTCAAATTCCATTAATAAGTCCAATATTTGATAGTCCAATATTAGACTAATTATAATTTTCTGTCAACCTCTCAGGGTTGCAAGAATTAATATCATTTACAAATATACTTTATTACTGTTATTAATAGTTAAACTCAATGTTAATTGATAAAGAGTTTATTTAAAAGTCCGATTTTGTAGTAAGTGCTTTTTATGTCAGTTGGGCATACTTGTCCAACAACACTAAGTATTATGCATCGGAAGCTGCTTGATATTGTATTTTTAAACTATCTTAAATCAGACTTTATTAGGACTTAATATT
The DNA here is from genome assembly GCA_928722015.1 of Candidatus Gastranaerophilales bacterium. GTDB lineage: Bacteria > Cyanobacteriota > Vampirovibrionia > Gastranaerophilales > Gastranaerophilaceae > Zag111. The sequence continues at coordinate 33,238 of CAKMWI010000011.1, read as the reverse complement.
ATAAAAATTTTTATTCAATCTGCCTATAAATTACAGAAATCACAAATTTTTGTAGTCCAGTTAAAAGCTAATCCAAAGTTTGTACAAAATTTACATTCTATGGATGTTTGTTTTTTATAATTACGGTAAAATATATTCAGCATCTACAATTTTTACATCATCAATAAATTGCACTTTATTAATCTTTAATTTGGAATTTCTTGGCAAAAGACACTCATCACATTCTATTAAAGCCTTTGTCCCTTTCGGAAGTTTTATTCGTAAAAGTGCACCATCACCATTTATTCCAGGGGAAGCAAATTGCCGAAAAATGTCGCTTGTCGGTTTAATTGCAGTACTCATATATGCTTTGTCTTTTACAATATTTCCCTCTTTTATACTATTCATAAAATCATTTATAAATTTCCAATCTTCATCATTACCTTTATAATCGCTTAAGGCTCTATAAACTACAGCATCTTCTTTCAAAGCAGGAGCTTTTTCAAAAGCTCTATCCAAAATTGCTATGTCTTTTTTATATGCATTATTAAGCCTATCCACACGCAATGCCATGTTATACGGATACTGATCAAAATATGTATTTAAAATGCTATATTCTTCTTTATCTAAATAAGCTCTAGGACTTGGAATTTCTCGTACATTAAGATTTTTTTGACCATCAGATAAGTAATTGTAGATATTATAAGCATGCTTATATTCTTTGTTTTTTTGAGTATTATATAATACCAGCCATTTTTGACGAGAAATTTCATACTTTTCCTCCAAATGGGTTATTTCATCATATAAGTCAGAACTACATTCGTGCTCTAACATATATCGCTTTTTTTCAATAATAGCATTGCGTATAGGCTGCATCTTTCTTGTATGATATTCGCTTGTATATTCTTTAATTTCTTTCAGAGTTTTTTTGTCAATATTTTGAATAAAGTCATCAACATATTGTTCAAGCTCTTCATCCGAATACTCTGATGGTTTTTTCTTAATAATTTCAGGTACAGATTTTAGAGTTTTTTTAGCATTACCAATTTCGACAATATCATGTTCAAGTAAATGTGAATTCTTTTTTAATGCTTTTAACGAACAATCTGATACTGACGCAGAAGAACAATATTTGTTAATTGCGCGCATATATAATTGTTCAAAATTTATGCCAGCCATTCAAAGACTCCTATTTCCTACTTTACTTCTTTTTATATTAAGTATTTTTTTTTACTAAAATTGCTCTCTTATTATAAAAAATTAACTAAATTTTGTTCGAAAAAATCAAACCATCTGTAACAAGTAACCAAACCATGTGTTCTTTGACAGATGTTTAGGGCGATTGAGCGGTCGAAAATTTTAAGATACAGAAAATCAAACTGGGCGAAATTGGACTTTAAACAGACAGTTTGATTATTATGCAAAACCTTTGCTATGGTTGAAAGGCACAGTTAATTTAAACAGATAATTTGCTTGTTGCGATATATTTTAGTTTTGCAAAATCTTATATAATAGCAATTTTTGTAAAATTTTAAGGCAGAGTTGAAACTTTTCTTTTGGGTCGGAATTTATATCCAGTTGAATAATTCAGAAGGCTGACTAAGAGTATATTTTGCCTCTATGTTCTGTCTTTTATTTCCCCACTTGGCAAAAGCAAAATCTACTTTGGAAGCTTTTGCACATTGCATATCATAAATGCTGTCGCCGATATAAATGGTTTCCTTGTTTTTTGCGTTTGCAAGTTCCATATATTTTAAAAGCGGTTTCGGATTAGGCTTATGTTTTTCTGTGTCATCTGCACAAATAATTACTCCAAAGTATTTATTAAGTCCGAAGTGTGTAACCTCTTCTTCAAATTCTTCTTTTGTTTTCGAAGTTACAATTCCTAATTTATGGTTTTGAGAAAGTACTTTTAACAGTTCTTCTATTCCATTAAACACACAAACAGACTCTTTGTATTTATTTAGTTTATCATTCCACAAATCCACAGTACGCTCGATATCAGAAATTTCGAGTTGTTTTATTGCAGCTTCTCCTGTTATACCGAGAGCAAATTCTAATTCTTCAATTTTATAATCTCTGTTATATTCTTCTTTTAATAAATCCTTCAATGAATGCAGAACTGCATATTCAGTATCAATCAAGGTTCCGTCAACATCAAAAACAATATGTTTATACATTCTTTTCCTTTCTGATATCATCAAAGAATTTTATAATGCGGCAAGGATTTCCGACTGCTACACAGTTATCTGGAATTGAACGTGTAACCACACTGCCTGCCCCGATTATACTGTTTTCACCTATTGTTACACCGGGAAGAATTATTACACCTCCGCCAATCCAGGCACCATCTTTTATTTCTACAGGATCTGCACAGGTAGTATAATAACAATCAGAGCCTTCTTTTTTCTCAATAAATCTTTGTTCCGGTAATAGCGGATGATATGCTGTATAAATCTGAACGTTCGGTGCAATCAAAACTTTGTTTCCTATTGTAATCTTTTCATTATCGATAAAAGTACAATTTGAATTTATTATTACATCGTCTCCGATGAAAATATTGCTCCCAAAATCACAAAAGAAATTTACGTCAATAGCAACATTTTTACCGATTGAGCCGAATAATTCTTTTAAAATAGCATCCTTTTTTTCAAAATCATCATAATTGGTTTGAGAATACTCTTTTGTTAAGGCACGGGCTTTAACATTAATATCAAAAAGTTCTTTTGATTCTGTATCAATATATTTGTATTCTTTTTTGCTCATATAAATATCTCCCGTTTAGGTAATAGTATCATAAACAGTGTAAAAATTAATAAAATCTATTATAAGTGTTATAGTTGCAAGACAGATATAGGATTTGTGTTTTGAAATTGTATAGAAGATTTGGTGAGGCTCTTGTCTTGAGTATTACATTGGTCCCGGGTAAAGCTTATACATCTGCAATAACGCAAAGCACAACTAAAGATGTTGCATATTGGACAAAAGAAGGAAATTCATTAATGGCAATTCAATCAAATGATCCTAAAATTACACTCGTTTCCGGAGGTTATCCTTTGTTTGTAAATGGGAAAATTGCCGGCGGAATAGGTGTTGGCGGCGGAACTGAAGAGCAAGATTGTAAAATTGCAGAGTATGTATTGTCTGTTTTTGAAAAAAATATAAAATAAATATTTGAAAGTTTTTTAATCCTGTCCTTCTTAAATGGGGGCAGGATTTTTTGAACTAAATTTTATGGCTTTTATCTGAAAAATGTTTTGCGGTATGTAAAATATCTGCTGTTTTTATATAAACTTTCATATTGTTGCAGTGCGTGGTTATTAGTCTAAAGTTATGTCCATGATATTGCGAATAAAATAAATTGTGTTACTATATAAATGTACTTTATTAAGTTTATTTATTAAGTGAGATGCTGCTTTTGAAAAATAATTCAATTATATAACTGTAAAGAAAATATTATAAGGAAAGAAGGTTAATAGTGAGTGAAAAAGAAAAGATGCTTAATGGTGAAATGTATTATGCTCCTGACGAAGAACTTTCTGAAGAGCGAATTAAAGTGAAAGAAATGACTTATGATTATAATTTGCTCAGGCCGTCCAAAAAAAAAGAAAAAGAAGTTTTAATAAGAAAAATTTTAGGAAGAGCCGGTAAGAATATTTGGATAGAAGCACCTTTTCAATGCGATTATGGGTACAATATAGAGGTCGGTGATAATTTTTATTCCAATCATAATCTTTTGATTTTAGATTGTGCAAAGGTGAGAATTGGTAATAATGTTTTTATTGGGCCTAATGTAAGTTTTTATACTGCGGGACATCCTATTAATGCTAAAGAGCGTAATACTTTATATGAGTTTGCAAATAAAATTACGGTAGGCGATGATGTATGGATAGGTGGTTCTGTATCTATACTTCCTGGTGTTACAATTGGCAGTAATGTGGTTATAGGGGCAGGAAGTGTTGTGATTAAGGATATTCCATCCAATAGTATTGCGGTTGGAAATCCTTGTAAAGTAATAAAAAATATAAAATAATATGAATGAAAATTAATAATCTTAAATTTGGTGTATATAATAACTTGCAAATCAGGATAAATAAAAAAATGATTTGTTTTTGCGGTGCAGATAATTTTCAATTAACAATAAGGGAAAAGTTAAATATGGAAAATCAGGAAATTTTAAATAGTGTACTTAATGAATTTAATCGATTTGAAGCAATAGAGGCCATTGGAATTGGTGGCTCCAGTGCTGCAAAAACAGCGGATACGGCTTCAGATATCGATATTTATATGTTTGTAAATAGGGATATACCGCAAGAACAGCGCGAAAAAATTATAAAAAAATATTCTACGAATTATGAAGTGGGTGGAGAATATTTTGGCTCTGGAGATGAATTTTATGTTGATAAAATGAACAAGCAACTCGATGTTATGTATTTTAATAAAAAATGGTTTGAGGATAACTTTGAAAATATTTGGATAAAGCATTATCCATCAAATGGTTATTCTACTTGTTTTTTACATACTTTAAATATTATGAAGATAGTTAATGATAAACATGGATGGTTAACAAAATTGCAAAACAGATTGAATACTCCATATCCTCAAAGTTTGCAGAAAAATATTATAAAAAGAAATTTAATGCTGTTGAAAGATAAACCATTTGCTTCTTATTACGAGCAGCTTGCAAAGGCATTAAAAAGAAATGATATGAACAGTATAAATCATAGAACAGCAGCTTTTCTGGCTAGTTATTTTGATATAATATTTGCAAAGAATGAGCTTTTGCATCCTGGAGAAAAAAGACTTGTTGAGTTTGCAAAAAGTAACTGCAAAATTTTGCCTAAAGATTTTGAAAAGAATGTAAACAATTTGGCGGTTGGTAAACTATCCGAAAAGTTACAGACAGCTGCTAACATGATTAAAAATCTAAGAGAAATTTTATGAAAGAAAATTTAATTAAACATACAAATTTAAAAAAGATAAGAGAACTTTTAAAAAGTAAAAAAATAGCGACAAAGCCTGAACTTGCCGCACTTTCAGGTTTAAGTGTTGTTACCGTTAATTCTTTAGTAAAAACGCTGCTTGATTGCGGTGAAATTACAGAAGATAAATCTATACAACCTGAGCTCGGGCGTCCTGCTTTATCATATAGATTTAATGAAGTATCTAAGCTTGTGCTTGTAATATATATGTTTGAAACAAATAACGATGATATAGTTTGTTATTCTGTTTGTAATTTATATGGAGATGAAATTGAGACTTTACAAGAAAAAAATAAAATTACGACACAGTGTTTTGATAAAAATATACAATATTTTCTAAATAAATATAATAATATTCAGACAATAGGGTTTTCTATTCCCGGTGTTGAATATAATGACGAATTTATTATTTGTGATTATCCGGATTTAGATAAGAAGTTTCCAAAAATAATTAAAGACAGGTATGATGTTGATATTTTTATTGAAAATGATATAAATTCAGCCATATTAGGTTATTATATGTGTAATAATTGTGAAAGTATTGTTGGTATTTATATGCCATCGAAATATCCTCCGGGGTCTTCGATTTGTCTAAATGGAAAAATTTTAAAAGGCAAAAATAATCTTGCCGGAGAAATAAAATATTTACCCTGTGATATTGATTGGTCAAAGTTACCTCTGTTAGAAAAAGATATGGAAAACTTTTTATTAAATGTTGTAAAAATTTATATGTGTGTATATAATCCGGAGCAGATAGTTATATATGCAGATATTTCTGAAAATAAATTGGAACAAAGAATGATGTCATTAATATCAACAGATAATGAGAAACTAATGTTACCAAGGTTAATGGTAAAAAAGGATTTAAATATTGATATAAAAAAAGGTCTTATATCAAATGCCTTAAGTAGAATGAATTTATAGTGTTAATGTTTACTTATATGAATAACAGCAATTTTAATTATTTGTACCGAATTTTTTTTGTAGCTTTTCTAAAAATAATTTTGCAGGTGGTGAAAATACTTGATATTTTTTCCATACAATATCTAATCCAGATTCAAGTTTTGGATTTAGTGGTCTAAAGCAAATATCACTTTCTGTTGATGTATTGGCAAGTTTGTCAAGGGTAATTGCGTATCCTATGCCTGCTTTGACTAGAATTGCAGCATTATAGACAAGATTATATGTAGCTGTAATCTTTAATTTGTTAAATTCACTTCCAAACCAGTTTAAAAAACCACTTTCTTTTGAATATTTTGGAGACATTTGGCGAGAAGCAATGATAGGCAGATTAATTAAATCCATTAATTCCACTGTTTCTTTTTGCGCTAAAGGGCTTTCTTTTTTCATAATTACTCCCCAGATATCTTTATCCGGGAGAGTTAAATGGTCATATTTTGATACGTCAACAGGTTGAATTAAGATTCCAAAATCTAACAACCCTTTATCAAGTTTTTCTATAACATCTTCCGCATTGCCGGAATAAATATGAAATTTTATATCAGGGTAGTCATTTTGAATATCTTTTATAATTTCGGCTATGTATTTCATTGAATCAGATTCTCCACCACCAATATAAATATCCCCACTTAGGGTGTCATTTAATGATAAAAATTCAGCCTCAGTTTTTTCAACCATGTCAACAATTTCTTCAGCTCTTTTTCTTAAAATCATTCCTTCTTGTGTAAGAGAAATTTTGTATTTCCCGCGAATGAAAAGTTTTTGTTTTAGTTCTCTTTCAAGGTCTTGTAATTGGCGAGTAAGTGTTGGTTGGGTAAGGTGTAAAGAATTTGCTGCTGCTGTTATACTACCCTCTCTTGCTACTGCTAGAAAATATCTTAATACTCTGATTTCCATAAATTAATAATATATATTTAAATATGCTTGTCAAGCATTTTTAAATATGTATTATAAGTATTTGCTATTTACTAAAAATCATAAATAATAATAATATGAATGAAAATTTAAACCGTATAATAAAAATTGAATTTTCAGAATATTTTAAAGGAGAAATAAAATGGATATAATAAGGGTAAATACGCCAAGAGGTTTGGAATTAAAAGGGGCAATATGGGGTGATGCCTCCATGGATACTGTTGTTATTATGATGAGCGGTATTTGTTCAAATGTTTTTCAAAATGATTTGTTATCTTCGACTGGGGAACTTTTGAGTGCAAATAATATTGCGTATATTGCAGGACATGCAATGGATGCGTTTTCTTGTCTTGCATATTCAGATTTTTCAATAGGAAAACAAAGAAATACAGGTGTTGTATTTGATGATTTTTCCATTGTATATGAAGATGTTGAAGCTTATATAAAATATGCAAAAGAATTTGGATTTAAACGTATAATCTTAGCCGGACATTCTTTAGGTTCAAATAAAATTATTCATTATCTTGGCAATACATCTGATAATTTTGTTGATTATTTTATTGTTACTGCACCGGTAGATTTGGGTTATTGGTTTACGGTTATGCCAAATGTATCAGATTGTATTGAGCTTGCTCAAAAGTTTGTTGAGGAAGGTCGCGGAAATGATATTTTACCATATATGTTTGGAGGTTTTTCTCCAATGTCGGCAAATTCAGTTTTGAGTTTTTATAACGCATTTAATCTTAAAAATTGTCCTGTTATAAGCAATGATGGTGAAACGGATTCTCTTTTTAACATTAAAATTAACGGAGCATTTGTAATTGGTTCAAAAGATAGTTTAACAGCAGGTGATGCAAAAGGATTTATGGAAAAAATAAATTCATATTGTAAACGTCCATCAGACAATAGAGTAATTGTAGTTCCTGAAGCTTCTCATATATTTTATAACAAGCATGAAGAATATGCTCAGACAATACTTGATTGTGTTATTAATCGAGAATCTTTTGTAGAAGTATAAATTATATTAAATTTTTTAGAAAGGTGTCAAATGAAATTGAAAGTATTTTTTAGTGGTTTAATTTTATTACTAGTATTATTCACAGGAGGAACATTGATGAGTCAAGCACAAACACATAAATGGGATAAAACTTTTCAGAAAAGCGATAGGGTAAGGATAGAAAAAGTTCATTTTAAAAATCGTTATGGTATAGAACTTGTCGGAGATTTATATTTACCAAAAAATAAGTTAAAAGATAAACTTCCGGGTATTGCAATTTCAGGCCCTTTTGGGGCAGTTAAAGAACAGGCTTCAGGTTTGTACGCACAAACTTTAGCAGAACGAGGATTTATCACTCTTGCTTTTGATCCGTCATATACGGGAGAAAGTGGTGGAGTACCTCGTAATATAGCTTCTGCAGATATTAATACGGAAGATTTTTCGGCTGCAGTTGATTATCTAAGTAATAGAAACGATGTTGATTCTGATAAAATCGGTATTCTTGGTATATGTGGTTTTGGAGGATTTGGACTGAATGCTGCTGCTATGGACACAAGAATTAAAGCAACTGTTACGTCAACTATGTATGATATGACTCGGGTTAGTGCAAAAGGGTATTTTGATGCTATGGATGAAAATGCCCGTTATGAATTAAGAGAAAAACTTAGTAACCAAAGAACAGAAGATTTTAAGAACGGTAATTATGCTAAGGCTGCCGGATTACCGGAAAAACTTACCGGTGAAGAGCCGCAATTTGTAAAGGATTATTATGAATATTATAAAACTTCACGTGGATTTCATAATCGTTCTATTAATTCTAACGGTAATTGGACACAAACATCTACTTTAGCTTTAATTAATATGCCTATCCTTACGTATAGTAATGAAATAAAAAATGCTGTTTTAATTTTACATGGAGAAAAAGCGCATAGTCGTTACTTTAGTGAAGATGCTTTTAAAAAACTTAAAGGCGACAATAAGGAATTATATATTGTCCCTGATGCAAACCATGTAGATTTATATGACAATTTGGACAAAATTCCTTTTGATAAAATTGAAGCTTTCTATAAAAAATATTTAAAGTAATAAAATAATAAATTTTGGACAAAACTTACAGGCCGAAATGTTAATCATTTCGGCCTGTATGAATAAAATTAGCTCTTTTGAATGTATCTGAATAAATAGAAATTTATTTTTAATCATTGTATTATATTATTTATTTGATTAATGAAGAGGAAGTAATTTTAGTTTTATGAAAAAAATATTTTTAGAGACCCGGCGAGTCTGTCTAAGATATATGACAACAAATGATTTTGAAGATTTAAAACAAATGCTTCAGGATTCTGATGTAATGTATGCTTGGGAGTATACCTTCAGTGATACGGAAGTGCAAAGATGGATTGATAAAAATTTAGAAAGATATGAAAAATATAATCTGGGTTTTTTTATGATTGAAGATACTTTATCCGGAGAAATTATTGGACAAGCTGCTCTGATGCCTGATATTATCAATAATCAACAGTATTATGAAATAGGATATATGCTTAAAAAACAATACTGGAATAAAGGATATGCTACAGAGGCTGCTAAGGCTTTAGTTGATTATGCGTTTGAAATTTTAAATTTACCAGAAGTAATTTTTGAAATACGTCCGGAAAATATTTCTTCACGTAAAGTGGCGGAAGCGTTGAATGCAAATATAGAAGGAAAATTTATAAAGACGGTTAAGGATAAAGAGATGGTTCATTTAATTTATAAATTATACAGATAATGGTGTCAAGTTGAATCATATTGATTTATAAATGTTTTTTATCTGTAGAAATAAATTTACAACGAATTGTAACAATTTAGTGATTTTTTGAAATTGTCTTGATTAAATATTTTTTATATATACATCAGTTAAAAATACTGACTTTATGTTCATTTTGAATGGAAAGGGGCGAAGAGCCCCTTTCCATTTATTATTTGTTTTAATCTTTTGCATAAGATAGGTAGGATGGCTAATAATATTTTTAAACTGTCTTGTTTATAATATATTACGGAGTATGTATTGATGGAGTATTTGTTTTCGGAAGATGAAGTAAAGGATGCATATTTGAAGTTAAAAAATATGATTTATTATGATAAATCATATCTTTTTAACAGAGATAAACTTGCTGCATTTGAATTTAAAAACAAAGTATGTGAATCATCAACTGAAGATATATTTAAAAAGCTGACTAATAAAATTAATTATATATGTAATGATGAAGTATTCTTAAATAAATATCTGTCCAAACTTTCAGCGCATATATTGCCTAAGAAAATTCACACTCAACGAGAATATGAACAAAAAAATATTAAAGATACTTTTGCTAGTCAAACATTTCAGATGATTTCCAACAGAAGTTGCAGTACAAAGTATATCGTTGATGATGTGAATTATTATATTGATATACCGATAGAACTTCAGATTTTGGATGTTTTGTGGATTGTAAAATGCGGTTATGTTTTAGAAAATTCTTTGTGTGATTATCTTGGCAAAAACAGAAGTTGTTATAGCTATGCAAATAAACTTTGTTTAGATAGCGAAGGCAAAGTTGCAACCGGCAGAAAACTTTTTAAACATTACTACAATCAGTACCCAAAGTGGAGAGACAGCGCTATAAAAGAAGTTGAGAACTTATATAGTTCTGGTAAAAATTCTGTTATTTTTTCTTTGGATATAACCAAATACTACTATAATATAAATATTAATTACGAAGTTTTATTTAAAGAAATTGAAGAGAAATTACAATCAAATTTTGATAAAAATTGTAAAATTTTAAATAGAATATTGAGAGATATACACAATAAATACAGAAATTATCTTTATAAGAAATACGGGATGAATTTTATTGAAAAAGATGTAAACTATCTTCCAATAGGGCTTTTGTCATCCAATATAATTGCAAATTGGTATTTAGAAGCATTTGATAAATTAGTAATAAATAAATTAAAGCCGAATTATTATGGCCGTTATGTAGATGATTTACTTTTTGTTTTTGAGGATAATTATGTTTGTACTGAAAATATTTGTAGCAATAACTTCTGTCCTGTAGAAAATGAGTTGAATGATTGTTCACTGATAGAGTATTTTTTATCCGCGGTTTTAATAAAAGAATCTCCTGAAACTGTTTGTTGGGAACAGGGAAGCGATTCTCAATTGAGTTTGAAAAAGTATCCGGATTTGAAAATTCAAACAAATAAAATAAAAATATTTTTAATTGATGCACTTGCTCCAAATGTTGTTCTGGAACAGTTCAAAACAAATATAGCAACTACAACCAGTCAGTTTCAGTTTTTGCCGGACGATGCGGAAGTGGATGAAGAATATATAAAAAAGACATTTTTTGTTCACTATACAGATTCTGTTAATAAATTGAGAAGTGTTGAAAAGTATACGATTGATAAGTTTAGTACGAGTGTATTACTTGCAAAAAAAATACAGATTGCAAAATATTTGAAAAGTACTATTTCAAATGACAAAGTTAAAAAGTTAATTAATAATTACTTTTACGGTAAATATTGCATAATTCTAAATTCTTTATGGCATAAATTGTTTGCTTATTTAGTAATTCTGGATAAACCGTTTTTAAAAGATGAAATTTCAAAATTTTATTGTTATGCTCAGAAAAATATTAATAAAATTGAGTTTTTTTCAAAAAGCACATCTATTAAATCAGACAAAATTGCAGAAAAATTGAAATCAGATTTGAATAAGGTTCTTGATATTTCACTTTCTCTTGCAGTAAGTTTAAATCCTTCAGGATTTAACGATTTGTTGAAAAATCAAGATAAAAATTTGAATAAAATTTTAACGAGGAGTACATATTTCAGATATTCAAATATGTTTTTCCATGATTATATAAGTGTTGACGGTTTTAACTATACTACTTCATACTACAACGATATTGTTTCAAAGTCTAAATCTGGCAATATAAATCTGGTATCTTTTGATAAAATTTTAAAAACTGAAGATAATATATCTTTTGAAATAAATAATCTTCTTGTAGAGCTTTCTCCGTTGAATTTAAAATTGGAAACAGAAAATTTATTAAATTTTTATTCATTGTTAAAAAATCCTTCTCATAGTGAAGATATCAATAAAAATATTTATAATTTTGTAAAAAGACTTTTTCCAAAGAATAATTCTTTTGCCGGAAAATGTGGAGTTGAAGTTAAAAAATTTTCCTGTGAAAAAGATTCTTCAACAGTTGAGAATCTTTGTGAAAGTGGTAATGGGGAGTTGTTTGATAATAGTAATCCAAAAGATAATAATGAAGATTCTAGATACAATTTGTTTCGATTTAGTGATAAGGGGTATAATCACAAATTAAGATTGGGGGTATGTAATATCCATATTGCGGAAAAAGATCTTCTTTCTGCAATAGAAGGTCATCCAAATCTTTCAGAATATAAATATTCTCAAATCAGAGAAATAATTACGCAGGCTCAGAAAAATAATGTTGAACTTCTTATATTCCCGGAACTCTCTGTTCCTATAGAATGGCTTTCTTTATTACAATATCACCTTAAAAACAATAATATGGGAATTATTTTTGGTTTGGAACATATAATTGTTCATGGTAAAAATGAAAGATATTGCGGAAATTTTTTAATAACAATGCTTCCTATAGTTTCTGAAGATGAAAACGAACCTCGCTTTATGTTTATGAAACCGAGATTAAAATATTACTATTCACCGAATGAACTTAAGACCTTGCAGGATAACAGGCTTACAGTTTTGCAAAAAGTTAGTACCTCTCCGGCAATTTATGATATTTTTAACTGGCATGGATTGTATTTTAGTCCTTATAACTGTTATGAGATAGCATGTATTGAGGATAGAGCAATTGTCAAATCAAAAGTTGACTTTTTGACTATTAGTGAATGGAATAAAGATACAAATTATTTTGATAATATTGTTCGCTCAGCTTCAAGAGATTTGCACTGTTATATTATCCAATCAAATACTTCAAAATACGGGCATTCATGTATTATTGCCCCGAAAAAGACTGAAGAATCTAACCCTGTATTTATAAAAGGGGGGGTAAATGCAACATTATTGGTCGAGGAGATTGATTTTGACCGGTTAAGAAGATTTCAAAGAACATTAGGATTTGAATCTAAAGAGTTTAAAGATGTTCCTCCATGTTTTAATCGTAATGATGTGCGTCTGAAAAATGCATGAAATAATCTATTTAGATTTTAAATGCTGTTGTTCTTTTGCAAAGTTAATATTTCTACCGGTTATTTAAATGAGCAAAATTTTGTATGTTTATGTTTTCATTCTAATATATGAAAATATCTGGGAATTTTTATAAATTAAATATGGGTATAGCAGGGATTGCAGCCGGAACATTAATGTTATTCCCAAAAGAAATTAAAGCTCAATCCGTTATTTCTTCTGAGAAGCAGTCGGAAGATGTTTTTGAAAAAGTGAGTGAAATTTCACCACAGGGTTCTACCGGAAAAACTATTTTACTTAATGCTCCCTCCCCTGATATTGAAATTATGGGTGTGATGAGGACAGCTGCAATCGTTGTAGATTTATCAAAGAATATTCTGTATAAATATGATGAATTTGGAAATGCTCAAAAAGCTTATTTAGTAGCCAGCGGGAAAAAATCTTCTCCGACAGATGAGGGGATAAGGGTTGTTACTCATATTGAAAAATATCCGTACCGCAGTGCTCCGCCATCAACAAAAAGAAGAAAAAAACCATGGGATTATGGACCAAGAATTATATGTCTTGAAACTATTGATCCGCAGACAGGAGTTAAGGGAAAAACCGGTGAATTTATACATGGCAATAATAATCCGAATAGCCTTGGTAAATATGCGTCTTTAGGATGTATAAGAATGGATAATGAAGTTATAAAAGAACTTTCTACGCAGGTAAAAAAGGGAGATATCGTTATATTGAAAAGGAATTCAGATTTGTAATATATAATGAAAAGTAAAAATTTTATTTGTATTTGAAAAATTTTTCAATTTGATATAATATATAAAAATATAACCAAATTTATATTATAGACGGGGCGTTAGCGCAGTTGGTAGCGCACGACACTGGCAGTGTCGGGGTCAGGGGTTCGAATCCCCTACGCTCCATATTTTTTATCTGTTTTTGGTTTATTTTGTTTTTCTATAAATTTATCAATTCTTTCTGCCATATATGTAGAAAACATTGGTAATATTCCATAGTAGATAACTGCAAATATTACTGCAGGACGCAGTATATTTATTCCTTCTACATATTTTTGAAGTTTAGGGTCGGCGAGATTTATTTGTTTAAATTTGTCAATAAATTTGTTTGTGTTTTTCTTTATTATGTTGTCAATTCCATAACCGAGGCCAAGAGTTATTCCGGTTGATATAACATTATTATAAATAAGGGCTTTTTTACGATTTTCTTTAATTTTATCACTTTTTGCAGTTTGATAAGCAAAAGATGAAGTTAGTAAAATATCAGTCCCGGCGGAGATATGTTTTGCAATATCCTTATCTTTATTTTGAAATTTTCTGGCAAAATTTTGAATATCTTTGTTGTCAAGAATTTTACCGATTCCTTTAGAAAGCGTGTTTGTGAAATTCCCTGTAAAGTTGGTATTTTTATTTTTTTTCTGAATGCTTGTATTTTGAGGTAGTGTATTTAATTTAGTTTTTTCTTTTTGATTAAAAAGTTTATCCATAATCACTGGAATTAACGCTATAGTAAGCACTGATTTTGGAATAGCCATAAGAAAACCTGTTCCAAGTTTGAACATTTGAGTAACCAGTTTATAAGCTTTTGTTCCTGCAAAATGTTTAGAATTTTTTAGGAATTTTTGAGGATTGTTATCAATGTTTTTAACTGCTTTTTCTATGGGAAGTGCAATAGCTTCTAACATCCCGAACTTTATTAGTCCTGAACATATAGAATTAGCCATGGCATATTGTTTGTTTTCTTTTTCTACATCCGGAGTTGAATTTATTGCAAGCAGCCTTACTGATAAAGACATAATTAATGAGGTTCCGGCTGTAAAAGAGGTACCATGTTCAGAAATTTTTTCTAGGCCTTTTAACAGGGTTTTATTTTTTAAGATTTGGGTTGTATAATTTTGACTTATTTTTTGTATGGACATTTTATTTACCTAATATAAGTAGACACCACACAAAGAAAAATGTAAAATGTTTTTTATGTAATATTTAATATTTTTTATTTTTAGAAATATTTTTTCAGCATTCGTTGGTTGTTTTATTTTATATATTTTAATATAAGAATATTTGAGTTAGAATTTGCATAATGAATCTATTGAAATTTATAAAAAAAGAATTGGCAGGCTGGGGAAATTGTGAACGAATACTTTTTCCTGCAGGAATAATTTTGATTATTTTGTTATCTTTTATTATGAAAGACAGTAAGGTTGCTCTTGTTTCTGCAATATGTGGTGTTAGCTACTCAATACTTGCCGGAAAAGGGAAGATATCATGTTATTTTTTCGGTTTGTGCGGAACTTTTTGTTATAGTTATATTTCATTTAAAAATGCTTTATATGGAAACTTACTTTTGTATCTTTTATATTATTTCCCAATGCAAATTTTGGGGATTTTTCAATGGAAGAAACATCTTAAAACAGAATCTCAAGAAATTATAAAAACTAAGTTGAGTACAAAAGAACGAATTTTATTTTTACTTATCGCTATGATTGGGGCATTTATTTTTTATTTTGTGCTGTTATATTTTAATGATAAAAGTCCGATATTTGATTCTATAACGTCAGTTCTTTCGGTGATTGGACTTGTATTAACTGTGAAACGCTGTATAGAACAATGGTTCATCTGGTTTATAGTGAACGGGTTATCTGTTCTTATGTGGATAGAAGCTTATTTGAATGGCTCAAATTGTTTTGCTACAATTTTAATGTGGGGAACATATTTTATTCTCTCAATTTACTTTTGGTATACTTGGGGGAAAGAATTAAAACAAGAAAAATAGTTGGTTAATTAGTATTTTGCGTCTGAAGTTTGGATAAAATTCTTAATATTAGGAGATTTTTTGCTTATATGTAAATAATTGCTAAACGGATATTTTGTATTACCTTCATCATCTTTTTTAAAGAATTTCTTTTCCATTTTAGCTGCAAGAGGAGTAGCAATCAATGGTACTAATACTCTTTCTGTTATTACTCCTGAACCAACTAGGGCCAGAATTGTAGCAAAACTTTTTTTAGCAGCTCCAATATGTTTAAACTGTGTATTTTTAAACATTGAATCCCAGAGTCTATTTTGAATTTTCGGATTTGCAATAGCAAAACCTACAACAATTTGGGCAATAGCAGTTACTATTCCTGAAGCCATATCCATTGCTGCAACAAAAGGACGACGTTTTTCAGGGATTTTTTCATTATCCATAGTTGTTTTATAACGAACAGAATATGCAAAAACATCTTTTAAAACAGAACAAACAACTATAGTTTTTGCAGCAAAAGCATCATCATTTATTACTCTTTTTAAATGATTATTAAAGATTTTTGATTGTGTAATTGGTTTTATCATATTACCCATTATCATTATCCTTAACTAGCATATCTGCAACTTTTGGAAATATTCTGTTAGACAGCGCAAGTATTGGAACGTATAAAGCAATTGTCAGTATTGTACCAACGCGATCTTTAAATATATCCAGACAGGTTTTATTTAATTCTTCAATCGCTTTTGTTTTATCACCTTTTACGGATTCTAAAATTGATTTTGGAATTTCGCCTGTTTTTTTAGCTTCTTCTACAAGTTTAAAAGTAATTTTACCTTTTGACGCTAATTTATCGATTCCTTTAAATAAAACCCCTAAGGCTGCAATTTGTGCAGCAATTGTTACCAAGGCTTCTACAGGTTGTTTTATGGCCGCCCATTTTTTATTTTCTTTTGATTCCTTGGTGAATGGATTGTACATAATTACCAGTGGGGCAATTGCAAATTTTCCTCCGGCATTTATATAATTGGCAATTTTTTCTCCTCCCTGGGATGAAAATTTTTCTAGTGAATTTGCCATTTTTTGATTAATACTTATAGGTGAAATTTTCATTGTTTGATTAATCCGTACTTATTCCACTTTTAGTAAACTACAAGCAAAACTTTTTTTGACATATTTTTTATAAAAATTTACATTTATAAAAAATATGTAATAGAAATAAAAATTTTTCATTATATTATTTGGCCAATATTAGTATATATAATATCTATTAAAAGTTTATTTTTGTTGCAAAATTTAATTGAGAACGTGTAGGTGCTGCATCTTCATAATAAATCTGTCCTGCACCTATATTAAAATTCATTCGGTCATCTTTGAATGGCTTAAGAGTAAAAACAATTTCATTTTTGTTGCTCCTGTCCATAAAATTTCTGGAGTAAATACTTTGTAATGAAAGATGTTCGTTAAGTCTATATTCCGGAGAGAATGAGAATGTGCCTCTGAATTGTTGATCGAATGAAGACAGGCTATTATTTTTGTAAGAGGTACTGAATGAAAATCGATTAATATCGTATTTTGAAAATAAAGTTCTTGTTCCGCTATATTCATTCATTGTAAAGGTATTATCGTGTTTGCTGCCGAAAGTTAAATTCCCAAATTTTTTTTCATTTGAAAATGAAGTAGTTTTTTTTGAGTAGATATCGTTATTTCTGTATAAATCTACATTTTGAGGTGAAACTCTAAAATCTTCATCTTGGTGGATGACAGGTTTTTGATTTGTAATTTTTGTTCTTTTTTTTAAGTTAAATTTCTTTGTCGGAGTACTGTTAAGATAAACTGTATCTGAAGAATCCTCGATGGTTTCTGAGTTTTCGAATTCATTATAAGAGTAGGCGTTGTTGTTTTCATCTAAATTTTCTTCTTCTTTTTCCTCCTCTGGTAGTTGTTTATCTGCAACATTCAAAATTTTTTCGTTCTTTTGGCTATCTGGTGTTTCTTCAGGAAGATTTGTTTCGTTGTCGATTTGGTTGTCTTGCGGAACTTCAATAACAAGAATTTCTTCTCTTTCTTCTGTTTTAGTATTGTTTTCATCTGCTGATACAGAAGGAATTGTTACTAAAAATATTAAGAATAAAATACATATTAGCTTTTTCATATCATCATTATAATCCGTTTAAAAATATAAACAAGTAAGTCTGAATTATTAATAAATTTTGCAAAAATCTTGAAATGATTTTATTACGTACTATAGTAATTATATAAGATATGTTATCATAATAACAAACAGAAAATAATTTATGGAAAACAAAAGTAATACCCCTATTAATCCTTATATAGTAGCAATTTCAGTTTTGTTGCCTTCGTTTTTATCATTGGCAGCTTCATCTGCAACAAATGTATGTCAGCCAAATATTGCCGGTTATTATGGCGCAACACAATATGAAGCAAATACTGTTATTACATGCTATATAATTTCAGGAGGAATAATGTTACCTGTTACCGGATATTTAGTTCAATTAATGGGTAAGAAATTATTGATGTTTTATAGTATTTGGTTATTTTGTATAGGATGTTTGTTATGCATATTAGCACCAAATCTTCAGGCATTAATTGCGGCCCGTATAGTACAAGGAGTTGGTAGCGGATGTATATTACCATTGTGTCAAGCTATTTTACTGGAAGTTTTTCCCAGAGAACAACGGGGAGTTGCTATGAGTTTATTTGGTGTTGCTGCAATGTTTTCACCTCTTGCCGGTCCTTTTTTAGGCGGTTATTTGACTGATTATTTTTCGTGGCAGTGGGTATTTATAATAAATATTCCATTATGTATGCTTTCCTTTTTGCTGGTTAAATTTTTTGTTCCATCTGATGTTCCACAAAAAAATAATAAAAAGAAAAAGTTTGATATAATAGGATATATTTCAATTGTAATTGCAATGGCTTGCATGCAAATAGTTCTCGATAAAGGACAACAATATAACTGGTTTGATACCCCTTGGATTTGTTATTTAACAGGTATTTGTATATTTTCTTTTATATTTTTCTATGTGTGGGAGTTAGAATATAGTAATCCTGTTATTGATATTCGAGTATTTAAGGATAGAAACTTCCTATTCGGAACAATATGCAGTTCATTCATAAATGTAATGATATATTCTACACTGTTACTTGTACCTATGTTTGTTCAAAGCTTGTTAGGATATAGTCCTTCTATGTCGGGATTAACTATGTTTCCCAGAGCTGTTATTTGTTTTATAGGATTGCTTGTTGTTGGAGAAATTTCAAAATATGTACGGGCAAGGCATTTGGCTATTGTCGGTTTGTTGATTATGGGAGTTTCAATATTGATGTTAACTAGAATGAATCTTACATCATCAATAGATAGCATCATTCTTCCTAATATATTATTATGTATAGGTGTTCCAACAGCATTTGTACCTATTACGGCTCTGTCATTTCAAACCTTACCAGCGAGTAAAAATGCTGATGCTGCAGCATTACATGCTCTTTTTAAAAATGTTGTAACAGCAATTGCAACTGCGGTGTCTGCCACTTTTATTGCAAGAGTTTCACAAGTTCATCAGAATTATCTTGTTGGAGATTTGTCTCATCATAATGCAATGTTCAGATACAAATTAATGATGCTTCATAATAAATTTTTAATACACTATCCTGAAGTTGTTGCTGCAAGAAAGGCAAACGGTATGTTATACAAAGAGCTTTTACAACAAGCTAGGTTGGCTTCTTTTTATGATGTATTTGCATTGTTGGCTTTTCTTTGTATTATTATTATTCCGGTTTTGTATTTGTTAAAAATAAAAAAAGTAAAAAATGTTAAATAATTAGTTTCTTAATATTTTTTAATAATAATCTTTTTGAAAGCAATAAAATAACTATATGCTCATTAATATAAATATGTGTTAGTAATAAAGGTATAAGTGTATATGAAAATTCAATCCATCAATGATTGTTCAGTAAATCCGAATTTTACAGAACATCAGGAAAGTAGAGAAACAAGGTTTAATACTATCCCGGAAAACGAAGTAGATAATAAGAAAACATATTCAGGTAAACAAATTTCAGGGGCAGTACTTGCTACGGCATTATCTGCAGCTGTTTTAGGTGGGGCTGTAATGCATGGAAAGGGGCAAAAAGTAATTCGTCAACTCACCTCTGAAAATAGTGAATTACAGAGAAACACAAATAAACTTCAAAATTCCCTTGAGGAAGGTGCAAGAAAAATCAAAAATTTAACCGCAGATAATGAAAAACTTTCTGAGGCAAATAAATCCTTGGCAAATGATAATAATGGATTGAAGAAAATAAATAAAGAATTGCAGGGTGAAATTCAAAAAGCAAAAGATAAGTTTCAAGATATATTTGAGGGTGATATAGCTCCTCAAGATGTTAGAGAAGGTATTTATAATAAGTATAAAGCTAAAATTGAAGGAGGAAAGCTTCCTTACGATATAGAAAAACCTCCTGTAACAGGAAAAGGTGGGAATACTGTATATGCTGATGCTGTTGATCTTCCTGCTTCTGTAAAAACTACAAACAGGATTGGTATGAAAGACCTTAATATACCGGAAATTTCGTCTGATGGGCATTTTGAATTTAAGCTTCCAAGTTCTTCAGAGATGAAAATTTCTCACATGGAGACTAAAGATTTCAAACCAGTTAAGAATCATTTGACAAATATTACAGAAAGCTATTCTGATTCTGTACAGTGGAATAATGATAAGATTGCACGTGATATATTACAAAACTTCTATGATGGACATGGACAAACTTTAGATGGAGTACAGCTTACATTTACTCCTGTTGCAAATGGAAAATATAAGGTAAGAATAAAAGGAGACAGTACATATACTGTAGACAAAGCTGTTTATATCGGTGAGTCAACTAAGCGTGATAATGCAAAAGCTGCCGGTAATTATGGTGAAGGTTTAAAAATGTCAGTTCTTAAGCTTCTAAAAGATGGTGGTGCTGAAGATGTCAGAATTGGTTCAGATAATTGGAAATTAACATATAACCTTCAACAGGGTGATTTATCCGATAAACGTGTTCTTGCATATTCATTAGATAAGGTTGACAAATTTAATGGTAATTATATAGAATTTGAAACTTCTGATAAAGAATTACTTGAAACTTTCAGGAAAAGTATTAATCGTTTTTATCATTCAAATAATCCTCATTTTAAATGTCCTGATTTTGAAAATGATTTAATAGGTATTAAATTATTAAAACCTGATGAAAATGGTGGTTTATATATTGCCGGACAAAGATTTGAATATAATAATGATTATGATGGACTGAAAGGTGCAGTATTATTCTTAAAAGAAAAACCTCCTGTTTCTGTTCTTGATCCTTCAAGAGACAGAACATCAATAAATGAAAGTCAACTTGAAGATTTGGGGCAATGGTTGGCTAGTAATTCTAGAATGTCAGATAATGATAAGGTAAAAATGTTAAAAGCTCTTGAACCTTATTGGGATAAAAAGAATTGGAATGCGGATACACCAATAGATGCATTTTTATCCAGATATTTGCTTTATCTGAAAAATGCAAACCGTGTTGGTAACAAAACATTACATATAAATTTTCCATCAAACTATGTTGCATACACTCCTGCAAGCAATGATGTTGTTCGGGACTTAAGAGTAAACGGTTATCATGTATGTAAAGATTATTTTTCAGGGCTCGGAATGCAAACAATTAAGAATTTGTTGGGTGATGCAAGAGCCCATGATGTTGTAGTTCCTGATGATATTCAGACTAAAAAGATTTTAATTCTTAAAGAAGCTTTAAATAGTTTAGCTCCATCACTGAAAGGTAAACATTTTACTCCGGAAGAACTTGATACGAAAATATATATGTTTGACAATTCTGGAGTTAAAGATAGTCGCTTATATTCAACAACAAAAGCTGAGGCTATTGTTGATAATGGGCAGTCAAAAGGCTTCTGGATTGATAGAAAATATCTTAGTGAGTCAAAATTAAGTGAAGTTTTAGAAACTGCACTGCATGAACTATCTCATAAAGTTGGTGGTGATGAATCTGCCGCATTTTCATATAAACTTACAGATGTAAATGAGGATGCAATTGGACAAATTATAACTGATGTAAAATCTCGTAGTGAATTACAAGCTTTGAATAGATTATGGGATGAATTGACATTACAGCAAAAGCAACCGTAATTGTATCTGTTAAATTTATTAGTGGTCGGGATGACAGGATTTGAACCTGCGGCCCCTTCGTCCCGAACGAAGTGCGCTACCAAGCTGCGCTACATCCCGAATTATTTGATTGTCAAAAGTTATCTATAATTTTATTATTTATATAAAATCTGCAACAGTAAGATATAAGAATGTTGTCTATAGCAAACCTATATCACATTATAAAATGATTATATATCAAACATTTTATTTTACACATTCACAGAGCAATTTTTTTATTTCTGTACGTTTTAATTTTCGGGTTGTAGTACGAGGCAATGTTTCTGTTCTTACAACAATTCGTATAGGCCGTTTATAAGGTGCAAGACGAGTTGATAAACTCTTTACTTCATTTA
The DNA here is from genome assembly GCA_928722015.1 of Candidatus Gastranaerophilales bacterium. Lineage (GTDB taxonomy): Bacteria > Cyanobacteriota > Vampirovibrionia > Gastranaerophilales > Gastranaerophilaceae > Zag111. The sequence continues at coordinate 10,862 of CAKMWI010000011.1, read as the reverse complement.
TAATAGCAGCTTCTAAACTATTGAAATTATTAAATGAAGAAGAATATTCCGCGGTAGGAACAATTACTGCAATAATTTCTTCGCATCCGTCTTTTTCTCCGAATGTTCGTGCAATTCCTGATACACAAACTTCTGCAAAATTCGGACTTTGTTCAAGTACTGATTCGACTTCTTCCGGAAATACTTTTTTCCCGCCTGGTAAAACTATCATATTTTTAATACGTCCGGTAATATATATAAGTTTTGTTTTTGGATTAATACGGGCAATATCTCCTGTATGAAGCCAACCGTCAAAAGTAAGTACTTCAGAGGTTAGGTCTTCACGTCCAAAATAACCTTTCATAACAGAAGGTCCGCGTAGTAATAATTCTCCTGTTGATTCATCAATTTTTGTTTCAAATGATTCAAGGGCCGGCCCAACTGATTTCATATCCTGATATTTACCTCTATTAACTGCTACAACCGGACTGGTTTCTGATAAGCCGTATCCTTGATATACTTTTAAACCTATTCTTTGAAAAAATTCTCCTACATTTGGATCTAATGGCGCACCACCGGAAATGCATCCGAAAAATTCTCCACCAAAGTGTTTATGGATAGATGCAAACAACATTTTACGAATATGCATTGGTAAAAAGGCCGCGATTTTATAGTTAAAGTTGAATAAAAATTTTATAACCGGTGATTTTTTATATAACTCTGTTTCAATGGATGTTTTTAGTAGTTTTAAAAATGCCGGAACCGTAATCATAAATCTGATTTTTTTCTCAGACATTATTTCTAATATGTCTTTTGGTTTTAGACTTTGAGTATAATAAATAGAATAACCGTGATTTAAAAATGTAAAAAATCCTACAGTCAGTTCAAACAAATGATTCATAGGCAGTATTGACAATGTTCTTATATCTTCATTCTGAGGCAAAATTTCTTTTAACGCTATTCTTAAATCATGCATTTGAGAAAGCATATTTTTAAAAGTTATTTCTACTCCTTTAGGATTGCCGGTAGTTCCTGATGTATAAATAATAAATGCGGTGGCATTTAATGGTCTTCTGCGCCATTTTGCACTGTAATTCTCCGGAATAGAATAAAGGCTTGGCATAGTGATATTTTCATAAGCGGATGAGTCCATCAAGATAATATGTTTTATTGATGGAACTTTTTGTTGTAATTCTTTTGCTTTTGTAATATTGGCACTTGAGGTTAAAATAACAACAGGTTTGCAGTCTGATAAAATTGATTTAAGTTCAAATATTGTTAATTTATTGTCTAGCGGGACGGTTGTTAATCCTGCTAAAACTGCTCCAAATACACAAGCTCCATATTCCGGTTTTGATTCTGATAAGATTGCAATTTTTTCACATTTTTCAATCTTTAAATCATTAATTAAATAAGAGGCAAGACGTCTTGATAGTAACCCCAGTCCTTTGTATGTAAATTCATTCCATCCCCATTTTGTTTTCATACCCAGAGAAGTTTTTTCACTATTCTGGATTGTAATTTCTTCCAGTAAAGAAAACACATTTTCATACTTCATTTTATATTCCAAGCTCCTAAATATTTATACTACATTTTAACAAAAATAAGTTTTCTGTGCAAATATTTCAAATGTCAAAAAATAATACAATTTTGTAATAAAACTATAACAAATTTTTATATTTTTGTATTTTATAATAAAATTGAATAAAGCATGTTTTTGATTTTAGGGATTAAGTTTAGATTATAAATTATTATAAGGATTCGCCAAAATGCTTGTTAATAAAGTAGACGTTTTCAAACATAGTGCTCCAAATTTTGGGAGAAAGTTATATCCGGCTGAGGAAAGGGATTATAGAGAGAATGCCCTTCAAGCTGCATTTGATTATCTTGGAACTCAAGAGGTTGCAATGATTATTCATGGAACTAGTTTTCCTGAATACGATAAAACTCTCAGTGTAGGTTCACCTTATGGTAAAGCCGCTGCAAATTTTATTCCTTTTGAAATTTTGCATGGCTTTAATTCTAATCAGTTAGGACCGGTGGGGGTTATTCGTGATGCTCAACATATTTCCCCGTATAAATCTACTATTTCCACTAGAAATTACTTGTTTACCGACCTTTATGAATTGACCACGGATAAATATGCAAATATCCTATCCAAGGATATTCTTGACTTTGTAATCGATAAAACTCCGCAAACAGCTAATAATTATGCATATTCAGACTTTCCGGAAGCATTTGCCGATTATCAGTATTGTATGAAGATTGCAAACAAAAATTTTAAAGAAAAACTTGCAAATAATGATGCAAATGCGATTCGTTTAAATGAAGAGTTTAAAAACTTTAAAAAAGAAAAAGGCACTGATGTTTATAAAGATGCATTGTTTGATATTCTTGTTGAACATTATGAAACAATGGATTTTACAAAGTGGAATGATATAGATAGAAATTTGGTTAAAAAGCTTGAAGAAAAAGATTCTGAAGCAATTGAACGTTATAAAAAACTAACTACAATGTCAAAAGATGAATATGAGTCATATATATTAGGGCAATTTATTCTGGATAAGCAAATAAAAGAAAATACAGAATTAAGAAAAAAATTGGGATTTAAATATATAAGTGATTTACTTGTAGGTTTTTCCCCTTCGGATGAATGGGCTCATCAGGATTTATTTTTGAAAGATTGGAGAATGGGTTGTCCTCATGGTGGTGAATATGGTCCTCAGTTATGGGATGTTCCTGTGTTAGACCCTAATAAATTCTTTAAATCAGAAACGGAATTGGGGCCTGCCGGTTTATACTTGAAAAAGAAGCTTGTAGATGCCTTGGAAAATTTTGATAATGTTAGAATTGATCATGCTCTTGGTTTAATTGATCCATATATTTATGACAAAAATTCTGTAAAATTTGTAAACGGAAAAATGGATCTTGGTAAATTTAGAGCAAATAATATTTCAAATATGCCTGATGTTGATCCTAATCGAAATTATGAGCAAGTTTTGAGTAGAATTATTTTACCAACTTTAGAAGAGAAAGGAATTGATAAAAACTATCCTGTATGGGAAGATTTATGTACTGATACTCCTGTGTTTAACAGAATTTATCATGAACAAAATAAACTTCCTGGTATTACTCAGCTTGAATATATGCGTGCTGAGGAGTCTCAAGATCCGGATGATTGGGGTTTAGTTGGTTCGCATGACTCAGATCCTGCAACAGAAATGATTAAAAAGGATTGGGTAAAGTCTCATAAAGCTTGGAATATTTTTTATCTTGCCGGTTTTTTAAATTCTGATCCAAAAAGAGCTCAATATCGAGATTCTTTTTGCAAACAAATTGATAAAGATGATTCATTGAGAGTTAAAGCTAAATTCGCAGAATTGTTTTTAACTTGTAAGAAAATTCAGATATCTTTTGCAGACTTTTTTGGAATTAATAAAACTTATAACAAAGGTGGAGAAGAAAATGATACTAATTGGAAGCTTCGATTGAATAAAAATTATGAAGATTCCTATTATGCAAATCTTGCAAGCGAGCATCCTACTGCGTTAAATATGCCTGAAATTTTAAAAATTGCGGTTCAAGCAAAGGCTGATATGAATGTTGTTAAAAATTCTACGAATCCTCAGTTGGATGATTTTGAGAATTCTGACAATAATTCGCAGGAAGTAAAGAAGATACTTGATAATTTAGATAAATATGAAAAAATACTCAAAGAGTAAAAAATTGTTTATATTTCTTAATAATAGGATGTATGTTGCGCAATTTATATTTTTACTGTTGTTTGTATAATCATCATTTAATATTTTACTGTAATAAAGAAAGGAAAAATTGTTATGCAAATCAACAATACTCAATGTCCAAAACCACAATCAACATCTTTCGGTATGGCTGTAAAAATCACTAAAGAAGGAGCCGATTATTTAAGGAAACAAGGATTTCAAACTTTAGAAAAATTAAGTGCAATCGGAGAAGAAATGAAAGATTACAAACACTGGGATTTACTTGTAACAGATAAAGGTTATGTTGCAAAACCTAAAGAATTTCTAAAAAACGGTTACAATGATTACATTATGGTAAATCCCAATTATACTATTTATCATAATTCGCCAGAGCTCCATTTGAAGTCAAAGTACTCTGACTTTGCAAATAAAGGGGAGAATGCTGTAATTGTTATTCGTGATTTAAAAGAAGGAGAAGCAAACGAAATTGCTAAAAGGTTTAAAGAGGAAGATTCTCTTGGAAAATTTGCAGAAGCTATAAGATTACTTGAAAAGCAATCTGCAAAAGAAGCTGCACAAAAAGCTTATGCAGAAGCTCAAGAAGCTAAACATTCAAGTATGGTAAATGATCTGGTATCAAAATTTGGAGTTGACGCCTAAGTAAAATAAATAAATAAGTATTATACAAAAAAAGCTCCGTTAAGGAGCTTTTTTGCTGCTGTTATGAATATAAAATAGATCATGATAATAAAAAGCGAACAATAAATGTAATGCGAAACAATAGCAAAAGCGAGTATTGTTTGAACGTCAAAATTGAATAATATTGAAACAATTTTAGAATAGAATATAAGTGAATTTACTCGTAGTAAGTTGAGCATATACAATTTATTAGTGAGCAAAAGCCCGGTTTCTCTTTCTTTGCTAAATTTCTTTCTCTTTGCCTGGCTAATTCAAAGAGAAAGAAACTCAGTGCGGGGCATAGTACCAAATGTATAAAATTGATTATTCGCTCTCGTTAGTGTGGTTGAAAGATTTTAATATATTATATTTATTTACATAATATATTTTATTAACTCCGATTTATAAATTATAAATTTAATAAACATTCATAAATCTGAGCATTTATTTGAAAATTATTATGTTTATGGGATAATTTTTGTAAGGCTAAATATAAAATAGCGATGTACATTATAAATAAAAAAGGAAAAGAAAAATGGCTAGAAAAACTCCATTGGAAAAAATTAGAAACATTGGTATTGCAGCCCACATCGACGCCGGTAAAACAACTACAACAGAACGTATTTTGTTTTATACAGGTAAGACTCACAAAATAGGTGAAGTTCACGATGGTGCAGCTGTAACTGACTTTATGGAACAAGAAAGAGAACGTGGTATTACTATCCAGTCTGCAGCTGTTACTGCAACTTGGAAAGGCCACCAAATTAACATTATTGATACCCCAGGACACGTTGACTTTACAATTGAAGTTGAACGTTCTCTTCGTGTATTAGATGGTGTAGTTGCTGTATTCTGTGCTGTAGGTGGTGTTCAATCTCAATCAGAAACTGTTTGGAGACAAGCTAATCGTTACGAAGTTCCTCGTATGGTTTTTGTTAACAAAATGGATAGAACAGGTGCAGATTTCTATAGAGTTGTAGATCAAATCAAAACTAGATTAGGAGCTAATGCTGTTCCTATTCAGTTACCAATTGGTGCAGAAGATAAATTTACAGGTTTAGTTGATCTTATGACAATGAAAGCTGAGATTTATACTAATGATTTGGGTACAGATATTAGAGAAGAAGATATTCCTGCTGAATTAGCAGATAAAGCAAAAGAATATCATGATGCTATGGTTGAAGCAATTGCATCTGAAGATGATGCTTTAATGGAAAAATTCTTTGAAGATCCGGATTCAATTACCGTTGATGAATTAAGAGCCGGTTTAAGAAAAGCAGTTTGTGAAAACAAAATTGTTCCTGTATGTTGCGGAACTGCTTTCAAAAATAAAGGTGTTCAACTTCTGTTAGATAACGTAGTTTACTACATGCCATCTCCTGTTGATGTAAAAGCTATTGAAGGTGAACTTGAAGATGGAACAAAAACGGAAAGACATTCTTCTGATGATGAACCATTCTCAGCTTTATCATTCAAAGTTATGACTGACCCGTTTGTTGGTCGTTTAACATTCTTACGTGTTTATTCAGGTAAGATTGCATCAGGTACTTATGTACTTAACTCTACAAATGGTAAAAAAGAGCGTATAGCAAGATTGGTACGTATGTATGCAGATCAAAGACTTGAAGAATCAGAAGTTTATGCAGGTGATATTTGTGCAGCTGTTGGTTTAAAAGATACTACAACAGGTGATACTTTGTGTGATGAAAAAGCACCTATTATCTTGGAAAGAATGAGTTTCCCTGAACCTGTTATATCTGTTGCTATTGAACCAAAAACAAAAGCAGACCAGGATAAAATGGGTATTGCACTTCAAAAACTTGCTGAAGAAGATCCTTCTTTCAGAGTTAAATCTGATGAAGAAACAGGTCAAACTATTATTTCAGGTATGGGTGAACTTCACCTTGATATTATTGTTGACCGTATGATGAGAGAATTCAAAGTAGAAGCTAATATTGGTAAACCTCAGGTAGCATACAGAGAAACTATCAGAGGAAATGCTGATCAAGATTCTAAATTCGTTCGTCAGTCCGGTGGTAAAGGTCAATATGGTCATGTTAAAATTAAAATTTCTCCGGCTGAAGAAAATGCAGGATTTGTATTTGAAAATAAAATCGTCGGTGGTGCTATTCCTAAAGAATATATTGAACCTGCAAGAAAAGGTATGGAAGAAGCATTGGAAGGCGGAATTTTAGCCGGTTATCCTATGATTGACGTTAAGGTTGAATTATATGATGGTTCATACCACGAAGTTGACTCTTCAGAAATGGCATTCAAAATTGCCGGTTCTATGGCTATTAAAGAAGGTTGTCGTAAAGCTCAACCTTGTATCTTAGAACCAATGATGAAAGTTGAAATAGAAATTCCTGATGAATTTACCGGTACAATTATTGGTGATATTTCAAGAAGACGTGGAAGAGTAGAAGGTCAAGAGCCTCAAGGTAATACCGGTAATGTAATTGTAAGAGCATTGGTTCCTCTTGCAAATATGTTCGGTTATGCAACTGACTTGAGATCAAATACTCAAGGTCGTGGAACATTCTCTATGGAATTCCATAATTATGAACAAGTTCCAAGAAACGTAGAAGAAGAAATTATTTCTAAATCAGGTAAATCATAATTTACAGGTCTAGAATATAGATATCAAAACAAAGTGCTGTTTGATTCCAAACAGCACTTTGTTTAATCAGTAATAATCTGTATTATTTTCATTTTTTTCAATCCAAATTACAGTTACCTCCGGTTGTTTATAAAATGGATTAAACCAGTGGCTTTCATCTGTGAAATCTATAATTGCATCATAATAAGCAATCTTTTTTGCAATCTTTTTTGTGTATTCAAATAAATCTGTCATAATTTTCCTAACTATCATAACAAGTATATTTTCCGCTATTTTTTTTAGTAAGTAATCCCCAAAAAGTATCGGATTGGATAGGGTAGCTTCATATAATGGCTTACTCCTCATTATCTATTGATATTTTTTTTTAATAAATTTAATGTTATGTAGAGATTATATTAAGGAGAAGTTATTTATGTGTGCAAATTTGAAAGATTCAAGAACCGAACAGATTTTAATTAATGCATTTGCCGGAGAGTCGCAGGCGAGAAACAGATATACCTATTTTTCAAAAGTTGCGAAAAAGGAAGGATATGAACAAATAGCTGCTATATTTTTGGAAACAGCGGATAATGAACTGGAACATGCAAAATTGTTTTATAAACATATTGGAAACAAGTCAAATGCACATGTAGATGGTTTTTATCCTTTTGAACTTGGTACAACAGAAGATAATTTAAAAAGCGCTATTGCAGGAGAGGAAGAAGAATTCAGTGTATTATATTATAATGGGGAAATAACAGCAAAGGAAGAAGGATTTGATGAAATTTCTGATACTTTTAGGCATATAAGGGTTGCAGAGCAGCATCATGCTAAAAGATTTAAAGAATTATATGAAAATATAATGGATAAAACTGTTTTTAATAAAAATAAAGAACAAACTTGGATTTGTCGGAAATGTGGCTATGTTTGTATTGCAGATGAAGCACCTCATTTATGTCCAAGTTGCAAACATCCTAGAGCTTATTTTCAAATTTTATGCGAAAAATACTAAATATGGAGGAGTTTATTTGTTGCACTAATCCAACATATTATAATATAATAAGTATAATATGAAGAAAAAGTGGAAAGTATTAACATTTATTGGATTTTTAACGGCTTTATATGCAGGTTATATGTGGGGAATTCCTGCTGTTGTTAATATTAAATCTCATAAAAGTTTTATTGAGTCAAAAATTTATGATAATTCAGGTTATATTGTAGATATTGGATCTCCGAAACTTTCGATGGGTATATTCCCATCTGTGTGGATAAGCAGCGATAATGTATCCATTCTTAATAAAGATAACTCTAAGGCTTTATCAGTTGATAATCCTAAATTAAAAATTAAATTACTTCCGTTGATATTTAAAAAAATTGAGATTTCTCAGGTTTCAACTTCAAGAGAAGATGTTTTTTTAGTATTAACAAAAGATAAGCAGCTTTTATTAGGGCAATATCCGGTAAAATTTAACAATAAAGATAATAAATTTACATTAGAAAAAATGGATTTAAATCTGGGGCCTTATAATATTTGTCTTGATGATAAGCTTAATAATCAACAAGTAAGTCTTGATGGAAAGTATTTTGAGCATGGAAAATATGTTCAGAATAAGCATATTAAGTTTGGCACCGAAGGAAATATTAATATTGGTAACAAATCTACAAAATATCTTGCTGATGTTGAAATTAACTTGCCTATAACTAAATTGACTGAAGATAAATTGAAAATTATTGCCAATATTGAAAATTTTGATTTAGCTTCTATTTCTGATTATGTAAATATTTTGTCAAAAGGTAAGATAAGAAAGCTTAGCGGGAAAATAAATTTTTCTGCAGATACCAAGGTTGACAAATTTGCCCATAAAAATGTATATACTACTCTGATTACGGAAAATCTCGAGATTTTAGGTAAGGATAAAGCTTCTTCTATAGTTTATAAAGATAAACTTACTGCTAAAATTAACTTTAATACAGTAGAAAATGGCATTGATTTTAAGAATACATCTTTGTTATCAGATAGAATTCATGCATTTGTTAATGGAAAAGTTTATAATATAGGTGAAAAAGTTCCGCACCTTGCTCTTTCAGCGGAGATAAAATCTACTCGTCTCGAAGATGTTTGTGCAATTTTACCAGGATTAGAAAATCTTATTCCTGAATTTAATCTTTATAAATTGAAGAAATATGTGTTTTACGGCGACGGGGAAGGTAAATTACAGTTCAAAGGACGTGCTAACAGACCATCTGTAACTGGTGAAGTGAATTTGAGCAATGCTTATTTAATAAAACCTATTCAAGGTGCAAGTAAAAATGCTACAGTTAATTTAAAATTTGCCGGTCATAAGATGTATTTAGATGTTTTAGTTCCTGCAACTAATAATCAGCAAGTAACTGTCAAAGGTATGGTTTTGATAGACGGGTCTAAATATTCGGAATTGAATATAAAAAGTACCGATTCTGTTGTACTGGCACCTGCGCAGGAAATTTAAATCCATTACATGAAATTTTAAAATTTCAATTAGGGCCGGTTCCTGTTATGAAAATTTCCGGAATGGAAATATCAATTTACGTTCTGCCGGAAAAAAGGTAGACCCGCATATTTGGGGTGATATCAAGTTTAGAAATGTAACAGCATCATTTAATGATATTAACAATCTTGTTTTAAAAAATGGTTCAGGTGAGGTTAAGTTTAACGATACGCTTACTTCTTTTAAAAGTTATTATGCAACAATTAATGGACGTCCGGTAGAGATAAAAGGAACTTGTTCTGTTCTGGGAAAATTGAATGTATATGTTACATCCAAAGGGCAGAATATTCCGGGACTGATTAAAGTGATAAATTCTTCACCTGTATTGGCTGATATTCAAAAAGTTATTGCTCCTTTTACAAAGCCGAATGGTATTGCTGATGTATTTTTAAATATTTATGGAACAGCTAAAAATGCTGAGACTATTGAGTTTAATAAAGATTTATTTTCAAAGGGAACTGTAACATTACATAATGCATCAACAGTATTGCAGGATACATATTTACCATTTACAAGGGTTAATGGTGTAGTTAATTTTAATCAATATGATTCAGATTATGATATCAATGGTTATGTTCGAAATTCAAAACTTCTAGTAAAAGGTACCGGTAGTGATTCAAATATTGATTTAGTTGCACAATCTGGAAAATTTGCTATTGAAGATTGTTCTGATTTATTATATCCGCAAATGAATTTACCTTATCAAAAAGAGGTAGGGAAAATAAATATATCTTTTGTTGGCAGATATAAAGGCGTTGCAGATACAAATAAGCTTGATTATAACAAGATAAAGGTTGATGGAAAATTTTTATCTAACAAAAATTCATCTAATCCGATAAAGGTTAACTCTGGAACTTTTACTATTCATAATGGAGTTTTAAAAACATCAACAATAGCAGGTTTGTTTAATAATAATTCATATACACTATCTCTTGTTGTAAATGATATTTACAATACAATGAATATTTCCAGTGCAGTTTTTAATTTTAAAAATTTTGATATAAGTGTGATAAATACTATAAAAAATCAAATTAAATTGCCAAAAGAAATAGCTGCTCAAATTGATTCCATTTCTAATATAAAGGGTTCTATTGATATCAAAGGTAATATTAAAAACGGACAAATTTGGGCTAATACAAATTTAAAGAATACAAGTTTTGTATACAAACCTTTTGGTGCTGTAGTAAGAATTCTTAATGGTGATTTGTATGTTAGGGATAATACTATTTATTTGGATAAAATAAATTCCAGAATTAGTTCAATGCCGGTATTTTTGGATGGAAGAATTTCTAACATATATAAAACTCCTAATTTGAATATTTTTGTAAGTGCAAAACCTACTCAAAGCTTTTAGAT
>CAKMWI010000010.1 GCA_928722015.1 Candidatus Gastranaerophilales bacterium | reverse complement strand
GTTACATTTGATAAAGAATTCACCTGATTGGAAGAAGAATCTCCTGTAAAAGATTTATTTACCCTTGTTGATGCATTGGCGCCAATATTAGGGGCTATTATTGTATAATTCGGAATAACTTTCATAAAAAAACTACCTATGTATTCATGAAAACACATAAGTAGATTTAATTGCTCAAAATTTAAGAAATATTTACAAAAGCATACTATATCTTGAAAATAGTTTGTTCTCTATCCGGTCCGACCGACACAATTGAAATAGGAGTTTCTAAAACAGATTCCAATCTTTGTAAATATTTTTTTGCATTTTCAGGCAAATCTTCATATTTACGGACATTTGAAATATCTACCCCCCAGCCTTTATGAGTTTCATAAACAGGCTCTAAGTATTTGTGAACAAACACATCTGTAGGATATGAAGTATAAACTTTTCCATTCCGTTTATCTTTATAAGCAACACATAAATTTATCTCGTCAAAAGAATCAAAAACATCTATCTTCGTTAACGCAATAGAAGTTATACCTCCAACCAAACATGCATATTTCATCGTAACTGCATCAAACCAACCACAACGTCGAGGTCTACCTGTAGTTACGCCAAATTCATGACCAATATCCTGAATTTTTTTGCCAACTTCATCTGTTAATTCTGTAATAAATGGGCCTTCGCCAACCCTTGTACAGTAAGCCTTTGCAACGCCGATAACGTTATCAATCATTTTTGGTCCATATCCAGAACCAATACAAGCCCCTCCTCCAATAGGATTTGAGCTTGTTACAAATGGATATGTTCCAAAATCAACATCCAACATTACTCCTTGAGCACCTTCAAATAAAATCTTTTTACCTGAACGCTTTGCTTCAGCCAATAAATCTTGCCAATCAAAACAAACATAAGGTCTGAATATTTCAGCATATTCCTCACAAAGCTCTAAAACTTCATCTTTTGAATAAGTTTTTAAACCATAAACCTCTTTTAATTGTTTATTCTTTAATGGCAAAATAATATCCAATTTTTCAGATAATGCTTCAGGTGAATATAAATCTTCAATTTTTAATCCAATTCGTTGCATTTTATCAGTATAAGTAGGTCCTATTCCTTTTTTAGTAGTACCAATTTTACCTTTTGATGCATTATCTTCAGAATACCCATCAACTTCAGTATGCCAAGGCATTGTTATACTCGCAAGAGGACTTACTTTTAAGCCTGATAAATCAATATTTTCTGCTTTTAAACCATCAATTTCTTTCTGAAAATATTCAGGAAGAATTACAGTTCCATTTCCAATCAAGCAAATTTTTCCCTCATACAAAATTCCTGACGGAATAAGGTGGAATTTAAAAGTTTTACCATGTGCAACAACTGTATGTCCAGCATTGCATCCTCCCTGATAACGAATAATTAAATCTGCATTTTGAGCTAAAAGATCGGTAATTTTTGCCTTACCTTCATCTCCCCATTGAGCACCAATAACAACATTATTAGTCATTTTTAATCCCTTTATTTATCTACAACAGCCTTATTATAATATCACAAAAGAAAGATTTCTTACAGATATAATAAATCTTCTAATTTAAATATATTATTTTAATAAACTCAACCATATAATTTAACCATTTCCGGTAAGATTTCAAAAACATCCCCAACAATACCACAATCAGCAATATCGAAAATAGGAGCATTCTCATCATTATTTATTGCAATAATATAATCAGCTCCCTCCATTCCAACAGTATGTTGAATTGCTCCGGATATAGCACAAGCAATATAAACTTTTGGATGAACAGTTTTACCAGTTTGCCCCACTTGAATTGATTGCGGCGCCAACCCCATTTCTACAGCACCACGCGTTGCCGCAACCGTAGCACCAATGGAATCAGCAAATAGTTTTAATAATTCAAAACCTTTTTCATTTTTTAACCCCTTACCACCGGCAACAATAACATCTGCAGAATCCAAATCATTTATTATACTATCGACAGTTTTTTTAAAACTCACAAGTTCTACATGATTTTTCATACAGGAAATAGTTACCGAACAAGAAATAAATTCTGTTTCTACTGAATTTTTAGGGACATTAACTTTAAATACATTAGGTCTCACTGTTGCCATTTGAGGATAATTTTTACATAAAATAGTAGCCATTAATTGTCCGCCAAAAGTCGGACGAGTTGCAGCAAGTTTACCATTATTATCAATGTCTAACTCTATACAATCAGCAGTTAAACCTGTAGATAACGAACTAGCAACTCTTGGAGCCAAATCTCGTCCTTGATTTGTCGCACCAAGTAATAATATTTCAGGTTTTATCTCGTTAACCAAATCGACCAATAAACGCGAATAATATTCTGTTGAATAATTTTTGAATATATCATCTTCAAAATAATAAACTTTATTTACTCCCATATTCTGAAAAGATTCTTTAAAAGAATTAATCATGTTACGAGGCAAAAAAATAACCGCATTAACATCAACACCGCCTAATTTATTTGCTAATTCATGAGCCTTGGATAACAATTCAAAAAATACAGTATGAATATAATTTTCGCGTGTCAGCTGTGCAAACACTAAAATTCCGGAATATTCAGCATTAGTCATCTTTTAGAACCCCTAAATTTTTTAGTTTTTGTTGTAATAAATCAACACTGTCTTGTGTATTCATTTTAAATTTTTGAGCATTATGAGATGAAATATTCCTGAAAGCTTTACTTACATAAGTTGGAGAACCTTTAATCCCAACTTTTTCAGGAGTTAACCCTATATCTGCCATAGAGCAAACTTTAACCTGCATTTTAGACGCAGCTTTAATACCATTGATAAGAGGCCTTACAGGTTCAAAATCATCTTGAAGGATACAAACAACAGCAGGTAACGAAACTTTAACTATTTCTATTCCCTCTTCAAGTTCTCTTGTCAATTCCAATATATTATTTTCAAAACTTATAAAATTCTTAACATAAGTAACTTGAGGAATATCCAAAAAACTGGCAATGTTAGGACCAGTTTGAGCAGTGTCGCCATCAACCGCAAATTGACCGCAAACAATTAAATCAAAATCAGGGAGCACAGTTCTTATTGCTTTTGAAATAGTCAACCCTGTGGCATAAGTATCTGCTCCGGCAAACTTTTTATCCGAAATCAAAACCGCATCATCACAACCTATTGCTAAAACTTTTTTCAGCATATCTTCTGCCTGCTTTGGCCCCATAGTAAAAACTGTAATTTCAACATTTTTTAGTTGAGCCTTTAACTTTAGAGCAAATTCCGTTGCATAAACATCGTAAGGATTTATTATACTTTCTACACCCTCACGTTGAATAGTATTATTCTCTGTCCACTTTATATCTGAAGTGTCAGGAACTTGTTTTATACATAATGCAATTTTCATAAGTATTTAAAAATTTATTTTTGCTGCTGTCTTGCTTTTTGTTTTTGGTTAGCATCCAATAATGCATTATATGCCAATAGATACATAGAACATTTTTGCACACTTGGAACATACCAAGCACACTTTGTTTGGCTGCAAACCATATCAATACCTGAACCGATACTTATTAAAGGGCAAACCGGAATATCATTTCTACCCATAGCGCACTCTCCTATACTTTCTCTGCTTGTCTTAATAAATTACAATTTTCGCTGCGTTTTCGCTCTTGGTCTTTATAAATTCTTGTTCTATTAATAACTTCATCAAAATCAATTTTATGAGCATCAAAATCAGGGCCATCAACACAAGCAAACTTTGTTTCTCCCCCAACTGTAACCCTGCAAGCACCACACATTCCAGTACCGTCAACCATAATAGGATTCATACTGGCCTCGGTATATATCCCTTTATCTCTGGTTAAATCTGCAACGGCTCGCATCATAGGCATAGGCCCAACAGCAATAACATAATCAACAGGTTCCCTATCAATAATTTCTTGTAATACGGTAGTTCCAAAGCCTTTAATACCATAAGAACCATCGTCTGTTGTCAGATACAATTCTGTACAAGCCTCTTTCATTTTATCTTCCCAGAATAATAAATCCTTAGTCCTTGCACCTGCAATCATATAAACTTTATTTCCTGCCTCTTTTAAAGCCTTAGAAATTAAATAACATGGAGCAGCACCGTATCCACCTGCAACGCAAACTGCTGTACCGTATTTTTTTATATGAGTCGGCTTACCTAAAGGTCCTACCAAATCAACAAGCTCATCTCCAACTTCTAATTGAGCAAGTTTTTTTGTTGAATAACCAACAGCCATAAATACTAATGTTAAAAGTCCGTTTTCTTTATCAACATCAGCAATAGTTAGTGGAACTCTTTCTCCTTCTTCTTCAACTCTAAATATGATAAATTGTCCTGCTTTTGCATTACGAACCACATAAGGTGCATCAATTGTAATTTCATACTGGTTAGGACAAATCTCTTTCTTTGATAATATTTTATATCCCATTGTTCTCTCCTTATATCAAATCTTAACAAAATTATACAACAAATAAATTCATTTGAAAAGAGCATAATACATTATTTATTAAAGTTTCTAATCATATCACGAAGTTTTATTACAACCTTAAAAAGTTCAATTGAATGCGAAGCTTTAATAAAAATATAATCATCATTTTTTATCCAATTCAACACATCCGGCAAAAGTTCATTCACAGAACGATAGTATGCCCCATCATAGGCGTTATTAACAAGATCCCATAGATTGGCCATCTGCTCCCCGCATAACAAAACTCTGGAAGGCTTAATTTCCTCAATATATTTAAATAAATATAAATGTTGTTTAAGTGTTTCAGGTCCACCTTCTGCCATATCACCCAAAATTAAAAGCTTATTTTCTTTACTACCATAAAGACGATTAAAACCTTCAAGTGAAAATTTCATTGACAAGGGATTAGCGTTAAAAGACTCATCAACCATTGTAATTTTATGCGCTGAATCAATATTACCCTCAGTTACCTGCCCTCTGCCTACAATAGCATTAAACTCTCTAAGTTTTTCTATAGCTTCCTCAATAGAAAGGCCTAAAGAATAAACAATACCTGCAACTATTGCTGCATCTAACAAAATATGACGAGGAGTAGGAGAATCATTAAATGCATACAATCGACCAAAAATATTCAACGAATTTCTTGAACCAATTAGCACTCGAATATCTGAATCTTCAGATTCTCCAAAAGTTATAATTCTTAAATTCTTCTTTTTTGCTGCCCGCTCAACAACATCATAATATTCCATTTCCTTATATAAAAAAGCTAAAGACCCGGGCTTCATCGATGAAAAAATTTTAGATTTTTGAACAGCAACATTTATTAATGGTTGATTAGGTTTTAAATGAACGGGTGCAATATTCGTTACAACAGCAATATCTGGAATCGTTAAGGCTGAATTCAAATCCATTCCACCGCCTAAAGAAGTCTCATTAACCCAATAAGGCATATTCACATCATATAATGTCATATTCCAAGCAAGTCCAAAATTTGTATTTGCCTGATTTAAATTAGCACTTGCCCCATAATGAGACAAAACATCATAGCACATTTTTGTTGCTGTAGTTTTACCGGATGAACCTGTAATATCTATAACCTTACCGTTATATTGTTTCCTAATAAATTCAGCCATTTTTATAACTGAATCGTATGGAGCATTAACCTCAATAACAGGTAAATTATAATTTGAAAAATATTCATAATCAGAACAAATAATAGCTGAAACTTTATCGGTTAAAGAATCTAAAAATGACTCCGCGATTCCGACTTTTTCATCAGACTTACGCACCAATGCCATATTGCCCCGTTCAAAATCTAAATGAGTAACCCTTACTCCATTTGAAAAGAAACTATCCGGAAAATTATAAAACTTAGCATCCGGCAAAGCACTGGAAATATTTTCTTTTGTCCAAAAAACCATAAAATAATCATAGCATCTAAAAATATCTGACGCAAGTATATTACACAGAGTTATGATACTATATAACACAGCTTATCAAGCAATAAAAATTGGCGGACAGAAAATATAAATATTTTCTGTCCGCCACCCGAAAACTTAAATATAAAATTTGTTATATTTACTTATCTTCTTTAGCTACCTCTGTAGAAGCCAAGCTTTTTTGCTCCTCAACCCCTTCAACTTTACCTAAAATTTGAGGGAGTTCAATTCCTGCCTGACCTGCTAAATCATGCATAGCCGGTAGAGCCTTAATTAAATCTTTCATAAAATTAGCTGTTGTTGAACCGTTAGCAGACCCCGTTCCGCCATCCCAAACAGTAATCTTATCGAATTTAATATTTTTAATAGCATCAACTTGTTTTTCAACAATCTTTTCAATCTTTTCAATCATTAGGAAGCTTGTGGCAATCTCCGGTCTGTTATTTGAAATTTTAACAAGATCTTCATAACCTTTTGCTTTTGCTTCTAATACGGCTTTTACACCTTCTGCCTCTGCAAAATATTTAGCTTTAATAGCATCTGCTTCACCGAGAGCTACACGTCTAGCTCTTTCAGCTTCTGCATCAGCTTGAACTTGAATTTTAAGTTTTTCAACTTCTTGTCTTGCTAATTCTTCTTTCTTCAATTTAGCTTCTTCTTGTTCTTTTTGAGCTAATAAAACATCTCTTTGAGCATTAGCCTTTGCAACTTCACCTTCTCTAAACGCATCAGCCTGCTTTACAGCCAAAGTTGCATTATATTCTGCAATATTTGCCTTTGATATATTTTCCCCTTCAACTGCCTGTGCTTCAAGTTCAGCAGTCTTAATACGTTGCTCTCTTTCAGCATTTGTTTTACCAATAAATGTTTGAGCTGTTTGTTCTGCAACCTGAACTTCTTTTTCTTTATTAGCGGAAGCCTCACCAACAGCACCGAGTTTTTCCTGTTGAGCAACTTCAACTTTTGCTTTGTTTATAGCCTCAGCCGCAGCTTTTTTACCTATTGCATCAATATACCCGGATTCATCTGTAATATCTTTTATGTTTACGTTAATTATTTCTAAGCCTATTTTGTTTAGCTCAGTGTTGACATTAGCATTAATCTGCTCCAAAAACTTTTCTCTATCCTGGTTAATTTCCTCAATTGTCAAAGTTGCAATAGCAAGACGCAATTGTCCTAAAATAATATCACTTGCCTGAGTAATAACATCAGCCTTTGAAAGACCCAATAAACGCTCTGCAGCATTCAACATAATTCTTGGATCAGTTGATATCCCAAATGTAAATGTTGATGGAACAGCTACACGGATATTACCTTTAGATAATGCACCTTTTAAATCAATATCTGTTGTCATCGGTTCTAAAGATAATACACCATAATCCTGAATTAACGGAATTATAAATGTACCACCACCATGCACACATTTTGCAGTTTTTTCACCGCCTGTTTTACCATATACCACTATAATTTTGTTAGAAGGACATCTTTTATACTGATTTGCGATAAACATAAATACCGCAAGTACAACAAGAGCTCCTGCAATCATTAATCCAAACATTTTTCTTTTCTCTCCTTTTTATTTATACATAAACATTTGTAACCTTTATTTTCTGACTTTTTCAATATACAATAAATCATTGCAAACCTTTACAACTCTCACTAAATCAAACGCATTAATTGATTCCTCTGTATTATTAGATGCTTCGACAACAGACAATTGACCATTTATTTCAATTTCAATCTGTCCGAGCCCCATAGGTGAAAAATTTGTATATGCTCTTCCAACCTGTTTAAGCGCTGTAGTTTTATCTTTTTTTACATTTTTTTCTAATTTTTTTACGGCAAACATTAAAAACGCAGTTCCTACCATAAAAATACTACCTACAATAAATGCAAATATAAAAGATTTTAACTGGCCGAATGCAAACTGTTTTAAAGCACCGTAACCCATCCAGCCAAAGCCCATAAAAAAAGCAATTATAGACTGAACAGATAAGAAATTAAAAGAAGGATCTGTATCTATTTCAGTGTTAAAATCTGCAAAAACTTCACTATCTCCACCTATAAAATTAAAAATAATTAATTTTAAAACAAAAAGTATAGTTGAAAACAATGCAATATAGTAATAGATTTTCCAAATATTCTCTACGGTAATTATAGATGCTGCCATAGTCTTAGTTCTCCTTCTTTTTTATTGGACGCCTTTGCCTGTAAGCTTTTTGAGGTTTACTTGCAGAAGTATGTTTAATCATACTTGACGAAGTTTGAATACGTTTTACACTATACACATCAGGTAGCGACTGAATACAGGCTATTACTTTCTTTAAAGTATCTATATTATCCAACTCTAAACCTATTTCAATAATACCTACATGATTTTTTGTTTTTATCTGTGCACTGACAATATTTGTATTATTATCAGAAACCGCAGAAATTACATCTTTTAGCAAACCAAGCTTTTCAGCAGTCTCAATTCTGATAGTAGTAGTATATGTCTTATTCGTATTCACCCCGGCCCAATGAATATCCATAAGTCTTTCATGCGGAATAGTTTCTAAAGTTTTACAATCAATTCTATGTACAGTAACCCCTTTTGCTCTTGTTACAACCCCCACAATAGGTTCACCGGGAATTGGAGAACAACACCGAGCAAAAGAATACA
The DNA here is from genome assembly GCA_928722015.1 of Candidatus Gastranaerophilales bacterium. Lineage (GTDB taxonomy): Bacteria > Cyanobacteriota > Vampirovibrionia > Gastranaerophilales > Gastranaerophilaceae > Zag111. The sequence continues at coordinate 90,665 of CAKMWI010000010.1, read as the reverse complement.
GCAACCCTTCCAAACCAATAATATCTTTCTGTGAACTTTTTTTACGCGAAGTATGAAAAGTTTCTTCAGGCTTTTTCTCTACAGGTTTCTTTAATTTATTAACAACTTTATTTATTGTAGTTTCACCAAACCCCAATGCCGCAAATAAATCTTCTGCAGATTGATAATTCATGACTTTTGCAACTTTATCAAACTCACCCTGTTTCATATAATCATCGAATACAGCTTTTGATAATTCATGCTCAAGATTTGACTTTCCAAGATTGACATGCTCTTCTCTATTATTTTTCTTGAACCACTGCTTAATTTTTTGAGACGCTTGCTTTGTTACTACAAAAGTGAGCCAATCTAACCGTGGAGCAGGTGTTTTAGAGGTTAATATTTCAACAATATCACCATTTTTTAATTTAGTACTTAGAGGAACAATACGACCATTTATCAATGCCCCGACAGTTTTATGCCCCACATCGGAATGAATACGATAAGAAAAATCAACAGGAGTAGCACCTTTTGGAAGGTCTAAAACATCGCCATTTGGCGTAAAAGCAAAAACCTGATCTGAAAATAAATCCAATTTTACACTTTTTACATAATCTTCGGCATTTTTCATTTCTTTGTCGTACTCAACAAGTTTATGCATCCAGGAAAATTTCACATCAGAAGCATTATCAGCTTTTTGTGAACCTTTTTCTTTATACCGCCAATGAGCTGCAATACCATACTCCGCAACCTGATGCATTTCCCACGTTCTAATTTGAACTTCCAAAGGTTTTGAACGAGGTCCAATAACTGATGTATGCAAGGACTGATACATATTACCTTTTGGCATTGCAATATAATCTTTAAAACGCCCCGGTATCGGCTTGAACTGAGAATGAATCAATCCTAAAACTTCATAACATTCTTTGACAGTATCAACGATTACTCGAACCGCAGTAATATCATACAAATCATTAAATGCAATATTTTGGCGCTTCATTTTCGCATAAATACTATAATAATGTTTTGCCCTGCCTGTAATTTGTGCATTTATACCATTCTTTTTAACATCTTTTGATATCTGTTCAATTAACAAATTAACAGTTTCTTCTCTATCAGCCTTTGTTTGAGCCACAAGCTGAGCTATTTCATAATATTTTTCAGGTTCAAGATATCTTAGAGATAAATCTTCCAATTCAGCTTTTATTTTATAAATACCTAAACGGTTAGCAAGCGGAGCAAAAATATCCAGAGTTTCTCGAGCTATTTTTTTCTGCTTCTCCGGTTCCATAAAATTCAGAGTCCGCATATTATGCAATCTATCGGCCAACTTCAAAAATATAACTCGTATATCATTAGCCATTGCTATAAACAACCGCCTGAAATTTTCAGCTTGACGCTCTTCCTTAGATTTAAATTGCAACTTTCCAAGCTTGGTTACACCTTGCACTAGCGTAAGAACATCCGGTCCAAAAAGTTCATTAATTGTTTCAGGTTTTGTATTAGTATCTTCTAAAATATCATGCAAAAATGCAGCAACAAGAGTATGAGTATCAACCTCTAAACCTGCAAGGATTTTTGCAACTTCAACAGGATGAATTATGTATGGTTCTCCAGAAACTCGAAATTGTCCTTCATGAAGCTTTTTTGCAAATCGATAAGCCTTTTCAACCAATGCAACATCTTCTGGCGAATGTTTCTGTGTAATTAATAATTCTTTAATTTCTTTAAAAGTTTCTATGTCTGACATAATAAACTAATAATATAAATTTGAGTAAATATTTTCAATAAAAGAATATAAATTTCATATAAAAAGACTAGGAAATTCTTATATGAAATTTAATATTTTATTACCACAATTTCTGAGTTGCGTTTGAGATTAAAAAATTTTAAAATTATTATAATAAATAATACTATGTAAAAATTTATGCTATATTTACTTTATGATTAAACAAACTCCTGAAGGCATAATTATAAATATTAAAATTTCTCCTAATTCATCTAAAAATGAAATAATTACAGATGGAGATATTACTAAAATTAAAATTACAACCCCACCTGTTGACGGTAAAGCCAATAAAGGATTAATAGAGTTTTTATCAAAGACTTTTAAAATTCCTAAAACTTCAATAAAAATAATAAAAGGCGAAACTTCTAAAGAAAAAACTATTCTGTTTAAAACTTCAGACAATGACAAATTAAACTTACTTAACAAAACTTTTAAATAGCGCAAAAAATAATATTTATACATTTATTTAGGATAAAAAGAATAAAAAGGAGATATTCGTTGAAAATACAACAACTTAATCCTATAGGCTACCAAACAAAAACAGACAAAGGAAATACTTATAAAAAATCAAATCTGGCAACAACAATAGGAATTGTTAGTGCAGCTGCTATTGATATAAGCCCTAAAATTTGGAAAAACAATATCTTTGCACGTATACTTTCTACAGCAAATGATACATTGTTTGATTTATTAAAAACATTCAACAAAAATATTAGCCCAAAATTAAAAACTCCTCTTAATATTTTAGGCTATGCAATTGACCTTGGATTTGCCTATGGATTAGGAAGATATATCGATAATATTATAAATTCTAAGCGTGCTCAAAAGGCTGATTTAAATACAAATATTTAGACTCTTTACATTTTACACGGATTATGTATAATAAAATAACAAAAGGAAACACATAAATGATTATAAATATTTTACAAAAACATCACCATTCTCATATCAACCTGAAGAGGTTGTAGAATTGGTAATGCGCTTGTAAAAATATAATTTCAATTCTTTAAACAACTTCTTCAGGATAATTAAGCGAATAGAAGTTGTTTTTTAGTTTAAAGAATTGAGGTTGAATAATAATTATGACAATAACTAATATAATATCTGCAATAGGCAACAACAGTAGCATTTACCCATTAATGGTGAGGGATCTCTGCATAGAAGCACCCTCAAAAATTCTTATTGCAAGAAAAGAAAACTTAAAAGAATCAAAAGAAATTGCAAATGATGCTACAAGAGAAAAAACTATAGATGAATATGTTACCTCTGCAATTTGGCTTGGCGGAATACCATTAACAGAAAAATTTGCAGATAAATATATAACTAAAAAAGGTTTTAATCCTATTGTAAATTTAAAATTATTCAAAGAAGAACAAACATTTGGTAAAAACACACTCCAAGGAATCGAATATAATATAAATAAATTTAAAAATATAAAATCTGAAGAAGTTCAAAAGGCTGTTGCAGATTTAATAAAAGTCAAGGAAAATAAAGCAATTTATGAAAAACTATTAACTAAAAAATTCGCAGCAGCAACAATTATACCTACAATAATTATGGGATTTGTTTTACCAAAACTCAACTTTGCACTAACAAGAAAAATCAGAGAACGTAAAGCTCAAAACACCTCTACAACAAATAATAAAACAAACTTAAATCAGGCTGCAACCTTTACATCATTTGACAGATTAGTATTCAAAGATTTTTCAAACAAACAAAAAAATCAAAATATAAACTTCACAGGCAATTTCACATCTGCAATCGCAAACTTAAGAACCGTAGATAAAATGGCAATATCTGACGGAGGACTAACCGTCGGAAGAGTATCAACTTCCAGAAATAAAGAAGAAGGGTATATGAATGCATTTAGAATGATTGGTTCAATGATTCTAAATTTTGTAACACCGATTTATATAGCAAAAGGATTAGATAAACTTGCAAATAAATTATTCAAAGTAAACGTAAACTTAGACCCGCTTATTTTAGATAATAAAGAATTTATTGATGCAATTAAAAATAATAAAATAGAGTTACCAAAATCTAATTCAGCGCAAGATTTATTTGAATTTATAGATACAAAACCAAATTCATTTTTCTCTAAATTTGCACAACAAGCAGGTGAAATTTCTTACCTGAAAGACGGCATAAGAGATCCGAGAAAATATGTAGATATCAAAAAATTAGGCAAATTCAAAGATGAATTTGAAAGATTTATTCAATCAGCAAAAAATGCTAAGAATATAGAAAAATTTGCAAGAAAAGCAAAATTCATTAAATGCGGAAACATATTAGCAAACGTAGGAATTTCAAGCTTCTTACTTGCCGGAGTTTTACCAGTCGCAACTTACAAATTTGTAAAACTTACAACAGGTTCATACTCTGATCCGGGACTGGTTATAAAAACTAAAGAATAACCACTGTAAAAAATCATCAAAACATACTATACAAAAATTTAATTACATGTTATCATATACACAGATGTAGTAGGAAATATTTTTTGAAAATATATGCAATAATTTTTATTTAAAATATAAAATAAATAAAACGCTCGGGTAGGATATATGTACCCGATATTGCGTGTATTATAAAAAAATAGAAAAGGATAAGGTAAAAACTTTATGGAAGCAAAAACCTTGTTGTTAGTTATTGCGGCTATTGCGGTAATAGTTTTAGCTGCAATGCTGATTATTCAAAAAAACAAAGTAAAAAGTGCGCTCGAATCTATTGAAAAAGATAAAAAAGCACTTGAAGACAAAGAAAAAATTCTCTACAAAGAAGCAAAAATCAAAGCTGTAGAAGAATTACAAGAAGACAGAGAACAGTTAAACGAAGAAGAAAGAGAACGACGTCAAGAACTTGCAAGACAAGAACAAAAATTGGCAAAAAGAGAAGATATGCTTGAAGATAAAATTCAAGAATATACCGAAAAAGACTTGCAAGTCCAACGAAAAATGGATCAACTGTTAGAAAAAGAAGATTATCTGGCTGAATTAGTTCAAAAACAAACAGAAGAACTTGAAAAAATTTCAGGAATGTCTACAGAAGACGCGAAAAGAATGCTTCTCGATCAATTAAAAAATGATTTAGCTCAGGAACAAATGCAATTGATAAGAGAGAATGAAGCAAAAATTAAAGAAATTTCACTGGAAAAATCAAAAGAAATACTTTCTACAACAATGCAAAGATGTATGATTGAACAGGTTGTAGAAACAACAGTATCAGTTGTTGCTCTGCCTAATGATGAAATGAAAGGTCGCATTATTGGACGAGAAGGTCGAAACATCAGAGCATTGGAAACACTTACCGGAGTTGATTTAATAATTGATGATACCCCTGAAGCTGTTGTATTGTCCAGTTTTGATCCGGTACGCCGTGAAATTGCAAAATTAGCGTTAGAAAAACTTATAGTAGATGGACGTATCCACCCTGTAAGAATTGAAGAAATGGTTGAAAAAGCAAGAGAAGAAATTGATAAAAAGATTTGGACAGAAGGTGAAAACGCAGCTTTAGAAATGGGCGTAATGGGGTTAAATAAAGAACTTATAAAAACTTTAGGACGCTTATATTATAGAACAAGCTATGGTCAGAATGTTTTAAAACACTCTCTGGAGGTAGGTCATATCGCAGGGATGTTAGCTGCCGAACTTGGCGCAAATGAAAAAATCGCAAAACGTGCCGGTCTATTACATGATATAGGCAAAGCTGTTGATCAAACCCAAGAAGGAACACATATTCAACTTGGAGTTGAACTGGCTTCAAGATTCGGAGAAAGACCTGAAGTTATACATGCAATAGAAGCCCATCACGATGATGTTGTTGCAAATACAATTGAAGCTGTTTTGGTTAAAGTTGCAGATGCAATTTCTGCAGGACGACCTGGCGCAAGACGTGATACTTTAGAAATTTATATTAAACGTCTTCAAAAAATTGAAGAAATCGTCAACAGTTTTGAAGGGATTAAACAATCTTTCGCAGTTCAAGCAGGAAGAGAAGTTCGTATAATTGTACAAGCTGAAATGTTTGATGATTTAGCATCAGGGAAATTAGCACGTGATGTAGCTAAACGTATAGAAAATGAACTTGATTATCCTGGACAAATAAGAGTTACAGTTGTTAGAGAATTCAGAACAACCGAAATTGCAAAATAATATACACATTTTGAGCAATAAATTGAAAAATTTCAATTTATTGCTCAAAATATTATAAAAAACTAAGAGAGTTACAATATGGGAAAAGACATAATAAAAATTATATTTTTTGGAGATATAGTAGGTAAACCTGGAAGGTTTGCTGTCAGAGATTTTCTAAAAGAAAACGATACCTTCAAAAAATATGATTTTATTATTGCTAATATTGAAAATGCATCTCACGGATTTGGTTTAACCGAAAAAAATTACAAAGACTTTCTTGAATATGGCATTAATGCAATGACATGTGGAAACCATATCTGGGATAAAAAAGAAATTTATAACTACATTGATACAGCAGAAAATTTACTTAGACCAATAAATTATCCAAAAGGCACAAAAGGTGTAGGCAGCAAAATCTTTGATATGGACGGATTTAAAATTGGTGTTATAAATGTTTTAGGCCGAGTTTTTATGAATTTGGTAGACTCACAATGGGAACTTGTATCTGAAGAAATAAAGAGAATAAAAAAAATAACACCGATTATTGTAATTGATTTTCATGCTGAAGCAACCGCTGAAAAAATATGCTTTGGCAGATTTTGTTCAGAACTTGGAGTTAGTGCATTTTTTGGAACTCATACACACGTACAAACTGCAGATGAAAATGTTATAAACAATATGGGATATATTACAGATGCCGGATTTTGCGGTGCAGCCGACGGTGTTATTGGTATGGATTATGAAACATCGTTAAACAGATTTTTAACATCTATCCCAGAACGTTATGATGTAGCTGAAGGTAAAATTACACAAATCAATGCTGTTGAAGTAGATATAGAAATATCTACCGGAAAAGCCTTAGCTATAAAAAGAATTTTTTGTAGTAGAAATAATATAGAAAAGGAAAGTGGAAATGAAGACTGATTTACATATTCACACATATTTTTCAGACGGAGTATTCTCGCCGGAAAAAATTGTGGATACAGCAATTGATGTCGGGCTGCAAGCAATAGCTATCACCGACCATGATAATGTCTTAGCCTACGATGTAGCACAAAAACATATTAAAGAAAATCATCTGGAAAATAAAATAGAATTAATCAGAGGAATTGAAATCAATACTTTATATAATAATTATGAAGTTCATATTTTAGGTTACTTTATGAACACCAAGAATAAAGATTTTATCGAACTTCTAAAATTTCAACAACAAGCAAGAATTAAACAAACCAAAGAAATTCTAACTCTTCTTTCAAAAAAAGAAGGTATCAAAATAAAATTTGAAGATATAAAAAAATTAGTAGCAGAAGGAGGCAGTATTGGTCGGCCGCATATAGCAAAAGCTATAACAAACGCTGGAGGTACAGCCAATGTAATGGATGCTTATGCAAAATATATACATGATGATTCACCTGTTTACGTTCAAAGAAAAACAGTATCACCTCATGATGCTGTTGAAATTATATATGATGCAGGAGGTGTTCCTGTTATAGCACATCCTCACGACCTTGATATTGCTGAATCTCTTATAAAAGAGTTGATGAACTACGGACTCAGAGGAATCGAAGCATACCATAGAAAACATTCACCGGCTTGCGTAGAATATTTTTCTTCCATGGCCGAAAATCTGGGACTAATAGTAACGGGAGGTTCAGACTTTCATACACCAAATATAATGAATGGTCAAATTATTTTAGGAAAGAATTTTATTCCTGAATGGGTTTATGAAAAACTTGTAGAAGAAAAAAAACGAATTGATATGGCGTAAATAAACAAGAGATAATATATGAAGAAACGATTTTGGAAAATTGAATATTCTATAACAATATTTGTTGTATTTGCAATCATCTTGCTTCTTATACCAACGTCTTTTATATCATCCAAAGAAGCAACCTATATATCAAAATGGAACGAAACATTTAACAAAATAGATTATACATTTACAGCGATGAGCGCTCAGGCTGATGCTGATATTGTAAAAAGTTTACATAGAGCCAAAACCAATGAAGAACGCGAAAGGTTAATGATACAACTAATAAAACCTTATTTGCGAATACATAATCAAGACGAAATAACTAAAAAATATATCCCCCATTATATGAATGGAAATAAAGTTAATAAAAAAGATTTATTCTATTTTGAAAAAGTATATCAATCACAAAATAATACAATCATAGGTATTAAGGATATCAAAGATGATGATATATTCCATCCCGGATTTTTAATGATGTTCGATATGAATGGAATATTAGGTCCAAATACATGGGGGAAAGACATCTATGGAATAAATATATTCTCTGATGGAAAAATAACACCTATAGGAACAGGATGGAATATTGATGATATGAAAAATGACTGTTCTGAAAAAGGTAGCGGCGTTTCATGTTCATATTATTACAGAATAGGCGGAGAATTCAACGAATAGACCTTTCCCGGACGGGGCATTTTGCAACCAGTAACGTGCTAATATTCCAGCTATTGCACTCCACAGATAATAGACAGAATGTGGACTTTGCCACTAATTACATTGTAACTCGAACAATTTGTAAAAAGGAAAAATATGATAAAAAATATATGTGTGTTTGCATCATCATCAAATTATCTTGCTGATATTTTTTACAAAGATGCAGAAGAATTAGGAAGACTCCTCGGCCAACAAGGTTATAATATTGTATATGGAGGGAGCACACTTGGAATGATGTGGGCTTGCGCATCACAAGTAAAAGACTTTGGCGGAAAAGTAATCGGAGTTATGCCTAAAAAACTTGCAGATATGGGTTGTAAAACAGATAATTGTGATAAATTTTTTATGTCTACAGGAATGAGAGACAGAAAAGGAAAAATGGACGAACTTTCAGATGCTGTAATTGCTTTAGCCGGTGGATTTGGCACATTAGAAGAATTAAGTGAAATGATTGTCCAAAAACAACTTGGATATAATAAAAAGCCAATAGTAATACTTAATACAAACGGATTTTATGATAAATTACTGGAATTTTTTAACATAATGATAGAAGAAAAATTTGCAAATAAAATATCAAAAGATTTATTTTATGTTGCAAAAAATCCAAATGAAGCTGTTGAATATATTAAAAAATATCAGGAACCTGAAAAAATTCCTTCCAAATTAGAAATATATTCCAGAGATTAATAAAATTTTTAATCGGTATTTATCAACCTTTTGAATGTTTTATAAAAATCTAAGATTTCTTTCGGCGTATTATATTCTTTTATTATTTCTTTGCCATTTTTACCAATCAAAAATCTTTTACTTTCTTGAGCTATAGAATCCGGAATTATATGAACATAAGCAGCACCATTTCTAAAGCCAGTAGATTTTATTGTCCTATTTTTTGCATTATCTCTTATAATAAAAGTTCCATTATTATCTATTCTTATTTTTGAATTACCTACATTCAACCTCAAAGTATTCATAGCTTCATGCAAGTATTCACACTGTTTACTCAAGTGGGTATTAGAGTTTTGCAAAAATCTGTTCAGCAAATTTAAACTTCTTATCAAACAATTATTTTTTACATTTAACAAACGAATTAATCCTGAAGGGATTTCATCATCAAGCCCGCTCATTGTTGAAATTTCAGGATAATATATAAATTTAGTATTGCTGGATTCAATAAAATCCCTAATTTTTTTATCAAATTTATCACGGGTAACAATGACAACATCACCTTCATCTTTTATATTATAAAAGATTTGTCTACCTTTATTTACAATATTTTTAACCGCATCTTTTGTTCCAGAATCAACTGGTTTTAGAATAAATGTTCCTGTAAAATTTGTATTATTATTTGTATTTATTTGCATAAAAATATTCTCCTAAAGATAGGAAAACCAAAAATATCAAATTTTGCTAGTAAAAAATCATTATGATATATTCCACTTGTGTTTATGGTATAATTATGACAAATAAGGAGAAACAAATGGATCAAGAATTAAGAGATAAGTATGAAGTTGTTATTGGATTAGAAGTCCATGCACAGTTAAAAACAAAATCTAAAATATTTGCGCCAGATAAAAATGAATTCGGACAAGAACCAAATAGCTTAACTAGTCCTATTACATTAGGTATGCCCGGAGTTTTACCTGTATTAAATAAAGAAGCCGTTAACATGGGCATATTAACAGGACTTGCACTAAATTGTGAAATTCCAGCCCGCTGTAAGTTCGATAGAAAACAATATTTTTATCCTGATTTGCCAAAAGGCTACCAAATTTCTCAATATGATGAACCTATTTGTGTAAACGGATATCTTGAAGTTAAAGGAAAAAAAATAGGTATTACAAGAGCTCATCTTGAAGAAGATGCCGGAAAACTTGTCCACGCCGGAGCAGATGGCTTAGCCGGTTCAAGTTATTCTCTTGTAGATTTAAACAGAGCTGGAACACCGTTGCTAGAAATAGTATCTGAACCGGATATGAGAAGTTCTGAAGAAGCCCGTAACTATATGGAAGAATTGAGAAATATCGTTCGATATATCGGAGTTTGCGACGGAAACCTTGAGGAAGGTTCTATGAGATGTGATGCAAATATTTCTATTATGCCAAAAGGCTCTAAAGAATTTGGTACCCGTGCCGAAATAAAAAACGTAAATTCATTCTCTGCCCTTCAAAGAGCTATTGAATACGAAATAGACAGGCAAATTGAAATCGTTGAAGAAGGCGGTAAAGTAGTTCAAGAAACAAGACTATGGGATGATAATGCACGTGAAACAAAATCAATGAGAGGTAAAGAAGATGCTCATGACTATAGATATTTTCCTGAACCGGATTTAATGCCATTAGAAATATCAAGAGAATGGGTTCAACAAATAAAAGATTCTATGCCAGAATTACCATCTCAAAAAAGAGAAAGATATAAAAGTATAGGATTAAGTGAATATGATGCATCTGTAATCGTAGAACAAATGGGATTGGCTCTATTTTTTGATAAAGTTCTTGAATTAGGTGCAAACCCTAAAACAGCAGTTAACTTTATTATGGGAGAAATTGCAGCATACTTAAAAGAAAATCATATTGAAATCTCCGATACAAAATTAACTCCAGAAAACTTAGCTGAACTTATTTCTCTAATAGAAAAAGGAACTATATCTAATAATATCGGAAAACAAATCCTTATTGAAGATATGATTACTAAAGGCGAAAAAGCTTCTGACATCGTTGAGAGAAAAGGTTTAAGCCAAATTTCAGATGAAGGTGCAATAAAAGAAATTGTTCAAAAAATTATTTCTGCACATCCTTCAGAAGTAGAAGCTTATAAGAATGGAAAAACTAATTTGCTTGGATTCTTTGTAGGACAAGTTATGAAAGAAACAAAAGGCCGAGCAAATCCTAAAACCGTTAATCAATTAATGAGAGAATTTTTAGGATAAATATAATACTAGTTACTTAAAAAGGTCATAGTTATTTTATTATATTACTGCTATGGCCTTTTTAAAATAAAAGGACAAAGTAATGATGATATTTGATTTATTTACAAAAAGAAAAAAATCCTGCATGGAAACTGAAATATATGAACAACCTGAAATTATGCAAACAATTTTAGACGCATACATAAATAAAGATTCCAGCATAAACATAGACATTCCTGATGGAATAAATCGAATAGTACTTGTCGCAAGCGGTTCTTCTTATCATTGTGCAAGATATGCAGCTGAACTTTTCGGGTCTATTGCAAAAATAGAAGCCCACGCAATATATTCTAGTGAGTTTTTGTTAGAAGCAACAATTGCGCATGAGCCAGGTGTCTTATATATATTTATTACTCAATCCGGAGAAACTACAGATACAAATAGCGCATTAGAAAAAGCTAAAGAATTTGGAGTAAAAACTTTGTGTATCACCAATAAAGAGAACTCAACTATCTGGAATGCAGCCGAATACAAAATAGCTTGCCTTGCCGGAGAGGAAAAAAGTATTGCCGCAACAAAATCTTTAACTTCACAGCTTTTATGTGCAACATTATTAGTTCTCAAATTTGCCCAAAACAAAGGAATCGATATTTACAACTATATTCTTGATTTAAAAACAATACCTGAATATTTAAAAAAAACATTTGATTTACAGCCAAAAATTAAACAATTTGCTCGTTTCTTGTCTAAATATAAAAACATTGTAATTACTGCAGATGGTCAATCTTACGCACTTGCTAAAGAAGCATCCTTAAAAATAAAAGAAACATCTTATATAAATGTAATTTCTTCAATTCTTGGAGAATTTATGCACGGACATGTTGCAATCCTAAATAATAATCGTTCTGTTTTGATATACATATTAAATGATGAAATAACATACACTGCAACAAAAAATTTAAATACAATAAAAGAAAGCTATAATCCACCAATCTGCGTAATAGGAAATAGAACAAACCAAGTTAAATCAACTTATAATATTAATATAGAATGTGAAAAACCTATAGTGAAAACTTTCTGCATTGCTATTATTATACAACTATTGGCTTTAGAAACAGCACTCAAACTTCGCCGTAATGTTGACAAACCTCACGGATTAAATAAAGTTGTAAAATAAAATTAGCTTATTATAAACATTATATACTATCATCCCGCAAGATTTCAGGAACATATTGCAGATCAGGTTCATTTTCAGCAATTTTATCCATATTGCCAAGAATTTTATCAGAACCTTTATGTTTTTCTTCCTGCAGAGAAATTAATTTTTTCTGATTATTTTCAGCCAGAGCATTGAATCTGGCAGCTAAAGGTTTATCTCCTGCATCTTCACAATATTTAGCACGTTTTGTATTTGTAATTAATACTGTTCTTACATGCTCAATAGTTTTATCCATTTTTGAATTATAATCACTTAATTCTTCTTCTTTTTTGAGCATTTTGAAATAACTTACTAATTTTTTAACAAGTTGATTTTCAGGAAGTGATTCAAGCATTTCATCAAAATTTTCAACAATATGAGCAAATTTATAATCTTCACCGACAATTTTACCAGTAGTTAGTACAGAATACTCCTTGAATGAAGGATCTTTACTCTTTGTCAATGTTAAAACATCATTTGCATAATGCTGAGTTTTTTGAGCAAACATATCCTGTACTGTTACAAACTTTTCAAGGTTTTTAACAGGTAAATCTGAGATGAAACGAGCCTGAAATGTTACCTTAGAACCGTTATCAACTGGAATTTGAGCAGAATAATTAGTATTTATATTCATTAAAAAGCCTCCTTGACTATAGTAAAAAACTTGAAAAAAATTTTTGTTAATTAGTCTTGTAAAAATTTACAAAATGTAATAAGTAAAAAAAAGCAGACCCAGCCAATAGACAAGGTCTGCTTTTCAATATTTAAGTTAAGAATTATAATTTAGAAGCAACCATCAAAGTAGTTTCAGCTAATCTTGTAGAATAACCCATTTCGTTATCATACCAAGAAATAATTTTAACCTGATTGCCACCCATTACACGAGTTAATAAAGCGTCAACAGTTGAAGATTGAGAAGTACCAACATAATCAGAAGATACAAGCGGTTCTTCAGTATAGCAAAGAACATGTCCATCAGCACCTTCTTTTAATGCAGCATTAACTTCTTCAACAGTAACATCTTTTGAAAGTTCGAATACAACGTCAACTAATGAAACGTCTGGAGTAGGAACTCTCATAGCGAAGCCATCCAATTTACCTTTCAATTGAGGTAATACAAGAGCAACAGCCTTAGCTGCACCTGTTTTTGTAGGTACAATATTTAAAGCACCAGCTCTAGCACGACGAGGATCTTTGTGTCCAGCGTCTAAAATTCTTTGGTCTCCAGTATAAGAGTGAACAGTTGTCATTAAACCTTTAACGATACCGAATTTTTCATCAATAACTTTAGCAACAGGAGCTAAGCAGTTAGTTGTACAAGAAGCCATTGAAATAACATTGTGTTTAGCTGGATCATATTCTTTATCGTTAACACCTAAAACAATAGTTTTATCTTCATTTGTAGCAGGAGCAGAAATAATAACTTTTTTAGCACCAGCAGTAATATGAGCTTTAGCTTTTTCTGCATCAGTAAAGAAACCTGTTGATTCTACAACAACTTCAACACCAAGGTCTTTCCATGGTAATTGAGCAGGATCTTTTTCTGCAAAGAATTTAATTTTCTTACCATTAATGATAATACCTTCATCATAAGCTTCAACTTCACCATCAAATTTACCCATAACAGAATCATATTTGAAAAGTCTAGCTGCATCAGCTGGTTTTAAACCAGGATCATTGATAGCTACATAATTAATTTTGTCAAAAATACCTTCTCTGATAGCGGCTCTCAAAGTATTACGGCCGATTCTACCAAAACCGTTAATTGCTACGTTTACCATAATTTTTACTCCTTCTTATGTGTAACATTTACTACTATAACATGCAGATAGTAGCATTAACAAAAAAACTAATCAAGGGGGTATATACATAAGTCTCTCCCTTCAACAGCAAGCTACGCTTTCATTTGAGACAAATAATTAAGAAATAGTTAAGGTTTGAAAACAAAAACTAACAAAAATTTTTCACTAATCTTCTTCCTTTAAAAGGAATATAAAAATTATAAACAAAAAAAAACCCTTTCTTTTGGAAAGAGTTTGGAATCTTTTTCAATTCCTCGTGTGTAGAAGGTTAGTGTGTAGTAGGTAGTGTATAATTTATGTCTCGTGTTTATTTAATCTTATTTATTGCTTGCTTATCGCTTACATATTAATAAAGTATTTTTAGAGTATATAATTGCTATATCTTATGCACATCTTTACAAAACTTAATAATATAAAAAATATTAGTAAAATATTCAACTGTAATACTATTAGTAAAAATTTTCCATTTGTAGTATTATAAAAATATGGAAAAAGAGACATTATTCAGCGGAAAAAAAATTACAATCGGACCGGACTCAGGTTATGACAATTATATTATGGCAATAGAATCAAGCTGTGATGAAACAGCTTGTGCAATTGTTAAAAATGGTAGAGAAGTTGTTGCAAATATTGTTGCTTCGCAAATTAAAACTCATGAAAAATTCGGAGGAGTAATTCCCGAAATTGCGGCAAGAGAACATTTAGATTCAATAAATATTGTAATTCAAGAAGCCTTTGAACAATCAGGTTTAACACCAAAAGATATTACAGCTTTTGCAGGAACAGTAGGGCCCGGACTGGTAGGGTGCTTACTTGTAGGCTTAAATGCTACTAAAACATTAGCTCTGGTTCATGACAAACCTTTTATAGGTGTAAACCATTTAAATGCACATCTTTGCGCAAACTATATTGATACAGATTTAAAACCTCCATTTATGGCACTCTTAGTAAGCGGAGGACATACTCAAATTATTGATGTTGAATCATATTCAAAACAAACTATTTTGGGAGAAACAATTGATGATGCAGTAGGAGAAGCTTACGACAAAGTTGCAAGACTAATTGGTTTGCCATATCCCGGAGGGCCAAGACTTGATAAACTTGCCCAACTTGGAAATCCTCATGCTTTTGAGTTACCAGAAGGAAAAGTTGATGGTTATAACTTTAGTTTTAGCGGACTAAAGACTGCAGTTTTACGACTCGTTAAACAATTAAAAAATGAATATTGCTCAGAACAAAACCCAGATTTACCGGAATCAGTCATACAAGACATTTGTGCAAGTTTCCAAGAAGATGTATCAAAAACACTTGTGAAAAAACTAAAAAAAGCAACCGAAGAAAAAGGGTATAAACAAATAATTATAGCTGGAGGAGTTGCTGCAAATTCTGAAATCCGAAAAAAAGTATTTGATTTAGAAAAAGATGGGTATAGAGTAAATGCACCTGCAATGAAATATTGTACAGATAATGCTTCAATGGTTGCATCTTGTGCATATTTTAATACAAATACATTTGATGATATTAATGTAGAAGTTTTTTCTCGAGTAAAATAAATTATACTAACTTTTAAATTTGCATATAGGTAAAATTAAAAGCAAAATCAAATTTTTGAAAAAAGCTTAGATTCTACATTTTCAAGTATAAAATCAGTAATTTTATCTTCAAGATGACAGTCAAAATGGTTATTTATCTCTTTTATGAAATAACAAGGACTTGTAACATTCACTTCAATAATTTTACTGTCAATGACATCTAAGCCGGCCATTGAAATCCCCATAGAATTGAGCTTACGAGCTATTGGTCCAAAATTCTCTTTTTCTTCAATTGATAACAACGCCTTATGAATATTGTTGTCATTATGCTCGCAAAATTTAAAATCATCATTACTCGGAGTCTTTTGAACGCAATAATCCAAAACTTCATCACCTAAAAATAATACTCGTTTATCCCCCAAAATAGCCTTTGATAGATACTTTTGAACCATTATCATCTGTTTACCATTATTAGTCATAGAATTAATTATAACTGCGGTATTTTTGTCTCCTTTTTTCAGATACATAACACCACCACCAAAACATTGATTTAATGGTTTCAGAATAATTTCTTCATTTTGTTGCAAAAATTCAATTATATCTCGCTTTGATGAGGTTACTATATTTTCCGGCATTAAATCGTTAAACAGAACAGAGTGCAATTTTTCATTAAAGTTTCTAATGGCAGTAGTATCATTCATAACTAGTGTTTTTGAACGATCCACAAAATCAAAAATATATGTAGCATTAATATAATCCATATCAACTGGAGGATCAGCTCTAAACATTACCAGATGAAAATTTTCAATTTTTTCTTCTGATAAACTATCTTTATCAAAAAATATATTCCCATTCTCTAAATAAGATTTATAACAAGAGGTATATGCTATAGACGATTTGAGTTTCAGCATATCTATTGTAGTTATTGATACATTACAACCGCGGCTTAATAAACCTTTTATAATCCAAAAATTGGTTACCAGATTGTTAAACTCAAAATACTTTAACTCTAATCTGTCTATAACAAATAATACGTTCATAATACCTCTTTCAGATTTCTACTTTATTTCAGCAGGATTTAGAATTTGGCAGGCAGTATTACCAAACGCAATAAGTTTTGCAAATCTTTCCAAATCTGCATGAATTTCTGGGAATGTGCCATAATGCATCGGAATTACAGTTCTTACGCCTAACCATTTTGCAGCCATTGCCGCGTGTTCAACATCCATTGTATAATTACCACCAATAGGAAGAAGTGCAATTTGCGGGGCATACAATTCTTTAATTGTTTTCATTTCGCTTGTAAGACACGTATCACCAGCATGATAAATTCTAACACCATCAACATCTAACAAAATACTTGCCGCACAACCACCATATCTGCCATCAGGAAGAGAACTAGAATGAAATGCAGGTAAAAATACTGCCCTACCCCAAGAATAATTTATCCAAGCTCCTAATCCTATAGATTTTGATTTTGCACCTTGCTCTTTACAATATCCTGCAAGTTCAGCAACTGCAGTAATTTCAATATCTTTTTCTTTTGCAATTTCAATAGCTTCTCCTATATGATCACCATGAGCGTGAGTTAATAAAATATCTGTAATTGGCGCATCGTGCCAGTTATACTTATCATTAACAGAAACCAATGGATCAATTAAAACAGCTTTGTCATCTTTTCTGATTTCAAATGCACTGTGTCCAATGTACTTTAAATCTACCATAATTTAATCCCCTTTTCTCTTATACATCCCTCTCAACTATTTTAATTTAACACAATTTATTATAAAATACAAATATGAAACAATACATTACGCTAATGAATAAATGTATAGAACTAGCCAGACAAGCAGAGGGAATGACCTCTCCAAACCCGCTAGTAGGATGTATTATATTAAATCCGGACGGAAAAATTATATCAACCGGGTATCATCAAAAATACGGAGAAAATCATGCTGAACGAGACGCACTACTAAAAATTGATAATGCAAAAGATTGCACGCTTATTGTCAATCTTGAACCTTGTTCTCATTATGGAAAAACTCCACCTTGCGCAGATTTAATCATTGAAAAAGGAATTAAAACAGTTGTATACGGAATGCAAGATGTTAATCCAATTGTTGCCGGGAACGGTTTAAAAAAATTAAAAGATGCAGGAATAGAAATTATAGGTCCAGTTTTAGAAAAAGAATGTCTTAAACTAAACGAAGTATTTATAAAAAATCAAATTGAGCATAAAACTTTTGTAGCTCTAAAAACAGCAACTACTATTGATGGGAAAATTGCAACACAATGTAATGATTCTAAATGGATAACTTCTGATAATGCAAGAAATGAAGTTAAGAATATCAGAAAAAAATATGACGCAATTCTAACTTCATCAGCTACAGTTATTGCAGATAACCCTACAATGGAACATAAAAAGAAAATCATACTAGATAGAACTCTAAAAACAGATTTTGTAAATACAAAAATATACAAACAAGGTGAAATTTATGTGTTTTATAATGAAAACTTAACTCCACCAATAATTCCTAATATAAATTTCATGCCAGCACCTGTTAAAAACGAAAAACTTGATATAAATTACATTCTAACTAAATTATATGAATTAAAAATAATGAGTGTGTTAATTGAAGCTGGCGGCAGGGTAAATAACGCATTTCTACCACACATTGACAAGCTCTATCACTTTATCGCACCAAAAATCCTGGGAGATAACAATGGAAAATCTTGTTTTTATGGAAATGTTATTGAAAAAATTTCTGAATGTACAGAACTTAGATTTGAACAATTCCAATCTTATCCTCCTGATGTTTTAATTACGTACACTAAATAATTTGCATTATTTAAAGATATAATAAAAGCTCCCAAATAAATTGTGGGAGCTTTGTATCAGTATTACAATTTCTAAGATATTATTAACCTTTTACTTGATTCATAACTTCTTCAGCAAAGTTATCTTGACGTTTTTCAAGACCTTCACCCAATTCATATCTTGTGAAAGCCTTAATTGTTAATTTACCTTCAATCAATTGAGCAATTGTTTGGTTAGGATCTTTAACAAAAGGTTGTTCTAATAAGCATCTTTCAGCCATTAATTTATTAACACGACCTTCAACAATTTTAGCTCTGATATTTTCAGGTTTTTTCAATAAATCTTCTTTACCCATTTCAATTTCAGTTTCGTGATCAATAACTGATTGAGGAATTTCTTCTCTTGAAACAAATTCAGGTGCGCTTGATGCGATATGTAAACAAATATCATTCATCAACTCATCATCTTTTTTATCAGTACTTAACAATACACCGATTTTCCCGTTGTGAATATAAGTTGCAACAGCACCTTCATATCTAACAAATCTTCTAACAGTAATTTTTTCACCGATAGAAGCAATTTTTTCTTTTAATGCATCTTCAATAACTTTGTCGCATTTTGCACACTTAGAAGCTAATAAAGCTTCAACATCAGCAGGTTTTAAAACTTCAACATTTTCAGCCAAACCTGCAACTAAAGATTTAAATTCATCATTTTTTGCAACGAAATCTGTTTCACAGTTCACTTCAATCATAGCACCGCCGTTAGCGTCAACGAATGAATCAACTCTACCTTCAGCAGCAATTCTACCCATTTTCTTTTCAGCTGAAGCAATACCTTTTTGACGTAAAACTTCTGCAGCTTTTTCCATATCACCATCAACTTCAACCAATGCTTTTTTAGCATCCATCATACCTGCACCGGTCTTATCACGAAGTTCTTTTACCATTTGAGCTGTAATATTCATAATATCTCCTTTATCCTTCTTTTGCGATAAAAAGGTGATTCATAAACACTAGTTTGCTAAGTATTCTTAGTTTTACTAATTCTTTACAATTCACCTTTTCATTATCACAAATCTAAATTATTCTGCTTTTTCTTCTACAACACCAGCATCTTCAGCTGAAATTTTTTCAACTTTTTTTGCTTCGTTTGCTTTATTTTCTCTTAATTGTTTTCCTTCCAGAACTGCATCTGCAAGTTTTGAAGTAACCAATTTAATAGCTCTGATAGCATCATCATTACCAGGAATAATATAATCAATACCATCCGGATTAGCATTGGTATCAGCCAAACAAATAACAGGAATACCTAACTTGTTTGCTTCTTTAATGGCAATTTCTTCCTTTGCCTGATCAACAACAAAAATTAAATCAGGTAAACCTCTCATATCTTTAATACCACCAAGAGTTTTAGATAATTTTGAAAGTTGTCTATTAATTTGTGCAACTTCTTTTTTAGGTAATTTATCAATATAACCGTTATTAATAAACTCTTCAAGTTCTTTCAACTTATTAACTCTACCTCTAATAGTATCAAAGTTGGTTAACATACCGCCTAACCATCTTCTGTTAATATAATAAGCTCCTGAACGTTTAGCTTCTTCTGCCACAACTTCTGCAGCTTGTTTTTTTGTTCCAACAAAAAGAACATTTCTACCTTTAGCAGCATAATCTCTTACAAGGTTATATGCTTCATCAAGTAAATCTGTAGTTTTTCTTAAATCGATAACATAAATTCCATTTCTGGCACCATAAATATATGGTTTCATTTTAGGGTTCCATCTTTGTGTTTGGTGTCCAAAATGTACACCTGCTTCTAAAAGTTCAATCATAGATGCTACTGGCATCGTTTTTCTCCTTATATTAAATGTATTGTACTACGGGCTATACCGTCCCATCGAAGGTAAACAAATATATTCAAACTCGACTAGGGCAAAACCTATCAGACTGGTGTAACCATCTATAAGTTTATAATAAACATACTAATATGCAAATAAGTTAGCAATAAAACTTAATTATTGAGAACAGATTTGCAATTAAACAAAATATTTGATACCATCAATAATGAACTTATTTAATATTGAAGTAAAATTATGATTATTATTTGTACTATACTCACCATATTATTTCTAATATTATTTATCTACTGGCAATTAAAAGTATTAAGTAAATACAATCAATTTGATAATATAAAAATAGATACAGATAAAAAACACATTATTATTAAAAATCAGGTTATATTATTTAAAGAAGTAAAAAATGTATCCGTAAAAGAAATCGAACAGCCCACAGTTACTGAAATGTACTTTTCCAGATATGCGCGGAATCATCAAATTATTCTAGTCGAATTTCAATTAAACGACTTGACAGTAATTCAATGTCAATTAAACAATCCAGCGCAGGCTTATAAAATACTAAAACAATTAGAACCTTATGTAAAAATATTAGACAACATAGAAGATTTTAAACCTAAAATTATTGACGGCCCAACAATATTTGCTATTATTTTATTCATTGCTTATGTATACTACCAATTAGTATTAAAAAAATAAGAATAAAGACTTGCAAAAAATTTATTATTTGATATTAATTAAAGTACTCACATCCTCAAACGAATACGTGCAAAGTCATTAATTGCACAAAGTTAAAAGGAAAGGTAATTTAAATTATGGCAAATATTAAATCTGCTAAAAAAAGAGTATTAATAGCTGAAGCAAACAGACAAAGAAATGTAGCATTCAAAACTTCAATCAAAACTGCTATCAAAAAAGCATTGGAATTAGCATCTGGCGATGATAAAGAAGCTTTAAATTCTGCAATTTCAAGAGTATATCAATTATGCGATAAAGCTGTTGTAAAGGGAATTTTACACAAAAATACAGCTTCAAGAAAGAAATCAAGATTAGCTCTTGCTGTTAAAAAACTTACAGCTAATGCTTAATTTAAATTTTGTTAATAAAAAGCCGGAATTAAGAATTCTTAATTCCGGCTTTTTATTACACATACTTTACAATGACTTATAAACTCCAAGACTTGTAGTCATAGTCGTATTTTGAGGTTTTACCCCAAGGGCTGTTCGTTGAGCTGGAGACAATTGTTTAATTATTTTTCTACCACTTTGCAAAGCTGTCTTTGCTGATGGATTTAATTGTTTAATAATATACTTATCCTGAGATACAGTATCAACTGAAGATGAATTATTATCCATACAACTCAACCTTAAAGTTGTTGGTTTCTTTTCGATATTCTGAACTTTTTCTACAGGTTTTCCCTCTTTACCTAAAGACCAACGGAAACCTCCAGTTAGAGCTACACCATTTCGACCGCCATTGCGAACCATAGCCTGTAAAAAGCCTGTGTATTTATCTTTCCATCGTTTCTGTATACCAACACCATACTCAACATAAGGCTTTATACTCATTTCAGGCAACCTTACAGTATTAGCTCTTACATTCGTTCCATCAAGTAAATTCCATACCATGCCAACGCTTGCATAAGGCTGCCACCCGTTTTTTAAATTTGCAATAAACTTAACATTAGGATTTATTTGAAGTGCATGCATTGGATCGCTATCCATATTAACACCACTTGCAGTCTTATAATCAAATGTATTAATAAAACTATATGATAACATTAAACTTGGTTGAATGATAAATCTACCATCCTTAAATTCAAGATTATAACCGCTCTTTGAAGCAACTCCAGCCATCAGCATTGCAAAGTTATCTGTGCCATACATATTATGACTTTCTCCCGCACTTGCACCTACACTAGCTGTTAATGCCGTAAAGAAATTCCCTTTATAAAATGTTTGAGTTGCACCAAGCAAACCGCCATTTTGATATGTATCCACACCGCTATAGTGTTGACTAGAACCATTATACCCAACATATCCGGTAAATACAGTTCCCCAACCATGTTTTAATTCTTTAAAATCACTATCACCGCCTATTAAAGTTCCATAGGTTATTGTATCAACATCCGGACCATTTTTTAAAGGAATGCTTTCAAAACTAGTATAAGGTCTAACCCACATTCCTTTTTCATGTAAATCATTCATTTGCATTGACAAATTGTCATAGGATGCAATAGCATATTGATTTGCATGTCTTAAGGCAAACCTATCTGCTGAAGGTAACGGCATAAAAGCATCTGCATGCGCAAAGGCATAAGAAAAGGCCGCATTTTGAGCAGCATAAGCTCCAGCCTGAGCTGCTACAGGAGAAGATAAAATAGCCGGGTTATAAATTTCTGAAGGATTTCCTCCCCCGGCAGAACCTGCACCTCTGGTAAAAGTAAAGTAACCGCCGTCCTCACGATTATCATACATTACATTGTATTTATATATCGGAGTATACGCAGTTGTTTGGTATCCATCAGGCAACTCACCTGTGCCATTATTTACATAATCTTTTAGACCGGTCTGTGCAAAATAAATATCAGTAACATCACGACCAGCAGGAGCATCTGATAATAAATTCATTCCAACTACATTAATATTACCCTTATGTTCACCATATTCATTTGCAGTAATTCTATCCATTGTTTGATTGGCAAGATCAACATCAGCTACCATATTAGTATCCCCATGAACAGCTAGACTATTCAATGCGGCAACTCCAACCTGATTATTGACCATATTTAAAGTTCCGGAATTTAATACCAGATTATTATTATCAATAACGTTATCTCTTACACCTAAATGCAAGGTTACATCTGATAAATCAATATTTACAGAACCTTTTGTTCCATCACCATTGATAGCATCAACATCATTATTTAATTGAATTGTACCTGTTTTATCACCCTCCAAATGAACTGAATACTGAGTATCTGTATTTATTTCTTCTGCTTTTGTTGTACTAACATTCTGTCCTGAAATCTTATCATTCATAATGATAGCCCCGTTATCAGTTGCAGAAAGAGTTAAATTTGTAGGTTTAAATTTTGTACCGTATGTAGTTTTTTCTATAGCAGAGTCCATAAAAATAGCATTTGATTCGCGTTTACCATTGTTTTCAACATAGTTACCTGAAAATACAGAAGTATAACCGTCTTTAGCTGAAATATTCAAATCGTTACCGGAATATATAGCACCACCTTTTGCACTACCATTTTTTGAAATTGCATAGTTATTAATAAATGATGAATTTTCAATATTATCTATTCTTGCAACATTATTGTATATAGCACCTCCTGCAGCAGAACCATTTTCTGATTTTACATAGTTCCCTACAAAATTTCCGGATAGTTTCCCTATAACAGGAGTACCCAACCGATAATAACTATCATATCCTCCTGCATTTGTAATTGCACCACCAAAAGCACTACCATTAATTGTTTCTGCATGGTTATTAACAAAATCACCTTTTATATAATTTATTGAACTTGAGTTAGCTAATGAATACTCGTGCGTACCATTTGGCATTAAATTTGCAATAGCGCCACCTAGAGCCTCATTTTCACCGGAAACATAATTTCCAATAAAATCACCTTCAATTCCGGCTATAGATGTGCCATAATTATATATAGCTCCGCCTCTTGCGATTTTACCATTTGCATAGTTAGCAATAAAATCTCCAGCTAAAGGCCCCATCTGGTACATTGAAGTATAAACAGCGCCGCCCTCAGCAGAACCATTTTTAGCTATAGCATGATTGCCAATAAAATCACCTTCAATTCCAAGATATTTTACAAAATTATCTTGCGATAATCCTTGAGCAGGATTATCAGTCGTTAAAAATCCTGAAGAGATAGCTGTTTCTAAATTGGACTGAACACTGTCCCACTCTTCATCAGAAAGAAACATATCTTCATAATTACTATCAACTAGTTTATAACCTTGAGCTATTAAATCAGATAGACTATTGATAGAAATATCACTTCCTTCGGTATTGGCAAGCCAATATACAGTAATCGTTTCTCCGGTATCAACATTTATTGCTGTTTGTGAGCATAGCTCTACAACTTTATCTAACGGTGTATCCTGCCCCAATATTGTACCTACATTATTATAAATAGCGCCTCCTTGCGCGCCATCAATACCGGAAGCATAATTATTTATAAAATCACCTGTAATATTTGATATGGTACTACTATAATTATATATTGCACCACCTTGTGCAACTTCACCTTGAGCATAATTACCAATAAAATTACCATTGAGCCCAGTTATATTACCGTATAAATTATAAATAGCGCCACCCAAAGCTTTACCATTATCCACGGTTGTTGAATGATTACCTATAAAATTACCTGTAACGCCGGAAATATTTGAATTTTTACCTTTTAACCCTCGATTTGCTAACGCTCCACCATAACTAGAGTATTTTGATTCCGTATAGTTACCTATAAAATCTCCAACTATGTTTCCAATACTGCCACCATAATACCCGTTCCAATTCGCAATAGCACCACCAATTGCCTGTGAATCAGCCTTGACATAGTTACCGATGAAATCCCCTTTTATAGAACCGATTTTATTATTATTATATATTGCTCCACCTGTACCACTATAACCATTTGAATTTTGAACATTATTACCAACAAAATTTCCGGCAATAGCAGAAATACCTTTTGGAGAATCAGAAGAATCATAATTATATATTGCACCAGCTGATTCTACAGCAGTATTATTAATAAAATTAGCAGTGATTTCATTAACTTCTGCTCTATTAAGATTGATAGCCCCTCCATTAGTAAAGGACTGACCAACAAAATCTCCTGAAATTTTATCAATTTTTGTAGAACTGTAATCTACTCGTTCCTGCAAAGAAGATGGAGTATTATAACTAAATTCAATATCTGCATCAGCCTGAGGAACTTCGCCAAATGTTTTGTTTCCATTATCGGAATTAGTCCAGCCATAATACTTAGTTGTATCACCTTTTCCATAAGCTGTCTGTTTTAAATCCATACGGTAATAAACAGGAGTCATAACACCCGTTTGCGAATTATAAACAAATTTAGTAACAATATTATCTCCGGAAGGCTTACTGCCTCCTTCTTGTAATTTTGTTAAAGTATAAGCATTACCTTCTGTTTTTATATTTTGCACAGAAGAACTATCTATATTTGAATTTGTATTACTTTGTACAGTCTGCGGTACAGGAGCCAAATTACTTGCATATACCCCATTCATACTCAAAGCTGCTAATGATGCTGCAATTATAGCTCTTACTGAGCCTTTAGTGTTTTGAAACCTCAAGCTATATGCAGGTCTTGAACTACATCCAACACATTTCATATACATCATCCTCTTTTCACTATTATCGATACTATTTCCATCGACAATATACATTTCCAACTTTACTTTTTTATGGGTAAATTTAACAATCTGAAATACTATATATCCTAAGTATATTATACAGTTGTTTTTATAAAAATACAAGTGTTTTATAAGAAAAAATTATTAATTCTTAAGAATTAGAAAAAAGAAAAAAATAATTCTAAAGATAGTTCTTCAATTATACATTATTTAGTCCGAAATTGAGCATCAAATTTCTGAAATGAATTCTCAATAACCAGACTGCAAGTTTCATAATTTTTTAATTTTGTATATATTTGAGGATTCAAATCTTTATTCTTAGCTTCCAGCAATAGTGCCTTCATCTTTGTATAATAATCAAATTTAAACTCCTCAGGACAATACTGATAATAAGAAGAATAAATATTAAATTTATACTGAAATAATGCGTACTTATATTTATCATATAAATTTAACCTATAAATCTCAGCTTCAACCAAATCTACAATTTTAAATATATCAAAAACTTTTTTGGTAACTTCTAAAGTTGCCGATGAAGATATCATATTTCGATATCTATAAAAAATATTATCGTTTATCATAATTGAACGAGCGTTTAAAAACGAAAACAGGCAAAATACCTGATCTTCATATTTTAATCCCTCAGGGAATTTTATATTGTGTTTATTCAAAAATTCTTTCCGATATATTTTATTTGCCGCAGACAAATTTCTTGAAAAAGGCCGCATACAATCATCAAATGAATGTATTGTGTATCTTGACAAATGATTAGACCAATCTGATGTTTCAAAAAACACTCTCGGAACTAAGTCATTTTGCCCTTCGATATATGACGATGCGTTAAACACATAAATATCCAAATCCTGATATTTCTTCCAGTATTCAATAAAAGTTTTATATAAAGTTAAAAATACCCAATCATCTGCATCTATAAATGAAATATAATTTCCCTGAGCAATACTCAATGCTTTATTTCTTGCAACACTGACTCCACAATTTTCTTGTCTTATAACTATAAATCTATCATCAGATTTTTTATATCTATCTAAAA
The DNA here is from genome assembly GCA_928722015.1 of Candidatus Gastranaerophilales bacterium. Classification (GTDB taxonomy): domain Bacteria; phylum Cyanobacteriota; class Vampirovibrionia; order Gastranaerophilales; family Gastranaerophilaceae; genus Zag111. Next base: position 63,728 of record CAKMWI010000010.1, on the reverse strand, counting down.
TATCAAAACTGCCATCAGTAGACCCGTCATCTATACATATTATTTCCAAATTGGAATAAGTTTGACAACATAAAGAGGCCAAACATTTTTCTAAATATTCACATTTATTATATACCGGAACAATTACCGAAATCTTTGGTTCTTTATACATTATTCCTCATTCCTGCAAATTTATTTATAAACTCATCATAAGACAAATTATTCCACGCTTTAAAAATTTCTAATGCATTTTTCTCAAAATTTTCAAGGTCAGAATTTTTATAATATTCATAGCTAATTTCTTTGTGTAAAGATTTTACCAAATAGAAAAATTTTTCTCGTAAACTTGAATCTAATGTTCGAAATTTACTAAAAAAATCTAACATCATCAACATATCTACAGCATATTTGCATCTATTCCAGTAGCCTGAACTTTTTAATATAGACTCCACCCTGTCGTAAGCCTTTATAACATCAAATACTTTTTCGCCTTTATTTGACATAATTGAACCGGTTCTACCTTCTCTATAAAAATAGAAAGGTTCAGGAAAATAAGTTATTCTTCTTGCTTGAGAATAAACAGCAGCCCAGAACGGGACATCTTCAAATATCATATCTTCATAAAATAATATTTTATCTTTTATAAAATCTGTCCGATAAAATTTAGACCAAGCTGAAACCGGAATAAGTTTATAAGAAAAAACATCCATTGTTTCAATATTAAAAACGTTATTTATATATTTATCACTATATTGCTTTATAGTTAATATAACATCATTCCGAACATAATCAAAAATAACCATATCCGTATTATTTTTCTCAGCATTATTATATAAAACTTCAACAGCATTTGAAGAAATCCAGTCATCAGAATCAACAAATAAAATATACTTTCCTTCCGCTGAAGCCATACCTTCATTTCTTGCTGAAGACAACCCGCCATTAGCCTTATTTATAATTTTTATTCTTGAATCAAACTTCTTATAATGCTCTAAAATATTTAAAGACTCATCACTTGAACCGTCATTTACACAAATTATCTCAATATCACTAAACGTCTGACAGGTAAGTGAATCTAGACACATCGCCAGATAATTCTCAACATTATAAACAGGAACAATTATTGATACCTTTGCCATATATTGATTCTACACCATAAATAAATTACGAGTCAAATAAATAATGCCATAATATCTTACAGACGACTTACCAAAATTTGTTAAAAATATATAAAGAAATAGATTTATTATCTTTATGGTGTATAATTAACTAGGATATAAAGATTAGTGAGATATATTTATGCAAAATGTTTTAGAGAGAAAATCAATAAAAAATATAGATTTTAATTGCGATTTAGCCCAAAGCTTCGGAATATATAAAAACAGTTCTGAATACAGATTATTAGATTATGTTAGCTCTGTTAATATCTCTTGCGGATTTCATGCCGGAGACCCGCTAACAATAAAAGAAGCACTTCTTCAAGCTAAACAAAAAAATGTTGTAATTGGTGCTCACATAGGATTTGATGATATTCAAGGCTTTGGATACCGCCAAATGGAATTAGATAATGATGAACTTGAAGCCCTTGTTATGTATCAAGTAGGGGCAATTATGACATTTGCAAAAGCTTATAGTATGGAAATCGAACACGTAAGACCACATGGAGCAATGTATCGTCAAGCCTGTGAAGATTTAGAATTTTCAAGAACAATTGCAAAAGCCATAAAAAAATGTTCAAAATGGCTAATATATTACGGCGCTACAGGAGAAAACCTTGCTCAAATCGGAGAAGAAGAAAATATTCAAGTTGCACATGAAGTACATCTTGAAAAAATTTATGATGAATTTGGAAATATTAATTTTAGCGCCAGAGATTTAGAAAACACATCAATATCTATTCAAAGATTAAAAGATTTACTACAAAATTCCCAAGTTACAAATAATATTGGGGGAAAAACAATAGTACGAGCAGATTCTATCCATTTTTCAAATAAATTAGCAAATGCGAAAGAATTAATTAGCCAGGCTAGAGAAATTATTGAACCTGTGCCTTACAATTATAAAAATGCACAAAAATCAGGATGGGTAGAATAATTTATTAAGAAATTAATTATAAAAGGGATAAGTATGATTAAGAAAATAAAAATACCAAAACAAGCCGGATGGTTAATTCCAGGACTTCAGGTAAAAAGATGGTTTGCTCTTATATTCGTAGGTGCAGCCATGATGACTGTAGGAATTTTAATTTTATTTGATTTACAGCCAATTTGGAATACTATGCAGTTTATCAGTAAAATTGCAACAAAAATATCAACAGAATGGCTTGCATTCGGTATAGTTATGCTTGGAGCCGCTGTATTTTTTAAAGGCTGGCAAAAAACAAACTTGTCAATTCTTGATATGGAAGATGACAGAAATAATGATGTTTTACTAGAAAATTTATACAGAAGAAGAAAACTAAACAGAGGTCCGCGGATAGTAGCTGTTGGAGGCGGAACAGGACTATCAATGTTATTAAGCGGAGTAAAAAATATAACTAACAATTTAACCGCAGTAGTTACAGTAGGTGATGACGGAGGAAGTTCAGGCAGATTGAGAGAATCCATGGGTATTTTGCCTCCAGGAGATATTAGACATTGTATTACTGCATTAGCCGATGATGAAGATTTAGTTAATAAACTGTTTAAATACAGATTTGACAATGGTGAAGGCCTTGAAGGTCATAGTTTTGGAAACCTTTTTATTACAGCTCTGTGTGCAATTACCGGAGATATGGTTTCAGCAGTACGAGCATCTTCTAACGTTTTATCAATTAGAGGTCGTGTTCTACCTTCAACATTAGATGATATGAAGCTTGTTGCTGAAATGGAAGACGGCAGGATAATTCATGGAGAATCAACAATTCCGGAAGCTCACGGCAAAATAAAGCAGCTATACACTGAACCGGCTAACTGTAAAGCTCTGGAAGATGTTATTCAAGCAATTAGAGGCGCAGAGTTAATAATACTTGGACCTGGAAGCCTTTATACAAGTGTTATTCCAAATCTTCTAATAAAAGAAATCTCAGAAGAAATTGCAAAATCAAAAGCTAAAAAAATATATGTATGTAATATTATGACCCAACCTGGAGAAACTGATAATTATACAGTCTCAGACCACCTAAAAGCATTAATAAAACATGCAGGTTCAAATAAAATTGTTGATGCTGTTCTAGTTAATAATTATTTACCAGAAAACATGGCAGATAAATATCAAAAATCCGGTTCCTACCCAGTAAAAATAGATACTCAAGAAATACGAAAAATGGGTATTAAAATTGTTGCAAAAAAACTTATTGAAAATAGTAAAGAAGGACTAGTAAGACATAGTTCTAACAGAGTGGCAAGAGCCGTTTATTATTGGTTTAGAAAACAACAAAAAAAATCCAGTGGATTTTTCAAATAATTATACTAAGGATTTATCACTATGGCAAAAAAAATAACTGTTAAAACGCTACAAAAATATAAAGAATCTAAAGAAAAATTCTCAGTATTAACAGCTTATGACTACTCAACAGCAAAATATCTTGACCAAGCCGGTATTGATATAATTCTAATCGGAGATAGCCTTGCTATGGTAGCTTTAGGGTATAAAAATACAAATGCCATAGGAATAGAAGAAATGTCTATTTTTACCAAAGCCGTTGCTAAAGGTGTTGAAACGGCAATGGTTATTACTGATATGCCATTTATGAGTTATCATACCGATATATCTACTGCGATATTGAATTGTGGTAATATGATTAAATATGGTGCCAACGGAGTAAAAATAGAAGGATATAATGATTATATTCTGGAAGTAATAAAAAGATGTACTGATTCAGGAATTCCGGTTATGGGGCATTTAGGATTTACCCCGCAATTTTTGAACACTCTTGGAGGATACAGAATTCAAGGTAAAAATCAAGAGGCCTCAGAAAAGATATTATATCAGGCAAAACAACTTGAAAAAGCCGGAGTTTTTTCAATAGTTTTGGAAATGGTTCCACAAGAATGCGGCAAATTTATAACAGAAAATGTCCAAGTTCCTACAATTTCATGCGGAGCAGGAAAATATTGCGATGCTCAGGTTTTAGTATCGGATGATTTATTCGGTAAATTTTCAGATTTTACTCCAAAGTTTGCACGTAAATACGGAGATATGAAATCTTTGATTTGTGATTGTGCAAAAAGATTTAACGAAGACGTGAAAAATGGAAACTTTCCATCCGAAAATGAAGTGTTTTAACATCAAAGAAAGAAAATTATGATTCAAAATGATTTATTTCTAACAACGGTTGTAATGTTTTTGCTTTCTGTTGTAGCCTTAATAATAATTTTATCCATAGTGATACTATATAGCATAAGCTTCATCAAAGTTAAACAAATAAAAATTACGCCGCTAAATTTAGGAATCTTAATAATTTCTACATTTATTTTATACTTAGGGCTCCCTTTTTGGCTTCTAGGCTTAGCATATTCTTCACAAGACAAAAATGCAGAAATATTACATAAATCAGCAATTACAGTTTCAATTATCCCTTCTGTAAAAAATTTTATGCAAACAGAACTGGGCGCATACTATATGACCAAATTTGAAGGCGAAAAAGCTATTATTGCTTTTGAAAAATCACTAAAAAACAAAAATAATAAATATACTTTAGCAACACTTTGCCTACTATACTCATTTAAAGGCGATAGACAAAAAGCCATCAAAATGTGCACAGACTCAAACTTAATGCAAAATGTGGCAATTAATTACATATTAAAAAAAGATTATAACACTGCACTAAATATAATAAATCAATCAATTAAAACAGATAATAGAAAAACTTCCTGCCTAGACCATACAATAAAAGCTCATATTTATAGAAAACTGAAACAGCAAACATTTTTTGAACAAGAATACAAAAAAGTAAAACTCAAATGTCCGGATATTCAACAAAAAAAATTTTATAAAAATACTAATTATTACGAAGATTTATACGCACAAAAGAAAAAAGAATTCAAATTTTAAAAGCAAAAAAATTTTGTGATATAATCAGCGCGAGAGGTGAGATAAATGTTACTACATACAATAACTGAAATAAGAGAAATAGTAAAAGACTGGAAAAGACAAGGATTTACAATAGGACTTGTACCTACAATGGGAGCTCTACACAATGGACATTTAAGCCTTATAAAAAAAGCAGTCGAAAAATGCGATAAAGTTGTAGTTTCAATATTTGTAAATCCAATTCAATTTTGCCCCGGAGAAGATTTAGATAAATATCCGCGAACTCTAGAAGCAGATAAAAAATTATGCGAAGAGGCGGGGGTTAATATCATCTTTGCCCCGACACCAACTGAAATGTATGGTCAATCACAAATGAGAACAAATGATTTTTTGACCTATGTCGTTCCTCCATTTTTCTATGTAAATAAATTATGCGGAAAAAGCAGAGTCGGGCATTTCGACGGAGTATGCACTGTAGTTAATAAATTATTTAATATTGTTCAACCTGACTTTGCATTTTTTGGACAAAAAGATGCTCAACAACTAATTATCATCAAAAAAATGGTTAACGATTTAAATATTCCTGTTCAAATAATTCCTTGCCCAATAGTTAGGGAAGAATCAGGACTTGCACTAAGTTCACGCAATAAATACCTTTCAGAAGAAGATAAACAACAAGCTCTGGTATTAAGCAGAATACTCAATAATATTAAACAGTGCTACAAAAAAGGAATCACTGACATAGAAGCCCTCAAGGAAACTTCCTACAATTTCTTAAATGAACACCACGAATTAGAGTACCTTGAGTTTTTGAATCAAGAAAACCTCGAAGAAATAAAACAAGCAGACGACAATACACGAGTTTTTATAGCCTGCAAAGTTGGAGGTGTAAGATTGATTGACAATATTCTACTTGGGGAATAAACAATACAACACTAAATTTATCTAATATAAAAAAACCCCATATATTTGACGTATTTAATTCTTAAAGAAATACTCTGACTAAATTATTAAAAATTTGACTGACAAAAATCTCAACCATGCGGCGAAATCATGATGTAGAGCATGATTGAGATTTTTTATACATCAAAAGATTTAGATACAACCTTCAACCTTGCTCCACACAATTATCAATCAGTACATGGATTTAAAAACCATCTAAAAAGATTAGTATATAAAGTGTAGAGAGCAATTAATAACACGGGGGAATAAATGATGAGAGAATTTAACAAAAAGTTGAGAGTATTACTAATAGATGATAATGCGAATCACTTGAGAGGAATCAAGGAATTAATCAACCTTGAAAGCAGCTATGAAGTAGTTGGAACTACAACAAGCGCAAACCTTGGAATTAATCTAATCAAAAAATATCACCCTGATATAGTCTTAATGGATATTAATATGCCGGAAAAAGATGGCTTACAAACAATTCAAACCATTAATAAACTAAATCTACAAACTAAAATTATAGCTCTAAGCGGATATGATGACTCTGACTTGATATACAGAGCAATGAAATTAGGTGCAAAAGGTTATGTTCTAAAAACAATGGCCTCAGTAAAACTTATAGATGCAATAGAAGAAGTGGCTTCTGGAAAAATTTACCTACCTTCAGTACTTGCTACAAGATTTTTTGAATACTTCCAAACAACATCAAAAGAAGAAGCTGCAAAAGCAACAGAAGGAGAAAATCTTCTTGCAAGTTTAACAATGAGAGAAAATGAAGTCCTTGAACTTTTAACCGAAGGTATTAACTACAAGAGTATTGCAGGAAAACTAATTATATCAGAAACTACTGTTAAAACTCATGTAAATAATATATTCCAAAAACTACAGGTTAACGACAGAACAAATGCTGTATTATATGCATTAACTCATGGATTTAAGCCAAGTAAATCTACAGCAATGACTTCAGTATAAAATTCTGACACACAATATATATTAAGGGTTCTGCTAACCAAAGCCGAACCCTTATTTTTACTAAACTAGCGAGGCTAAATTATGACTAACCAACTTACTGATGAAAATATAAATCTACAAATAAGATGTGTTTCTCACGAAATAAGGAATCATCTATCAATTTGTGATATGTATTCACAAATAATAAAGAAAAATTTACAAAAATCAGGTATTGAAAATCAATCTATAGACAATGCTCTGGATTGTATTCAAAAATCCATTCAAATAATAAGTGCAAACATCCTGGATTTAAAATCTCTTAACAATAATACCCCTCAAATCATAGATTTTGAAACAATTATTCAAAGAGGTATTCAACTTTCAAAAGCCTACACCGGTGAAAAAAACATAAATTATGAGATTTTTATTAAAAATACAGATTATATTTTCATAGACGAAAATAAACTCCTCGCCTGCCTGGTAAATATTATAAAAAACGGTATTGAATCGATAGAAGGAAAAGGTGAAATAGAAGTTCTTGGAGAAATTAAAGAAGGTAAAGCCATTTTGAAAATTTCAAATAACGGCAAACCGATTCCAAAAGAAAAACAAACAGACATTTTCACACAAGGATATACTACCAAAAAAACAGGTTGTGGATTAGGTTTAAATATTTGCAAAAAATACCTCGATGAACAAAATAGCAGCATAAAACTTATCAAATCAAACAGACAACAAACGACATTTGAAATTCAAATTCCAGTATATTCAAAAAAATAAAATATATAATATTTGAATCCAAGTAAAACTTTTGAAAAAATTAAATCTATAATTTTAATCCACTTTACCCCTGAGTTGCCCGCAAGCAGCATCAATATCCGCACCACGTTCTAAACGTACAGTTACCTTTTTTCCAGAATGCTCCATTAACGCCTTAAACTTCATTATCGAATTATTTGAAGGTCGTTCATAATCGTTTTTCTCTGTAGGATTATATGGAATTAAATTAATATTACATTTAATATCTTTTAAATAATATGCTAGCTCCTTAGCAGCCTCCACTGTATCGTTCAAACCCTTTATCAGTAAATATTCAATAGTAATTCTTCTTCCGGTCTTATCAATATAATATTTTAATGCATTATGAAGTTCATCCATAGGATATTTATCCTCTATTTGCATCAATTTACTCCTAACAGAGTGATTTGAAGCATGTAAAGATAAAGCAAGTGTTGATTGCAATCCTATATCAGCAAGTTCTTTTATTTTCGGAATAATACCGGATGTTGAAATGGTTAATCGACGAGCTCCAATCTGAAAATTTTCATTAAAAATTTCCATAGCTTTTAACACATTATCCAAATTCAACAAAGGTTCTCCTTGCCCCATAAATACAACATTTGTAACTTTTAATCCCGTATCGCGTTGAATAGTCAAAACCTGCTCAATAATTTCTTTATATGTAAGATTTCTTATAAACCCACGTTTACCCGTTGCGCAAAAACTACAATTAACCGCACATCCAACCTGTGAACTTACACAAGCAGTCAAATTTGACCTGTTATCAAAACGCATAAGAACCGTTTCAACGCATTCTCCATCAGGAAATTCAAGGAGATATTTTATAGTACCATCAGAGCTTACCTGTTTAACTTTAATTTTTATATTTGTAACAATAGCAACTTTTTTCAATTCTTCTCGAAATTTTATTGACAAATCTGTCATTTCATCAATTTCTTTAACTGATTTTAAATAAATCCAATTATGAATTTGTCGAGCTCGAAATTTTGTAGCTCCTAAACTATCTGTAATTTGTTCTATTTCTTTTAAATTAAGTCCAGACAAAATATTCATTTATTCTTCAATCCTTTTTAACCTGTTTTTATAAAAATTTGCAATTTCTGCAATTGCATTTAGTTCTAAGTAAGCATCCTCAGTATTACTTTTCCATTTACCATATCCACAGTTAGGAGGTAAAAAAGCCACAGGATTATCAGGAAAATCCCTACATATCTGAGGTCTATTTTCATAATCAGGACATCTATTATCATCTGTTACCTTTGGACAATGATAAAAATAATATCCGCCATCCTCGACTTTTTTAAGCATTTGTACATATTGTGGGAATAAATTTTCAGGTTCACTAGACGAGCCGTAAGGAACAAAAATTTGAATGAATTGTTTCGCAAAATTATCACCATTTTGAGCTTTCAGTTGTAACTGTTCAAAAGAAAATTCACTACACGCCAAACGACAACAAATACCACACCCGGAACAGGAAAAGTCTTTTCTTTGAGTTGATATATCTTTGATTTTTTGTAAAATTTTAGCCTTAATATCTGTATTTAAAAACTTCAGTACAGATTTTTGCCATTTATCACCGGAAGAATTCTCATTATAGGTATCAAAAATCTCACCGGATAAATTTTCAGGTTTTAAACTATAAATATATCTGTGTAAATCCTGTGCTACTTTCAAAAAAATTTTTTTATACCTTAATCTTAAATTATTTAAGCTAGAATCTAAATCTTCCATATTAACAGTTTAACATAAAATCAGATAAAAATTTTATACAAAAGAGCACCTACACATATATACATTCTATAGAATATGAATCTAAATATGTCGTTCTATAGGGTGCAATAATAAATCAGCCAACCTATCAGCACCTACAAAACCTCTTTGTGAAACAAGTTGTGCAGCTAATACATTATCATAATCAACAAATCTGTGTCTGACTTCAAATGAACCTTGAGAAAAATCAACAATAGCATAACAAGCCTTTGGTTTTTCAGTCATAGGACGCCCTACACTTCCGACATTTACAACAGTTTGTCCTGTATTTGTTTGATATGCACAAGGGACATGCGTATGCCCGCATAAAATTAATTTTTCAGTTGTACCTTCAATAATTTCTTCAACAATTTCTATAGGCATATTTGGTAAAATATCTTCATTATTTGCTCTTGGAGACCCATGAACAAGCAAAACACTACACCCTTCAACATCTAAACTTAATTGAGGAGGTAATCCTTCTAAATAAGCCCTATGAGAATCATCAAGAGCCAATACATCATCCGCAATAGCATTTGCCATAATTGGATACTGAGCTTCCAAAAATTCAATAACTTCAGGACCGTATTGAGCAATCATTTTATCCGTATTACCCTGAATAACAGTCCAAGTATTCTGAGCCATAACATAATCAGTAACTTCTTTAGGCTGCGGACCTGCAAGAGCTATATCTCCCAAACAGAAAACATGTTCACACTGTTGATTAACAACATCACTCATAACAGCTTCTAAAGCCTGTGCATTTGCATGTAAATCTGATAATATAGCAACTCTCATAAATTTTACCCTCTCTTTTGTATAATTGTGCTACAATTATTTTATGATAAAAAGAAGAAAATCAAAAGAAATTTTAATAGGAAATGTAAAAATCGGTAATAATAATCCGATAACAGTTCAATCTATGTGTAATACAGACACTCGTAATATTGAACAAACAATAACACAAATAAAAGAACTACATGATGCCGGCTGTGAACTTGTAAGATTAGCTGTCCTCAACAAAGATGCAGCAGAAGCTATAAAAGAACTTGTTAAATTATCTCCAGTTCCACTAATAGCTGATATACATTTTGATTACAGACTGGCTATACAATGTATAAATAACGGAATTGCCGCACTTAGACTTAATCCGGGCAATATTGGTAAAAAAGAAAATATTGAAAAAGTTGTTAACCTTGCAAAACAACAAAAAATACCAATTAGAATAGGGGTTAACGCAGGTTCTTTAGAAAAAGAGTTGACCGAAAAAAATATTCCTCTATCCGAAAAGATGGTAGAAAGCGCAATGAAGCACATAAAAATACTAGAAGATTTAGATTTCGATCTTATAAAAATATCATTAAAATCTTCGGATGTTATGACAACAATCGAAGCATATCGACTTATGGCTCAAAAAACAGATTATCCTCTTCATTTAGGAATAACAGAAGCAGGAACATTGAAAAGCGGATTAATAAAATCATCTGTCGGTCTTGGAACATTATTGGCAGAAGGGATAGGGGACACTATACGAGTTTCACTTACAGAAAACCCTATAGAAGAAGTTTTTGCAGGTTTTGAAATACTAAAAAGCTTAAAATTAAGACAAAGAGGAGTAAATTTTGTTTCCTGCCCTACCTGCGGTAGAACACAAATAGACTTGATAAATCTTGCAAAAAAAGTTGAAGACAAATTTAAAAACTTAGATAAAAATATCACAATTGCAACTATGGGTTGTGCCGTTAACGGACCGGGCGAAGCAAAACATGCCGATTTTGGAATTGCAGGCGGCATAAATGAAGGATACATATTCAAAAAAGGCGAAATTATTGCCAAAGTTCCTGAAGATAAATTACTGGATAAATTGGAAGAAGTAATAATGAAATCATACAAATAATATATGAAAAATTATTGTAAACAATTTATAATATAATTGCAACATTCATAAAAAATGGCTATAATCTTATAAAAAGAGGTGATTATGAAAAATAAATTATTACTAATTGCAATATTAGCAATGACAGTACAACTTCAATCAGGAGCAGCTGTTTCTGTTGATGAAGCTACAAGTATAGAATACCTTCGAAACAAAGGATTCTCTACTCAAACAGCTGAAATGGTTAATGTTAGTAAAGCCAGAGCCATCGGTGAAGAATTCTATACCGATGATGAAGCTGCATACAAAAAACAGAATAAATTTGTAAGATTCTGGAGAAAATTGTATGTATACACAGATCCGGCAGCAGAAGATTATTCATTCTACCACCATGATACAGACACAACACCATCATATACAGATTTATAAAAATTTAGTTTTAGTAATAAGTGCTTTCATAATTTTTGGGAGCACTTATACTCAAACAAAAGCTGCTGAGTTTGGAGAAATTCAATACAATAATACATTCATTGATTATTCAAAAATAGACATAAATTCTACTAGGAAATTGGCAGATTTCTACTTCGATAAAGCAATGAATGAAATGGACTCAAAACTCAAACAAAATTATCTGCAAAAAGCAAGTGGCGAATATTTTATATTAAGCCAGGCTGAACCAAAAAATCTTTACCCTATAGTTCAGTTGGCCAGAGTATATGATTTAGAAAATAAAAACCAATTTGCAAAAGCATATTTTTTTCAGGCTTTAAAAATAGACAAAAATAATGCAGAAACAAATTATTATTTTGGTGAATATTACTATAAAAGAAGAGACTACACACGGGCAATTTACTTTTATAACATAGCATTCGAAAACGGCTGGAAAGAAAATTTTGATATTCTACTGAAAATGGGAACAATATATGAAAAGCTTGGCGACTTATTAAGAGCAAATCAATATTATAAAAAAGCTTATCTAGTCAATCCGGATAATACAAAAATCCCAGATAAAATCAGAGCATTAGAGGCTTTAAAATATCAAAATACCGGATATTATAATATAAAAAGGAAGTAACAATGAAGTTAAAACGCATAATAACAATAATTTTAACATTGTTTTTTGCTATTACACCGGTACAAGCAAATGAAACAACAGAAATTAATGCGTTTGAACCATTAACATTAAATTCTTCAGAAGTAATATTTAAACAGGTAACATTTAAAGTAAATGCTATTGACCCAATACTTATAAACAACTCTCCTGGAGGAAGGGGTATAAATCAACTTATAATTTACACCCCAAATTATGGAATCCATACAGGAACAAATGAATACGGGACAGAAGCAATTGTTCAAGAAAATACTGTAACTGCGCTCAGTGGAGCCGATTCATCAATACCTAAAGACGGACTTGTTATCAGCGGACATGGAATAGCTAAAAATTGGATTAGACAAAATATTACTGTTGGTTCAAAAGTTTATGTTGATATATTCAACAAAACAATAACAGTTTATACCACATCTGATAGTTATACTTATGAAGCAAGAAAAAAAATTGAAGAAGCAAATTCAATGATTGATTACTATAAGAACACTATGGAAAAATATAATTATAGTCTGCCTGCTTCGCACATACAAATTGCAGAAAATTATCTAAAAATAGCCGAAAACGAAAAAAAGAACAGTGTTATTCTAAAGCAATATACTCAAGAAGCCATTGATGAAGCCAATATGGCCATAAAAACATCTGTTCCATACATAAAAGAAGAGCTGAGAGGAGTATGGTTAAGACCAACTGAAACTACAGAAGAACAAATCATCACAACTCTTGATAATTTAAAGGCTAATGGATTTAATAATATATTTTTAGAAACATATTTTCATGGGAAAACAATTTTCCCGAGCAAAACAATGAATAAATACGGTTTTACCGTACAATACGAAAAATTCCAAAACATAGACCCTTTAGCTATATGGATAAAAGAAGCACACAAAAGGGATATGAAAATACATGTTTGGTTTCAATCATTTTATGTAGGAAATATACCAAGCGACCACAATCCGTCAAGTATACTTGCTGTTCGACCTGATTGGGGAAATAAAACTAAACGATATGCTAACCAACAAAACGCAACAAAATCCACCTCTGAACATAACGGATATTTCCTTGATCCGGCAAACCCACAAGTCCAAGAATTTTTAGTTGAACTCATCACTGAAATAATTACAGAATACAAACCTGATGGAATCAATCTTGACTATATAAGATACCCTCTAACAACTACAAAAACAGATATGGATTCTTGGGGATACACGGACTACGCTAGAAATGACTTTAAAAAACAATTTGGCAAAGATCCTATCGATTTAACAACGTCAGATGTTCTATGGTATGATTGGAATCAATATAGAAGAAACAGTGTTACTGAATTTGTCAAAAAAGTAGGAAAAATAGGTAAAGAAAATAATGTCTATATAAGTACAGTTATTTTCCCAGACTTGGCTTCTGCTCTATCCTCAAAACAGCAAGATTGGAGAAGCTGGTCAATAAATAATTATGTTGACGGTTTTACACCATTATTTTTAACTTATGATTCTCAAATGTTAACCTCCATGATGAATGATGTAATGAATTCAAAATCAGAACAAACAGATTTACTTGCCGGATTATTTGTAACGTTTATGGGTGGAGCTCCTGAAGATTTAATACGCCAAATTTATGAAACAAGAAAAATGAAAGTTAATGGTATAATTTTATTTGATTATGCACATACAACACCAGTTTATACTACGACACTGATGGCTAGTGCATTTAACGAAGATCGCCCTAAAAAAACAGTTATTGCCGAAAAAAAAAAGTGGAAGATTTTTCCGTGGCAGAAAAAAAAGACACAAAACCTAAAAAAATCATAACAACCACTAACAACAAAGGCTTCTGGGTCTTTACAAAAGAATAACAGAGGAATAACAACAAATTATTATGCTGAATTGTAAATTCAAAGAATTATTTAACGAGAAGAATTATGAAAAAGCTTATCAAAGTTATTTAAAATCATACACAACGCACCCCGAAAAGCATAAAAAATACGAAATCTGGCTTGAAGAAGTAAACGAAATTTACAATAATCTTGGTAAATACACTGAAAAAGAGCTTTTGCACAAAACAAATGTTGCCGCCAATATGAGATATGACTTCTTAGCTTTGTCATTAGGTATGCTTACACTTATTAAAAATCCTGACAGTATTGAAAGTATCTATTTAATGACAAAATACTCACTTGATATTAAAGATATAGACAACGCATTATATTTTTCCGAAAGAATGTTTGAATTTCATCTGCCTGAAAATCCATATAAATACTACATATTAATGGCTGAAATTTTATTAGAAAAGTGTCCTGACTATCATAAAAAAACTGAATTATTTGAAAAAACAAAACAGGAAATTTTTAAATATATAAATAAAGCAATAGAATACGAACCGAATAATATTCGTAATTATTTTAAGCTTAGCGATTATTACTATCTGGATTATCCAAACATTAATCCGGAAAAACTCATTGAAATCTATAACAAAATAATAAGTATTGAGCCGGATACAGGATATTTATATAGCTACAGGGCAAGAGTAAAAGAGGAAATAGAAGATATAAAAGGTGCAATAGCAGATTATAAGAAAGCAATAAAATTAGGTGATGTTGATTCATTTGAAGAGCTAGGAATGCTTTACTTCAACAACAAAATGTATGATGAATTTTTTGAACCTTTTGAAAAAGCTATAAAAGAATTGCCGACAATTGATATATTCTGGCTTAAATATATTATTGAAAAGAACACTAATGAAAATAATTATCCAAAATTTGAAAAACTTTTAAACGGCTACCTGATAAAATACCCGAAAGATTTAAGAATATATCAGATGCTTGCATATGTAAAATGTCAAATGAAAGAATTTCAACAGGCAATAAAATATACAAATTACATTCTAAAACACTGCAAAGACAACGACGAAATAAAAATTGATGCTCTTTTTAGAAAAGGCTTCTACTATGATTTATTAAAAAAAGATAAACTGGCTATAAAATATTATGATGAATTTTTTAAAACTTTTGAAAAAGAGATAAAAGAACTACCATCAATTGATATATACTGGCTTGAATATATTATCGAAAAGAACACTAATGAAGATAATTATCCAAAATTTGAAAAACTTTTAAACAGCTACCTGATAAAATATCCCAAAAATTTAAGAATATATCAAATGATTACATTTGTAAAATGTCAAATGAAAGAATTTCAACAGGCAATAAAATATACAAATTATATTCTCAAACACTGTCACTGCAAAGACGATGATGATATAAAATTTTATGCTCTTACTCTTGCCAGGAAAGCATATTGCTATGACATATTAAAAAAATATAAACTGGCAATAAGATATTATGATAAAGTAATTGAACTTTGCCCTGATAACCCGCTAGCATACTTAAATAAATCTCGTCTGCTATTTTTAATGCATAAAATTGAAGAAGGATTAACTCTTGCTCAAAAAGCTGTTAAAATTGCACCTGAAGATCCAACAACTTTTATAAACTTAGCCTGGATAGAAATGAATATTGGAAAATTAAAAAAAGCTTTAAAACACCTTGATAAGGCTACAGAACTTGATAAAAACAATCCTGACGGCTACAAACTTAAAACCTCCTTATATTATACGCTCAAAGATTATGAAAAAGCACTGCAAAATGCAGCCCCGGCCATTAAAAATGCCCTAAAGGAAGATCTTCCTGATTTATACTACTTAAGAAGCCTTATATACAAAAATCTCGGAGACGAAGAAAAATCAAAAGGCGATTATGAAAAAACTTTTGAACTGAAACCTGATTTTGATATAAAAAAAGCAAACATGGAATTAAAACTTACTAAAAAGCAAAAATATTAAAGAGGATACAAATATATATTTTTTAAAAGGCGGATATTTAATAATATTTAAACAATAGTTTACATTGAAACGTGCTTTTACTATAATCTTCGTAAGGATGTTAGAGAATAAAAGGATATAAAATGAGTACATATTTATTAGAAGTTGGAACAGAAGAGCTGCCATATAAATTTATCCCACAGGCAATTGAACAATTAAAATCCGGTTTTACTACTTTCTTAAACGATAACAAAGTTAAATTTTCTGATATAAATGTCTATGCAACACCAAGACGTCTTGCTGTTATTGTTGACGGATTAGAAACAAAAACTGATGATGAAGAAAAAATTATTAAAGGACCAATCAAAAATGTAGCTTTCGATGAGAACGGAAATCTTACAAAAGCTGGAGAAGGATTTGCTAGAAAAAACAATCTTTCAAAAGAAGATTTGTATCTAGAAGATAATTATGTACACGCAAAAATAATTATAAAAGGAAAACCAATTGCCGAACTATTAAAAGAAAATGTTCCATCAATATTTATGAAACTTCAAGGCTCTCATTTTATGAGATGGGGGTACAATGACGAAAAATTCTCCCGTCCGATAAAATGGATTGTTTCTATATTAGATAAAGATGAAGTAAAGATTAAAATTATTGATAAAGAATCTTCAATATACACAAGAGGACATAGATTTGCTCAGCAAAAAGTAATCATTGGAGAACCAAAAGATTATATTGAAACAATGAGGAACGCTTGCGTCATTGTTGACCAGAATGAAAGAAAAAAACTTATTGTAGAAAAAGCTAAGGAAGAAGCAGCAAAACTCGGAGCTACTCCATATTATACAGATGATTTACTTGAAGAAGTAACCTTTATTACAGAATATCCTGTTCCTGTCATTTGTGAATTTGATCCTGCATATCTTGAAATTCCGGAAGAAGTAACCGTTACTGTAATGGCTGTACATCAAAGATATTTTGCACTTCATAAAGACGGGAAATTAATTAATAAATTTATTACAATGACAAACTATATTGGTAATGAATTTAAAAATATTAAGGCTGGCAATATTCGTGTAATCAAAGCCAGACTTGATGATGCCGTATTTTTCTTTAATGAAGATACTAAAAAACCTTTAATAGAATATGTTGAAGCCTTAAAAGGTGTAACATTCCAAAAAGGTATGGGAACAATGTTTGATAAAACCCAAAGACTTATTAAACTATCAACTTTAATCGCACAGGATTTGCAGATAGAAACCTCGGACATTGAACGTACAGCACTTCTGTGTAAAGCCGATTTAACAACAAATCTGGTATTCGAATTTACAGAATTACAAGGATTTATCGGCTCCGATTATGCTAGAGTTTCCGGAGAAAATAATAAAGTCGTTCAAGGAATAAAAGAACACTACTTCCCATTAAATGCAGAATCTGAAACAGCTAAAGGAATAGAAGGACAAATTGTTGGAATAGCAGATAAAATAGATACTGTTTGTGCAGTTTTTGCGGCAGGGAAAAAACCAACAGGTTCATCTGATCCTCTAGGTGTAAGACGTGCAGCACTAGGGGTTATAAAAACAATATTGGATGCAAATTTAAAAATTAATATTGACAAATATATTAAAGAATCCCTTAAATTATTACCTGTACAAAAAGATTGCGCAACTGAAGTTAATGAATTTTTTGTACAAAGAATGATTATATTATTATCTGATAAATATAATAAAAATATACTTGAAGCCTGCTCAATGAAAAATCCATTAACGGATATTTCTGATTATGTTGAAAGAGTTGAAATAGTCTCTAATCTAAATTCAGCACAATTGGTTGAAAATGCCAACAGAGTAACAAGAATCTTAAAAGATACAGAAGCTTCAAATGTTAACGAAAAATATTTTGTTGAACAGATTGAAAAAACTTTGTATAATAAAATTACTGAAATAAAAGAAAATGTTGACTATAAAACATATCTAACAGAATTAGAAGAGCTCAATCCAACAGTAACTAACTTTTTTGAAGAGGTTCTTGTTATGGACAAAGACGAAAATATTAAAAACAACAGAATTGCATTATTAACTTTGTTGAGAAAAAAATATGAACATCTAACTGATTTTAGTAAAATTTAATTAAAAATCAAAACATTTTGTTAAATTTTGTAAATAAAGAATATGAAAAAGTCAATTATTTTTTTCAGGATACTTTAAAATTGTACAAGAAGGTAAAAAACTAAGAGGTAGCGCATGTTTGAGCGATTTAAAAATTTAAAAATAGTAAAACAATTAAAAGAAAATATTAGCCCGAGACTGCGCTGGCTTACGTTTTCAAACAAAAATAAGTTAGACAAAAGTACCACTGATTATTTAGAAGCTATAAGCGGTGTCGAGGATATAAAATCTCTTTCTGACGACCAAGAGCTGGAAGCAATGGTCAGAAACCAACTCAAACAGGAATTTCCAAATATCGAAAGTATGAAATCCTATGAGTTATTAGTTGATGCAGTTATGCATAACATTAGAAAAAAACAGCTTCAAGCCGATGATAACCTTGATATTGAATAGGGATATCAAAATTTTAACCTTATAAAAAATAATACCTTCCTGGGTATTATTTTTTTTGTACTAATAAATTATCCTACCATCACAAGGAGGATATGATGACAACAATAATAGGAATATCTGTTGCAAATAGAAAAGAAGAAGCTCAATTACTTCAAGAAATTCTAACTCAATATGGTTGCTATATTAAAACTAGAATAGGGCTACATGATATGGGAGAATATAAATGCCTTAATTATGGTATTGTATTAATTGAAGTTATTGACAAAGTAAATGAAATATATGACGAATTAACAAAACACTGGCAAATACAAATAATGCGATTTACATAATAGTAAAAACTTTTAAAAATTGTAAAAAAAAAGAAACAAAATGGTCAAAAAAAATCTTGATATGTTTTCATGCTAAAGGGACATATCAAGAGATGATAAATCCAATTACTCAATCAAACAGCGTAAAAACAAGTATTTTTTACATTAACGATTACCATGGCAAGTCTATAAACATGGAACGCACTGTTACAGCAGCTAATGCTTTTGATTCAAAAAATAAAGCAGAACCTGATATAGATACACTTAAACTATCATCAGGTGATATTATGATTGGTGAAGATTTTAAAACAAACCAACTCGCGGTTATGTTTCAAAAAAAGCTTGGAATAACATCCTCAGCTATAGGAAATCACGAATATGATATGCAACAAAATATAAATACAATATTACCACAGATAAGTTATAACCTACTTGCAAGTAATATAAGAATAAATCCAGGAAGTCCATGGTTTCATAAAGTAAAACCATCTACAATACAAACTATAAACGGACATAAATATGGAATTATAGGAACATCTCCAATTGACTTATATAAACGTTCAAAAGAAGGGTCCTTACAAAAAGAAATAACTGTAGACAAAGCAAAGGAAACTATTGAAGATATACAAACAGAAGTAAATAAACTCCAGCAACAAGGAATAAATAAAATCATACTTTTATCACATTTGGGATACGTATTAGATAAAATAATTGCAAACCAAACTCAAGGCATAGATGTAATATTAGGAGGTCATTCTCATGATCTCCTTTTAGACGTTAAGGAGGGTAAAAATTTATTTTATTCAAAAAACGGGGAACCGGTTATAATAACACAAGCAGGAAGAGATGGAAAAAACTTTGGAATACTTAATATTGAATTCACTCAAGATGGCGTAATAAAAAAAGTTCAAAATAATATAGGTTATACAAAAGATTTTAATCGTAACGCCCCAATAAAATATATTTTTGATAAAGTATTCGGGACAAAAGAAACATACGGATACATTAATTCAGCTCCGCAACCTTTATCACATGATTTAATAGAACCGAATCCACACGCCTATTTTATTGCAGATTGCATAAAAAAAGATTTAGACGCAGATATAGTAATTTTGCCATCATCAAATATCCGCGGTTACTTTGAAAAAGGAAAAGTTGACACTCGAATCCTTGCAGATATTCTACCTTTTAAAAATAAACTGTATGAAGTGAATTATTCTGAAAAAGAAATTGTTGAAGGAATAAAACAAGCAGCAAAATCATTTGTTAATATAGCTAACAAACCAGGTATTTTTTATACTTCAGGAATCAAATATACAGTTAATACAAATGGAAAAATACTCTCGATGTCTTTTGTTGATAAAAAAGGCAAAGAAATTCCTATAAACATTGATAATCCTAGAGAAGATAAAATATATAAAACAATTATAAATGACTACTGTGCACAAGGAAATGACGGCTTCAAAATCTTAAACCAACCGGATAAAATAGTTGCAAAATATGCTTTTGATGCAACAACCTGTATCAAAAAAATATTAAAAAATTCAACAAAACCAATAGATATAAAAGACGACAACAGAATTACAATTGTAAAAAGCTAATCATTTCTAATATTTAGAGCTGTGTCAATTTTTCTTTTGATATTTTTACAAGACCCATTGTATATATATAACTTAATACCGTAAAACAATAAACACTGATACATATCCCGAGTAATCTCAATCCTAACTTGTACATAACATCACCGGCTACTGCTGCATAATTAAATAATGTATATATACCTAAAACCGGCAGTATAGCAAGAATTATAATTTTACAAGTTAAAAATATTACTGACCCTAAAGATTTATCTAAAATCCACAATATAATAAACGGATTAAATAAATCTGCTCGATATTTGTAATCCTTCGAAAATGAAATAAACACTAGTCCAATAAAAGGAATTAAACATAATATAATAGTAAAAAATAAGTGAAATAAAAAGGTATTAAACGGTAATAATAGAAAACCAATGCATGATAATACCAAAAGATAAAAAAACCAAACAAAAAATAACGGTATACATCTAAAAAAAACAATATATGCCGATAATGTCAATTCCGGAAGCGCATAATTATTATTAAACATATTATTTATATATTTATAATAATAACCTACCGAAAAACACATAATAGACAAACCAACAAATAAATTTAAAAATATTTCAAACTGAGTGGACGGAGCAAATCCTAAAAAATCTCCGAATAAATTACCAAAAAGAAATGCCAGATAACTATTCAAGGAAATTGTCATAATACCCAATAAAGAAAATAAGGTAACATGATTATAAATTGAAATTTTACTTTGATAAATTGTTTTTAAATAGTTGAAAATATCCATTAATAAAACTCTCTAATATTTTTATTATACAATATCAATACTAATTGCAAGCAAATATTTTTTATAATAAAATTGCTAATATGAATACCGAACTAAAGCAAGAATTAAATTTAATAAAACCAAAATTTCAAAAAATCAAGGAGTGCCTTTGACCCTGCTGAAATAGAATTTGAATTAAAAAACCTTGAAAAACAAATGCAAGACCCTAATATTTGGACCGATAGCGGCAAAGTTTCAAAATTAGGTCAGGAAATAAAAGAAAAAAAGGATATTATTGAAAAATTAAATCACTGGAATAGCGTAATTGAAGACAGCGAAACATCCTTGGAACTTAATGATAAAGAACTTATAATTTTAAGTTACAGCGAAATCAAAAATATTGAAAAGGAAATTGAACAATTTGAGCTTCAACAAATGCTTTCTGGAGAATATGATAGTGCAGATGCCATTTTAACAATCAACGCAGGAGCAGGAGGAACTGATGCTCAAGACTGGGCAAATATGCTTCTTAGAATGTATTCAAGATGGGCTGAATCAAGAAATTGGAAAGTAGAATTATTAGATAAACTTGATGGTGAAGAAGCCGGAATAAAATCAGCTACAATAAAAATCAGCGGTAAATATGCCTTCGGATATTCAAAAGCAGAAAAAGGAGTTCATCGATTAGTCAGGATTTCACCTTTTAACGCTAACGGGAAACGCCAAACAAGCTTTGCCTCCGTTGAAGTTACACCAATTATAGAAAATTTTGAAAAATCAATAACTATTCCTCCAGAAGACTTAGAAATTACAACAATGCGTTCCGGCGGTGCCGGCGGACAAAACGTCAATAAAGTTGAAACAGCGGTAAGAATATTGCATAAACCGTCAGGGATAGTCGTAAAATGCCAACAAGAACGTTCTCAGCTGCAAAATAAAGAATATGCAATGCAAATACTAGTGTCAAAACTTCTTGCAATAAAGGAAGCAGAACACGAGAAAAAACTTTCAGAATTAAAAGGTGAAAGCGCGGATATCAATTTTGGTTCTCAAATACGCTCCTATGTTTTTCATCCGTATAAAATGGTCAAAGACCATAGAACAGGTTACGAAGTTTCAGATGTTGAAAAGGTTATGGATGGTAATCTTGATGAATTTGTTGAAAGTTATCTGAGACACACCTTTAACTAATCATTTTTATACAACAATTTATGCTCATAAGAGTCCTTTGGAACAATAACTGTATTACTATATAAATAAACTTCAAATCTATCATCCGGATAAGTAACATTTTCATTACGTCGATTAGGAGGTGCATTAAAACCATTAACATCAATTGTTAATATTGCACAAGCTGAATTTTTACCTATTTGAGAATCATCTTTTGGAGATAAAGAACATTTATCAGATAATTTTTCATATTTGATTTCTACTAAATCCGCCAATTTTATACCATTTTCAATATCTTGAGCAACTAAATTTTCCTTTAAAGATTTGTTCCAGACATCATCAAAATTACTAAATGTTTTACCATTAACTGCTTCACTTACAACCATCGCCTGATTCAAAGATGATAATGTTTTTAAAAACACAGTCCTGTTACGTACAGAATCCACATTACTCATAAGTGCTGGAATAGTCATTGCTACAACAACTCCAATAATACACAAAAGTGGAATAAACAAAAGAGTTATAACAATTAGAACTGCAACCCAAACCGGAAACTTATCTCTATTTACCTTGCTACCGCATGAAGGACAGTTTTTTATTTTATTATCAGGTAATTCATAACCACAATTATTACATTTCATACAAAACACCTATACCCAGAGCTATACGCCTATTATCATATCTTATATTTGTTAATTTGTAAAGTAATTCATACTCAAAATACTTGAAATTAGCTCTCATAAACTTTGTTCAAAATCTGATTTATATTGTATATTTAAAATTCTATTTAAACAACTGTTCCTTATCAATATTACATCATGAATTTTCGTTCGTGTAAGTAAATTTCCATATTTATCATATTTAATTTCATAATTTCAATAATTGTTCAAATTATAATATCATGATATAATTAAAAAAAATTTAAAATAAAATGTAATCGGGGGGAGTATGGAAGAAGAGAGAATAGAAGTAACAAAAAAAGATATATTAAAACATTATATTGCATCAATAGTTATATATGGATTTGTCCTATTATTTATAATATTTTGTCCGATATTAGGCTCAAATATAGAAAATACAAGTTTTAATTATATGAAATTCTTTTTTATATATTATATAGCCTATATTATATTTGCATATCCAATATTCCTAAAGTTCAAACCAAAATCTATTCTACACTCCCATAATATAGCAATAATTGAATATATAAAAAGACAATTTAATAAAAATGAATCAATAGAACAATGGTTAAAAAATATTGAACCGTTTGAAAATGAAAAACAAGCTATGATGATTCTTTTTATGAAAACTTTTTTCGGTGTTTTATGTGTAACAGAATTATGCAACAAATATATTCCAAGTTTAGACTACAATATCAGTTTTTTGCGAGAAATGTTTTCACAAGCGGTTTTATACACGGGAACAAATGGAATAGTCGAAGGTATAGCTCAATATATTGATGATACAGCTGACATGTGGCTTAATTTTATCACTATGTTTATAACAATTATACTTGCTATCAGTTACCTTACAGATTTAGATTTATTCAAAAATAAAATAAAATCTGTTGACACTACACCGCTTGGAGTTCTTACCTGTATTATGTGTTATTACCCAATTACAATTCTTTCCAATAGAATTATCATCTCATATACAGAAGAATTAATTCCGGTACCAAATTTAGGATTAAGACTATTTCTAAATATATCAGTACTATTAATTAACATTATCTCATTACTTGCCATTGCAAGACTTGGAACAAAAGCAGGAAACTTAACCAATCGTGGAATTGTAACCAAATTCCCTTATAATATTGTAAGACACCCAAATTATTCTATGCAAATATTTTATCTAATCCTAACAACTATACCTCTTTATTTTATAAGCGATTTAACAATATTAGATAAAGTATTATATTCAGTAGGAACTATTGGCTGGATTTACATCTATTATCTTCGAGCAATTACAGAAGAACGACATTTAATTAAAGATTCAGAATATCAGCAATATACAGAAAAAGTAAAATATAGATTTATACCAAAATTATTTTAAAATAAAAAATCTCTAATTTTATTATAATTAGAGATTTTTTATTTTACTAATGCGCAAAAATTTTTTTGTCCTTGTTTTTATAAAACTCAAGGAGTTTATTAATTATGATTAGCATAGGTAAACAATATTCAAGATATCTAAAAAAAAGCTCAGCATCCGGCAGATATAACCGACATATTAACAGAGCTTATCTTAACGGCATTATAACAGGAGTAGAACTCCTTAAAGCTCCTCAGCATTTTAATATAGAAGATATTGGAATAACATCATTCTTTGGCACAATGACAATCCAAAATATAAAACTGGCACTAAAGGATTTAAAAGATTTAAAACCTATAAAACAACGCGCTATTCAAATAAAAAAAGCTTCAACAGCGCACAAACCAAACTTATTTTTACAATTTATTAAATTTTAAAATAACATTCTACCAAAAGGTAATGTAATAAAATAATATTCTGCTTATAAATTTACTATATGAAGTTTCATTATCTGGTTAAACACCAATACCAGATAGTTTTCATTCGAAACAGATAAGGAGAAATTTATGAGCTTTAATCCACTAAAAGAAAAAGGAATTTCCATAGACAAACAACTAAGAACGTGGAATGATATTGTAAAAAGACCATTTAATAAAATTGAAGTAGATTGCTATACCAGAACAAGACAAATTCTTATGAATGGAATAGAAGTCGAAGCGTGGAACTTTAAACACCAAATTGCACGAACATGTCCAGATAAAGAATTAAGTATGAATATTGCAAATATACGCAGAATAGAAGACATGCAACAAACTACTGTAAATTGGCTTACTCCAGCATGTCAAACTGTCTTGGAAACAACATTGGGCTATGAACAAGTTGCGGTTGATTTAACTGCATGGTTAGCTCAAAATGAACCGGATGAATATGTTAAAGAAACATTTAATTTTGGATTACTTGAAGATTTTGATCACCTGTATAGATATAGTCAATGGGCATACCTTATGGAAGGACTAAATCCAGACAAAATACTGCATACCCAAACGGATGTTGTAATAGGCCGACCTACCCAAAATCATCACAATGATAATGCAGTAAGAATAAGAAGACATTACGATAAAACAAAAACCTCACCTCAAACAAAAGTAAATATACTAACCCTTTTGTCAGGAGAACAACAAACCCATAACTATTATGCAGAGCACGGTTTTATGTATGGGAATGACGATTTAAGAAGAATTTATGCCGAAATTTGCGATGTTGAGGAAGAACACGTATCGATGTATGAATCATTAATTGACCCAACCGAAACAATGCTTGAAAAACTTTTGATTCATGAATTTACAGAAGTGTGTACATACTATAATTGTTATAAAGATGAAGTAGACAGCAGAATTAAACAAATTTGGGAAGAATTCACAGCTATGGAAATTGGACATCTCCAATTAGCGGCGGACTTGCTAAAAAAATATGAAAAAAGGGAGCCAGAAGAAATAATAGGTGAAAAAATTATTTTACCTTGTCATTTCGAAAGTCAAAAAGAATATGTAACAAATATTCTCGAAAATGAAATTGATAAACGTCTGGATGGAACAATTGAAATGGGATATAGTACTATTAATAAACTTCCAAGCGATTGGGTAAGCTACAAAGTACAAACAGAAGTAGGGAAAGAAGGCTCACCTGCAGAACAAAGTATTCAAAATATTCGAACCTCAATTAGCCGAGATATTGTATCTGCTGATGAAAAACTAATAAAAAAACAACCAGAACTTCTAGCCAGAGGACTTGAAAATTTGGCCCAAGCACCCAATACACTAACTGTTGAAGATTACAAAGAAATGACCTCTACTGGTATTTTTATTTTTGAAGAAAATCCTGATAATAAATAAAATTTTATAGAAATAAATTAAATCAAAAAAGCCGACCCTAAAATTTAGGGTCGGCTTTTTTGATACATAAACTATAAAGATTTAATTACTTTTTTCTGACTTGGTACTTGAACCTTTTGACTATCATAATTCGGTTCTTTTCCCAGAGCCCATCTAAATCCTGCAGTTAATACAACACCGGTTCTTCCACCATTTCTTATCATAGTTTGGAAAAACGCAGTAAATCGTTCACCCCAGGTTTTCTGAACACCGACACCATACTCAACATAAGGTTTCACTGACAATTGAGGAAGTCTTACATCTTGAGCCATAACATCTGTTTTATCCATAATACTCCAAACCATATTAACACCCAAATATGGTTGCCATCCGTTTTTCATATTTGCAATGAATTTTACACCCGGAACAATTGTAATTGCATGTAACGGATCGGAATCGATTCTTACACCTGCAGCATTAGTATAGTCAAATGTATTTGCAAATGTATACCCCAGGAATAATGAAGGTTGAACAATAAATTTGCCGTCTTTCATTTCCCAGTTATAACCCGTCTTAGAAGCCACACCAGCTGTCAACATAGCAAAGTGGTCTTGTCCATATCGAGTATAAGCCTCACCTGCACTAGCCCCTGCAGATACAGTCAAACCGGTAAAGAAATTACCTTTATACAATGTTCCTGTTACACCTAAGGCGCCACCCTGTTGATTCATACTTACACCATCGAAAGACATGTGAGAGCCATTATACCCAACAAAGGTTGATAAAACTCCTTTAAAACCATGACCCAAATCTACAAGATTAGAATCCCCACCGTACATTGCACCATACGCAACATTAGAAACACCAATTCCTCCTCTTAAATTAACCTGTTCAAATGTTGTATATGGCTGAATCCACATCGCATTTGAAGTTTCAGGGAGATTGCCTTTTCTATAAGATGGAATATCATTTATTGCATAACGTCTTGAATTTTCTGCAGTTAATCTCATCATATATGGATATTTAGTATATCTATCCATGTGATAAAAACCGGCGTTTAAAGTTTGTAACTGAGTTAAGTAGCCACCCAGTTGAGTTGCAACAGGAGAAGCCATAACTGCAGGGTTAACAGATCCAATATCCGGAGTTGAACCACCTTGTCTTGCAAATAACAAGTTACCATTATTATATGATACATCATATTTTTGGATTGGTCCCATAACAGTTGTTACACCCTGATCCAAAGCAACATGATTTGCCAAATCACCATAAGCAACCTGAACAGAAGAATTATTCAACAGTGAATCACTTACTACATTCAAACTGTCTTGATCCAGTATAAGCCTGCCGTTACCATAAACTGTCCCTGCTCCAACTTTATCTGCTATTTCATTTTTCAAATCGACATCAATATCTAAATCAACATCACCCAGTAATGTTAACTTATTAAAATATAGATTTTCAATACTAGCAGGACTTGGATTAGTTGTAAAATTATTATTTCCAAGATTTACAACCGAAGTATTTTGTAAATTAATACCTGTTGAAGAAGCAAATTGAGCATTTGCAAGATGTCCTACAGATGAACCCGCAGACATTGCAAAAGTTCCTTCATTAACATTCAAATTGCCTTGGAATCCATTTTTACCACTAAATACTAATGCTCCTGAACCATTTTTATCTAGTGTACCGGTTCCATTAATTTTTGACAATAACGCATTATTATCAGCATTTACAACTAATGTTCCATTTTGATTAATATTTGTTGTTCCTGATATATATTTTGTATTATTTGCATTGTATATTACACTGCCACTGTTGATATTTGCGGTACCTGTAAATTTAGAATTATCACCGGTTATAGTCATATCATTAGAACCATTTTTATTCAACGTTCCACTACCGCTAAATGAACCTGTAGTAATATCACTATAATTATTGGTAATCGTAACAGTGTTATTTTTTCCAATATTAGTATTACCTTGAATATATGTATCATTTACTGAAGATTGATTATAATTCATATCGCCTTGAGTAATAACTAAATTTCCGGTAAAATCATCATTTTTACCTGAAATATTCAATGTATTATTACCGGCTTTATTAACTATACCATTACCGGCAATACCACTGCTTATTGATACATCTTTATTAGCAGCATTTATATTAACTACAGTTTCAGAACCTGAGACATATATATCATTTTTTCCGTTTTTATCACTATTTCCTGAAAAATCAGTATCGATAATAGTCATATTATCTTTAGTGTATATAGCACCGCCCAAACCTTTTGAACTATTATTATTTAATAGTGAATTATTAATTGTAAACGATTCTGAATTAGTATTATTAATAACCCCACCATTATCATCTGAAGAGCTGGAAGTAATTTTTGTATTATCAAACAAAACATTAGCACTGCCATTATTTACAACTATAACAGAACCGCCCTTATCAGAATGTGCATCTTCTATTGTTACATTTTTAACTGTCAAATCAGTATCCTTTGTAACTTCAAAGAAAGATTTACTATCTTCACCTGAAATTCTAGTATCTGCAGGATTATTTGTTTCTCCTGTTACAATAAATGAACCTGATGCTGTTGTACCCAGACTTTCTTTTATTCTATAAGGATCTTCATCATCAGCATGGAACTGGAACCCTCTATTACCCTGTTGAATATTCATTTCTTTTAATGAATTATTATCAGAAGCTTTGATTGCAGTAAGAATAATATTTTTATCTCCCTGCGCAATTGACACACTATATTTATATGCAGATGTTGTCCAATAATCTAATGTCTCAGAATTATCCAGAGTTAAATTACCGCCAAGAACCTTAACTTCATATTTTGAACCCAGCCCATTATCCGCTTTATCATTTAGTTTGATTTCATTCAATGCTAACTTCAAAGCACCACCATTACCACCTTCTGCAACTAACAAATCAGAAGAAGGTTTTGGTAATGTTAAATCAACATCAATTTTAATTGTTGAACCGGTTGTTGTCAGATTATCAAAAGTTATTTTTTCAGAAGCACTATTTATTAAGTCAATTACAGAATCTTTAATTGTATAATTGGCTTTGTAAGTATCTTCTGAAAGCTTAAGATTTGAATTAATAAATGAAATCTCATTATCTTGATAATTTTCAATATCTCCACCCAGAGTATAATTACCATTATTAAATTTAATCTGTGCACCGCTAGCACTATCACCAAACTTAACAACAGAATCTGTACCAATTGAAATATTCTTACTGCCGATTGCAGCAGTATAATTAAGAATAGCATCATTATTAGCAATCATATTAAAATCAAATGACTCTTGAGATGCTCCGATAATATTTAAAGTGCCTTTATTAGCATTAGCTGTAAATAAGGAATCTACTCCGGTATTATTATTTGCATTAAAGGTTAATTCTTTATCTCCACCTTTATTTAAAATACCAGACCCGGAAACATTTTCTAAAGTATCATTAATATCTGTGTTGTAATTTAAGACTGCACCTGATGCAATATTAGTATTACCTGAAATATAAGATGTATTATCATCCTTTGTAAATGTAACATTTCCGCTTTTAATAGCTAAATTACCTTTAAATCCGGAATTATCACCGATTAAATTAAGCGTACCTTTGCCTTCTTTTATTACATCACCACTGCCAAAATCAAAACCACTTTCTGTATATGCATTAAGGTTTGAAACAGTAACAGTATCTAAATTTGAATTATTAATATATAGTTCAGCACCTTGCGCTATAGAATATGAACCTGCAGTTATAAATTTATTATCAATACCTGAATTATATGATAATCTGCCATCTAATAATGACACTGAACCGTTAAATTTAGAATTATCACCTACTAAATTAAGATTGCCTTTACCCAATTTTGCCAATGTACCATTTCCTGAGATATCAGTTAAATCATCTTCAGTATCAACTGTGTACTCTAAAATTCCATTTTTATTAATAACAGTATTTCCAGATACATAACTACCATCAGCAGAAGTATAAGCTAATATACCATCTTCAATAGTTGTTGTACCTGTAAAGTTATTATTGCCAATAAGTTGAATTCTTCCGGAACCATTTTTTACAAAACTAGCTGAAGGTCCTCCTGTAATATTACCTATTGTTTTATCAAGAATTTCATTACCTTCCTTATCAAGATTTGCAACATTTGCTATCAAGGTGGCATCAGATGCAATAAATGTAGATCCACTAAAATAATTATCATCTGAACTGCTTACCTGATATGTTAAGCTTCCGTTATGAACATTAGCCTGTCCGTTAAAACCAAAATTATCACCTGTTAATATTAAATTTCCAGCACCTGATTTCAAAACAACAGAATCATCAGTACCAGATATATTTGAAGCTATTTGTTCACCTGCGTTGCTACTTATATCAAAAGTCAATGAAGTATTAGATGCCAAACTAGTTGAACCGCCTAAATAACTGTCATCACTTGAAATAGCTTCATATACAACTGAGCCCTCATTGATTATTGTTTCGCCAGCAAAATCAGAGTTATCTCCTCGTAAAGTTAAAATACCAGAACCATTTTTAACAATAGAACCGGAACCGTTTTGTCCAGCAGAAACATTTTGAAGAATTTGTTGCGGTAAATTTTCAGATTGCGCAATATCCATAATCAATTTAGCATCATCATTAATTTTAACAGCACCAGAGACAAATGTATCATTATCATCTGCTCGATATTGAACACTTCCAGCACCAATATCTAAAGTACCTTTAAAATCCGAATTTGAACCGCTTAATTCCAGTACTCCAATACCGGATTTCGTAAATGTTGTACCCTCAACGCCGGCAATACCGCTACGTATATAACTTGTATTACCATCAGAAGTTACAAATTCAACATTAGCAGCATTTGCAATATAGATATCATTACCTTGTCCACCATTATGGGTATTCAACTGTTTAGTACCAAAGTCGGAATCAGTGATTTGCATATCAGCAGAAGTATAAATAGCTCCGCCTAAACCACCTGCAGAGTTTCCATCCACTGTGGCATGCAGTATAGTAAAGCCTTCTGATTCATTATATAGTGCTCCACCATCAGCTGAAGCACTATTACTATTAATAACAGTTTTATCTATTGTAAATTCATTACTAAGGATATTTGCTATAGCTCCACCATTACCGGCTAAAACTTCGTTATTAATTAAATCGACATTATCTAATTTAATTATTGCATCTTGATTTTTAGCGTAAATAACAGAACCGTGCTGTATAGAACTATCTTCATTATCATATCGTTTTGCATTCTGAACTGATACATTAGACATCTCAAAATTTGTATTATTAACAATTTCAAACATAGAACCATTTGTCTGATTTGCATCAGTAAACGCCCTTATATCAATTATATAACCCTGTTCTCCATCAATTAAAGTTGGAGTAATCCATTTGGAATCAAATTTTTGATGATTATATGTCCAGGTACCATCTCCATTATCTATAAGATTTTCGGTATTTTCACTTGCTAAAAGTTCAAGATTTTTTAATTCACCAGATAATATACTCTTTTCAGTACCGACAAGGGTACCCAATACAGAAAATGTACCGGCTTTTGTAGAATCCAAATCTCTGTATATATTATAATTGTTGAATTCTTGCTTTCCGTCTTTTGCGATAAAGCTAAAACCTCTGTTTCCTTCATATAAGTTCAAATCTCTCAATGTATCTGTGCTTGAAGAGCCTTTTGGAAGAATCTCAATACTGTCTTGTTCATGCCCGTCAGGAGCACCGCTTGAAGCTGACTGAACCCCGTATTTATAAACATTTGTTGCCCAACTTAAAATCTGAACATTATCGGCGTCTGCAACTCGCAGTTGATTATTACCTTTGAAAATTTGAATTATACCTTTTGATTGATGATTTCCATGTTCATCCGAAACATCGATAAACATACCATTATCATCAGTTATAAACAATTTAGTTATATCAACAAGTCCACTACCTGAATTTGCAGTAATTGTATCAGCATAAGGTGCAACTTTTATTGAGCCATCATCATTCTTTTCTAGATATAAATTAATATCCAGTGCTAAACCAGAAGAACCTGTAAAGTCAAGTTCATCAAAATTGTAATTATCACCGGCAATTTTATTAGATAAGTCTAAAACTGAATTGTTAAAAGTATAATTATTACCTTTCAAATCATAATCCGAAGGATTTGAATCAATATCAGGAGTATTATTAAAACCTAAAGTTAAATTTGAAGAATTAAATATAATATTATCATTGATATTTTCTCTGTTATAACGAGTATTCAGAATATAGTTTGCACTGTTAAAAATAATATTATTTGCGATATTACCATTGGAAGTCAACCAACCATCACTCAAATTATGTGTAGTTGCACTTCCCCCACCACTAATAGAAACTGTACCACCATTATCTAAAACAACTTTTGCGAAGTTACCATCAAATGTATCAGAAGTACTATTTGTATATTCAAATTTTGAATTAGCACCATTTGAAGTAACAACAGCTGTAGAATCTATGAATAAATTTTCATTAGTTTTTTCAAAACTTACTGTACCATTATTAATATTTATATTACCAGAAAATTCATCATTTCTATGACCTGATAATGTAACCTTACCTGTACCATTTTTTGTTATAAGTCCGTTGCCTGCCAATTCTGAAGATATTGCTATATCATCGTCATTAGTAATACTCAACTCTCCGCCATCAGCTACAGACACTCTACCGCTATTGAGACCTTTATTATTTAAAACAACATTATTAGTATTAATAATATTTAAAACAACATTATCCAGCGCATTAGATAATGTATCAGTACCATTAAGTACTAAATTACCACTCATTACATTAACAGTTGAATTTGAAACAATATTATCAAAAATAACATTACCGTTAGTTAGAACTCTTCCACCTTCACCGGTAATTTGGTCTTTTAGAGTCAAATTATAATTAGCTGCAGAATTTAAGTAAAGAGTACCATTATTCGTTATAATAGAATCACCTGCATTACTATTATTTAGTAAATCATAATTACCAACAGATGTAATTGTAAGAGTTGCCCCTTCTGCATTATAAATATAATTTGAAGAATTGTTTTCAAATACTGCGTCAGTAACAGTTACAGAGCCCAAATTATAAATTGCAGACCCGTCAGTTGCAATATTATTACTAAATTTAACCTTATCCAATGTTAAATTTTGACTGAATGAACCATTGTACAATGCTCCGCCTTTTGCAGCCTCATTATTATTAAATTGTACATTTTCCAACTCTATATTACCGCCATTAGCATATAAAGCTCCTCCATTCTGTTGTGCAACGTTGGAAGATAATGTAACATTATCAAGCTTCATATTTCCATCTGCAACATACAGAGCAGCACCATTTAGAGTTGTTGAATTATCTTGTAAAGTAGAATTTGTTATATTAACATTTGAATTATAACCAATCTGATAAATAACAGAACCACCTTTATCTGATGCAGCACTCTTTATAGTAACATTATTAATATTTAAAGTAGTATCCTCATTTATAACGTCAAACATTGATAATCCTGTACCGGACTCTTTGTTTTTAGCTATAATTGTATCTGTTCTATTTTGAGTTCGACCAATAATATTTAATGTTCCATTACGAGTAACATCCAATGCCCGTCCAATATAATATTCATTACTTGAACCCACAAAATTAAAAGTTCTATAGTCATCAATAATATGATTCAATGTATACAAAGTATCTTCTGCATAATCACTTGCTGTAAGAGTAATTTTATCTCCATCTGTTATTGACACAGTATATTTATAAAGATTAGACTCCAATATACCGGAATAATCAGCATTTGCAAACGTTATACCATCCAAAACATCGTATGAGTTAGTAACCCAGGCACCTCTATCATTTTCCATATTCAACGAGTTTATACTGTCATCGGTCAAAATAACCTGAGCATTGCCTGAATTAGCAATAAACTTATCAAAAGCGCCATTACCATTATCCGCAGCAAAATCAAAATCCAAATCTAA
Source organism: Candidatus Gastranaerophilales bacterium (assembly GCA_928722015.1). Taxonomy (GTDB): domain Bacteria; phylum Cyanobacteriota; class Vampirovibrionia; order Gastranaerophilales; family Gastranaerophilaceae; genus Zag111. Next base: position 29,143 of record CAKMWI010000010.1, on the reverse strand, counting down.
AATAGTATCTGATGTAGTAAGATTCTCAATAGTTGTCTTTGTGATATTATCATCAGCAAGATTTAAAGTAGAATCTTTAAAATTATAATTTCCAACTAAACTAACATCATCACCTATAATATTAATAACAGCATCAGAAAATCCGGTTGTATTTCCGGTAGCATTTTCTAAATCTGCACTTAAATTATAATTACCATTTGAAAAATTAATTGTAGCACCTGAATCAACGGAGTTAAATATAAATGTAGAATCTGAATTAATATTATATGTATCATTTACCCCGGCATTATAATTTAACGTAGAGTTAGCAGCAACATTGGCATTAAAACCAAATTTTCCATCCGAATCTTCATTTTGCTCGTCAGCATTAACCGTCAATGTACCAGCATTAACATTTGCCAATCCGCTAAAATCATCCATATTTACTGTTAATTCGCCAGTACCCTGTTTTTCTATAGTTCCAATACCTGATAAAGATTTTATAACTTCACCGTCTGTATCGGTAGAATATATCAGTGTCGAATTGGTATTATCAATATTGACGCTACCTCCAACAAAAGAGTTATTATCATTTTTGGTAAAAGACAAATCTCCTCTTGATATAGTAGTTACACCACCAAATCCTGCATTATCTCCATTAAGTATAACAAGAGAATCATCTTCTCCATCAATTACAAAATTACTACCGGTATCTCCAATTAACTTATTACTTAGAATAAAATCTTTACCTGATTGATTATCAATTTGGAATGTTGCACCATTGGAAATATTGACATCACCTGAAATCATACTAGAATATAAATCCGCACTTGAAACATATTCCAAAATTCCATCACTGATAACTGTACCACCTGATAGATTTTCCCAATTACCAGTTATAGTTAATGTTCCATCTCCGGATTTTTCAAACACACCACCGCCTACAAAAGACACAGCTGTCTTACTTATAAGTTCCTGTTCAATACCACTTGCAACATTAAACGTTAATTTGGCATTATCATTAACCAAATTAGAAGAAGAACCAAAGTATTTATCAAATTCAGAATCCATATTTACTATCAGATTGCCTGAAGTAATACTTAAAGCTCCTGTGAAAGCTGAATTATCTCCATTGACAATTACAGATTTATCCGCCCCAGCATTAATAAATAGACGTCCGTTACCTTTAAAAGTACCCTCAATATTAGTATCAAAATCTTTATTTTCAATATTTACATTAGCCGTTTCCGAAATATTTGTAACCCCTGAAATATATGTATCACTTTCAGATACTGGAGCAAAATTTACAGAACCGCTATTTACATTAAGAGTACCGTCAAAATTTATATTATTACCGGAAAAATCTAAACTTCCGGAATCGTTTTTATTAATTACACCATTCCCAGCAATTCCGCTCGAAATTACTGAGGTTCCATTTCCATTAAAATTTACAACACCGGTATTAGCAACATATATATCATTAGCGCCGGACGAATCTTTATTAGAAGAAAATATAGAATTTACAATAGAAATTTCATTTTCAGCATAAACGGCTCCACCCTGGTTACCGGCAATATTACCTGATAAGTAAGAATCAGAGATTGTCAAACCTCCGGCTATAGATGCAATTGCACCACCATTACCCGCCGCAGAGTTAGATGTCAAATTGACACTGTTTATTGCAACATTTGCAGTATTATTTTTCAGATAGAGAACAGAACCGTCTTCTATATTCTGATTTTGCCTTGAAGCTTCCTGAATAGTCAAATTACTAATTGTTAAATCAGTATTATTAATAACTTCAAAGAATGAACCATTTGTTCCCGAATTATTTGAATCAGAACCAGTATATCCCTGTGCTCTCTTACCGGAAATTATTGATGTATCTTTATTTTTACCGTTAACAGTAAATTTACCAGCTAGCGTTTCATCCAAATCACGTCCAATATAATAAATATCATTTGTCGCAACACTGAAACCTCTGACGCCACTACGTTCAGTATTCATTGTACGCAATGAATCAGGTGTAGCAGCTTTCAATGCTTCAAACAAAATACTATCGTATATATCTGAATCCAAAACATCTGAAGATTGTGATGCACTAATATTGTATTCATATACATTTGTTGACCAATCAGCCATGTGTGTATCTTGTCCAACAGCAAGACTTACAGAACTGCCATTATTCTGAATAACCTGAACCGTTTTGTTACCGCCGGTACCGTTATCATCAATAATTGCAAAACTTGATATATCAACAATTCCTTGTCCGTTATTTATAACAAGCCTATCACTACCTTGAGTATTTCCTAATGAGACATCAATTTGCATAGATGAACCATAGGATGAAAATCCGTCAAATGTATAATCATTTATACGATTACCAGTAGTAGTCTCATCAGCCATTAAATTCAAAGTGGAATTATTTAATCTGTAATTTCCCGTATATTTTTGCTGAGAAAGAGTTATATTCGCATCATTAAGTATAATATTATTACCTGAAGCATTTGCTATATTATCTAATACAATACTACCTGCAGTAATATTTGCTGTAGCGTTTTGAGCTCCGGTCAAGAAATTCAATTTATTATCAATACCGCCAAGAGTAATAGAAGAACCAACTCCTGCAGTATAAATTAATGTAGCATCACCAGCTATGTTAGCTTCAAAATCTAAATTTTCTGCATCTTCAGTTTTACTGATTACTGTTAAGGTTCCGTCATTAATATTTGCAGTACCGCCGAAAACAGAATTTTCCAACGTTAAAGATGAACTTCCTTCTTTATTCAAAATTCCATTACCGTCAATTGACTGTGTTAAAACATCATCAATATTCGCAGTGTAATTTAATATACTACCAATAGTAACATCACCGGCAAAAAATGAAGTATTTGTATTATCTTTTACAAAATTTGTGGTTCCTGAATTTAAATTAACTTTTCCTGTAAAGTTTGAATTGTTACCAATAAGGGTGAAAATTCCATTATCATTTTTATTAAAAATGGCAGCATTATCATAGGATTTGAAATTACCTCCGGTATAACTATGCGCGATGGCATCCGCAACTGTAGAAAGTGTTGCACCATTTAAGAATTGAAGTTCACCACCAAATATTGCATCTCCATCATTTTCTGCTATATAGGTTAAATCGGTTTTATTTAAAACTGCAACTCCATTAAAAGTATTGTTTCCATATAATGTGAAATTATCGGTATTAAAATTTAAAGCACCATTTCCTGAAAAATGACCGCCGGATAAAACTGCATCAAAATTATTATTAATATCCAGAGTAGCACCTTTTGCAATTGTAATTTCAGAATTTTCACTGCGCCCAAAGAAGGAATCATTTTTTGTAGCTGTATCAAACACCATTCTTCCCTGAGCAATATTCACACTGCCTAAATATTCTGAATTTTTGCCACTTATATTAAGAGTTCCTACTCCAGATTTAGTAAATACACTTGATGAACTATTATCAGTTTTTATACCGTCTGCTAATTGAGATTCTACATCAACTTTATCAACCGTAAAGAAAATATCTGCACCATTTGTAAGGGTAATATCATTCGCACCAGCTACATCCGTATTTCCTGAAAAATTTGAATTAGTAATGTTTAAGTCTACAGCAGAATAAATTGCACCACCCAGAGCATCTGATTTAATATTTGAAAAGTCAGACCCATTGATATTAACAGATAAAGCTTTTTCAATATCAAAAGCCCCGCCATTACCCAAAGAGTAACTATCTTTGAAAGCAGCATTCATGATAGTAATAGAAGCATTATCTACATTGGAAAATAATATAGAACCACCCTCTATATTTTGAGAAGCTCTATACGCATCCTTAATTGTTAAATCATGAATTTTTAAATTAGTAGCCCCCTTAGTATCTGTCAATTCAAAGAATGAACCGTATTCACCTGTTGGCTCAGAAACAATGATATCACCATCATCATTAACTGTATAATTAACTCTTTCTCCTGATATGATACTATCAGCTTTTGAAACACCATTAACAGTAAAATTACCATATTCAGTCTGCTCTAAATCTTTTGATATGTGATACTCAGGAGAATTTGCAACAAGAGAAAAACCTCTTGTTTGTGCTTCCTGATAATTGTTCATCTTCTTCAAAGAATCCGGAGATGCAGCCTGTTGAGGGTCAAATGTTAAACTATCATAATAAGAGTTCAAATCATTTGATTTTGAAGCCTCAATATTATATTCATATACATTTGTTGACCAAGCAGCAATTTTAGGATCCAATCCCTCTGCTAAAATACTTACCTCACTATTTCCAAGATTTTGAATGACTTGAACTCTTTTTTCAGTTTCTGCACCGTTATCATCAATAATTGCAAGACTTGAGATATCTAATACACCATTTCCACTATTAAATGTAAGCATATCACTGTCAGGATTTTGTCCAAGGCTAACATCAATACTTAATGAAGAATTGTTCGCTGTAAAATTATCAAATATATAATCTTTTTTAACTCCAGAATCCATCAAATTCAAAGTTGAATTATTAAATATAATATTCCCTGTAAGATGATTAACGCCATTCAAAAAAAGATTCGCATCATTAAATACAACAGAATTTAAATTTGTTAAATCATTATTTAATACAAATATTGAATTTGAATTTCCGTTAAACAACAATCTTGCAGAATCATCGGATGTATAAAAATCATTAGAAATATTTGTTGTTCCAGAAGTTGCAGTATAATTAAAATTTGCACCATTAGAAAGAATAATATCAGAAAAAGCTGTATTTGTCAGGTTTTCTGAAGATTGAGCCGTATAATTGAGACTATTAGCATTAAGATTTACTTTTGAATCATTAGCAAAGAATTTATTTCCTGATGTACCATCAAATATCAAAGTTCCCTCTGTAATATCAGCAGTACCACTAAAACCTGAATTATCTCCAGAAACAGTCAAAGCGCCCTGCCCACCTTTATTTAATAATCCATTGCCGGAAATATTATTTAAAACGGAATTTGAACTATTAGTATAGTTTAATACAGCGTTATCAGCAATTTGATTTGAACTTGCATTTATATATGTAGCATCATTGCTATCAAAATTTAAAACTCCATTCTCTACAATTACATCACCGATAAAATCATAATGATCACCTTTTAAAACCAAATTACCGGCACCGGATTTAATAAATTTACCCTGACCAGTAATTTCAGAAGTATTCAATTCATAACCGTCATTATTTGATGTATCAAATTCTACAGCTCCGCCATTGCTGACAGTGGTTAAGCCTAATTTTGATTGTTCAAGGTTTCCGCCAAAAGTTAAACTGCTACCTTCACCATCAACAGTCGCATTACCTGAAAAGTTCCTATTATCACCGTTTAATAAGAGTTTTCCGTTATTAGAAATCTGAATTGATGAATTTCCATTTGCTGATGCCAAACCACTGGAAATAGTATTAACGACATCAGAACCTGAACCATTTACTAACAGCTTACCACTTTTAAAATAAATATCATTTGCACCACGTCCATCACTATTGCCGCTGAAGGTATTGCCTCCGGCAAGAGTGATATTATTTGTAGTATAAATACCGCCGCCTAAGGCTGAATCACCTCCCTGACCGGTAATCGATACTGAGTTATTTTTAATGGTTGAATCAGTAAGAACCAATGTCCCTGAATTATATATAGCACCGCCATAAGCAGATGTATTCCTGTTAACTCTGGTCGTTTGAGCTATTGCTTTATTATCTGATATATTTGTACCATTAAATGACATACTCCCGGTATTATAAACAGCACCACCATGAGCAACACCAGAAGCAGATATCAAGCCGGATTCAGCAGTAGACTTACCGCCGGTAATACTACCTCCGGTCATTTCTACCTTGCCATTATTTGCTATAGCACTACCATAAATGTTAATACTACCACCTATATCAACAGAACTGCTAAGTTTACTATCTGAAAACGAAACATCATTAAGAGTCAATGAAGAATCTTCATCCATAACATACAGAACACCGCCGTACAAGCTACCGGATTGGAATAAGGCTGTAGAATCTGATTTTCCAAAATCATTAAAGGATAGTTTGTTAATAGTAAATTCAGAGCCATTAGTAATTTGATAAGCATAATTAAGATTACCATTGGTAGATTGAGATTCTATCATAGAACCGTTACCATTAATAACAAAATTAGTAACACCTGCAATTGAGTCTTCTATTATATCTCCCCATACAGTAATTTTATTATCACTTGTTGGTCTAATGTCTAAAATATTATTTGATACATAATAAGAAGAATTACGAATCCCGTTAGTAGAGTCTGTTCCATCATTTATTTCTACAGCTAACACCGAGTTTGCCGCAAATGACATACTTCCAACAACAACTGCACAGGTAAGTGCAAATTTAAAAATATCTTTCTTAAAAACAGGTGCTCTTCTCATCAACCAACCTCTTTCATATCCAACATATCCTTATCTAGAGAGTAACATAAACTTCAAATTTATGTCAATAAGCAATGTGGCTGATCAGCAAAACTTGACCATGAGTCATTGACTAACAGTCAAGTTTATAGTATAATACTTATAAAAACTAATAGGAGCATATATGAACAAACGACAAACAGCAGCACTGGAAACTCGTCGAAAACTAATAACAGCAGGCTTGGAACTTATTAAAGAAAAGGGATTTGATGCTATAAATGTTGAAGATATTACAAAAAGAGCCGGCGTTGCAAAAGGAACATTTTATACATATTTCAAAAGAAAAGAAGATATTGTTCTTGATATAAGCCGAGTTCCGTTTAGGGAAATAGCTGAAGAACTGCAAAAGATGGAATATTTAACAATAACAAAAAAAATACATCATTATTTCAACAGGTTTATGGAATGTGTCGAATCCTGCGGAATAAACGTATGCCGCCAATGGACAAGAGACGTTTTAGACCCGAACAATGTTCCGGATAACAAAGACGGACAAAAATGGAAATACGATTTTGAAATGCTAAAAGGAATATTGGAAGATTCTGTTTCTAAAGGAGAATTAAAAAAAGATACTCCCATAGAATTATTAACGCATATTATAATATCTGAACTTTATGGAATGATGACCTGTTGGTGTATGTCTGACGGAAAATTTGAACCACTTGAGTGGACAGACAAATTTTGCAGAATTCAGATTGATATAATTTTTAAACAATATATTGTAAAACAATAAAAGAAAGGATGGTATTATGCAATACAGAAAATTAAGAGATATTGAAGTATCAGCAGTAGGTTTAGGCTGTATGGGCTTTTCTCATGGTTATGGAACAGTTCCGCCAGAAAATGAAGCAATAAGACTGATACATAAAGCCTATGAACTTGGCTGCACTTTATTTGATACTGCAGAAGCCTATGGACCTTATACTAATGAAGAACTTGTCGGCAAAGCCGTTAAACCTTTTAGAGACAAAATTATACTAACTACAAAATTTTCACCGATTTTTCAAGTTGGACAAGAAATTCCTGAAGGTAAACTAAGCAAAAAAGGAATAACTAATGCATTAAATGACTCATTAAAAAGACTTCAAACAGATTATATTGACATCTACTATGAACACAGAGTTCCACTAGACAGTAATGTTGAAGAAGTTGCAAGCTGGATGGGAGAATTTATTAAAGAAGGTAAAATTCGAGCTTGGGGACAATCTCAATCAACAGTAGAACAAATAAAAAAAGCACACGCAATAACTCCATTAACTGCAATTCAAAGCGAATACTCAATGATGGAAAGAATGTTTGAAAAAGATGTCATTCCTACCTGTCAGGAACTAAATATAGGATTTGTTGCATTTTCACCAATGGCATCAGGATTTTTATCAGGCAAATACAACAAAAACACTCAATATAAAGGAGACGACGTAAGACGAGTTATCACAAGATTTAATCCTGAAAATGTAGAAAAAAATCAACCGCTTTTAGATTTACTACATAGTGTTGCTGAAAAAAAAGGAGTAACGGCCGCACAAATTTCTCTTGCTTGGATGCTTCATAAATACCCTCATGTTGTTCCAATTCCGGGAATGAGAAAAGATGAACGTGTTATTGAAAATCTGGGAGCAGCAGATATAGAACTCTCAACAGAAGAATTTAATAATATTGAATCAGAACTCAATAAAATTAAAATCTACGGTAACCGTACAGATGAAGATATAAAAAAACTGGGAACAGTTGTAAATTAGCTTATAGCTTATATTCTAAACATAATAAATAAGGTAATATACTACCTTATTTATTATGTTTTTATATAAAAAATTTTCGTACCCCTTTTTTTGTAAGAGTTGTCTTACACTATATATAATAGTATATTCTTGCATTTATTGTGATAATAATTATGAAATTTGGTATGGCGGGGCAAATGGAAATTCATATCTAAAATTTTCTAAAGAAAGCTCATAGTCATTCATTGCTATTTGTCCGGCTTTTCGTGCCTGTTGTTCATTATAATTATTTTCATATTCATCAAAATTTTTATCTGACGAAGTATAATTATTAAAAGCTTCTATATTTTTTTTAGTTTCTTCTGTATGCTGTTCTACAGGTTTATTCCTTTCAAGCCTTTGATACGCGTGTTCCTTTTCATGTGCAGAAGTCCTAACTACATCAATTTTTGTTGTTAATACTTTATTATTTAGATTCACATTGCCGTTATAAAATCCACAACTTACAGTTTTATCGTCAGGTTGCACAGATTTGTTATACCATTTTACCGTTACCAATGGAGGTTTATGTTCAAAATTTTCGATTACATAAGGAGCAACACGCTTAAATTGTTTGAATGTGTATAGATGCAATAAAAAATATTTATTATCCATATTGATAGATTGACTATCCATATTGTCAATTTTCAATTTAAATTCACCGAACGTAAATATACCGGCATGATTATTTCTAATATAATTTTCAGCAGAATACCCTTGTTTAAACCCCTTACAATATTCATACAATGATTGACTCTCATATTCTACACCAGAATATTTGGTAGGACGAGACTCCAGTTTTGAAATAGTTATTACCGGAATATTATTAATTTTAGTTCTGGTTTGAACTTCTTCAGACTTTGAATGATATTGACCATTTTTCTTTGTTATACTACTAATTTTTCTTCCATAAACCGGCAATTGCTCACTTGATTTTAAAGGATGTTCAATAGTTGTTAGAGGATATTCCTTATAATTTTTCTTAACTTCTGTAATTTCATTCTCAGCCTTTTCTGTAATATTACGCTGTATAATTTTCCCTTTTTTATCTCTGAAAGTAATTATTTTAGTACTATATTTTTCAGGTTGAAAATTATGCCCTATTTCTACAACATCATAAGTTTTTGCACTTTGAGGATACAAAAAGCCTTTAAGCCTTTTTGTAAGTTTAATTCCGACTTGTTTAGTTATTAGACAATGTCCGCTTGCATTAAATCTTATATACATTAAATATTCCTTTATTACACATAAATGAATACAAAATAGCAATTGCTAGAATTATTTTTCAACTTATCCTTAATATATAAAATATATTTAAATAGCTCTAGCAAATACTCAACCTTATATCGGCTAAGTATTTACATAAATAAATCTTTTGCAATTTTATCAGTCCAAAAAAGTTTTGATTCATCTGCAGTAAGATATTTAAATGCCTTATCAAACGTATTCATACAATAAGAGCCTCTGGAGGTTAAGTCAAAAGATTTTAAATGTTTTGTTTTAGGATTGTATAACTCTAACAACTTTTTAGAACCGGTATCTATCAAATTTCCTTCAATAACTTGCTCCGGATAATTTTGTTTAAATTTTTCTATATTATCAACAAGACTACCATAAATTTTTTGACTCGATAATTCTAAAGAAAAAGCACGTTCCAGTTCTTTAGAATTTAACTTTAATCTTGCACTAAAAGCAGGGGTTTTAGCGGAAAAATTATAATTAACTTGCATTGAATTCTCCTTTTTTAGAATAAAAAACGCTAAATATTTTTTTTGCTATATATCAAATCTCCATAAAAAATCTAATACAAAGTGGATATTAACAGTTGATTTAATGGTAAGTAACAACGAGAAAGATAATTCAAAATCTAAATCGCTAACATTTTCAGTATTTTTTGAACTACCCCATCGAGTTCATACAAGCCATATCTTACGATTTTTCTAAGCCATCTTTATAATAATTAAATAACAAAAATTTTTATTTACAGGTTTAATACGATATTATAGAAAGAGATAAAATGTTAAATTCCATATCAACAATTGAAAATAATCCTAATTTGAATTTTAAAGGTAAAATAATCGATGCACATGTCCACTGCGGACAATGGAATTATGACAAATTTCTTTGCAAAGATGTTATAGATTTCTTCAGTAAAAAATTTAATAACGGAAAAGATTACGTTGATAAAGTTATAATTTCAAATCTTGATTGTATTAAAAACAGTAAAAACAATAAACCGCTGAAAGATGAAATTAATGGCAATTTACTATTATTAAAAGCAGCAATAAAAAATAAAAAATTCATTCCATTTGTTGTATGTCAGCCCGGACACGGTTCTGCAGAAAATATTGAATTTTTGCTCAATAAATATCCAGATATTATAAAAGGGTTAAAATTTCATCCTGCCTGTCTGGATTTAGCTGCAAATGATGTACGATATATACCATATATGAAACTTGCTGAAAAATATAACAAGCCTTGTCTTTTTCACAGTGAAGTTTTATCCGACGAAGCAGGTAATATTCTTCGAAATGGGGTTTCAGATCCTGACTTTATCTATGAAACCGCAAAACAATTTCCAAATGTTCCAGTTATACTGGGGCACATGGGATTAGGCGGAGATAAAGCACACAAAGTCGGAATAAATACACTTCTTAAGTCTATTGAAAACAATGATGCTAAATTATATGCAGATTTAGCCTGGGTAGACTGGGACAATCCATTGAAGCCAAATATTATAGACGTAATTTACAAACTTCAACACACATCAAAAGGGGATATGACAAGCCGTCTTTTATTTGGAACGGATGCGCCTTTGGGTGTTTTTGGAGAAAAAGCCCTAAAACAACAAGGTGCTTATGATGCCAATATAAAAAATATTAAAAATGCTATTAAAAATAATTTTGGAAATGACGCTAATAAATTAATTAGCAGAATCTTTTATAGAAACAGCAATAAACTATTAAATAAACAAAATATTAACCAATTAGGTTAATATAAATCGGTTATGCCTGTGAGCGTACTTGCATAACAAAAGATTGAACATTAATTGGACTCTGAACTCTATCTGATTTTGGACGTTTATAGCCAAATTTAAAAATATTCTTTGTAATTTCAAGTCCTAATAAAGTCCGGTTTAAGATAGTTTAAAAATACAATATCAAGCAGCTTCCGATACCTAACACTTTGTGTTGTTGGGCAAGTATGTCCAACTGACCTAAAAAAGCACTTCCTACCAATTCGGACATTAAAGTACAGCCCATCCGAAAGTTATTTTTATAATCAACGAAACTGACATAAAATACGCAAAGAGATAATTCACTAAAAAAGCCACCTTTCAAGGTGGCTTTTAAATTAGGAGGAGGTGGGATTCGAACCCACGGAACGCTCGCACGTTCGACGGTTTTCAAGACCGCTCCGATCAACCGCTCTGGCACTCCTCCGAACGAATATTCAAATTGTATATTTATTGTAGCAATTAAATAGCGATTGTCAAGAACTTATTTATAAATTAATTGTAGGATTTGTAAAAAAAGTACAAATGCTATCATAATCATATGTCTAATAAAAAAATTTATACTTCCGATATATCATTAAGAAAAACACCCACTCTTAAACTCGTATTACTAAGCGGGTTAACTCTGGGTATATATTGGTATATATGGTTATGGAAACTAATAAGTGATATTAATAAACTATATCCTTATAAAGGAAAATGTATCCATCGATATAATTGGTTTTGTACATTAATAGGCCTTGAAATTATCTCTATAACCTTAAATCTTAGACATATTCAGACTGAATTTATAATTAATATTGCAGATATTTTATGGTTTATAGTTAATCTATTATTAACACTCCAGCTTTTAAAAAATATCGAGCGCTATATAAAAAAAGAATTCGATATAAAGGTTAGACACAATGTTCTAGGATGGTTATTTTTTGGAAGTTTCTACATAAACTACAAAATCAATAGACTCAACAAAACAATACAAAGAGGTATTAAAAGAAAAATTAGCCAACTGAAATACGAGGAAAATTATGACAAATATAAATTTCAAAGTTGATAAAACAAAATGCATCAATTGTAAAAAATGTGCAAATGATTGCTTCGCAAAAATTATTAAAATGAGTTCTGAAAATACTCCACTAATTTCAGAAGAGGACGAACAGTATTGCATAAAATGCCAACACTGCTTAGCAATATGTCCAACCGGAGCAATTTCTATCTTAGAGAAAAATCCAGAAAATTCAAAACCGTGTTCTAATTTTCCTGATAGTGAGCAACTTTTAAATCTTATTGAATCAAGAAGAAGTATTAGAATATATAAACACGAAAATCTTCCATCAAAAGATCTGCAAAAACTTAAAGAAATACTAAAATTTTCACCCACAGGATGCAATAACCATAAACTACATTTTTCAATCATTGATGATGTGGAAGTTATGGACAGATTCCGAAATCGAACAAATAATAAAATAAAAAAAATACTTTTATCATTGCCAATAAATTCAGTTAAAAATAAGTTCGCAAAATACAGAAAAGAATTCTTGAATGGTGAAGATATAATATTTAGAGGTGCACCGCACATGATTGTTGTATCCTCGCCAATCAACGCACCATGTGCAAATGAAGATGGGATAATATCTTTAAGTTATTTCGAACTATATGCACAAAGTAGAGGGATAGGAACTCTATGGTGCGGTTTTGCTCAGATTTGTTTAAAACTTTTCCCCGAATTATGTGAATTTCTTCAAATACCAGATGGGTATAAACCAATATATGTAATGTTATTTGGACCAACAAATGTAAAATATCAAAGAACAATTCAACCGGAAGAATACACAATAACCTCAGTAAAAGGAGACTCTAACATAGATAATATGTCTTTTATCAAAAAAATAAAAAGATTTTTTTGGAATATATAATAATATAATATTCAAAGATTTTAAAACAATACCCGCTATAATCAGTTTTTTAACTGATTAATATATTATTAGCGAACTTATTTTTCAAACTGTTTTGTTCTAAATGCAAAATACTTAAATAAAACATAAGTTACAACAGAAACTAAAAATATTGATATAAATTGAGAAATATACACATTCTTAATTGCAAATCTTACCAATAACTCCAAAATAATCACATTTATAAAATAACTCACAGCCCAAGTCGAACAACATTTTATATATTCTTTTAAATAATTTCCTTTAGTACAAAACACAAAGAATTTTTGATTAAAATACGAAAAGACAGAAGAAATAATCCACTGAAGTGAAACACAAAGCTGGTAATGACCTTGTCCTAATAAATATAACGCAATTGCAAATATTAAATACGAAATTGCAGCATTAACGCCACCTATGAATAAAAATCTAATTTTATCAGGTATATTACACCATTTGTCATATAATAAACTTAAAAATTCCATAAATTAAGTTTATCACGCAAATAAAAAATCTCAATAACTAACCAAAGTTATACGAAATAATTTATACTCTATAATTCTCTGTCAGATTCCTTAATAGGTGCACCAATTACACGTTCAACTTCAGCAGCATTTATATTATATTGTAATAATGTTGAATAGTAATCTAATTGAGCATTAAGATATGTATTTTCAGAATCTTTTACAACAATAGAATCTTCCAAACCAACTTGGTAACGTCTAAAAGCTTGATATTGTTGTTCTTTGGCCTGTTGAAGTGCTAATTTTGATACTGCAATCCCATCATGTGAATTCATCAAATTAATATAGGCACTTTTTACATCCAAATAAACATTTTGTCTTTCTTGCTCATAATCTGCAACATACTTTTTATATGTAGCATTTGCTTCATCAACTTGTTTTTTCAATAACATCATATTTAAATTAGAATATTGTAATTGAACCCCAAATTGATAACCATAATCGGAATTAATCTTTCTACCACCATATTGATAAGAACCAAAAGCACCTATATCAGGAGTAAAAGCTCTTTTAGCACTTCTTATATTTAATTCGGCAGCATCCATTCTCTTCTTAGCAGCTAACAATGAAGGTCTGGAAGATTCAGCAATTTTTATTAAATCAGGGAAATTAACATCATACTCTTTTGTATTCAAATTATCTTTCAATACAACATCTGCCAACTCTGGGATACCAACAGCATTTGCCAACTCAACAGATGCAAGTTCAAGTGTATTCTTAGCCTTAATTAAGTTTAACTTAGCTTTTCCTAAGTTATACTCAGCATAAGTTACATCAATTTTTGCCTTTTTGCCTATATCATAATATGCACGTGCTTGTTTTAATTGTAATTCAAAATCTTTAACTGTTTCTTCGTAAACTTCTTTTTGAATCTTGGCAAAAACCATATTGTAGTATGCGACTTTAACATTATAAATTACATTTTCAATACTTGTTTCTGCATCATACCTTGAGGATTCGTATGTTTTTTTTGCAGAATCTGCGTATGCTTTTGTTTTACCAAAGTCAAATAAAAGCATATTTGCAGATAAAGTAGGAACATAGTACATATCATACTTTTGAACCATCATTCTGGAAAAGTTGCCGCCCATCGTCATGAACATATCATTTCTTGAATAGCTTACACCGGCACTTATTGTTGGAAAATAATTTGACCAAGCTTGTCCTATTCTTGATTTATAAATTTCAGAATTGCTAATTGCAGACATAATTGCCGGATGATGTGTTATTGCAAGCTTTATACAATCAACAAGTGAAACTTCACCGTTCATATCAGCATATTCAATCTTGCTGTTTATAACAGGGAACTTTGTTTCATACATTCCTTCTGCTTCTTTTGATGATTTTGCTTTAGATTTTGCATTAGATCTAAGCTTTTTTATTTCCTTTTTGTGATTAACTTTTACCTTTTCAGGCTCAACAATTGTTATTTCCTTACTCTTTTTAGCCAGCATCATCTCGTTTTCATTTTTAACATTTTTTGCCAGTGTAATACTTGAACTTAGAGAAATAACTGAGGCTATCAAAAATACATTAAAAATCTTTTTCATTAGTCATCTATCTCCAAATCTTTATCCGTAATTTCCTTTTTAGGGAATTTGTCAACAAACTCCTGAACTAAAACATAAAATGCAGGAGTTAGAACAGCACCCAGGGTTGCAGCAGCAACCATACCGCCAAATACTGTAGAACCTACAGAAATTCTTGAATTAGCGCCGGCTCCAGTTGCAAATATCATTGGCAATACACCAATAATAAATGCAAGTTCCGTCATCATAATTGCACGGAATCTTAATCTGGCAGCCTTAACTGCAGCCTCTTTTACAGATAAACCATGTTTTTCATGTTCTTCTTTAGCAAACTCTACAATCAAAATTGATTGTTTTGCGGCCAAACCAATCAGGGTAATCATACCTACCTGAGAATATATATCAAAAGATTGATTTATCATCATTTGGAATATAAGAGCTCCAAGTGCCGCAATAGGAGAAATCAAAAGTACAGCTACCGGAATTGTAAAACTTTCGTATAAAGCAACAAGGAATAAATAAACAAACACCAATGCAAAAGTAATAATCATAGCTGTTTGTCCAGAAGCCTCACGTTCTTGAGCTGAAGTACCAGACCAATCGAAAGTCATATCAGGCGGTAATACTTCTCGTGCCACACTTTCCATAGCATCCATTGCCTCACCTGAACTTTTTCCGGCTGCATTTTGCCCTTGAATCTGTACAGATTCATATTGGTTATATCGAGAAATTGCAGCTGTACCAACAGTTTGCCTCAATGTAACTATTGACAAGACAGGAACCTGTACTCCATTATTATTTTTCACATAAATACCCTGCAGGTCAGTAGCTCTATTTCTAAATTTACTTTCAGCCTGAATCTGAACCTTAAATACACGACCATACTTATTAAAATCATTTACATAGTATGCACCGAGCATTGAAGTCAGAGTTGTATATAATTCTTGCAAATCAACATCTTGTGCTAAAGCTTTAGCATAATCAATATCCACAACATATTGAGGAACATTTGCTTGGAATGTAGTATTAACACTTGATAATGCAGGATTTTGGTTAGCAGCATTAATCAATTTTTGAGCCCAAGCCTCCATTTGTTGAGGGGTATATTCTCCCTGTGATAACATTTGAAATTCAAAACCACCCATCATACTCATACCCTGAATAGCAGGAGGTGAAAATACAATGATAGAAGCTTCTTTTGTAGCTGCAGTAATTTGTCGGATTCTTGACAAAATTGCAACGTGGCTCAAGTCAGTAGCTTTACCCTGAAATTTTCTCTGAATCCAGGTGATAATATTATTTCGTCTTTGAGCATAATCATCAAGCTGAATAATAGCAAATGCAGAGTTTACTGTTCGGCCACCGCCAAAAACAGTAATTTTTTGAGGATTAACACCATCAAGTTGTTTTACTTGATCTACAAATTTTCTTGCAACATCTTCAGTTCTAGAAAGAGATGCTCCATCCGGAAGAGTTATTGTAGCAATCAATACACCTTGATCCTCATCCGGAATAAAACCGGTAGAAATAATTTTGAATGAGCCAAGAGTCAACGCAACAAGAACTACATACCAAATTATTACCAGTTTTTTATTATATACAAATTTTTCAACATATTCAATATAAAAATCTTCAATTTTATTAAATACTTTGTTAAAATCTTCAACTATCTTACCTGTTTTTCTGTTAATTCGCTCCTTAATATGTCTCAAGTGATTTGCAAAAGGATGATTAGGCATATCTGGCTTTTCTTCTTTTTGGTGTCCTAAAAAGTGCGAACACATAGCCGGAGATAATGTTAAAGCACAAATTGCAGAAATTGCAATTGAAACAGAGATACATACAGCAAATTGCTTATACATAACACCTGTCATCCCACCCATAAATATAATAGGAACAAATACAGCCATTAATACTAATGCCATTGCAACAAGAGCAGAACCAACTTCTTCCATTGTTAATTGTGTTGCAATAATAGCAGACTTACCTTCTTCAATATGACGTTTAACATTTTCAATAACAACGATAGCATCGTCAACAACAACACCTACAGCAAGTACAAGAGCAAATAACGACAACAGGTTAATAGACATTCCCATAGCCTTCAATGCAAAAAATGTACCTACTAAAGAGACAGGAATTGTAGCACAAGGCACCAAGGTTGCCATACCATCACCAAGGAACAAAAAGATAATTAATACAACAATTAAACCTGTAAGAAGAATAGTAAATTCTACCTCTTTCATAGATTCATGAATATAATCAGCATCATCTTTAATTGTTATAATTTTTATACCGTTAGTTAAGCGTGCATTTAATTCATCAACTTTTGCGTGAACACCTTTTGACATATTGATGATATTTGCATCAGGTTGTTGCGAAATCACTACAACCGCAGAAGGTTTCCCGCCTACTAAACCCAAATTAGAATAAGAATACGCACCGAGTTCAACTCTTGCAATATCTTTTATCTTAATATTTGAACCATCCATATTTGAACGGATAATAATATTTTCAAACTCCTGAACATCTGCAAGTCTACCTTTTGTTTTCAATGTTAGCTGCAGCGCAGTATCATCATCGGTAGGCAATGAGCCTAAAGCTCCTGTTGCAATCTGCGTATTTTGTGCACTGATAGCAGCCTTTACTTCACTTGTAGAAACATTTAAACCTGCCATTTTTTGCGGATCAAGCCAGATTCTCATAGAGTAATCTCCGGCACCATATACTTCTACATCCGCAACACCATCAACACGTTTCAATTCATCTTTAATATAAATTGAACCATAGTTTGTCAAATCTAACTGAGACCAGTTTCCGGATTCTGGATACAAAGTTAAAATCAAAGCTCCGGAACCTGAAGTCCTACTTATTGCCGTTACCCCTGTTCTTTGAACATCTTCCGGTAACTGAGATTGAACCTGCTGAATTCTGTTTTGAACATTCATTAAGTTAACATTCTTATCAGAACCAACTTTAAAATACATATTTAATGTATATGTTCCATCATAAGAATTAGATGACATATATGTTAAATTTTCAACACCGTTAAGTTTGTTTTCCAAAATTGTAGCAACAGAAGATTCTATAACTTCTGCAGATGCACCGGTATATGAAGCTGAAACTTGAATCTGCGGAGGTGTAACATCAGGATAACTTTCCTGCTTTAAACTTACCATTGATATCAAACCGACAATAACGATACAAACTGATATTACCAGTGCAAATCTAGGCTTTCTTATAAAAAAGAATAACTTATCTTTATCAAATAACTTTTTCATTACTTACCTGCTTTTTGTTTTTTATTGTATGTTTCAGCATCCATTATTTTAACTTTTTGACCTTCCATTGTAATATTTTGAATACCAGCTACTACAATCTGATCATTTTTTGATAAACCGGACTCAACAATCCAATTGTTATTAAGATCTTCCGAAACTTTTATATCTTTTCTTACTGTTTTACCATCTTCAACAGCCCATACATAATACCCGCTCATTGCATCTCCTTTAGCGCATGACTGAGGGACTGTCATATATGATACAGATTTTGGTGCAATCAAAGTAACTTTCATATAATTACCCGGAACAAGCCAACCCTTTGGATTCTCAAATGTAGCTCTCATCTGAACTGAACCAGAGTTTTTATCAATTTGATTATCCACAAAATCAACTTTTCCTATTTTGTCATACCAATATCCATTATCAAATTGAACCTTAACTTTAACATCTTTAAATTTATCACTTGCTCTTAAAATTTTCACAAAATCATCGCTTTTTAAACTGAATGACACATATACAGGATCTGTACTGGATATATTTACTAATGGTCCTGACGTTAATGTTACATAATTTCCTTCTGTTATATTAATTTTTCCGATTCTACCATCAATAGGTGATGAAATTTTAGTATAGCCCAAGTTAACTTTTGCAAGTTGAAGTTTTTGTTGTGCTGCATCTAATAATGCTTTATTTGAATTTCTGCTGGCCAAACTTTGATCAACATCAGAACGACTGATTAAATCCTCTTTAACAAGCGCATTTGCTCTATTTAATTCTTGTTGAGCATTTTTTAATAATGCACTATACTGATTTACAGTAGCTTGAGAATTGTTAACCTCCAACTGATATTCTCTAGGATCAATTTGGAATAATAATTGACCTTTGTGAACAAAATCACCTTCTTTAAAATATTTTTTTAATAAAAAACCTGACACTCGTGCAATAATATCAACTGAGTATTTAGCCTCAACTCTGCCGGTAGATTCCACTGCAATATTTGTTGACTCAATATGCGGATTATCAATTACAACTTCTTTTGGCATTCTCATAGCCTGCTGTGCAATTATCCCCATAACAAAACCGGAAGTTTTATTATATAAAATAGGAACAATAATTATCAATAAAACGGCTATGGCCATCTGTTTACGTGTCATTTTAAACTTCATACTTATCTCCAAAATTACTCTCTCATAGTAGAATTTTCTACCCTAATGATAAATAATAAAACATACAGTGTCAATAAAGTACTTGAAATTATACTCCATACATAGTATAGTTATTTGATATCGGTTGAATAGGATACGGGTATGATAAAAAACAACACTAAATTTACACAATTAGAAGACAATCTTGCATTTCAAATTGACTACACCGCAAATTTTAATAAATCATTCAGACGAGAATTCCAATTAAAATATATTGGAAATGAAGTTACTCCTGATGAATTTGCTATTCTTTATGCTTTAACATTTGAACCTGATATTTCACAATCTGAACTTGCAAGTTTAC
Source organism: Candidatus Gastranaerophilales bacterium (assembly GCA_928722015.1). Lineage (GTDB taxonomy): Bacteria > Cyanobacteriota > Vampirovibrionia > Gastranaerophilales > Gastranaerophilaceae > Zag111. The sequence continues at coordinate 9,137 of CAKMWI010000010.1, read as the reverse complement.
TTTTTAAAGGCAAAGCTCATGTCGGAAAAATTTTAAATGACATGGAAAATAGAGGTTTAATAGTAAGAATTGCTGACACTCGAAATAATATTATAATAAAAAGAAATGAGATAACCCCTAAAGGGCAAGAAATTTTTTCTCGCGGACATAAAGAATTCGAAAAAATTAAAACTGCTATGATGCGAGAATTTTCAGAAGAAGAAAAACAGCAATTCATAACCTTTTTAAAAAAATACAGAAATGGTCTAAGTTCAATTGTTGATGTAAAATTAAAATAAAGAGACCCTGTATAGGGTCTTTTTATTTCTCTAACTTTTTAATAATAGTTTTATTTTTGTCAGTTTTCACATAAACTTCAGATTTATCGCCTGACATCTTGGAAAAACGTTTAGATTCTGCTGCGGATTCATCGGTTTTATTATCCTTTTTATTAAACCACCAATGAAACTTTTTCTTTTCTTTTTTCACCTTTTCTTTTTTATTTTTTTGTCGTTGTAATTTTTTTTCATCCTTTTTGGACACTTCTACAGATGAATTCTCTATCGACTCATTATTTTCAGTAGTAGTATTCAATTCAACATCATTATTTTTATCCTTGCGCAATTTGTTCTTTACTTTGGATTTCTTTTCTTTTTTTAACGTTTCTTTGTCAGAAATTTTAGAATCCGATTTTTTAAACCGGCTAAACCATTTCTTAAAACTGAATTTTTCTTTTGGTTCTTTATCAACTTTCGAACTTGCAGGAACAACATTCTCCCCTTCGGAATGTAAGTTACCAGATGCTAAATCTGCATTTTGGACAGCATTATCTATTTCTTTTGATTTTTTATCTTTTTTAAACCTTTGTTTTTTCACTTTTTCAGTTTTAACATTATCAGTTGCGGCATCATCGGATTTTCTTAATCCTGCAAACCAGGATTTAAAACTGAATTTTTTTGCCGAAGATTCTTGATTTGAATTTTCAGTCTGTAAATTAGATTTATCTTTTGAGGACTTGGATTTTCTTATCTTTGATTTCTTTTTATGTATCTTATGAGCACTGGAATTTAATTCAGTATCATCACTTAAAATTTTAACAGAATCAGAATCGTTAGCATCATTTGAAGAACCAAAAGTAGACTGAACAAAAGACGCTATAGCCGCTTCTTGTTTAGATATCTTTTTAGAATCATCCTGTTGCGGCTTTACTTCATGCTCAGAAGATTCAACTACAACGTTCTGCTCTGAAAGTGCTGACTGAGTGTCTTTACGTTTCTTGGCTTCAGCTTTTCGCAACTTTTTAGCCTCTGCTTTTGACAGTTTTTCTTCCAACTTTGTTTGTTTTGCAGCTTTCTTTGCTTCTAGCTTTTTACTCTTTTCTAGAAGTTTTGCTTCCTTTCTGGCAAGTTTTGAAGCCTTTGCCCTATCTTTCTCTAAAGCCTTAGCTTTCCTAATTGCTTCTTTCTCATTTTTCTTAGCCTGCAATTTCTCTTCTTTAGATATTTTATTAGATATTTTAGCAGCTTTATCATGTTGTTCTGCTACAACATCTTCAGAGTTTATATTCTGCACATCTTTACTAACTTTTTCCAAATCAGCCTCATTCAATTCAGCCTGTGGACGCAACGCAAGAGCAGAGGTCTCACTATTTTCTAACCGAACATTTTCAGTTTCATCACTTGCAGAATTTGTTAAAGATACTTCATCAGATTTTGCAGAAAAAGTTTTTTCTTCCGCCCTTTCGGTTTTTGAATCCGGAATATTCATTTTTGGCACTAACACAACAGGTACAGCAACGTTTTTATCCTTATCTGAAACTTCTGCTTCAGGTATAACAACAGCAGAATCGGCCTCTTCAGAGTTTACATCTTTAGAAATTTGAGCAGACTGTTTTTCAACAGGTTCTGCATCAAAATTATCAGTTTTTAATCCATAGTTATCCGAAACCCTTTGTTCTTTAGACTGAAGACTATACTGTTGAGAAGCAATGTTTTTATCTGATGTACCCATGAATTTATGAGGTTCTAATTCTACAACTTCTGCATCAGAGTCAACCTCAGGAAGAGGTTTGTGTACAAAATCAAAATCCGCAGGATTTACTTGGGCATGTTTTTCTACAATTTTAGTTTCAGTTTTTGCAACTTCAACAGTGTCCGAACTTTCTTTTTTCTGAGTATCAGTATCTACAGATACATCATTTACGCTATCTTCTTCGTTATTCACAAATTTTTCATCTTTTTGATTACCAGGTTCCTTATCTGAAACACTATCAGAAAGATTATTCTGCTCAGAAGAAACTGATGTTTCTTTTTCCTGTATATTTTCATCAGAATCACTCTTATCTTTGGAATTATTATCCACTGATTCATCTTTTGATAAATCTTTCTTCTCAGAATATGCAATTTCAAAATCCGGAGAATCTTTAGTTTCTTTTGCAACAATCTTTATAGGTTCAGAATCTTGAGACTTAGCAATATTCTTTTCATTATCTTTATTTTCTGAAGAAATAGTAACTATAGAATTATTATCTAACATTTCCTCAGCATTATCATTTTTTTCTGCGTCGACACCAGTTTTCCCAACTAATTTCTCAGCTTCCTGCAAATTTTCCGTTTGCACTTGGATTCCTGAATCAATCTGGGATTCCTCATCCAATACCTTTTTAACATCATCTACAGTTTTGGTATCAGATGCTATTTTAGATTCTGAAGAATTTATCTTAGTTTCAGGCACAGCTTTAACAAATTCTTCTACAGTAACATTTGACGCAGACTGAAAAGCTGCAGCACCCAAAGAATGAGAAGCCAATAATTGCGCAATAGAAGGCTGTGTTGATGAAGCAAGAATATCTGATTTATCTGTTGTTTCCTTTAATAATGGCTTTTCTTGCGGAATTATTTCGTCTTTTACTTCATCTGACATTTTTGATAATAATAATTTCTGATCTTCTTCAGATAATCTAGAATGATATTTTTTATAAACATAATCCGGAATATTAGTCATTTTATAGTACGGATTTTGATACACAAATGTTATACCCAAATTATCAAAAGTTGTCCTAATATAATCATATTGATTATCAATATCTTCAACTGATACTAAAAGATTTGATTGCAACATTTTTGGAAGCGACGAATTATAAAAAGCACTATATCCGTTATATAAATCAATAGGAATAATTTCAGAATTTAAACCTTTATTAAACGCCTCAGTATATTCTTCAATTTTTGATAATTTTGCAATAATAGGATTCTGAACAGCTTTCATCATATCTGATTTTGCACCAAAGCCATGTTCTTTCAATATTTGTGCTTTTAAATAATATAAATAACTATCCAGAGTTTTTTCTTTATCAGAAATAACTTTTACATCTGCATTATATATATCATTAACATTATTCTGAATTTTTTCTAAATCTGCAATTGCATTTTCCGCATTTCCAAGTTTATGATATGCAAGAGCGCGAAGATACAACACAGAATTATAATTTGAAACATGTTTATACAAAAGCTTAGTACAACCTGTAACTACAGACTCATAATCACCTTTAATATACTGAGCGATAAGTTTATAATATAAACTATTATAATCATTTGCTTTAAATTTAACAGCCTTATTAAAATTAGAAATTGCAAAATCTACATTCCCCATTTGCAACTCGTTCAAACCGATATAATAATAATAAAGATAACAGTTCGGATTATATTTCAAAGCCTCTTTAAAATATTCTATGGATTTTTTTGCATCATCAATTGAAAAAGTTTTTTCTGCAGAATTATAATATATTTGTCCAAGACTCGCAAATGATTCAAAATCATACGGATTATATTTAAGAGCAGATTGAAAGGCTGCAACAGCTTCTTTTTCTTTTTCCAAACCTACTAATGCAACACCTGTTAAATAATGACCGAGAAAATATTTAGGATAATTTGATGTTACATACTGTATTTTATATACGGCCTCATTATATAGTCCTTTTTCAATATCCTCAATCGCACCATATAAATACTTATCAACACCCTGAGGATTTAAAACTTTTCCGTACTTTTGAGGACAATTAATTTGGGCAATTTCGATATTTTTAGGTTTTGGAAGATAAATATGTGAATTATACTCAAAAGCTCTTGAATATGTAGTCTCATAAGCCGGATTATTCAATGCCTTTTGAGCATACATTAATCTTGCATACAAATTTCCAAGTTCCGGATTTTGGAGCTGCTCATTTTTATCAACACCAAGCACCATTGCTCCTATAACTTTTGTACCCGTAATAAATTTATCATCATCTGTTTTTAAATCAATTGCAGTTTGATAATCTTTCTGAGCTAATATGTATTGCCTAAGTGCATAAAAAGAATCACCTCTTAGCTTATAAGCTTCATATCTCTTAGGTTTTGAATTTATATATGCAGTCAAATATACAATTGCAGACTGATAATCCTTTTTATCCATACATTGTACAGCCTTTTCAAAAACATCCTTGTTCCCCTTAATTTCCTGATTTTGAGACTCTGAAGCTTTTGAATCATCAATTGCAACATTGGAATCTTCAGCACACGCAATATTATAAGTTCCTAATAGCATAAGAAATAAAAACAAACATATTTTCTTTTTATTATTCATATTTACCCCGCATACAATAAGCTCTAACAGGATTATACAATAGAAATCAAAATAATTGAAGAATTCGTTACATATTTTGTTATATTTTAGATATATAATAAAAATTAAAGGAGATACTCAATGAAAAGATGCTTTTGGGTTGATGAAAATTCAGAGATTTATATTAAATATCATGACGAAGAATGGGGTGTTCCCAAATATGACGATAAAGAATTATTCGAACTACTAATTCTGGAATCATTCCAAGCAGGTCTATCTTGGATTACAGTACTGAAAAAACGTGAAGCTTTTAGACTCGCTTTTGATAACTTTGAGATATCTAAAGTAGCACATTATGATGAAACAAAAGTCAATGAACTACTACAAAATAAAGATATTATCAGAAGTAGAGGAAAAATAAATGCAGCAATTAATAATGCAAAAATTTTTATTGAAATTCAAAATGAATTTGGAAGTTTTTCAAATTATATTTGGGGATTTACAAATAACAAAATAATCAAGAATAAAACCGGAAAATTAATTATAAGTACACCTTTATCTGATAAGATATCAAAAGATTTGAAAAAAAGAGGAATGAAATATGTCGGTACTGTCATTATTTATTCTTATTTACAGGCAATTGGAATCGTAGATGACCATGAAAAAGATTGCTTTAAATACTAAAGCAATAAACCATATTAATATTATAAAAAATTTGTAAAGTTTTATAATATCTATAGCAATTTTATTTTTTCTTTGATTTAAAATAATTGTTGGTAGAAAATCACATTAATAAATTTATAAATAAAAAATTAACATTCGGCAGGAAAATAAATGTCATTAAGTAATGGAATTAAAAAAATTTGTGAATCAATAGGAAAAGATAATAATCCGGCTTATGTAGTTGTGGCAATAGCTACAGCAAAAGGGATTTTTAGACCATTATTTACTATGATGGATAAAAAAGAATCTCCTGAAACAAAAAAATATACAGCACTTAGAGAAGGACTAACCGAGGTTATTGCAATTCCAACATATCTTGTATGCGGAGCTTTAGCAGGAAAGGGAGCAGCTTTAATTAAAGATCCTGATAAAGCAAAAATGGCAAAGCATAACTTAAGATTTATAGGCGTTTGTACAGCTGCACTATTAGTCATTCCTGGAGTGTGTTCTCTCGTAATTAAACCATTTACAGACATGATATTTCATAAAAATAATAAAAAAGATGAACCAGCTAGACTTGATGTTATTTCAAAATCTCCAGAAATAGAAAAAAATAATGTACCATTTTGCCAAACTGAAAATATAAGTCAAAGACCAATGATAAATCCAATATATAAAAATTATGATTTAGCATCGTTTACTAATAACGGAATGAAGGTAGGTTAACATGATAGGCGGAATTCAAAATTTAATATCTAATCCTACATTATATAATATGACCCAAAGTACTGTTACACAGGTTACAACTGAAACTTGTCTTAAAGCAGTTGGTCGTCCTGCTTTCATACTTGGAGATAAACAAATTGACTCACAAACAAAAAAATTCTCTGCTACTAAAGAATTTTTATATCAATTGACTTGTCTTGGCATATACCTTTCTATGATTCACCAATTTAAAAAAGCTTCTTTTTCTATAGGAAGAAAATTATTTAAAGATGAAGCAGTATTTAAAGCTTTTAAACATCCCGGCGAATTCATGGAATACTACAAAATGGATGAAGCAGCAAAAAGTAAAAGACTTGAAGAAATCAATAAAACATTAAAATCCGAAGATAAATTTGTCAAAGAAAAATTGAATATTAATCTGGGAAAAGGCATAATTGAAAGTTGCTCAATCTTTGGCACAGTTGTAGGCTTGGCAATATTAGCGCCAGTTGTTTCTCATCCATTAATTCACCCTATATTAAAAGCTTTTGGTATGGAGCAAAATAAAGAAACAAAACAAATAGAACAGACAAAGAATAAAACTGCTAAACCCGAATAATATGAGCCTTATATATTCAATATTGTTTAAAACCTTTAGTTTTTGAAATTGTTCTTCCCATTTGCTGCAATTTTTGTTCGATTTCTGCAAATATATCAGATTTTGTACCATTTATTCCAGCTTTATTAGGATATATTTCATATTTATCTGAATTAATATGTCCTGTTATATTTGGCATAAAAACATTGGCTCCGCATTCTAATGCAATTTTTCTTCCATTAGGATTCAAAGTCTCCATTGCAGTTGTTGCAGGAATATTTATCTTAGGAAGCAAAAGTCTGGTTATTGCCATAACTTTTAAAGCTGTTTCAAAGGTTCCAGCTTGACAATTGGCAAGAGGGGTTTGAGGATGAGGAATAAATGGACCTACACCTATCATATCAGCATCCAATTCTTTAAAAAATAAAATATCAGAAGCCAATGATTCAACTGTCTGTTCAGGAAGTCCTATCAAACATCCTGTCCCTGTTTCATATCCCAAACTTTTTAAATTATATAAACAATTTTTTTCTGTTTTCAAAACTCATGCCAGGATGAAGCTTCTGATACAAAGCTCTATCAGTTGTTTCAATACGTAATAGAAAATCTATCCGCGCCAGCTTGTTTTAAAAGCTTTATAGTCCTCGCTACTCCGTTCACCAACACTGAGAGTTATAGCAATATCCGCAATAGATTTTATCCGGTTAATAATTTCGCACAACATATCTCTGGTAAAATACAAGTCTTCTCCTCCTTGGAGAACAACAGTTTTAAACCTCTAGCAACACCTGTTTTTGCAATATTAACAATTTCATCTGCAGATAATCTGTATCGACGAATATTTCTATTTTCCGAACGAATACCGCAATACATACAAGTATTTTTACAAATATTTGTAAATTCAATTAAAGCACGTAAATGAACCTCATCTCCAACATATTTTTTTCTGACTTCATTTGCCGCAATATATAAATCCTTGCCATCTGATAATAAGAGTTCAATTATTTCATCTAACTCCAGCTCATGAATAGTTTTTGCTTTTTCTAAAATGCTTTGCATATTTCACCAAAACAAAAGGCAGAATGTCTCTGCCTTTTGCTAAATAAATACATAATTAATAACATGCCATAGTTTCTTCTTTTACAACGTTTCTTTTTACTTTTCTCGTTGCTGTTCTTGGTAAAGGTTCCTTACGAACAACAATATTAACCGGACGTTTATATGGAGCTAACTGGACAGATAAATTTTTAACTTCTTGCCCTATAAAACTCTGTAGTTTATCTTCACTATCATACTTTGCAATAACGTCATCTGTTGGAACAACAACTGTCATTATTTCTTCTGTTCCATCCTTTGCTCCGGAAGTTCTTGTTGCGCCAAAGACACAAACTTCAGCAAAATTAGGATTTTGCTCTAATACAGCCTCTACCTCCTCCGGAAAGACTTTTTTACCACCAGATAGAACTATCATATTTTTAATTCTACCTGTAATATATAATCTTGAATCAGAATCGAATTCTGCTATATCCCCTGTGTGAAGCCATCCGTCAGGTTCCAAAACTTCAGCTGTTTTTTCAGGATTATTATAGTAGCCCTTCATTACAGATGGCCCTTTTACTAATAATTCTCCTGTTTCTTCATCAATTTTGGCATCATAAGAATCTAATACCGGTCCTACCGATAACAGTTTTCTGTCATCACCTCTATCAATAGATATAATAGGACTTGTTTCAGATAATCCATAACATTGAAAAACTTTTATACCAATTCTTTCAAAAAATTCACCAACTGTTGGATCTAACGGAGCTCCACCGGTAATAAAACCGTAAAAGTTACCTCCGAATTTCGCTAAAATACTTCTAAATAATTGACGCTTAATATTAAAATCAGTTATATACTCAGCTGCAGCATAAGATCTTTCAAACAATAATTTTTCTTCCGTTGATAATGACCTGATGTCAGCCTCAATAGTATTCTTTAATAATTTCAAAAATGCAGGAACAACTATCATAAAATCAATCTTCTTTTCCCTCATGTCGCCCAATACATCTTTTGGTTTTAAACTCTGTGGATAAAAAATTGAAGAACCGCGATTTAAAAATGTTGAAAACCCTACAGTTAATTCAAATAATGATTCATAGGCAAAATAGATAACAAATTAACATTTTCATGAGGAAGAATATCAGGCAATATTTTTGACATTTCTAAAACCTGAGTTGTCATATTTCCAAAAGTAGTCTGAACGCCTTTTGGAGCTCCGGTTGTACCAGAGGTATATATAATTAGTGCAGTATCTCTTAAAGATCTATGTCTCCATTTGCATTCTCTCCCTGTAGGTAATGTATACAAGCTAGGAAAAGATGAATCACAGTGAGGTTCATCCATTAAAATTATATGCTTTATGCTGGAAATTCTTTTCTGAAGCTCCAACCCTTTATCAAGATTTGCCTGCGAAACCGCTAATACAGATGGTTGACAGCTTGTAAGAATTGATTCTAATTCATAAATCGTTAATTTATTATCTAATGGAACAGTTACCATACCAGAAATTACAGCGGCAAATAAACATGCACCCATTTCCGGCATAGAC
>CAKMWI010000009.1 GCA_928722015.1 Candidatus Gastranaerophilales bacterium | reverse complement strand
ATTATGGCAAGTATAAGTACGAACTTGCAAAGAAGGCTAAGGAAGCTAAAAAGAAGCAACATGTTATAGAAGTAAAAGAAGTAAAAGTAAGATATAAAATTGATACGCATGATTATGAAGTCAGAATTAAAAGTGTTAAAAAATTTATTTCACAAGGAAATAAAGTTAAAATTGTAGTCATGCTTCGTGGAAGAGAAATGCAACATTCAAATTTAGCATTTGAATTGGCAAATAGATTTATTGCAGACTTAGCAAATGAACCTATACAAGTTGAAAAAAAACCGCAGCTTGAAGGTCGTAATGTAACTTTATATTTGGCTCCTCAAGCATAAAATTTGCGGAGTTAAATAAATAGAATTTCGATATATAAATCTAATCTCTTGACTTTGAATCTTTATCATATACAATAAAAAATGTAGCCAGCATGAGTGCAACACTAATAACTAGCCGCAATAGCTCAGTTGGTAGAGCAAGGGACTGAAAATCCCTGTGTCCTTGGTTCAATTCCGAGTTGCGGCACCATTTTAAAAACAGCTAGAATGTTCTAGCTGTTTTTTTATTATTGTACTAAAAATTTCTTTTTGATTGTTTGCGTTCTATATATTGGTAAAAACTTATAATACTTTTTCTTATGTTTTTATAGGTTATTGTATTTGTTTGAGTAACGTGATAAGCTCAACTGGTGTGATTATTTTGGGCTATCGGCATTTGGTGTGGGTTTTAGGGGTAGAAAGCAAGCAAACCATTTGACCCAGCAACCGGTCAAATTACTCTTTTGCTGGTCAGGTCAGAAGTATATTGTCTGCATAGTAAAAGTGAGAATAATAACTAATTAATTGTTGGGCTATAAGCCCAACCTACTAAATCTGCCAAAATGTAAATTTTTCTAAAAATATAGTTAAAAATTTTTATTTACACCTCTTTAGTATAAGTACTTGCAATTAAAAAAAGGAGTATTGAAATGAAAGTAGATAAAATCTTGGTATCTAACCCGTTTAAAGGTAATCAGTCTTCAAAAAAAAAAGTTGCAATTCCTACAGCAGGAAGCCTTTATGCTGCATCTATAAAAGATGGGGTAAATCCTTCTGAGGCAGTAAATGAGTATTATAAAAATGAATTTGAATTGAGAAATAAAGATTACGGCTTAAGGGAACTATCCAGATTCTCACTGGAAGAAAAGCTTGATATACTTAATAAAGCAGAAGATATTAAACTTTTTTCAAAAGCTTTTTCGAGGATAATAAACGCTAAATATGAAGATAAAACTCCGAGATTTAATGGTTCTGAAGCCTTACAACTTTTTGAAGATGCAGCTGAAAACATTGAAAAATATCCGAATATTTTTAAAAAGATATTGGAAGAAAAGGATAGTAATGACAAACCAAGATTTAATACATCTGATTGTGCCTTGTTAATGAGGAATGCAGAAGCTATTTATAATTACCCAGAAGCTTTCAATTCAGTATTAACCTTAAAAAATCTTAGTGCTTATGATTGCTTGAATGTAGTGTATAGTGTAGGTGAAAAAATAGAGGAAAATCCTGCCATTCTACAAGAAGCATTATTGTCTTCTGATAAACTAGACGGGGCAAAAAAAATTATTCAGAAAATAAACAGTATCTATGCTCAAAAAGAAGAGGCTCTTCAGAAGGCTGAGGCTGAAAAACAAGAATTACTTGAAGCAGAGGCTAGAAAAAAAGAAGATGAAAAGGCTCAAATAGAAAAGGAAAAACGAATACAGGCAGAAGCTGCTGCAAGGCAAAGATGCGAAAAAAAAGCTAATCAGCTAGCAGAAGAAAAAAGAATTAAGCAAGAGAAAATGGATGCCTGGGATAAGCAGGTTGGCTGGATAAGCGCAGATTGTATTTTTGAAAAAGTAAATACCGCTAAAGTAAATAAAACACCTCTTGTTTTAGAAAACGGAGAAGTTTTTCCGGATGAAATGGTAGAAAAAGCTGCCAAGCATATACAAAAGTATCCGACTAAGGCTAGAAATATTATTAATGCAAGATATGATAATTTACAGCCTATGTTTAATGAAAAAGAGTGTTTAAATATTCTTAGTGAAATGGATAAATATTTTTATGTAACAGACATAAAGCATATGAAGTTTATTGATGAAAATGGCAAGCCATTTTTCACATCTGAGCAGTGCAAAGAGTTGCTGCAGGTAAAAGATTATTACAGAGACAGTAATATTGGCAGCTTTATGCAAAAAGAACGTAAATATAGTGCGCAAGAAATTATAGAATTGGTTCAAAATAGCGATATAACAACTAATGCTTATTGGTATCCGTATGACAAATTCGCAAATGAAAAGAATGAACAAAGCGAATATAAGTATACAGTTTCTGAAGCCATAGAACTTGCTAAAAAAAATAGAAGAAAAGAAATCAATTTATCCACTTTTTAGGGTCAAATTTGATGTCAATAATACGCATTTTTAATGTTTTGAGATATTCAAATTTTCTCTAATACAAGATTGGATAAATTTTCTTCTTGTGATAGTGATATGAACTTATTAAGGTACAAGGAAGCTATAAGCGATATTGTGATTCAGGTGTTTCTATGAACTAGATATATATCCTCAAAAACTATTTAAAATGTTAGATGGCATGAAAGCTTTTAAAGCCTGGGAATTGTGATGAATTAGCAAATGCAACATGTGTAGCTTTGAAAATGAACGGTTTTAAGAATTCCAGAGTTTTGTTATTTATATTCATATAATCCCAAAACTAAAGAAATTGTTGATTTAGACCATTCAGTTGCAGTACTAAATTTAGATATTCCCAAAGATTATAAGTTTAGATGCACAGACACGCCAAGATTTGAAGAAAGTAGGATGTGGTAAATCTATGATTTACCGCATCAATAATATAATGATTCGGTAATCATAGATTACCAAAATCTACAAATTTTTATACTCAAACCAGTTGTCCAAAATCATCAAACCGATTGTCATTTTACATTGTTCTTTATTATCTTTTAATGATTTGTTATCAAAATATAGCAATCTATTGTAATAGGACAGAAAGGAGATAATTATGAACATTGTTGAACCTATAAGAAAAAAAACAGATTTAAGAAAAATTGAAAAAATACTTAGTAATAAAAGTCAAAGAGATTTGTTAATTTTTACTATAGGTATAAATTGCGGGTTACGAATTTCTGATATCTTAGCTCTTAATGTTGAGGATGTTAAAGGGAAATTGTATATTCGAATTGTAGAGCGAAAAACTCATAAATTTAAAAAAATTCCTATAAACTCAAAATTAAAACCAATGATTGAAGAGTATACTAAAAACCGAGCTCTCAATGAACCTTTATTTAAGTCTGTTTTTAATAACAGATTGGAACGGACTATGGTTTATAAAATAATTAAACAAGTTTGCAAGCAAGCTGGGCTTCATTTAAATGTAGGGACGCATACTCTTAGAAAAACTTTTGGTTACCATCACTATAAAAAATTTAAAGATCTTGCGCTTCTTCAAAAAATATTAAATCATTCATCTCCACAAATAACGTTGAGGTATATTGGTATAGAACAAGACTTGATTGATGAAAGTTATAATAATTTTGTTCTTTAAATTTTATATTTCAACAAAATAGATATTTTGTTGAAATTCAATATTAGCCATGCGGCTAATAACATAAGAAATCGTAACATAAATATTCATAAATATCAAAAACCCAAATGGGTATTTATATATCAATAAGAGCACTATCTATACACCACTTTAACAAAATTGACTTCAACAAAATATCTAAATAGTTGTGGTATCGTTGAAGTCAGTTTTTGTAATGGTATTTGTATATTTAATTGGCGAAAGGATAAAGATAGCTATGAAGTTATACTCTTTTGATATATTTGATACTCTCGTAACTCGAAGAGTGGCCTCTCCAAATGGTATATTTGCCATTATGCAATCAATTTTAATTAATAAAACAAATTTTTCTGATTTTATTAAAAATAATTTTTATAGAATACGAATTGAATCAGAAAAACTTGCGAGAAAGTGTATAAAACGTAGGTTTGATATAAATGAAATTTCATTTGATACTATATATTCATATATTCAAAACAATTATAATCTAACATCGGAACAAGTTGATTTTTTAAAGAATTTAGAGATAGCCACTGAAATTAATAATATGGTTCCAATAGAGGAGAATATCTCAAAATTAAAAGAGCTTATAAAGGGAGGACAGAGGGTTGTTTTAATATCGGATATGTATTTATCTGAAGAAAATATACGAAAAATCCTTGTTCATGTTGATTCTGTTTTTAGTGATGTGAAAATTTACGTTTCATCTGAATATAAACTGAGAAAGTCTGATGGACAATTATATATAGAAGTTGCAAAAGCTGAAAATGTAGAATTTTGTGATTGGCTTCATACCGGTGATAATAAAAATGCTGATATCGTTCAAGCCAAACTGTTAGGAATAAAAACTGAATATTTTAAGAATAAACCATTAAAACCTTATGAAAAATTTATGCTTCAGGATTCAAATGATAATGTATTTTTCCAATTGACAGCCGGAAGTGCAAGGTTAGCAAGATTTATAAAACCTGCTCTAAATAAAGATAAATATGATTTTGGAGCTTCATTTGCTGCTCCGGTATTGTATAATTATGTTGATTATATTATTGCTCAGGCTTTAGAACGAAATTTAAAAACTTTATATTTCGTAGCAAGGGATGGGTATATCTTAAAACTTATAGCCGATAGAATTATATCTAAAAAAGGGTTAGGATTAAAGACAAAGTATATTTATGGTTCAAGACTTGCTTGGAAATTACCGACAGAGGATAATTTTGATGTTTATTTAGATAGAATTTTTGAAGAGTACAAAAAGTTTTTTGAAATTCCGTTAGTTGCAGTGCCGCTTGGAGTTTCACCGGAAGATCTTTGTGAAATGTTGGGTTGTAAAAATATCAATCAAAAATTGAGTATTGAACAACAAGAAAAAGCTTTGGAAAAATTTAAAACTACTCCAAATCTAAGACAGAGATTGATTGATATTAATAAACCTAAAAAAGAAATGTTAATTGCTTATTTGAAGCAAGAAATAGATTTCACAGAGGAAAATATTGCTTTTGTTGATTTAGACGGTAGTGGAAAGACACAAGATATAATTTCAGAGGTCTTAAATGAAATAAAACCTTGTAATGTGTACTTTTTCTATATAACAAATCCTCTAATGGAACAAAAAAATCGCTCTATAAAACTTTGTTACGGAATTTATCGTCCACATTTTTATTGGGTTGAATTGCTTGGACGAACTACGTCAGGTCAGACTATCGGTTATAAATATGAAGATAATAAAGTCGTACCGATTATGGAAGAAGGTATCGAGAAAGTTATGTCTAAGTGGGGATATAATGAATATTTAGAAGGACTGCTTGCTTATACAGAGTTTGCTATAGACGCAGAAATAGTAAACAATATGAGCTTTAGTCATATAGATATTTATTGTAAATATTTTGACTATATAAATAAAAAATTAGATAGAAAAACTGCAGATATATTGGGGAGTGTTCCTTGTACTCATGTTGGCTCGGAAACTCAACTCAAATATTCTTCTGCTCCATACAAGCTTAGGAGATTATTGATGGAATATTTGACCTCTTGGAAGAATTTGTATCCACAGCCTTATTTACCATTTGTGTCTGTAGCAAGGTCATCTGATAGATGTAAATCATTTTTAAAATTCAAAAAGAAATATCCTAGTCTGCTAGATTATATATTCACATTTACTGTTGATAAATTTTCAGGAAAAGCTTATGCCGATATATTAGGTATAAGAATATCATGTACACATTTATACAGGAGATTTTCAAAATGAAATTCATTGAACAAATTTTTTCGTTGCGAAATGAACATGCTCACAAAGTTCTTACTGTTTTGGGGCTGAAATTAAAATTTAAATATTCAAAAGAAGCATATATTTGGGAGCATTTATATTGTATATTGTTGCATAAGTTTTGTAAGGTGAAAAAAAACAAAGTCGTTTTTGGTAATATTGCAAATATGAAATACTCTTGCAATCCCAAGTATCTGGCTTTAGAGTTGTTGTCTCGAGATAAGAAAGATTTGGATTTAGTTTGGTTAAGTTCCAAAAGTACTGATGTTGATTTGATACCGCCTGAATTTAGAATTGTTAAATATAATTCTTGGCAAGCCTTATATGAACTTGCTAGTGCAAGAGCTTGGATTTCAAATTCTCATTTTTTTCTTCCTTTTAAAAAAGGTTTGATTAAATCTAAGGATACTTTATTCTTTCAGACCTTTCATGGCTCAATGGGAATTAAGAAAATTGACGCAGATACAACAACTTATGATGATTTAGGCTGGACACAATGGCAGATAAAATCATCTAAAGCAATGGATTATCTTTTTACTGATAGTGATTTTGAAGTTAATGTTTTTAAGTCTGCATTTAGGGGATATGGTGAGATATACAAGCTGGGCAAACCTCGTGATGTAGTATTTTATCAACCAAGGAAACCTTTTGTTGAAAAGGTTAAATCTTTTTATGAAATTCCTTCAGAAAATAATATTTTGTTGTATGCTCCAACTTGGAGGAGTGATAAAAGATGCTGTTGCTATAATGTTGATATAAAACTTCTGAAAAAATCACTGAAAAAACGTTTTGGTGGAGAATGGTCCATTCTGATTAAATCTCATACAAATATGAAGAAAAAAATATTTTCTGCGCTATATGATTCGGAAGAAGTTATTAATGCAACAAATTATCCTGATATGCAGGAACTTTTAGCTGCATCTGATATTTTGATTAGTGATTATAGCAGTTGTTTGCCTGAATTTATTATTTCAAGACGTCCTTCATTTATTTATGCGGCTGATTTAGAAAAGTATGAAGATGGATTTTATTATCCTTTGTCAACATTACCTTCTCCTATTGCTGCTGATAATGGTGAGTTATCGGATAATATTTTAAATTTTGATTATAGTGAATATAAACAAAAGGCTGAGAAATTTCTTGAATTTGCAGGTTATAGTGATGATATAAATTCTGCAAAACGAATCATTGATTTTATTTTAGATAAAATTTAGCAAATTATTATAGCAAATTTTGAGATTTACAGTTTTTTGATTTGCTATGTATGTTCAGCTTAACAAAATAGAAACTACTCCTGGATGTTCATTCAGACCGGAGAAGAATAAATTAATATCATTTGGAAATATTTATCAACCGAAAGATATTTTTTGTGATACAAATATAAAATCTATCAATTTTGATTCAGATAATCATATCGCCAGTATTGATTTCAAAAGACCTTTAAATATTTCTAATGCATTGACTATTTTGGCTGATAATGATAATGAGCTTATATCTTATGAATTGTTAAGAAAGTGCCATCTCCAAGATAATATTAGAGATATGGCGTATAGTCTTAAAAGTGTCAAAGATTTAAAAGATATTCAGGTAAAATCATTTGTTGGTATGGGGGCTTATGCACTTGCGTTTGAAACTACTGACGGTATAGTTTTAAAATTGACTGATATGGAACATTTTCCTAATGGAAGAAAACCTGCATCTTTTGATTTACCAATAAAAAAGTCAGGCAAATTTCAAGGCTTAGAAAGAAAATATTATTACTATTTTGAAGAAAAAGTAGTTCAAGATAACTTAACTCAGGCTGAAATAAGGACTCTTATAAAAGAAATAAAATCTTTAGGATATAGAATGAAAGATTATCTTTTACACTATGAAGATGATGATAGCTGGGAATGTGTTATTAAGATGGAGCAGTTTGGCAGGGCAAAAAATGGTAAGGTTTATTTAATCGATCCGGGGTGTGCTATTGAGACAGATGATGTTTACAAGCCAGGTGGATATAGCAGTTTAAAGAGATTTTTGAAAAAGTTATTAAAATAAATTTTATATGAATTAAATAGATGTATTTTGGGGGAAATAAAAGGTATTATTATGAATAATTTATATTTAAGAGTTTTAAATTCGTCTGGCCAGTTACTTAAAGATGGCAATGTATTTCGTACATTTAGAACTAAGAATCAAAAGATAGTGAATCAAACAATTACTCCTAACGGAAGTTTTTCAACTATTGTTATCAGTAATAACAATGTTGTGGAAAAAATTATTAATAAAGGTGTAATTAGTGATAGCGCTTCGACTATTGATACATGGGATTATTTAAAATCTATAGGTTATAATCGCTCAATTGCTGTAACTAAAAAAGGGATGGCATTTTTGCAGAGAGTATTTAAAAAAGTTTCTGATAAATATGTTGATCCTAATGGTGTAATGGCACTATATTCCAAAGGTTCTAATAAACCTCTTTCTTCCTGTAATGTTAAATTGTTTGGCTCTACTACTATTCCAACATCCGGTGATATTTGGATTAATTCAAAATTCTATGAGTTTTTTAAATAAAATGTAACATTCTTTTAATATTTCAAATTAATTTATCAATTACTGATATTGAGTATTCTTGCATACTATATGATAAATAATATTTTATATGTACAGCCTAATAGTTTTCAGTTTGCCTGTTCAAAGTCAAATCAAATTAGTTTTGAAGGTGGTTTTAGACCGGAAACGCTAAAATACACTAATATTGGAAGCTGTATGGAAGGTTATATAGGAAAAATCAGACTTCGCAAAGGTGATAATATCGGAGAATATTATGCTAATGTTTTTAAAAATTATATAGGGCATAACGCTGAGCATTATTCAGTTTGTGATGATTCCGGAAATGTTCTTGGCGAAGTTAATATTGAAATCCGTAAGTATCAGCCTGGTTCGTATTATTCGTATGATTGTAGTGATGATCCTAGCCATGTATTTGTTGATAATCTTAGAAATTATACAAATCCAAAAACTCCATACTATAAACAGGGATTAGAATATTTAAAAGATATTGGTACTCGACTTTTACAAATTGCACAACGCCGTAGTGATGAGGCTCAATGTGTTGGAAATATTAAGCTGGTGTCGAAAGAAGAATCTAAAGCTTGGTATAAAAATGTTATTGGTATGGTAGAAGAATTTCCACCGGACTCTATGGGTAATTCAATGTTTAAGTTTTGTGTACACAATCCTAATTTGTTAATTTTACCTCCACACGCCAAGGAACCACTATCAAGACTTCAAGGTGGTTTATAAATGAGGATTGATTATTATTCTTTGATGTGATACTTTATAATCGTAAGTTATTAAATATATAGATGATTGTTAAAATGAAAATTACCCCAAATCAAGCCAGCTATAGACCATGTTTTACGGCTTATGAAAAAACTTTTGTTATGTTAAAGCCTGATGCTATAAATAGACATCTGGATTCAAAAATTATGGATGAGATTAAGTCTTCAGGTCTTACTGTTCTTACTCAGTGGAATGGTACTCCTACACGTAGCAAGATGGAGGGAAACTACATTACTCATAAGGACAAGTCAAGGACTGGATTGATTTTTTGGTTTCAGGTAAAATTAAGGCAATGGTTCTTGGGGGTGAAGATGCTGTTGCCAGAGCAAGTACATTGAAAAAATCTATTCGTTCACAATATGCACCCGGAGAAAAAAGATTTAATTTAATACATTCATCAGATGATGTTGAATCTGCCAAGAGAGAAATTGCAAATTTTTTTGATACTGAAGTTTAGCTGTTATTCTGCATTTATAATAATTCTTAACAACTAATAAATTAATGTCAATTTTAATTTTTAAAATTTGTTTATAAAGTAGGGGATATTAATTTATTATGCTAGACACAGTAATTTTAGGTCCATATATATTATCTTCACCTTCTTCAGTGTTAAAAGGTATAAATAACTGTGTTAATATGAATTATCCTAATGCCAGAAATTTGATGAATATTTCCCTAACTACTCCATCAAAGATAAAGGATAATGAAGAATACGTTGTTAAGAAAAATAGTGAAATAAAAAAAATGCGTTCTGAATTGGGGCTTCCTGATTCAAAGTCGGATAGAATACTGATTTATTCAAAAAATAGCGACTTAGCTCATGAACTAAGTACATCAAAAAATATAAGAAAGGCTGTTCAGGATTGGAAATCCGGTAAAATCAAAAATTCTGATGGAACCAGAAAAACAAAATTTGTTGTTGCTGCAAATGATTCTGAAGATATGAAAAGAGCTATAAATGGATGTACTCTGACTGGTTTAAAAGAAAATCCTGATGGCTCAGTAAGCGGTTATATTTATGATATCTATAATTTTGACTCTCATTATACGGATATGAAAGATTCGACTAAAAATTTGAATTTTGTAAATAAAGTTGCCTGTTATCTTCAAAAAATGGGTATAATACATAATTATCAAATACTTGTACCTATAACTATCAAAACAGATATAAAATCATAGATTCTTTCTATTCTTATCATAATAAATGAGACCAATGATTTATTCTTTGGTCTCTTCATTTTTATTGGTTGCTACTCCTTTACTATCTTTAATAATAAAAGGTCTGACAAATGCCCAAGTACCGTATAGTGATGTTAATAATCCTGCTATGCTTAAGGATTTTGAAATTTTAGGTGATTTGTTTAATATTGAACCTAATGTTATTAAAGTTGTACCTGTCATTATTCCAAGGTACCCTTTAAATATTGTTCTGGGAACAACAATAGTATCTGTCATATCTGCAGAATTTTTTGTGCATTCATGAAACTTACTCAGTAAATCAAATTTTGGCTGTTGATTTTGTAATGTATTATTTTTTGACGTAAAATATGGATAAGTTATTTTATCTATTTGCATATATAATATTCCTTTACACTTATCTGTCTTATGAAATCTAAATATTGCAAAGCTGCTGAATATAATTTTTTGCTATTTATTTTTTTGAAAAGTAAAACCAGTTTGGATAATATTTTTTCCGAATTTTGATTCCAATTTATCAAAACATTGAGTTAAATTCTTTTTCTTTATTTCAGTGCTTGAATCAGTATATAATGATAGCTGTTCAGAGCCTTGTTCTCCTATTTTTTCCAGTACAATTCCGGTGCTGCGGTATAAAATGTCTGGTTGATAAATTTGTTCCAGTAAATACATTGCAATATTTGAAATTTCCAGTTCAAAATCTGTGGGGGATATCAATTCCTGTTTAGTATAGTAGACTTTAAAGTCTTTGGTTCTTAACATTACTCCTATTTGAAGGCATTTTGTATTATACGTGCGTAATTTTCTGCAAGAGGTATGTATATGTTTATTTAATTCATTTTTAATATAATTGAAATCTGTTGTGAATATTCCAAAAGCTCGTGTATTTTGTATAGATTTTGGTATTCGTTCTTTGTTTGAGACCGGAGAAACCATTTTCCCCAGAAGTTCATGTTTCATTTCAAGTCCATGAATTCCAATTACCTTATCAAGCCAGATATCACTTTTTTTTACGAGTTCTTCCGCTGTCAGTACCCCGTACTTTCTCAGGTTTTTAGATAATCTTTTTCCGATTCCCCATATTTCTTCAATTTTTGTTCCCTTTAGTTCTGTTTTTATTTTTCTTTTGCCTATTAGGTAAACTCCGCCGGAAATATTTTTTGCTTTGTCTGAAGCTAATTTAGCCAAAATTTTTGTAGAGCTTACTCCTATGGAAACTGGAATATTCACCTCTTGTAAAATTTTTTCTCTTAAATATACTGCTAATTTATAATAATTTTTTTTGTATAATCTTGTTAATCCTGTTAAATCAACAAAGGCTTCATCAATTGAGTATATTTCTGCGTAGGGGCTAAAATTTTTTAGAATACTCATAATTGAATCTGAGACTTTTTTGTAATAATCGTGATCAGCAGATAAATATATAGCTTTTGGATAATTTTTTTTTGCCATAAAATATGGCTCTCCCATTTTTATTCCCATATTTTTGGCTTCTCTGGAGCGGGATATAACACAACCGTCATTATTGGATAGAACGCATACTGCTTTTCCTGCATATTCAGGGTTCTTTTTCTGTTCGCAAGATACAAAAAAAGAATCACAGTCAACAAGTGCTATAATTTTTTGTTTTACCATATTTATAGTATTCCTCATAGTATTTGTTAAGTCAATTTGTATTTGGTTTGTAATAAAACTACACGAACTAACAAAAAATAACTTGATGTTTTTTTACACATAATATATTATTAAACTCGAAAGTAGGTAGAAATTTATGAATATGAAAGAAGACAGGTATATTTTTCCTCAAAAATCGCAATTAGAAAAAATTGATATAACAAATATTGATTTTAAGCTTCCGGAATTAAAAAATATAACTGAATCAAAATCGGTAGTTATTGCCAAGTGGTTAGCCGATTGGATTAAACATGATTTACAGTGCGGAAAAATAAAAATAAATAATATTCTTCCTTCAAAATCTGAGTTTGCCTATCTTCTTGGTGTAAGTATCGGTACTGTTCAAAATTCTTTCAGATATCTTGAAGATTTGGGTTATGTTGAGTCCAAGCAATGCATTGGCACTCTGGTAAAGGATTATAAAAAGCAAACTACAACTCTTCGTAAGTTGACCTCAAAAAGAGAGCTTGCTATAGAAGAAATAAAACGATATATTTTGACGGGTGGTTTTAGTGTAGGCTCACAGCTTCCTTCTTCTCGTACGATAGCTACAATAATAGGCTATTCAGCTAATACAACCAGACTCGCTCTTGAATATCTTGCTACTAAAAATATTTTGCTTCACAAATTTAAAAATTCAAAAGATTCAGGTTGGGTTCTTCAGAGTGTAGATTTTGATATTAAATCTTCCAAAAATAATTATGGACCTGAAACTCTGGTTGATATGGTTGTTAAAGATTTAGAAAATTATATTACAAAAAATTTAAGAGTTGGAGATAAAATTCCATCTCATGCAAAACTTTCTAAAGCCTTAAAGGCTAGTATAAAAACGGTTCATGATGCTTTATCCGTTTTAATTGAGCGCGGAATACTTCTTGCCAGAAGAGGAAGGTATGGAACTTCTGTAATAAGGATGCCTCATAGTGAAATCCCATCACAAAAGCCCGAAACTTCTATATTTGCGCCGGCACAGGATACGGCTTTTTATCATTATGAAAAGACCCAAAACTATATAAAAAGAATGATTGCCCAAAATTATGAAGTAGGGGATAAGCTTCCATCTATAAAAGAATTGTCTGCAATGCTTGATTTAAGTCCAAATACAATTCGAAAAGCTTTTCATAATTTGGCGCAAGAAGGTTATCTTGTCTTTTCCAGAGGTAGATACGGCGGAACTTTTGTGATTGATATTCCTGAAGTTGAGTCTCAAGCCTTTAAATGGCTTGCTGTTAATCCTTTATATGCTAAGGAATATTCTGCTCAAAGTTTGGATAATTAATATCTTAATTGTAAATAATAGTACATAAGTTTGACATGACTATATTTGAACTGTCATAATAGATACAAAGACTATACTCGGGTAAATTTATGTACATTAAACAACTGGAAATAGATAATTTTAAATCATTTGCAAATAAAACAGATATCCCATTATTGAAAGGTTTTACTACGGTTTCAGGACCTAATGGTTCTGGAAAAAGTAATATTATTGATAGTGTTATGTTCGCACTTGGTCTTAGAACCGGAAGTGCCCTACGAATTGAAAATTTATCCGATTTTATAACTACTTTTAATAATAAAAATGAGGCGTCTGTAAAAGTTATATTTGGTGATGTGGAAGGACTTAATGAGTTATCTGTAACCAGAAGAATTAAAAAAACTAATCAGGGGTATGCCAGTACTTATTATTTAAATGATAAAGTGGATACATTAACCAATATAAGAACTATTTTAGAAAAGTATAATATTACTCCAAACAGTTATAATGTTATGATGCAAGGAGATGTTAACAGTATTGTTATGTGTTCATCTAAAGTCCGACGTGGAATAATTGATGAAATTGCAGGTGTAGCTGATTTTGACAGAAGAATAGATCAGGCAACTAATGAATTAAAAACTGTTGAACAACGTGTTGAGGCAGCTTCTCTTATATTAACAGAGGTTGAAAAAACTCTGGAACAATTAAAGGCCGAAAGAGAAGTTGCGTTGAAATACAAAAAGTTACAAGAAGAAAAATCAGGACTGGAATCGCAAATTAGTACTGTGAAGTTTTTTGATTTAAAGAGAAATTTAGAGCTGGCTCATGAGAATATTCTTCAATCAAATAAAAAATTAAAAGAGGAGCAAATCAATAAAAAGGATTTAGATGAAAAAATTCGTCTAATTAATGAAAAATACAAAGAGCTTGATGCTAAGTTGAAAGAACAAGGTGAAGAAGAACGTAATAAATTAAAAGATTTACAAAGTGATTTATCAGCAAGAATTCAGACTAAGAAAAATGCTATTGATTATTCAGAGACTCAAATTCAAAAGGGCTTACATTCTATTGAAAATGCCAAAAATGGTATAGAATCTTACAAGAAAAAAATTGAAGATGAAAGATTAAATATTAAATTGGCACACGATAAAATAGGAATACTTGAATCTCAGTTAAAAGAGAAAAAAGATGAGTTGACAAAAAAATTGGAGGATATTTCTGGTTTAAGTTCTACCGCTGATAAATATATTCAAGAAAGAAATGATGTTTCTCGTGCTTTAGATGTGCTCAAGGATAAGGATAATGAATTACTAAAACTCTCTTTCCCAAAAGAGAATGAATTGAATAATTTGAGAAAAGAGATTACTGAAGCAAAAGAGTTTATTGAAAATGCACTTAAGGCTAAAGCTAGTTTTGATGATGATAAATCATTAAAAGAGATGCAAGTTTCTGATTTGAAGAAAGAAATGGATGAATTGAAAGAAATTCAGACAAAAACTATGAAAGATTTGGATGATGCAAAGACTGCTATTGAGGACTATGACCACGATGTTCGTGCCGCGTATCGTAAATTTTCGGATATGGAGGCTCAAAGAAGGGCAATATCTTCTTCCGGTTCCAATTTGCCGATAAATACAGTCATGCAAGCTAACCTGGAAGGGGTTCATGCTCCGTTAATGCAATTGGGTTCTGTTGATGAAGAGTATTCTCTAGCACTTGATATTGCTTTTGGTGGAAGATTATCACATATTGTTGTTGACGATCCTCATGCCGCTTATGTGGCTATGGAACTTCTTAATTCATCTAAATCCGGGCGAGCAACATTTATACCTTTAAGTAAAATAAAGAAAGCCCCTTCACGTTTGCAGTTGCCAAAGAATCAAGGAGTAATAGATTTTGCAATAAATCTTGTTGATTTTGATGATATGTATATTGATGCATTTTACTATGCAGTTGGAGATACGTTAATAATGGAAGATGCAGAGTCTGCTGAAGCTTTGATTGGTAAGTATAGAATGGTTACTCTGGATGGTAAACTTTATGAAAAGTCGGCCGCAATTACAGGTGGATATGTAAAAAAATCTATTTTCGGATTTGGGCAAAATGATGATAAAGAACTTGAAAGAGCAAAAGAAAAACTTGATGAGTTGCAAAAAAAATATGATGCAGCAGTCGTAAAAAAAAGAGAGTTAGAAGATAAGCTTGATAAAATCAGAATTGCGTATTCCTCTTCTTCAACTGAATATTCAAAAGCTAAAATAGAACTTTCAAATATGAATTCGCAGTTTGAAAATAGCCAAGCTTTATTGGAATTGAAAACAACATTTGTTAAGGAAAACGAACCTAGAATTGAAAAACTAAATTCTGAGCTGGATAAAATTGAAGAAAAAAGAGTTGTTCTTTCAGATGAAATCAAAAATTCTCAAGATAAGTTAGCTGAATTGGATAGTCTTTTAAATGATAAAGATTTGAAAGATTTAAAAGAGAAAACTCAAGGTATTGAGGATGAGATAAGACGCCTTAATGGTAATCTGATGAATGTTAATAGTGAGATTCAAGGGTTTGAAAATACTATCAAATTTAACGAGCAGCTTATTACATCAAAAGAAGACGATATTAAGAATACACTTAAAAATAATGATTCTCTCCAAGCGGATAAAGAAACATATAAAACAGAAATCAATCAATTAGAGGAACAATTAAACTCCCTATCTGATAAGATAGCTGTAATTGATGAAAAAATTGGAGAACTTGTGAATCAGAAAGAAGAAATTCATAAGAATCTTGTAGAATTACAAACAAGCAGTGCAGTAAAAACATCTGAAATAGACAGAATTAATGAGCAAATAGAATCTTTTAAAGCCAGAAGAAGAGAACTTGAGCCTCAATTGAAAGAGGCTTCCGAATTTCTTTCTAATTCAGGTGTGGATGTTGATAAATTGGAACCTGTTCAAATTTC
The DNA here is from genome assembly GCA_928722015.1 of Candidatus Gastranaerophilales bacterium. GTDB lineage: Bacteria > Cyanobacteriota > Vampirovibrionia > Gastranaerophilales > Gastranaerophilaceae > Zag111. Next base: position 93,982 of record CAKMWI010000009.1, on the reverse strand, counting down.
AATTGATGAGTTAAATGCAAAGATTCAAAGATTGGATAAAAGAATGCAAGAACTTGGTGATGTTAATATGCGAGCAATCGTTTCTTATGAGGAAAAGGCTGCAAGAAAAGCCGAGTTAGATACTCAGATTACTACTTTATCAACAGAGCGTCAGTCTATTTTGGACAAGATGAATGGTTTTGAACAGCAGAAAAAAGAGGCATTTATGACTACTTTTACTGCTATTAATGAAAATTTCAAAGATATTTATCACCAGTTATCCGAGGGCGAAGGAAAACTTATTCTTGAAAATGAGAAGGATCCGCTTTCTGCAGGTATGACTATTGAGGCTAAACCAAGAGACAAAACTACAAATAACAAGCTCGGGGCATTATCTGGAGGGGAAAAAGCTTTAACTGCGCTTGCGTTGGTATTTTCTATTCAAAAATATTTACCGGCTCCTTTTTATGCTTTGGATGAGGTAGATGCAAGTTTAGATACTATGAATGTTGAAAGAATTGCAGATATGATTCAAAAACAATCAATCAGTACTCAATTTATTGTAGTTAGCCACAGACGCCCTATGATTGAGGCCGCTAACAGGACAATCGGTGTTACTCAAAAAGAAAAGGGTAAAACTAAAGTTACAGGTGTAAAATTAAGAGATGACGACAATGAACAATAATCTAATAAATTCGCAAGATTTGGAAGCTTCTATATATGGTAAGACATCAGAATTTGATGCAAATGACGGAATTGGAATTCTTGTTGATATGGCTAAGCAAGGTAAGATTGATCCTTGGAATATAGATATTCTAGATGTTACAGAAAAATATTTGCAAAGAATGATTGAGTTAAAATCTTTAAATTTGCGAGTAGCTTCAAGAACTCTTTTATTCGCTTCTATTTTGTGCCGACTTCAGTCCAATGTGCTTGCCGGTTTGTCTTTAGAAGATTTTCAAGATGAACAGACGGATGATGTTATTTATGATGATGACGGTTTTATAGTTGAATACCCTGAGGATCAGGAATTTATTCCAACAAGTAATGTGGTTAGTTTTGACGAGGCTTTACAAAGAAGAACCAGTATCAGACTTAATCGTAATAGAGTAGTTACATTGAAAGATTTGATTAAGCAGTTGGAGTTTTATGAAAAATTAGAAAAACGTGCATCGTTAAAAAGTGCTCATGAAAGAGCAAAACGTCATGTTAGAAATTATTCAAGACTCACGCCTGATGAAATTGTTTCTATGGCTCATGAAGAATATATTGAAGAATCGGTTCTTAAATTAAAAGATAATTTGGAACAGATTTTTAATCGTGTGGATAGGATTGAGTTGAATGAGTTAACAATATTAGGTATGGATAAGATTAGTGCATATCTGGCATTGTTGTTTTTAAGTAGGGATACAGATTATGAGTTGGAACAAGAGGAATTCTATTCTGATTTGTATGTAGTTAAAGGTGGTAATCATGCAACAGCTTAAATCAAGAATTGAAGCTGTACTGTTTGTTACGGCTAAGGCGTTATCTTTAGAAGAAATTGCAACATATTTAGATTGTGAGCCTGAAGAAGTTGAAGAAGCGATTTTAGAATTAATTATGGATTATGCCTCAAGGGATGGTGCTTTAGAAATTGATGATGAGAATGGCTATATATTGCAAGTAAAGGAAGATTATTCGGATATTGTTGAAAAAATTTGTCCTATAGATTTGTCTCCTGCTGTATTGAGAACATTACTTGTAATTGCGCTTAAAGAACCGATAAGACAAACAGAGCTTGTAAAACTTCGTTCTGCTGCTTATGAGCATGTTTCCGAACTCGTTGAAAAGGGACTTGTTTCAAAGCATAAAGATAAAAATGGGCGTAGTATAAATATTAAGACTACTCCAAAATTTGCTGAGTATTTTAAGCTAAAAGGTGATACAAGAGCTTTGGCGCAGCAACTGGAAAAGGATTTGGCTGAAAAAAAGAATGCGTAAATTTTTACTACTTGTACTATTAATTGTCCTTATTGTGTATATGGTGTATAAATCACCTTTGAGTGCTGCTTATTACTATAAGAAAGCAAAAAATATGTATACCATAGGTAAATATGAGGAATCCATTCCTTTATTTGAACGTTCATTATCTGCTGATTCAAAAAATATTTTAACACGATTTTATTATGTTCTTGCGCTGTCTAAAACTGAGCCAACTTATTCTGTTCAGAAAAAATTATATCAAATGGGTAATTCTAATATTGATGATGAAGCTAAAAAATATGCAAGATATCAGGCTGTATCTTTGCGCCATAGGCTTTTGGAGGGAGTTGAAGACAATTATATATATAATGCAACTGTGGGTAATGATATATTAAGGTGGGATATAAAATCGTTTCCTTTGAAAATTTATTTTGAGAATTTGAATTCTGTTCCTCCTTATTATAAAGAGAATATTGATAGAGCTCTTAAACAGTGGACTGATAGAACTACATTTGTAAAATTTGTTGAGACAAATGATATTAAGAATGCTAATATAGTAATAACTTTTGCGGATTTGCCCGAGGATGTTTGTTCTGGCGGTATTTGTATATATACGGTTGCCTATACTGATCCTATAATATCTAGTGATGGATTGTTGGAGCGAATGAATTTAACATTTTATAAAACAAATCCTAGAAAAGAAAATTTTTCATCTCGTGAAATTTATAATACTGCATTGCATGAATTGGGGCATACTTTAGGTATTATGGGGCATAGTGATAAAAAATCTGATTTAATGTATTCTTCGAATGAAAATAACATGAATATGTATGCTCTTTATCGTTCGGATTTTCAATATTTATCAAACAGAGATTTAGAAACTCTTGCTCTTTTGTACCGAATGGAACCTACAATTACAAATGTAAAAGGTTTGTATAGTGAAAGTTTCTATTATCCGCCATTGATTATGGGTAGTAATGATGCGCGCCTTAGAAAAAAACTAGAGGAACATAAAAAATATATTCATGATTATCCAAATTTTGCGGCAGGTTATATTAATATCTCTTCTGTTTATGTTGACCTTGGTGATTTTAATTCTGCATTAATGGCTTTAGATAGCGCTGCATCTTTGGCTAAAACAGAAGATGAAAAATACTTAATAGCATATAATAGGGCTATTGTTTATTATAACAGACAAGATTATGAAAAGGCTCTAACTTTTGCGAATCAGGCAAAAAATATCAAACCCGGAGAAAATATTGAAGAATTAATCTCGGATATATACAAGTTAAAATGATTTCTTAGTAGCAAACTATTCCGTATTTGCCTATTCTTTCCAGGCATGTAAATAATTTAGCTTGCATTTTTTTTAGAAACGACAAGAGCATTTGATAGTGCGATTCCTCCGACTTGGTTTGGACGATTAACAATTTGTCCGTTAACATACATTACTGTTGAGCCTCCTCCATCTAAATTGATTGCATTTGTACAACCAAGAGATTTCATAAAGTTAGCAAGTTCAACTAATGTAAGACCGACAGAACTTCCTTCTCGACCGTCTGCAGCGAGTAAAATTAAATCATTATCTTTTGTGTAACCTATTGCAGTTCTAGGATTTCTGCCCCCTATAGATTGAAGGCGTTGAGCCGTCATATCTATAAATATTTCATTGTCTTTTATCAGATAAGGGCCTCCGCTAATTATGTGTTTTACATTTTCCCATCTAGGGTTTATATTAATACTGATATCAACATATTCAGCACCAAAAAATTTTCCTAATTGTGATTTTGGACCTACAAGAACATAACCGTTTTCTGGAATAGAAAGGGGATTGGCGGAGGCTGCTGTGATTCGATTTCCAACAATTTGTAGTTGGACACCATACTGAGGTGAGGCAGGAGCATATTTCCCCCAATCCCTTGTATAAGCTATAATATATGAGGATAGCATTCTTGGCTGGTTGATGTTATCAATTTTTATTTCCTGGTTGTTGCCTGTAATTTTGGCATTTAATCTTATTCTGCCTACTTCATATTTGTCTTTGAATATTCCCAGAGCTACTCTATCGTAGATAGGACCTGTGTATATTTTTTCATCTATCATTAGAGTACCCAATGGAACTCCTGTTTGCGGTTTAAAATATCCTCCATTTATTGCAACGATAGAATTTGTATTTTGGGCAATTGTTTTTACTGATTTTTTGCTGGCAAGTGTGTTTGATGTTGCTGTTGCCGGTTTTATTTCGTAATCTTTGGCTATTTGATTATTAATTTCTACTATATTTATTCTAACCGGTCTGCCGTTAAAATATTTTGTCATTTTTATATGTTTTATACCATCTGAAACATCATTAATGTTATAACCTTTGTATTTTTCTGCTATTCTAAGGTTAAATTTTTCTTTTTTTATTTCAGGGTTCATTTCTTCTTTAATGTACTCACCCATTTCTTTTAATGTAGTCGCAGGTACTGAAGTATTTGCAATTAAATCATTTGCAAAAAGAGGCGGGATAAATATTGTGTGGCTAAGGACTAAAGTGATAAATAGCGAAAGAGTGAGTGCATATTCGCAAGTCCTAAATGGTATTGAGATTTGATTTTTTTCAAGAAGTGTATCCATAGCAGCACCTGATTTTAGTGTAACCGGATACCTTTTTGTTTTTAGAGTGGGGTGGGGAATAACACTCGTCAGAGACCTATGAGGGCAAATAGGGTGTTCTTACTATTATTGTAACATATTTTAATAAATACTTCAATCCTTTTCATAGAGAGGGTTTTACAAAACTAAATAGTGGTAAATATACACTATATCTACCACTATCTAAGTTTATTTTAATGAAAGGTCTATTTATCTTATTTCATTGATGTTAAAAAGCGACTTACTATTTCAGTTATATTTTTAGAGGCCACTTCTTTATCTAAAAGGGTTATTTGAGGCGATTTATTTGAAGCTTTTGAAATTTCATAATTTGCAAATTCATTATTTCTTACGACATTTAGTGTTGCTTTTTTACCAAATTCGGTTTCATATAAACTAAAATTTGTTTTTCCTGAAGTGCCATGATATGTTCCTAAATGTTTACTTCCATTTCTATTTTTAGATAAAATATCGAAAGCTTTGTTAATAATATTATTTAATTCAGGAGTTTTCTTCCCGTTGAAAGAAACATTGTCTTGTTGTATAGAATTAAATTTTAATTTAGTATTATTAGCATTGGTATAGTATTGGTTTTGGTTTAATAAATTTGTACGATAATTATTTGGGGTATTTGTTATTTTGGTAATCATTATTTTCTCCTCTCAGTTTGGTAAATGTAAATATGTTTTGCACATTTAATTAAACTCCAAACGTACCGTTAGGTCAAGGAAAGTGTTAATTTAATATAAGATATATATTTATTTTGTCTTTATTTTTATTTGTTTAATCAATATCAACAGGAGCACGCATAATTTTTTCAATCGCTTCACGAGCAGTAAAAACTAAAGGTTCCGGAACATTATCTATGGTTGTTAGTTGTCTTAGAATATCAACAACACGTTTAAATGCTCGTACAATATCTCCTTCTCCAATATCTGCAATTTGTTTTGATACCGTTTCCCATTCGGCTCCTTCTATCCAAAGTTCAATTAGAGAACTAAAATAAGGGTTTATATAAAGAGGGGCTTCGATATCATATTTTGATTGAAGTTTTTCAAGTTTTCGTTTAATATTTCTTACCTGATTAAGTGTTTTTCTGACAGGCTCAGAAAACGGTATATATGGTATTTCCATTCTTAATTCTTCTGTAGTGATAGCACAGATTACTGCAGCTAGTTGTGATGGGGTAAGAGTTTCTAATATTCCTGAAAAAATTATTTCAGCTATATAGAGCTCATTTTCAGAACGAATTTGAGATGTTGTTTTACCCTTTTGGGTTGGATAATCATTTTCAAGATAGCCGTATTCTATAAGTAATGCTCTGTGTGCTAAAAATTTATTCCAGTAGATATCTTTTTGTCTTTCAATTTCTTTTTCAAGTTTTCTTTTTTTACTGTCAAGTCGTTTAATTACTTCCAGATTTTTAGAATGGCGTTTGTATTGTTTGCAGCAGTCGCAGGCAAATTTTTGTAATGTGTGTAAATCTTGTTTATTTTTTTCTCCAAATTCAATGATTTCTGGAGAAAGCGGTCTGTGTTTTGATTTTTCTTGGCGAAGAATTTTTTTATAGGTTTGTCTGTTTTGTACATATAAAAATCTTAGTTTATCATATTCAATTAATTTATCATCAGACAAGCCGCAATGGCATATAAAACTTCTATTTTTAATTTCATTATTATATTCTTCTAACTGTAGTAGTATTGGTTTTAATCTAAAATCTGATGAGTAATAACCGAAACTTTTTAAAATAAGTTCTTTAGCTTCATCAAGATTGAATCGTTGTAAAAGATTCAGCACCATAGAATAGCTTGGCGAGAATCTGCTTTCAAGCGGATTCGAATCGCTAAGTACAAGTTCTGCAACTTCTTCTGGAGATTGGAAAGATGTTCCTACGATAGTAACATATCCAACTTCATCCATCCCTCGTCTTCCTGCGCGCCCTGACATTTGTAAAAATTCATTTGCCGTTAACATTCTATGTCCGGTATCTGTTCTTTTACTTGTTGCACTAATAACAGTTGATCTTGCAGGCATATTGATTCCTGCAGCTAAAGTTTCAGTTGCAAATACAACTTTTATAAGGCCTTGCTGGAATAATTTTTCAACTAGATTTTTCCACGCAGGTAATAAGCCTGCATGGTGCGAAGCTACCCCTTGAATTAAATATTCAATATGTTTATTACCGTATAAATGTGGATTTTCAGCAACATAATCTTCTATAAATAATTTTATTTTTTCTTGTTCAGTTTTTGTGTTCAGTCCTAATCCTGAACATTTTTCCATTTGTTCGTCGCATTTTTTTCGTGAAAATGTGAAATATATTGCAGGAAGCATATCATTTTCTGCTAAATTGGAAATTATTTGTTTTACATAAGATTTTTTTCTTTTATCTTTACCTTTTGCCCATTGAGGTTTTTCAGGTTTTATTTTTTTATTAAGCTTTCCGTCCGGAGTGAGCAACGGTAGTAACTTATAAGGTTGAGAACTGTCAAAATAGTAGAATTTTAATGGTACAGGTCTAAAATCTGTATTTACTAATTGGGTTTTTGAATGAACCGTGTTTATCCATTCTGTTAGTTCTTGACAATTAGCAACAGTGGCAGATAATGCTATTATTTGAATATTTGTTGGGCAATATATTATGCTTTCTTCCCAAACTGTTCCACGTTGTTCATCATTCATATAGTGAACTTCATCTAAAACCACATATTTTACATTTTTTAAGTTGTCTGCAACTGCACCAAAATTGGTTCCATATAGCATATTTCTGAATACTTCGGTTGTCATAATTACAATTTGTGCATTTCTGTTTATCGAAGTATCTCCTGTTAAAAGTCCTACTTTATCGGCTCCGTATTTTTCTCCAAAATCGTAGAACTTTTGATTTGAAAGTGCTTTCAATGGAGTTGTATAGAAAATTCTGCAGCCTTCTTCTAGTGCTCTGTGGATGGCGTGCTGAGCTATAACTGTCTTCCCTGCACCTGTTGGTGCGCACACTACAACGCTTTCTCCGTTATCAATAATTTGACACGCTTCTTTTTGAAAATCATCAAGTTCAAATGGAAACTCGTACATTTTATACCCTTTAAAAGCTATTCTATTTTTATTATAACACAGCATTAATATTTATAAAATCCTGTAATGTTAAGATTTTTCAAAATTAAACAGTATTTTTAGCAAAAATATTTTTTTAGTTATTTATAATTGAAGTGTTAGTTTTCAATATAAAAGGAGAAATTAAATAATGCAAGTTTATAGTTCTACAAATAATCGGTCTGCTCAAAGCTTTGGTATGTCTTTAATGATGAATCAAACTGCTATTGAGGCTTTACGCAAGCGTGTAAAAGATGTTGACTTAGATAAGGTCAATAACATGTTGCATAATTTGAAGTGCAGAGAAAATGTAGGTGTAACTTTGTATACAACAAATCCAAATTCAACAAGATTAATGGCGAATTTATATCCGGAAGATGTTTCATTAGGTGTTAAAACTACAAATCCTAAAGAAGGTTTGTTTCATCAGTTTCGAAATCCGGTAAATTATTTAGCCTCTTTAATTAATAAAGCTAATGCTATGGAAAAGGAAATTGTAATTGCCAAAACCAGAAAGGATGTATTTGATAAGCTTGGCTAATTTTGTACGAAAGGAAATATAAATATGAAACTCGGAATTACCCCGGTAAGTTTTACAGGCGGACAGCGTGTAAGAGTAAAAGTTGTTGATGCTATGAAGGATTATTCAAAAGGTTTTGAAATAGGTTCAACAAAGCCAAAAGAAGAAGTAGATATTTTTTTGAGAAAAGCGGTATCAGATCCTAGTAAACAAGGGTTTGTTCAAGGTATACTTGATGGCTTGGATAGTCTTAAAGGGTTGGCTAAGGATCAAAGTAAAGTTAAGATTAAAAATGCAAGGGGAAAATTATAATAAAGGATAAAATTTTTATCAAATAAATAAAAAAGCCTGAATATATATTCAGGCTTTTTTATTTATAAATTACAGTTTATCAAAGCCTGTATATTTTCTCAAAACTTCAGGAATGATAATGGTTCCGTCTTCTTGTTGATAATTTTCAACGATAGCTGCAAAAGTTCTGCCAACAGCAAGCCCAGAACCATTTATTGTGTGAACAAATCTTGTTTTACCGGTAGCCTTTTCTTTATAACGGATGTTAGCACGTCTAGCTTGGTAGTCGCCGTAATTTGAGCAACTTGAAATTTCTTTATAAGTTCCGTAAGAAGGCATCCAAACCTCTAAATCCCAGCATTTGTTTGCTGAAAATCCGATATCTCCGGTTGATAATGCTTCACGTCTATACGGAAGTTCTAATAATTGAAGCATTTTTTCAGCATCTTCGGTCAATTTTTCGTGTTCATCTTTGCTTGTTTCCGGTGTACACAGTTTGACAAGTTCTACTTTATTGAACTGATGGACTCTTATTAGACCTCTTGTATCTTTACCTGCAGAACCAGCTTCTCTTCTAAAACAAGGTGTGTAGGCTGTCATATATTTTGGCAGGTCTTCTTCAGATAAAATTTCGCCTGAATAAATATTTGTAACCGGAACTTCTGCAGTAGGTATGAGATATAAATCTTCATTTTCACACTTGTACATATCTTCTGCGAATTTTGGCAGTTGACCTGTTCCTGTCATTGTTGTTGAATTAGCCATAAATGGTGGCAATATTTCTTCGTACCCTTGTTCTTGTGTGTGGTAATCAAGGAAGAAGTTTATAATTGCACGTTCTAACCTTGCACCTTTACCTCTATAAAGAGTAAATCTGCTTTGAGATAATTTTACCCCGCGTTCGAAATCCACGAGATTCTTTTCTTCACAAATATCCCAGTGTGCTTTAAATTCGAAATCAAATTTTCTTGGTTCTCCCCATTTATAAACTTCCACATTGTCATCTTCCGATAATCCAATTGGGGTTGTTTCATCAGGAATGTTCGGAATATGTAATAATATATCTTTTTGTTTTGCATCTAAGCTATTTTGTTGTTCTTCCAAAATTTTTATTTCATCCCCTAGAACTCTTACTTCTTCTTGGATTTGATCAGTATTTTCTCCATTTTTTTTCATAATACCGATTTTTTGTGATTCAGATTTTCTTTTTGCTCTTAATTCATCAGCTTTTGTTTGAATTTTTCTTCTTTCTTCATCAATTGCGATAACTTCATCTATAGATAAATCCGGATTTCTCCTTTTAAGAAGCTCATTAATTTTTTCAGGATTTTCTCTAATCAGTTTTATATCAAGCATTTTTCCCTCTTTTCTTTTTCTAATCAGCATATTTATTCTAATTTAAAGATATTTTATAATCAAGTTTATAAATCTTGGATGCTTTAAATAATATTTACTGTACATTATATTTTTATTCCCCCACTGCAGGATAAAAAGTTGATTTAAATGAAAAATAATGTATAATATCAATATAGACAGGGAGATGTGATGTTTAAAAAACTTGCAAAACAACTTAAGGCTGAAAATGACGCCAATGCTTATTCTTTGATGAGTTCTCCGGTAGAACCGTTAAACGTAGAAGTAAAAAATTCCTTTCTTAAAAATTTATCACGGCATGCTTTGAACTTATATGAACGAAAAACTGATGTGAAAAATTTTACTAGATTGGCATTGTCTGATGCAGATAATACATCACATAATAAAATTGTTGATGAGCTGTTTTCAAAAAATGGGTTCACAGATCCTTTTAGCGAAGAGTCTCTTTTTGACCTTTCTGAGAATGAGAGATTTTTAAAAGACTTAGGATTAAAATAATTATATTCTTGCAAGTTGTGTTTATTTTATTTAATGTTTATTTGCTCTTATAACCTTGATAAACTTATGTTAATCCCTTGAAACTTTTTCTGTTTTATGTATAATTTGGTTATAAGAAGAGATAGGAGTAAAAAATGTTCGAACGTTTTACGGAAAAGGCAATAAAAGTTATTATGCTTGCCCAGGAAGAAGCTCGAAGATTAGGTCATAATTTTGTCGGAACAGAACAGGTTCTGCTTGGACTTATCGGAGAGGGAACAGGTGTTGCTGCTAAAACTCTAAAATCTATGGGAGTAAACTTAAAGGATGCAAGAACTGAAGTTGAAAAAATCATCGGCAGAGGTTCCGGCTTTGTGGCTGTTGAAATTCCTTTTACTCCACGTGCAAAAAGGGTTTTAGAACTTTCATGGGATGAAGCACGACAATTAGGTCATAATTATATTGGCACAGAACATCTGCTTCTCGGTTTGATTAGAGAAGGTGAAGGTGTTGCTGCCAGAGTTTTGGAAAATCTTGGAGTTGATTTAAATAAAGTAAGAAGTAATGTGGTTAAGATGTTAGGTGAATCAAAACCTCAAACTGCTGCAGGTTCCTCCTCCTCATCATCATCTTCAACATCGTCTTCTTCAGGGAAAACAAAAACTCCTAGTTTAGATGAATTTGGACGTGATTTAACTCTGGCTGCGCAGGAGTTGAGATTGGACCCTGTTGTAGGTAGAGAAAAAGAAATTGAACGTGTTATTCAAATTTTGGCAAGAAGAACAAAGAATAATCCTGTGCTTCTTGGTGAGCCGGGTGTAGGTAAAACGGCCGTTGCTGAAGGGCTTGCTATTCGTATTGTTAATGCCGAAGTCCCTGATATTTTGGATGGGAAAAAAGTTATTCAATTGGATATGGGACTTTTGGTTGCGGGTACAAAGTACCGTGGTGAATTTGAAGAACGTCTGAAAAAAATTATGGATGAAATTCGTCAAGCCGGAAATATTATTCTTGTTATTGATGAAATGCATACATTGATTGGAGCCGGAGCAGCCGAAGGTGCTATTGATGCTGCTAATATTTTGAAACCTGCTCTATCTAGAGGCGAAATTCAAGTTATCGGTGCTACAACTTCAGATGAATATAGAAAGTATATTGAAAAAGACTCAGCATTGGAAAGACGTTTTCAACCTGTATTGATTGAAGAACCTACAATAGATGAGTCTATTGAAATAATCAAAGGGTTGAAACCAAAATATGAAGAACACCATAAGTTGATTATTTCTGATGATGCAATCGTGGCAGCTGTAAAATTGTCAAGTAAGTATGTCAATGACAGATATCTTCCTGACAAAGCAATTGATGTTATTGATGAGGCAAGTTCAAAGGTTAGATTAAAGGTTTCTAACATGTGTCCTGAAGGAAAAGAACTTGAAAAGCAATTAAAATCATTAATAAAAGAAAAAGAGGATGCAATTAGAAATCAAGAGTTTGAAACAGCATCGCAGCTGCGTGATGAAGAAGCTGATTTGAGGGATAAAATCAGAGAAGTTTCAGCTAAATGGCGTGAAGAACACGAAACTAATAAGGCTACTGTAACTGCTGAGAATGTTGCTGAAGTTATTGCTATGATGACAGGTGTTCCTGTTACCAAGTTAACTGAAGGTGAAAGTGAGCGCCTTATGAAGCTCGAAGACACTTTGCATCAGCGTGTAATAGGACAACATGATGCTATAGTTGCCATATCTAAAGCTATCAGACGTGCAAGAGTCGGTTTGAAAGCGCCAAACAGACCTATTGGTAGTTTCATTTTCTGTGGTCCTACCGGAGTAGGTAAAACTGAGTTGGCAAAAGCTTTGGCTGAAGCAATGTTTGGTTCTGAGGATAACATGATAAGGGTTGATATGTCAGAATTTATGGAAAAACATTCAACTGCAAAACTTATCGGATCTCCTCCAGGTTATGTTGGTTATGATGATGGTGGTCATTTGTCTGAATTAGTTAGAAAGAAACCTTATTCTGTGGTTCTTTTCGACGAAATTGAAAAGGCTCACCCTGATGTATTTAATATTATGCTTCAAATTTTGGATGATGGCAGGTTGACAGATTCAAAAGGTCGTCATGTAAGTTTCAAAAATACCGTAATTATAATGACTTCTAATGTCGGTGCAAGCATGATTACTAATACTTCAAAATTAGGTTTCACTACATCTGATGATGAATCAAAGGATAAGTACGAAAAATTAAAAGAAACTGTTACTGAAGAGATGAAAAAAGCCTTTAGACCGGAATTCTTAAATCGTATTGATGAAACTATTGTATTTGCACATTTGACAAAAGAAGAAATCAGACAAATTGTTGATTTAATGTTAAAAGACTTATTTAAGCGTCTCGCTGAAAAAGAGCTTAATATTGAAGTTACTGATGAAGTTAAAGAGCATTTGGCTGATAATGGATATTCGGAGGCTTATGGCGCTCGTCCGTTAAGACGTTTAATACAACGTAAAATGGAAGATAGCTTGGCAGAAGAAATTCTTTCTGGCAAATATGCTCACGGTGATACTATAAAAGTTACTCTTGTTGATGGCAAGATTGCCTTTGAAAAGGCCGCTAAAGTAAGAAAGACTAAAAAGGATAAGGATTCCCAAGTAGCAGAGGAAACTCCTGCTACATAGATAGAATAAACAGGAGTAAGGTGTTTAATCACCTTCTCCTGTAATAATTTGTAATATTTTCTGCATGCACTATTCAAAAATATTTTTAGTGTTTTTATAAATAGCATATAGTAGGGACATGTTTATATAAAGGTAGGGACATTTATGCGCGTAAGTTTAGTTCAAAATTACCCTTCTACGGTATACGACAGAAGAGGATTAAATAATGGTGTAAAAAATTCACAGCAAAATTATACTGCACCATTGAATACTTCACGAATAGTTCAATTATCATTTACTGGTAAAAATATGTGGCAGCTAGCTTCTATTACCCCTGAAAATAATGGTCTGGGATTACCGGAAGCCGCTCAAGGTGGCGAAGGTGTTGTTGGTTTTGAGCTGCCGGCTAGTCTTAGAAAGCATGAAAAAGTTAAAATAACCCTTCCTGATGGCAGGGTTGAGGAAAAATCAGTAGATGCCAGAAGTTTTATGCCATTTTGGGAGCATAATAATTCTAAGGGCGGGTACAAATTTTTAATTCATAAAGAAGCTGATTTCCCTGGGGGGATTGCTTCATTACCAGATGAAATTCCTGCTAAGCATTTTTATAGTGCACAGGTTGGCGAAGATTTAGAAACTGTTGCTAAAAAATTAGGCTTAAAACCTACTGAATTGAGTTATGTAATTCAATCAAAACCTAATGGTACAGGACCAAATGCGAAGTCTAAATATTGTATTTTAGAGCCAACAAGCGCAAAAGGTACTATAACAAGATTATCAGAAAGAGTTTTAGGTGAAACTGAGACTATTCCGTATGCTTTATTTAAGATATCTTCTCATAATCCGTCATACAATAAGCTAAAAGGAGAACCTCATTATTTTATCTATACTCCTCATCTTGCCCGAGCTTCTAAGCCTTATGCGTACGATTGTTGGGGAAATGTTCCTTTTGAAGCAGAGATAGTAAATTCTGATGGAATGCGTGCTTTAGCTGAATCTATCCACAAGCACATGAATACTGCCGAATTTGATTACTATAATCCGGCAAATGTTATATGTCATGATAGAATTGCAAACACTTATGGTAATCATATTGCTAATATGTCGGCTTTAGGTGATACTTCTGTCGATGGAGTAAAAGCACATATTGTTGATCATAATACCGGAAGAAATTATCAGGGACTTACTGACGATCCTTTTAAATATCAGGTTGTTGTTGGTGATGCTTCTGATGCTGAAGTTATGAGAAATCTTCCAGAATTTGATATACTGAAAAAAGCGAAACAATACGGTATAAATTCAGAGGCTTTGACACCAAGAGAGCGTCAAATTGCTCATGCTGTTATGGATCCATATTTAGATAATTTTAGAGATGGAGCCGGAACTTATAATATTTTAAAAGCCGGTATTTCATCTGCAAGAATCAATCCTGATAATATTTCAGTTGGTACAGTGTCTTATACTTTTGATAAAGAAATGAAATCTTTAGATACTCCTGATGCAGCTAAGTTTCTTACGGGGGATTTTGCAAGTATAGAAACTAAATCTGTTGGTAATGGTGTTACGCCAGCAAATATGAAATTTGACGATGCAAACGCTCCTTTTGGAAGAGGCAATAATGGACTTACAAAAGAGGCACCAAAGGGTTATACTCCGTTCAAATATAATGGATCAAATATAGAAGAAGTTATTGAAGCCAAGCATAAAAATGCAAAATGGTTAACTAACTTAATCTGGAATGCAGGAGAAAAAGGGCAGGATGCATTAAACGAATTGTTCTTTAATAAGGGACAAATTGCTGATGGTCATAATGTTATGGGGTATCTTTCTCCAATAAAGGATGGTGAAATTTTAGTATTTGGCTTTGGCAGACCTGATGAGCAAAAAGGTTTTCCTATGTCTACCGGCGGTTATTTGGACTTTTTAAAGAGGGAAGATATTCCAAAAGAAACAAAGTTAAAAGTTAAGGTATTGTTAGGAGCCGGACCATGGAATAAGGATGCTCAGGATTACAAGGATATCTGCCGCGATATAGACGAAATACAAAAATTGGATGGTGGAATATATAAACATAATATTATGTATGTTGATGGATTTACGCCTAATAAACTTACAGGTTGCTGTCATTATACACTGTTTACATCAAGACGTGAAATGTATGGTATTACACCTATTGAATCAAAAATAGCCGGTACTCCTTATGGTAGTACTAAAACTGGTGGACCTGTAGATTATACAAATCCTAAAAACGGTTTCTTAACAAAAGAAGCTGTTGAACTTCGTCCAGAGCGATATGGTCTAACTTGGGCAAATTCTGAGTTTGAAATTGATCAAGCAAGAATTAATGCGCAAAAACCTCAAGTAGGGGATATTTTCGCTGCGTTTATAGATCAGTATACTAATGATAAACAAGGTTATATTGCTATGAGTAAGAAGAATATTGAAGAAAAAGTTGATTGGCATAATAATGCCGAATATAATCTTGGTAAATCTGCAAATAGGCGCTATCTCGATGATATTCTGGAAACTGATAAGGGCTGGGAAGCTAGAAATAAAAATCCATTAAAACGTATTGTAGGAAAGTTTGGTGAATATAAAGATGAACTTGAGACAATGATGGAACATTCAAAATCAAAACCTGTAAAAATTATTCTGGCTGTTGCAGTGGGAGCTCTTGCCGTTGCGGGTGGCATCTATATGTATGCAACAAGAAATAAATCATCTGTTGCTAAATCTGATGCACAACCTAAAGATTCAGTTAAACAAGAACCTAAAGACGAAAAAAAAGCTGCATAGTTTATTAATATTCAGCATATATGTATAAAAAAAGGGACTAAGGATTTAATTCTTAGTCCCATAAATTTTGGCATATATTTATGCCAAGTTTGGCTTTGTAAGAATAAAGACTGTTATTATTTTTCTAATGAATAAATCTGGAAAGCAGCACCAATATAAAAAGCATTGTGCCCATAAATATCAATGATGCCATTACGCCTGTCCCTGGTGCATCTTGAAATTTTGTTGGATTTAAATGTTCTTCCGTTTTATTTTCAATATTTTGCATAAAAAATCTCCTTATTATATAACCATTTCAACACAAATCAGAGTATCTTAAACTAAAGAAAGTCTTTACTTTGATTTTATAATAAGGGTTACGGGGCATTGGGGCTAATTTCAGATAATAATTGTTTGTTATGAAAATTGAAAATGTTTTCCAAATAGGATTTATTATACAAATACGAGAGTAGTAGTGAAAATTGTCTATTCTCAGGTGTTAATTGCCCTCTAAAAGTTTCAAACGTAGAATTTGTATCATCATTTTTGGTTGATAAAATAATGGTAGTATTATTTCTGGTTGAGGGTGCAATTGATTTTTCAGACTTATTTATATTTTTATACACAGGAAATTCAGCACTATCAAGAAACATAGCATTATTTGTTTTCTGTGCAACAATGTTATGATTGATGTCTGCAATATTTACACATGCAGAGGCAAAAAATAAGTATATTACAAAAAAAAGTCTGATAAAGTATTTCATCACAATTATTATACAATAAATCGAAAATTTGTAAAATTGATGCTGAAGAATATTCTTTGAGATTTGTAAATGCTCTATTTTTATTATAATCTTTCAGTATGAGTAGGCTAATTGGAATATCTGATATACATGGCGAATATGACAAGCTGTGTTCTGTATTGAGCAATGTTGCTCCGGATAAAGATGATACTATAATTTTCATGGGGGACTATATAGATAGAGGTCCAAAATCAAAAGAAGTTGTTGATAAAATTATAGAAATGTCTAATATATGTAACTGCATATATCTAGTTGGCTCGCACGAATATGCAATGATGCATGCAGCTGAGGACGATTATTATAATTATCTGTTTTGGAACTATGGTGGGAATGCGACTGCAAAAAGTTATGGATGTTTCGAAAATATTATGAAAATTCATGGAGAATTTTTTAGAAGTCTTAAATATTATCATATAATTAATAATTATCTTTTTATTCATGCCGGTCTAAGAATTGGAGTACCGCTTGAAAAGCAGAATCCAGAGGATATGGTTTATATTCGTAGCGAGTTTTACAATAGAGTGCATAAATTCCCATATAAAATAATTTTTGGGCACACTGAATTTGATAAACCTATGCTTCAGTCTGATAAAATTTGTATTGATACCGGATGCGGTAAATATAAAGATGCTGCACTTACTGCAATTGTAATCGAGGGGTCAAATGAATTTTTTGTAAATTCGCTCGGAGAGTTTTTTTCAGTATGAGCTATTTGTAATCTTACTTTTTTATTTTATAAATTTTATTTTCACCTTTATCTAACAAGGGAAATATCCATTAATAAATATTATTTCAAAAAACAAGAGGAATTACACTTTTTAAGCAATAAAATATGCGCTTGGCGCGATTCGAACGCGCGACCTATCCCTTAAAAGGGGAGTGCTCTACCTGCTGAGCTACAAGCGCATATTATCTATTTATATTTCCTAGCTATCGGTGAATCACCGTGTAAATTCATATTAGCAAGAACATTTTTTATTGTCAACTGTTTTTTCTAAAAAAAAGACTCACTTTTCTAAGTGAGTCTTTTTTTAAATGTCTATATATTTTCTTGCGCAGTCAAACATAGCATTTATTAGTGCGGCATTGTTATTTAGGTTCATTCCATTTGTTTCAAGTACTTGTTTTATACGCTCTTCCCAAATGTTATAGATATCATTTTTATCTAAATCCAAAATTTGTCCTATCATTGATAGTTCTTTAAAGTCAATAGGTATGGGATATGTTCCTCTTAACATATCGACAATTTCTACTCTTTTCTTCCGAGGAAAGGCTTTTAAAAAATTTACGATGCTCATTTTTTTCTCATGGAGCATGCTTTTTAAAAGCTCAATTGTATCATCTTTTAGAATTGGCTCCTGCGGAATTTTGTATTCCTCAAATTCTTCCGGTTCTATATCCATTACTGTTGCAATTCTTTCAAGAGTGGTACTTCGAGTAGAAAAAGGGATGGTTTCATCTATAAGGTTATATACATAAGATAAGGTTACTCCTATCATTTCTGCAAAATCTTTTTTGTGAAGTGCATTTTTTTCTAAAAATTTGGCAACTTTTTGCGAACTTTTTTCACTTGTAAGTTTATTTTTCATCGTTTGTACCTCTTTTATTTTTCCCTTAATTTAGTTATTATTTATCATTTTGTTAAGCTTAATCTTTCTATACCATTATGGTAATATTTATTTACGTTAAAATACTAAATATAAGATGGATTTAATATTGAAGGGAATATAGAATATGAAATTGGTTGTAGGTTTGGGAAATATTGGTGATAAATATTGTTTTACGCGTCATAATGTTGGTTTTATGATTGTTGATAAATGGGCAATAATAAAAGAGGTGTCTTTTAAGGAAGAGAAGAAATTAAAATGTATGATTACGAAGTTTAAAAGAGGTTTTGAGGATATTATTCTTATTAAGCCTACAACTTATATGAATCTTTCTGGGGAAGCAGTTATTGCAGTTATGAATTATTATAAAATACCAATTGAGGATGTCATTATTGTATATGATGATTTATCACTTGAGTTAGGAAAACTTAGATTTCGCCCAAATGGTTCAGATGGTGGACATAATGGTATAAAATCAGTTATAAAAAATCTTGGAACAACTAATGTTGCACGCTTGAAAGTTGGAATTGGACCACAACCGCCTATACCTGCTGAAAATTTTGTTTTGCAAAATTTTTATAAAGATCAGCTTGAAACTCTTAAGCCAGTTTTAAAACGTGCGATTGAGGGGGTGGAATATTATTTTGATAATGGGATTTCTAAGACTCAAAATGTGTATAATTAGATTGAATAAAATTACGTTTAATGCTATAATAGTTAAAGCATAAGGTATTAAAAGGAGTAAGAGTAAATGAGTTTACAACTGGCTGAACAATTTGAAGCAAATGAACAATATGAAGACGCTTATCGTGAATATAAAAAAGTTTATGATAGTAATCCTGATGATTTGGGTTTGTTGGAAAGACTGGGGCATTTATCTCTTATTTTGGAAAGAACTGAGGAAGCAGCCAATTATTATCATGAGATATTAAAACGTGATGTTACAAATCCTCTGGCTTATGAACAGTTGATGTCTATTTACGAAAATTCAGATAAATACAAGTATTATATTTATAGAGGAAATAAAAATTCTATTGAGGGTAAACTTGATTTTGCAATAAATGATTTTAAAAAAGCTTTGTCTGCAGCTACTGATGAAACTCAGATTGTAATGACTCGTTTGACCTTGGCAAATATTTATCGCCAACTTGGTAATTCTATGAAGGCTATTGACGAGTTTAATTTGATTTTGGAATATGATAACCTTCATGAAGAAATATTTTTACAACTTGCAGATTTATATCTTCAAGATGAAGCATATTCCAGCGCTATTGATACTTTAAACAGAGCAAAACAGAAAGGTTTTGATACTGAAAAAATTAATGAGGCTTTGGCTGCGGTTTATTTAAAAAGTGGAAATCCAAAAAAAGCTATTGAATTTACTAGGGATGAATTATTAAAAATTCAGTGTATGTTAGAGTTAGGTGAAATTGAAGAAGCTTATGCAAAGCTTAAATCTCTGCCTGAAGAATTAAAAACTTCTCCTAGATATTATACTTTGCAAGCTCAGTATTGTTATTCTTCAAAGGATTTTGAAAAAGCTCTTTCATATATTGATGAGTATAATAAAATTTCTCCAAATTCTCCACTTACTTATCAAATGAGGGCTCTTGTATATGAAGAGCAGGGTGATGAGTTTAATGCTCATCTAAACTGGGGTAAATACAATATCACAAGACAAAATAGGGATATCGCTATAAATGAATTTTTAAATGCTATTCAAATAAAAGATGATGATATTGATTTGTTATTCACATTAGCTGCTTTGTTGACTGAAAATGGTGAGGTTAACCATGCTGCAGAATATTATGAAAAGATTATTAAACTTGATTCAAAAAATAAGGAAGCTTTGCAGAAACTAGCTGCATTCAGGGAAGGTATAGGCGATTATAAAATGCAGGTTACATATCTTGAAAAAATTGTAGAGATTGATTCTAAAGATTTAACGGCATTGAAGAATTTAGCCAGGGCTTATGAAAGAATAAAAGCTAACAGGCAGGCTATTGATACTTATAATCGTTATTTAGAGCTTGTTAAAGATCCGGTTGATTATAAAATGGCAAAAGAACGTTTAGATAAGCTTGACAGCTTAGGTTCTTCTGATGCTGAAGAATCTGAGGGGCTTCTGGATAAAATAATGGGCTTTTTTGGAAAAAATAAATTGTAAATGTAGTTTTATAACATTAATTTTTATCACATTTTTATAAAAAAGAAGTCAATGTGGCTTCTTTTTTTGTATAATTGTAATGAGAATACTTAAGGGGCGATATGGATAGATTTATTGGTATTTTAGGGATTATATTTATTTTTGGATTGGCATATTTGATGTCTAATAACAGAAAAGCTATCAATTACAAAACTGTTGGAATTGGTTTTGTTTTACAGGTAGCTTTTGCTATATTTATTTTTAAAGTTCCGCTCGGACAAAAATTATTTATGGCAATTGGATTATTTATCCAAAAACTTTTAGTTTTTGCCCGTGAAGGCGGTGAATTTGTATTTGGCGGTTTAATGAGTGAGAAGTTTACAGAATTATTTTCCGGTGGAGGTTCTATTTTTGCACTCCAACTTATTTGCTCAATGGTCTTTATGATGATTTTGGTTAATATACTTTACCATTATGGCATTATGCAGAGAGTTGTTGCCATTTTGGGTAAAGGTATGAATAAAATAATGGATGTAAGTGGTGCTGAAGCTTTATCGAATGTTGCAAGTGCCTTTGTTGGGCAAATTGTTGCTCAGATTATGATAAAACCATATCTTGCTAATTTAACAAGATCAGAACTCTTGGCTTCAATGGCAGGAAGTTTGGCATGTATATCGGGGGCTACTATGCCTATATATATAGCAATGGGCATTCCTGCTCAATATTTATTGGCCTCATCTGTTATGGCTGCTCCGGGTGCTCTTGTTATTTCAAAAATTGTATATCCTGAGGTGCATGAAGCGGAGACCAGTAAAGATTTTAAACTCTCTGTCAGTAAACGCCACCGTACACATGTTAATGTTTTTGATGCTATCTCTTCCGGTGCATCAGAGGGCATGAAGGTTGCAATAAATATTGTTGCAATGATACTGGCTTTAGTTGCTCTTGTAGCAATGATTGATTGGTTTTTAGCAGGTATTGGTACCCTTGTTGTAAAATATTTGCATTTTAACCTGACCTCTATAGGCATGGATTTGACACATCTTTCATTAAAAATGATTTTAGGTAAAATATTTGCTTTATTTGCAGTATTAATGGGGGTTCCATTAAAAGAGGCGACTACAGTGGGTGGATTAATGGGAACTAAGCTTGTATTAAATGAAATGGTTGCTTATTTAGATTTAACTAATTCATCACTCCATCTTTCGCCGAAATCATTTTTGATTGCAAGCTTTGCTTTGTGTAGTTTTGGTAATTTTGGTTCTATTGCTATTTTACTTGGAGGTATTGGTGAATTAGCACCTAATCAAAGAAAAAATTTGGCTAGGTTAGGGGTTAGGGCTTTAATTTGTGGAACTTTGACCTGCTACATGTCAGCAACGATTGTTGGAATTTTATTCAATTAGTAAGATTTAACATAATTAACAATTTTTACATTTTAAATTTTTAGAGTATAATTATAATATGGAAATTATTAGAGACCTTAGAGAGATTCCGAATTTATCATTAGCACTTGGCTTTTTTGATGGTGTTCATTTAGGCCATCAAGCTGTTATAAGTTGTGCTGTTGAGTTTGCAAAAGAAGAGAAATGTCAGTCAGCTGTAATTACTTTTAAAGAGCATCCGTATTGCTATTTCAAAGGTGAATCTCCTAAATATCTTTTAACTCTTGAAGATAAATATAAATATATGGAGGATTTGGGTGTTGACTATGTCTTTGAACTGGATTTTGGTTCTGTTTGCCACATGACTCCTACTCAATATCTGGAAGATGTATTGGTCAAATATTTTTCACCCAAAGCAATATCAACAGGATTTAATCATCAATTTGGCGTTGATAGATCCGGTAATGTAAAGTTCCTGTCTGATTGTCAAATCAAATTTGATTATTTATATTTTGCAACTCCTCCTCAATCTATTTTTGGAGATGTAATTAGTAGTACTGCAATTAGGCAGTATATCAAAACAGGCTCTGTTTATATGGCTCAATCTATGCTTGGAAGGAAATTTTCTGTGTCCGGGACTGTAATTAAAGGTAAACAACTGGGTGCAAAAATTGGTTATCCTACAGCTAATATTATTTATCCGCTTGATATAGTAGAACCACCTTTTGGCGTTTACGATGTTGATGTTGAGCTCGACAATGGAAAGATTTATCGTGCTCTTGCTAATTTTGGTGTATCTCCTACAGTATCTAATTCTGGAATTAAAATGCTAGAAGCTTACTTGTTTAATTTCAAGGGTGATTTATACGATAGAGAAATCAGAGTACATTTCACAAAGATGTTAAGACCTGAAATTAAATTTGCAAATATCGATGAGTTAAAGACTCAAATTGATATCGATGTTCAATCTTTGTAGGCTAGTTTTATACAGCTATGTGATTATTATATAGTACAAAAAAAACAACTAAGATTCTAAAATCTTAGTTGTTTTTTTTTTTTGATATATTTAATTAATTAAAGTTCAAGATTATTTGAAAGAATATCCATTTCAGTAGCTGATGCATAAGCTGAATGACAACCGCAATCAACATAGATAACTTCCCCTGTTGTTCCTGTAGAAAGGTCTGATGCTAAATATAGACCAGCTTTACCAACATCTTCCAGAGCAACATTTCTACCTAAAGGAGCTCTTGCAACGGCAGCTTTTAACATTTTTGAAAATCCGTTAATTCCCATTGAAGCAAGAGTTTTAACTGGTCCAGCAGATATACAATTAACTCTAATACCTTTTTGACCAAGATCAACAGCTAAAAATCTCATAGCTGATTCTAATGCGGCTTTTGCAACTCCCATTACATTATAACTTGGTACAGAAAGAACTGAGCCAAGATATGTAAGTGCAAAAATAGAACCACCTTCATTCATGATAGGTTCAGCATGACGGGCAACTGTAACCAGTGAATATGCACTTACGCCAAGTGCGGTATCCCAACCTTCTTTAGATGTTTCAATAAATCTACCCATAAGGTCTTCTTTTTTTGCGAATGCAACAGCATGAACAACAAAATCAATTTTGCCGTAAAGTTTTTCACATTCATCAAATACTGCTTTTACTTCTTCTTCTTTTGTAACATCGCAGCTCATAATAATTTTAGCTCCCATGCTTTCTGCAATAGGTTTTACTCTTTTTTCCATTGCTTCGCCTGCATAAGTAAAAGCTATTTCTGCACCGGCATCATGTAATTGTTTTGCAATTCCGTAAGCAATGCCATGAGTATTGGAAACTCCAAAAATTACACCTTTTTTACCCTTCATTAAATCCATATTAAGTTCTCCCTAAATTTTAGTTTAATCTACTTATTTATTTTATCAAAAATAAAATTTTAACGCAAATAGGCTTAATTCTTAACTAAAAGTAAATGTAAACAATTGTAAATAAATCCTAAAGCGCTGAAATCACACTATTTCAAAATTTTTTATATATATAAGAGAGTTTTAAATTTGGAGAGCTTTAAAAGTGAGCATTAACAGCGTAAATCAAAATACCGATATTCAAAAGCTTCTCAAGTTGATGAAAAACAACAAGAGTGGTAAAGCTGCTATGTCTTCAAAAGTTCCGGCTCACATGACAATGAACGGTTCTATTTTTAAAGCTAATTCTAATACAATTAGTACGGTTGGTGGGAACAGAAATGCTGCATCTGCAAGAGCTGCGCAAGGTGCAAATTTTGCTGGTAATGTGGTATCTGCAAATACAGCAAAATCAGTATCAGATGTTTCAAGTACAAGTTCTGCAAATAAAACTTCAGCTACTCAATCAAGTCAAGGCAGTGAAAAAAATGATAAAATAGATTTAAGTAATTATGATTTTGATAATTTGACAGCTGTTTCTGATTCTGAATTATTAAGTTTGAAAGATGATTTAAATGAATTAAAAGATTCAAATATTCCTAGATTTTTAGAAAATAGTATTGATAAAAAATTAGGTAAAGTTCGTCAAGAAATCAATAAAAGAGGTTCAGTTTCAAGATTATCAGATGATAATCAAAAAGCTGAAAATAAAAATAATGATAAAAAAGCCAATGAAAAAGATGGTGATGCTGCTGTTTCAGAATCAAAATCTGCAAAAAGTGATTCTCAATCCGCAACTGCAAGGACTGAACAAAGCACATCTCAAATGAAAGAATCTGCTGCAGAAATGAAATCTTTGGATTCTAAAATGAAGAAAGATGAAAAGAATTTCAAAAAGCAGATGAAACTTGGCGAAAAAGAAATTAAAGAAAATCAAAAGATTATGCAAAGGGAAGCTGCAAGAATGGAGAAACTTGCTGCTGAAAATGATACTATTAGTGCAGAAATTGATCAAATTAATTCAAGTTTATCTGCTGAATCAACATCCACTGATAAGACAGATGCTCAACAACAACTTCAAGAAAAGACAACAAAATTAACATCTAACCAAGCAGCCATTGGTGATAGTAATGTTAAATTAAAAAAGGTTCAAGTTTCAACAAATAAAAAGGTAAGAGTTTTAACAAGAACTTCTAAAGCCTATCAAAAAACAGCTAAGATTAATGCTAAAAATGTACAGGCACAGCAAACTGAATCAAATAAGGCTTTAGATATCGCTAATAAAGCCGATGAAATTGCTGGATATACAACAATGGCAGGCCAGGGTACCCAGTATGTTGGTAAAGGTATGATTGCTCTTGGTACTGCAATGGCAGGATGGCCTCCTACAGCAACAGCTGGTGCAGCTATGATTAAAGCTGGTGGCGTTGTTGAAAAAGTTGGTATTACAGTAGAAACTGTTGGTAACTATGGTAAATTAGCTGCTAATGTTACAAAAACTGCTGTATATGCTGCACAAGGTAATATTGCAGGTGCTTTAACTTCTGCAGGTGCTGCTGTAATGTCTGGAGTTTCTGCAGTTAAAGGTACAAAAGAAATGGCTAGTGGATTCCAGAGTGTTAACCAAGAAGTAGCTAATGCATCTCAAAAGGCAGCTGATAAATTAGGTTCAAAAGCAGCTGATAAAAGTGTTGAAGCTGCTGCTAAAACTTCAGAGGCTGCCGCTGCTCAAGGTACTGAGGCTGCTGCTTCTCAAGGTACTGAAGCTGCCGCTTCTCAAGGTACTGATGCTGTTGCTTCAAAAGGAACAGATGCTGCTGCTAAGGCAGAAAAACTTCAAACTCAAGCTAATAAAATTCAAGGTAAAGCTGATAAATTACAAGCTCAGGCAAATAAATTCCAAGGTAAAGTAGATACTCATAATGCAAAAGTATTTGAAAAAGCTACTGCTTCTGGCGGAAAACTTGATAAGCAAATTAAAGCCGCTGAAAATCAGATTAAAAATGCCACATCTGACAAAGCAAGACAAGCAGCTCAAGAAAGATTGAACGATTTGAAATCTTTAAATGCTAATACCTACGCTGAAAAAGCTGCTAATAATTTCCAAAAGAAACTTGCAAATGGTATGACTACAGCAAGCTTTTTACAATCAGCAGGTTCTCAATTTGGAAGTACTCAATCTACTGTATCTTCAAATACACAAGTATCATCTTATAGAGCTAGAAACTTACAAAGAAGAAAACTTCGTTAATATAAATAACGAAGTTTTCTTCTTTAAAAGAATGGTGAATTATAGTTATTTTGAAGATAATTTTGTTTTAAGTAAATGATTATCGGATTCTAACATAATATTTAAATATAAAAGTTGATTTGCAATTGTTTTATCCAGATTGATAAATTCAGCTCCTGCCCTTGTCGAATTAGCTGAAACAACTTTAACATCAGCTTGAATATCCAGGGTTCCATATTTTATATGGACAGGAATAATATCACCTGTTTTTATTGAATTATTATGTTTAAATGCTATTCCTCCTCTGGAAATATCAATCAGTTTTGAAATACCATTGTTTGTTTGTTCCATTAAAACGGGCTTTGATGTCTCTGCAACATTGAATCTCATAAATTGTCTTTTATCGATAGCATCTACATCATTGTCATCAAGTTTTCTTTGAATGAAAGTAATGCTGCCGTCTTCATCCGGAAGAATAATTGGATCATCGTCCGTATCGGTATCAATGTCGGTGTCAGTGTCTGTGTCAGTATCAATGTCCGTATCGGTATCGGTATCAATGTCTGTGTCTGTATCGGTATCAATGTCTGTGTCAGTATCTGTATCAATGTCAGTATCTGTATCGGTATCAGTATCAGTGTCTGTGTCTGTGTCAGTATCAGTGTCTGTATCAGTATCAGTATCAGTATCTGTATCTGTATCGGTGTCAGTGTCTGTGTCTGTGTCAGTATCTGTATCAGTGTCAGTGTCAGTGTCAGTGTCAGTGTCTGTGTCAGTATCTGTATCAGTGTCAGTATCTGTATCTGTATCTGTATCAGTATCTGTGTCAGTATCAGTATCAGTATCTGTATCAGTATCAGTGTCAGTATCTGTATCAGTATCTGTGTCAGTATCTGTATCAGTATCAGCGTTTGGGTAATAGTAGTTACGTTCGTCCTCTTCTCTACCAATACCAGTAACATCATCCGGTCTCACCGGCGCTGTAGTAATATCACTGTCCGTAGAGTTAGTCCTGTTATCATCCTCTACAGTCCCGTATGCAGCATCCGTATAGTTATAATGTTTACCATCAACGTAAATGTCATCTCCCACAATATGTGTGTTCCCATCAACATCTACATTCTTAATAGTAACCTCAGAATTAGCATGTCCATTAGGTCCATCCACCAAAGTCCCAGGAACATTAGTGTTAATATCTAAGCCCTTAATAGTAGCACTGTCCGGTCTGATATCCCCATTAGGTCCAAAATAATCATTAGGCATATTAGGTACAGTCCCTAAATAATCAATATCTAAGTCCTTACCTCTGGCAATAATAGTAACGTCTTTATCCGCCGTAGTCTCCTTAATATGTAAATTACCAGAAGATTCAAAGTAAATGCTGCCCTCTTTAGAAATTAAATCACATACTTCAGTATTAGTGTATTTGTCATCTAATCCCTTCATAGCAATATCACCATTAGCCAAAACGTCCATAGCATAGCCATCAGTAGAAGTCTGGTTGAAAGTTAATTTGTTATCCATGTCCCCAATATTGCCATTAGCAATAAGAGAAATGCCTTTTCCCTCAACATTAGCCTTATTAGGATCAGTAGAGACATTAACCATATTATATCTAGGTCCGGAATTATTATTACCATAATCATCATCAACAGTAAGAATAACCCTACCATCAGCCTTAATAGCATCAATGTTCATATCAGAATCAATAGCCGCATAATTGATAACTAAATCATCCGGTTTAGTAGCTTTAGTAGTAGTAGCATTAACTTTGCCCTTAACCTGCGCGTTAATAGATTTTGTGAAGTCTCGAGAGCCATCAGCTTTAGGTCCAACGCCAGTACAAGCAGCTCCCTGACACCCACCCCCGACTTCAAGTCCAATAGACCCGTCTGTAACGTTCATAGATAAATCGCCATCAGCAGCCAGTAAAACTTTCTCAACCCCATAGTTGAGTAAAGAGCCTTTATCAATAAGAATATTAATATCGTTACCCGCAGAAACGTATTTATCATTCTGCGAATTATCCCCAATAACGACATTACTGTTCTTGTTGTCAACGTTCACATCGTTATTAGCTTTAACTAACCCTTTAACATTAACCCCACCGGTAGCAGTGTTTTTAATGTTAACATTAGCTTTTCCGTTAACTCTAGCAGAAGATTCAATATTGATTCCATTATTTCCGGAGTTATTCATAGTCAAATCGCCATCAGAGTTGATATTTCCGGAAATATTCATGCCTTCGGAACCGCTATTGGTCATTGTAGTTTTACCATTACCATAGTTTGAGATATTACCTTTTTGTGTTACGTCGATGCTTCCGTTATTATTGACAAAAGCTAACGTCCCATTTGTGTTTGTTATGGAGCCTTCTATTTTAAAATTGTTTCCGTTATTAACGAATTCGGCATTTCCGTCATTAATGAATGAGCCTCCAATAATAAGAGAACCTGAATTATTGTTAACAATTGATTTTCCTTTATTGACGATTTTTCCGGCAATATTTGTTCCACCTATGCCATTATTAGTAATCAATAATTCATTGTTATTTGTTATATTTCCTGTTTGTGTAAGGTCAATTTGATTTCCTTCATTTTTGATATTTAGTTGACCGTTTTCATTTTTTAAATGTCCTGAAATAACAATATTCCCATTATTATTTTCTAATATACTATTACCGTTATGGTTTATTGCTTCACCAGAAATTATTATTCCATTCTCACCTTTATTATTTATAAATGTGTTACCGTGTCCTATATTCCGGAGTGAACCTGAAATATTTGTTCCGGTACCAGAAATTATTGAAATATTTCCTTTTGTATTACTAAAGTTGTTGGCCGAATGAATGTTGTCTGTGTTTACAAGATTATTAAATAAAATTTCTGCTTGATTGTTATCTGTAATAGAAGAAGAATTTCCTGTTCCGGCAAGTGTTTTTCCTGCGATGTTTATATTTCCACTTGTTATATCAATATTGTTTGTTGCAATAATTTTGCCTCCAATAGAAACATTACTATTATGGGTATTTTTATATAATTCAGACAAATCAGCTTTTGGATTTGATTTATAATATTGATAAGTTTCCACATTTGGCGTTGTAACAGATAGAGAACCTACATTGAGAACACCGGAAGCTCCCACGACCATCCCGTTAGGCGAAACAAAAACAGCTTTACCATTATAAAAATTTCCGTCTCTAACCGAGTTAACAATCCCGTTGATATTAATTTTGTTATCAACAAGGTTAACAAAGGTTTCGATATCATGATTACCGTATTTGTATATAAGGTTAGCAATATCACCTTTATCAAGGTTGAAGTTTTGATATTTTCTATATCCAATGTCAGAATCAGGTATTCTTGCTCCAGGTGCAATATTAAATATTCCATTGTTACCTGTAACACCACTTATTTCACTTGCTGCGACTGATAACATTAATGTTTGATTTGAAATAAATAAAGCTGTAAGAAGTGTTGCTGTTAGCTTCTTTTTCTTTATTATCTTCATATCCATTCCTCGTATCCCCTTGTTGGTTATATATTTATTTTATACAGTGAATATTATATTTTAAGCCTTTCGTAATCTTTTTTAATAAATTGATTTTATTGCTATTATGTTTATTTAAATACAAAAATCACCATCTAAGAAATCGATGGTGATTTTTGTATTTATTCAACTGTTGTTTAGTAATTATTTATTAAATGAGATGTTAGTTGAATCTTCCAGTAGTATATTTAAATATAGTAACTTGTTAGCAGTTGCTTGATCAAGGTTTACAAACATTGCTCCGGCTCTGTTTGTTGATGCGGTTACAACTTTAACATCAGCTTGAATATCTAAATCTCCGTATGTTAGGTGTACTGGAACAACATCTCCAACTTTAAGAGTATTATCATGTCTTACTGCTATACCACCTCTGGATACATCAATTAGACCTTGGACTCCGTTGTTAGATCTTTCTAACATAACTGGTTTATTACTGTCTGCAACATTGAATCTCATAAATTGTCTTTTATCGATAGCATCTACATCATTGTCATCAAGTTTTCTTTGAATGAAAGTAATGCTGCCGTCTTCATCCGGAAGAATAATTGGATCATCGTCCGTATCGGTATCGGTATCAATGTCGGTGTCAGTGTCTGTGTCAGTATCAATGTCCGTATCGGTATCGGTATCAATGTCTGTGTCTGTATCGGTATCAATGTCTGTGTCAGTATCTGTATCAATGTCAGTATCTGTATCGGTATCAGTGTCTGTGTCAGTATCAGTGTCTGTATCTGTATCAGTATCAGTGTCAGTATCAGTATCAGTATCAGTGTCTGTATCAGTATCAGTGTCAGTGTCAGTGTCTGTGTCTGTGTCTGTGTCAGTGTCAGTATCTGTATCAGTGTCAGTATCTGTGTCAGTATCAGTATCAGTATCAGTATCTGTATCTGTATCTGTATCTGTATCTGTGTCAGTGTCAGTGTCAGTATCTGTATCAGTATCTGTATCAGTATCAGTGTCAGTATCAGTATCAGCGTTCGGGTAATAGTAGTTACGTTCGTCCTCTTCTCTACCAATACCAGTAACATCATCCGGTCTCACCGGCGCTGTAGTAATATCACTGTCCGTAGAGTTAGTCCTGTTATCATCCTCTACAGTCCCGTATGCAGCATCCGTATAGTTATAATGTTTACCATCAACGTAAATGTCATCACCCACAATATGTGTGTTCCCATCAACATCTACATTCTTAATAGTAACCTCAGAATTAGCATGTCCATTAGGTCCATCCACCAAAGTCCCAGGAACATTAGTGTTAATATCTAAGCCCTTAATAGTAGCACTGTCCGGTCTGATATCCCCATTAGGTCCAAAATAATCATTAGGCATATTAGGTACAGTCCCTAAATAATCAATATCTAAGTCCTTACCTCTGGCAATAATAGTAACGTCTTTATCCGCCGTAGTCTCCTTAATATGTAAATTACCAGAAGATTCAAAGTAAATGCTGCCGTCTTTAGAAATTAAATCACATACCTCAGTATTAGTGTATTTGTCATCTAATCCCTTCATAGCAATATCACCATTAGCCAAAACGTCCATAGCATAGCCATCAGTAGAAGTCTGGTTGAAAGTTAATTTGTTATCCATGTCCCCAATATTGCCATTAGCAATAAGAGAAATGCCTTTTCCCTCAACATTAGCCTTATTAGGATCAGTAGAGACATTAACCATATTATATCTAGGTCCGGAATTATTATTACCATAATCATCATCAACAGTAAGAATAACCCTACCATCAGCCTTAATAGCATCAATGTTCATATCAGAATCAATAGCCGCATAATTGATAACTAAATCATCCGGTTTAGTAGCTTTAGTAGTAGTAGCATTAACTTTGCCCTTAACCTGCGCGTTAATAGATTTTGTGAAGTCTCGAGAGCCATCAGCTTTAGGTCCAACGCCAGTACAAGCAGCTCCCTGACACCCACCCCCGACTTCAAGTCCAATAGACCCGTCTGTAACGTTCATAGATAAATCGCCATCAGCAGCCAGTAAAACTTTCTCAACCCCATAGTTGAGTAAAGAGCCTTTATCAATAAGAATATTAATATCGTTACCCGCAGAAACGTATTTATCATTCTGCGAATTATCCCCAATAACGACATTACTGTTCTTGTTGTCAACGTTCACATCGTTATTAGCTTTAACTAACCCTTTAACATTAACCCCACCGGTAGCAGTGTTTTTAATGTTAACATTAGCTTTTCCGTTAACTCTAGCAGAAGATTCAATATTGATTCCATTATTTCCAGAGTTATTCATAGTCAAATCGCCATCAGAGTTGATGTTTCCGGAAATATTCATGCCTTCGGAACCGCTATTGGTCATTTCAAGTGTTCCACCATTATTAATACTTCCAAATACATTTAGCCCTTCAGCACCATTATTTGTGATGGTAGAATTTGCAGTATTCGAAACGCTTCCTTTTATATTTAATGCACCATTATTATTAACAAGAGCCAGAGTACCTTCCTGATTAGTTATTGTTCCATCAACATTAAAGTTTGTTCCATCATTAGTGAATGTTGTGTTACCTCTGTTTGTAAATGAGCCACCAATGTTTAAATCTCCTCCTTTGTTTGTAACAACGGAGGTCCCAGAATTATTGATTATTCCATTAATGTTTAGACCGTTACCTTCATTATAATAGTTGGCAGTTCCACTTGTATTGTTCATTTTTGCATTTTCATTAATATTGAAGCTGCCTTCATAGTTTTTGTAGTTTCCGTCTCCAGCATTTGTAACTGTTCCGTCTATATTTAACCCGCCGGTACCATTATTTGTAATATTTAATCCTTGTGTATTTATTTCTCCACTGGAAGCAATATTTAATCCGCCGGCTCCATTATTAGTCATATTAATAACGCCATTGCTTCCGGTAATATCTCCCGTTACATTAAATACATTTCCGTCATTAGTTAGGTTTGCTGTGCCATTGCTATTAGTAAATGAACCACCAATATTTAATTCACCTGCTTTATTAGTAACAGCACTGTTCCCTGTATTAGTAACAGCTCCATCTATATTCAAACCACCTTCTCCGGTATTTGTCATATTTAAGCCTTGCGTATCGACTCTTCCTGAATCTTCAACAATAAGTCCTTCAGCACCATTATTTGTTATATCCATAGTGCCATTTTTACCCGTAACATTTCCGGATATTGCAAGTTTAGTGCCATCGTTTAATACAGTGGCATTTCCAGTGTTAGTAAATGAACCACCAATATTTAATTCACCTGCTTTATTAGTAATAGTACCTGTTCCTGTATTAGTAACAGCTCCATCTATATTCAAACCACCTTCTCCGGTGTTAAGCATTTCTAGTCCATTAGAAGCAATAATATTGCCTCCATTTTCTATATTAAGACCACCGGCACCATTATTTGTATATGTTG
The DNA here is from genome assembly GCA_928722015.1 of Candidatus Gastranaerophilales bacterium. Taxonomy (GTDB): domain Bacteria; phylum Cyanobacteriota; class Vampirovibrionia; order Gastranaerophilales; family Gastranaerophilaceae; genus Zag111. Next base: position 61,188 of record CAKMWI010000009.1, on the reverse strand, counting down.
CTTTACCTGTTGTATTGATGTCTCCGGATATAGTCATTCCGTCAATACCACTTGAATAGTTTGTAAATGTGGCGTCTCCTGTAGTATTGAATGTTCCGGAAATATCTAGACCTGCAGTATTGTTTACCGCATTTTGAGCATAACCATTTGTAACGTTTGATGTCCCTATATGATTAACAGTACCGGAAATATCAGTACCTCGTAGTCCAGTGTTTGTGATATCCAATGTCCCTTGAGTATCTATATTTCCTGAAATTGTTAGTTGTGAATTATTTCCGTCAGCTTGTCCAATTGTATTGAAGATTCTGGTTGTTCCATTGTTTCTCAATGTTCCGGAAATATTCATATCTCCTTCATTATTATTTAATTGTAATGTCCCGTTTGCGTTTGAAATTTCGCCAGATACTTTTATGCCATTTGTAGCATTATTAATGTTCATAATTTTGGTTTGGCTGTTTGCACCAGTTGCAAAGTTTTTAACTGTACCTTGAATATCAGTACCTGAAGTTGATCTTATAACGATTTGTCCATCCTGAGTACTTGCAAATTGGTTACCTGTATTTAAATTATCGGTATTAACTAAGTTGTTGAACAGTGCTGTTGCTTGTTCACTGCTGGTAATAGCTGCCATTTTATTGTTATTAACACCAGCCATCATTCCTGCATTTTTTCCAACTGTAACTTGACTACCTTTTAAGTCGATATCTCCTGCAGAAAATACTTTACCATTAATTGTGATTTCTGCATTATTTACACCATTTGCTATGCTATTTAAATTTGCTTCAGTTTGGTTTTTGACGAGTTTATTATAATTTGCAGTAGAAGGGGTATATACACCCAATGAACCAACATTAAGTACACCGGAAGCTCCAACTACCATTCCATTAGGAGAGACAAAAACAGCTTTTCCATTATAGAAATTGCCATTTCGCATTGTATTAACAATACCGTTGATATTAATTTTGTTATCAACCATATTTACAAATGTGGCAATATCAGCATAATTTAAATTTGCGATATCACCTGCGTCCAGGTTAAATTTTTCGTATTGTCTGAAACCTATATTCCCGACTTTATTCGTAGGACTGATATTGAATGTACCATGTCCTCCTGATGTAACTCCGGAAATTTCACTGGCAACGACAGTCAATGTCATTGTCTGCTGAATCATAAATACACCTGTCAATAAAGAAGCTATTACTCTTCTTTGATTCTTTCTACTTTTTCTCGTCATTGTCTATCCTTTCATATTTATTATTATTTTTATTATTTTTTAGGTTATTATATTTCATTGTTAATGCCTTCTTTATTGATTTTTTGCACACATGTTATATACATAGGCATGATATTAGAATACTCTATGTATTAATAAACGGTTTTTTGTGTATAGATATTCAGCAAAATGAAATAAATATTTATAAAATTTTACAAATCTTAACTAAATAAATGATGCATATTGAATATTTTCAATATGCATCATTTATTTTATTTTGTTATTGATATTATAATTATTTTTTTGAAAGATTATTTACATCATCCAAAATCATATTTAGATATAGAAGTTGATTTGCAGTTCCTTGGTCAAGATTTACAAACATTGCTCCGGCACGATGTGATGTTGCTGAAACGACTTTAACATCAGCCTTTATATCTAAGCCCCCGTATGCAATATGTACAGGTATTACGTCTCCAACTTTTAATTCGTTGTTATGTGTTACAGAAATTCCACCTCTGGAAACATCTAGTAAAGACTGTACTCCATTTGTTTGCTCTATTGCTATTGGATTTTTGTTATCGGCAACTTGATATCTCATAAATTGTCGTTTATCAACAGATTCTACACTGTCATCCAAGATTTTTCTTTGAATGTACATAATACTTCCATCTGTGTTGGTAATGGTATCATCAGCATCCGTATCGGTGTCAGTGTCAGTGTCAGTATCAGAGTCAGCATCTGAATCAGCATCCGTATCGGTGTCAGTGTCAGTATCAGAGTCAGCATCTGAATCAGCATCTGAATCGGTGTCAGTGTCAGTGTCAGTATCAGAGTCAGCATCTGAATCAGCATCTGAATCAGTGTCAGTATCAGAGTCAGCATCTGAATCAGCATCTGAATCAGTGTCAGTATCAGAGTCAGCATCTGAATCAGCATCCGTATCGGTGTCAGTGTCAGTGTCAGAGTCAGCATCTGAATCAGCATCCGTATCGGTGTCAGTGTCAGTGTCAGAGTCAGCATCTGAATCAGCATCCGTATCGGTGTCAGTGTCTGTATCAGTATCAGTATCAGTATCTGTATCAGTATCTGTATCTGTATCAGTGTCAGTATCTGTATCAGTATCTGTATCTGTATCTGTATCAGTATCAGTATCAGTATCTGTATCAGTATCAGTATCAGTATCTGTATCAGTATCTGTATCAGTATCTGTATCAGTATCAGTATCAGTATCTGTATCAGTATCTGTATCTGTATCAGTATCAGTATCAGTATCTGTATCTGTATCAGTATCAGTATCAGTGTCAGTATCAGTATCAGTGTCAGTATCAGTATCAGTATCAGTATCTGTATCAGTGTCAGTATCAGTATCAGTATCAGTATCTGTATCTGTATCTGTATCTGTATCAGTATCAGTATCAGTATCTGTATCAGTGTCAGTATCTGTATCCGTATCTGTATCTGTATCTGTATCCGTATCAGTATCAGTATCAGTATCTGTATCAGTGTCAGCGTTCGGGTAATAGTAGTTACGTTCGTCCTCTTCTCTACCAATACCAGTAACATCATCCGGTCTCACCGGCGCTGTAGTAATATCACTGTCCGTAGAGTTAGTCCTGTTATCATCCTCTACAGTCCCGTATGCAGCATCCGTATAGTTATAATGTTTACCATCAACGTAAATGTCATCTCCCACAATATGTGTGTTCCCATCAACATCTACATTCTTAATAGTAACCTCAGAATTAGCATGTCCATTAGGTCCATCCACCAAAGTCCCAGGAACATTAGTGTTAATATCTAAGCCCTTAATAGTAGCACTGTCCGGTCTGATATCCCCATTAGGTCCAAAATAATCATTAGGCATATTAGGTACAGTCCCTAAATAATCAATATCTAAGTCCTTACCTCTGGCAATAATAGTAACGTCTTTATCCGCCGTAGTCTCCTTAATATGTAAATTACCAGAAGATTCAAAGTAAATGCTGCCGTCTTTAGAAATTAAATCACATACCTCAGTATTAGTGTATTTGTCATCTAATCCCTTCATAGCAATATCACCATTAGCCAAAACGTCCATAGCATAGCCATCAGTAGAAGTCTGGTTGAAAGTTAATTTGTTATCCATGTCTCCAATATTGCCATTAGCAATAAGAGAAATGCCTTTTCCCTCAACATTAGCCTTATTAGGATCAGTAGAGACATTAACCATATTATATCTAGGTCCGGAATTATTATTACCATAATCATCATCAACAGTAAGAATAACCCTACCATCAGCCTTAATAGCATCAATGTTCATATCAGAATCAATAGCCGCATAATTGATAACTAAATCATCCGGTTTAGTAGCTTTAGTAGTAGTAGCATTAACTTTGCCCTTAACCTGCGCGTTAATAGATTTTGTGAAGTCTCGAGAGCCATCAGCTTTAGGTCCAACGCCAGTACAAGCAGCTCCCTGACACCCACCCCCGACTTCAAGTCCAATAGACCCGTCTGTAACGTTCATAGATAAATCGCCATCAGCAGCCAGTAAAACTTTCTCAACCCCATAGTTGAGTAAAGAGCCTTTATCAATAAGAATATTAATATCGTTACCCGCAGAAACGTATTTATCATTCTGCGAATTATCCCCAATAACGACATTACTGTTCTTGTTGTCAACGTTCACATCGTTATTAGCTTTAACTAACCCTTTAACATTAACCCCACCGGTAGCAGTGTTTTTAATGTTAACATCTTGTGTAGCATTAACTCTACCAGAAGAATTTAAGTTAATAGCTCCATTGGTATTATTGATATATACATTGTTTCCACGTTCTTCAATACTATTACGCTGGCTGATTCCATTAGCGTTGATATTTCCATTAATTTCAATACCAGAGCCGGAGTTGTTAATATACACGTTAGAGTTATTAACCCCTGTAACATTACCATTGATTTTAAAGTACCCAACTTTGTTTGTAAGAGTCGTGTCTCCAGCATAGTAGCCGCCTTCACCGGCAGAATCCTGCATTGTCTCATTGGTGTTGGTAACGTTACCATCAATAATAAAGCCTCCGCTACCTTCGTTTGTGATATTAAGAGTACCGGAAGTATCAATATTCCCGGATTTAGAAATATTTAGAGTATTACCTTTATTTAAAATGTTAGTAGTTTTTTGAGAATCTTTGCCTAAAATGTCTCCGTTAATATTTAAATTACCTGAATTATTTGTGATATTAACATCTTCAGCAGAGTAAATCCTTCCGTCATATTGGTTACCAACTTGTTTAACAGTACCGTTAATGTTAAATTCAGTTCCATTGTTAGTAAGATCAATTTGTCCACCATCACCAATGACTTGTCCATCGATGTTGAAAGAACCGTTATTATTAATCATTTCAATATCAGAAGATAAACCGTCTTTAGAGATACCATTAACAGTGCCGGAATTAGTAACAGTAAATCCCTCGTTACCATTGTTAACCATAGAAAGTTTACCATCAGCATTTTCCACGGTTCCAGAAACTAAAAGTCCACCTTTTGCATCATTATTTATTGTTGCATTTCCTGTATTAGTAACTGTTCCGCTGATATTTAATGCTTGAGTTCTGTTATTTCTTATTTCTGAAGTGGAGTTAGAACCAGCAATTCCGTTTTGAATATTTAAATTACCGTCATTATTGACTGTTCCAGAGATATTTAAGCCTTTATCTCCTGTATTGGTGATGGTTAAGTCTCCTATAGTATCTATATTCCCAGAAATATCAGTTCCATTGTTTGTATCAAGTTTGTATGAATATTTCTGCCCATTTACTTCAAATGTAACAGTGCTTTCTCCTGGAACATTAAATATTTGTGTTGTTCCTTTATTTTTTACATCGCCTGAGATATTCAAATCACCCCAGTTATTATTTATTTTTAACAGCCCATCAGCATTTGATACTGTTCCTGCAATTTTGATACCATCAACACCGGTACTTCTTATTTCAGTGTTGCCTGTACCAAAGTTTTTAATTGTTCCTGATATATCAACTCCAGCATCATCGAGTCTTTGATTGGATTTTATGTAAACATTTCCGTTGCTGCTTGCAAATTGATTACCTTTATTCAAGTTATCTGTATTTACAAGTTGGTTAAATAGGGCTTCAGCTTGAGCATTGGAATTCATAGCCAGCATTTTGTTTTCATTAATTCCGGCCATAACAGCACCATCTTTACCAACTGTAACTTTTCCTCCATTAAGTAGCACATCATTAGCTGCAAAGACTTTACCATTTATTGTAACTTCTTTACCTCCGTAAGAATTTTCGAGCGTGGATAAATCTTTAGTTGGGTTATTTTTATATCTTGAATAAACTACGTCATTAGGTGTATAAACAGATAGAGAACCTACATTGAGAACACCGGAAGCTCCCACGACCATCCCGTTAGGCGAAACAAAAACAGCTTTACCATTATAAAAATTTCCGTCTCTAACCGAGTTAACAATCCCGTTGATATTAATTTTGTTATCAACAAGGTTAACAAAGGTTTCGATATCATGATTACCGTATTTGTATATAAGGTTAGCAATATCACCTTTATCAAGGTTGAAGTTTTGATATTTTCTATATCCAATGTCAGAATCAGGTATTCTTGCTCCAGGTGCAATATTAAATATTCCATTGTTACCTGTAACACCACTTATTTCACTTGCTGCGACTGATAATAGCATTGATTGATGGGTTAGAAATAATGCAGTTAACGCTGAAGCAATAACTCTTTTCTGATTTTTCCTGCTACTTTTCATCTGGTTAATCCCTTTCATAACGTTATAAAATTTAATATTTATCGATAATTATTCCTATATTCTAGCAAGAGCAAAAGTAAAATTTACTATTTATTACTTTTTTTTAAGCCATGCCAATATAACATAGTTATACAGAATTAATAACTACCAAAAATAAATAAAATTGCTATGATAATAAATATTATTAAGTTTTATTAATCAGATGTTTTTAGTAATTTTACACGAATAATGTAGTATAGTGCATAAAATATTACAAGTAGTGATACCATTTGAATTATAGCTGGAATTTTTATACCATAAATTTTCATAGCATATAGTATAATTCCTGTTGGAATTCCTGCTATAAGCATTCTAAGAGCTGTATTTTTAGGAAATTTAAGATTTAGATTTGGTAAAACAATAATTATACTTAACAAAAGATATAAGAAGTTTGCCGCAAATGTAGCTATACCAACCCCAATAAGTCCGTATTTCGGAATTAATATGATGTTTAATATTACACCTATTATCCCTGAAATAAGTTTTATTATAAATTCAAGATGAGTTTTGTTTGCTAAGTGATATTGTAATGTTGTATAATCAGCCATTGATAAAAAGAATACACCATAAGCAAAATATGGGACTAATGTACTTGCTTCATAGAATTTTGGATTTGTAAATAAATGTGTATATTCTACGTTATAGATAGACATTATTGTGATTACAGGCAGTGCAACTAAGATGTAGTATCCCAAAAATCTGGATATAACAGGTCGAACGTCAATTTTTGCTTCATATAAATTAATAATCCTTGGTGTAGCTGCAACAGTAATCATTGCAAACAGTGTCATTAATATTGGTAATGTCAAACCATATCCGACTCCAACAAGTGCAGCTTTAGAAAAACCGCTTATACTGTTCATAATGAACTTATTACTTTGGGTTATAATCCAAGCACTGAGGGATGTTGCGGCAATAGGAATCCCATATTTTATTATTGGGAGTATGAATTTCCATTCTATTTTTTGGAATTTAAAAACCTTCAAAATTTCACTTTGATAGAGTAATAATATATCAATTAGAGATATTGAGACTCCCATACCAAGGAGTATTGATGCTGCACCGAGGTTAAAAAATTTAGCAAAAAATACTGCTAAAAATATTGTCGCAAATTGATTTAAGATAGTTGTAAGAGTGTATGAAATTGATTTTAGTTGTGCTCTAAGCAGTTGAGAAAGCAGTGCTCTTATTGCAACCGGGATAATAAGTACTAAAACAGCCATAAAATATTTAAATGGAACATGGAAAAAGCTATATAGGCTGTCTTTAAATATTATTGATATGCCAAACATTAGAATCAAATTTATAGCTAAAAGTGTTACAAGTGTTGTAAGGTATTTTGGTAGGTCATCCATCAGTTGATGGTGCCTGAAGAATCTTAATCCTGATAACCCTATCCAATCAGAAAATATAATGCATAGAAATGAAAGCATTGCGATGGATATTGTGTATAAACCATATTGCTCTGTGGAAAATAAACTTGTATAAATAGGTACGGTAATTACATTTCCAAGCATTCCACATAATTTAGATGGAGCATATTTAATCATATCCGTAAATATGCCTTTTATTTCTTTTTCTTCCAGTTCTTTATTTTCTATATATTCCATAGTTCCTCTATTTTTATACTTACTCTGTTATAATTCCAAATAAGTCATATTCATCAGCTTTTGTAATCTTTACATTTTCAATATCCCCGGGTACAACTTGTCTGTCTGATGATGCATATACGAGCCCATCAATTTCCGGAGCATCGTGTTCCGAGCGAAGTATTATTACTCCTTCATCAGTATATCCCTCAACGATACATTTTATGGTTGAATCTATATATTTTCTGTTATTTTCTAGTGAGATTTTTTGTTGTAATTCCATGAGCTTATTTCTTCGTTGTTTTTTTATTTTTGCAGGGATTTGTTTTTTTAAATTATACGAATATGTTTCTTTTTCTCTTGAATATTCGAATGCTCCCATTCTATCAAATTTAATATCTTGAACAAATTTGTACAAGTGTTCAAATTCTTCTTCTGTTTCTCCTGGGTAACCAACAATTAGTGATGTTCTTACAGATACTCCAGGGATTTTTTTTCTTATTTTTTCTATAAGTTCTCTATAATCCATTACAGGGCGTCTCATTGATTCTAAAACTCTTGGGTGAGAATGTTGTAGTGGAATATCTACGTATTTAACAACTTTATCCAATTTAGCAATTGCATCAATTAATTCATCAGTCATTTGGGTTGGGTATGCATACATTATGCGTATCCAAGAAAGGTTTTGAATTTGGTTTAGTTTTTCGAGTAATTCGGGAAGTTTTTGTTTTCCATATAAATCTATTCCATAAGAAGAAGTATCTTGTGCAATTAATATAATTTCAGTAACGCCTTTGTCAGCAAGCATTTGAGCTTCTTTGACAATGTTTTCAATTGGACGAGATATATATTTCCCTCTAAGTTTAGGAATGATGCAATAACCGCATTGATAATTACAACCTTCTCCAATTTTTAAATATGAACTTGCTCCCATTGTTATTTGTTGTCTTGTTATATCTTCCGGATAAATATATTTTGGTTTTGTTTGGATAAGACTTTTATATCCTTTTTTTAGTTCAATATTCTTTACTATTTTTATAATATCTTTAAGGTTTGATGTTCCTATCATGCCTGCAAGTTCAGGAATAGAGGCCTTCAGTTCTTCCTTATATTTTTGCGATAAGCATCCTGTTACAATAACTTGTTTTCCATCCTCAATCATCTCTAAAATGCTTTGAACGGATTCTTTTTCTGCATCATGAATAAAAGAGCAGGTATTCACAATAACAATATTTGCTTCTTGTTCATCAAGAGTAATATTGTATCCGTTTTTATCAAGAATACCTAACATAAGTTCGGCATCAACAAGATTTTTAGCACATCCGTGATTAATTAAAGCAATTTTCATATTTTATATTTTAACATTAAATGTAAAATTTATTCTAAATATTACGATTTATTTATATCTTTGTTATAGAATTATCACATGAATGAAATTGAATTGTTAGCTCCGGCAAAAAATATTGAAACTGCAATAGCTGCTATAAATAGTGGAGCTGACGCTATTTATATCGGAGCGTCAGATTTTGGTGCTAGAAAAAATGCCCCTAATACTCTGCATGATATTGAGCAGCTTGTGATTTACGCTCATAAGTTTTATGTAAGAGTTCATGTTGCTATTAATACAATTCTTAATGATGCTGAACTGGTAAAGGCAATTGACCTTGTTAAAAATTTATATAATATAGGCGTAGATGCTATAATTATTCAGGATATGGGCTTACTAAAGGCTGCTATTGACGGTAAGCTTCCACCTATAGAAATTCATACCAGTACACAGTGTGATACTAGAACCTTATCCAAGGCAAAATTTTTTGATAAATTAGGGGTATCCAGAATTATTTTAGCAAGAGAGCTTTCAATTGATAAAATTTCTGAAATATGTGAGAATACAACCTGCGACATTGAAACTTTTATTCATGGTGCACTTTGTGTTTCATATAGCGGGCAGTGTTATTTATCCTACGCAAATGGCGGGAGATCTGCAAATAGAGGAGAATGCGCGCAGCCGTGTCGTAAAAAGTATTCATTGATAGATGAAAAAGGAAAGTTTATATTAAAAAATAAGTATTTATTGTCTTTGAAAGATTTTAATGCATCTCAATATTTAAAAAATCTTATTGATGCCGGTGTAAAATCGTTTAAAATAGAAGGACGACTGAAAGATATTAATTATGTTAAAAATGTTGTGGCATATTATAATGATATGTTAAATAATTTTGGCATTAAAAGAGTTTCTTCGGGTAAGATATTTCGTGATTTTGAACCAAATATTGAAAAGACATTTAATAGAGGATATACAACATATTTTCTTAATAACAGAGAGCAATGCTTTAATTTTTTGTCTCCTAAATCGCGCGGTGAAAAATTAGGGAAAGTTAAAAGAGTTTTCAATAATTCTTTTGAACTTGATGCTGATGTGCATCCTCAGGACGGGTTATGTTTTATGAGTAATGGTGATATGCATGGTTGTTTAGTTAACAAAGTTGAGAATAATAGAATTTATCCAAATAAAATGGATAACATTCAATCAGGTATTTTAATGTACCGTAACTTTGATGCTAAATTTGAAAAGCAGTTACATAGTTCTAAGACTGTGCGCAAAATAGGGGTATCTTTTTTGATTGAAAATGGCAGACTTATGGCTACAGATGAGGATTCTAATACTGTTTCTATTTCTTTACCTGTAGGTGAACCAGCAAAGTCTATAGAAAAATTAAAAAAGAATTATATGTTACAGTTTAATAAAACAGGTGAAAGTGATTTTTATACAATTTGTGTGAAAATAAATGATGATAACTTATCCTTTACACCAATTTCAAAAATAAATGAGCTTCGTAGAGAAGTGTTAAGTTTGTTAATTGATGTCAGGTTGTCAAATTTTAAACGAAATGTTCAAAAACCTATTAATTACACGGATTTTCCTGTAAAAAAATTTGATTATCGTGGTAATGTTTTTAACAATGAAGCAAACAATTTTTATAAATTGTGTAACTGTGAAGTTTCACAGTTTGCATTGGAATCTTTAAATACAATCCCGTCAGGAATTGAACTTATGCGAACAAAACATTGTTTGAAATATGCTGCAAATTTATGTCAAAATTCATCTAAAAAACTGTATTTGATAGATGATGATGGGAAAAAATATCCATTAAAATTTGATTGTAAAAATTGTGAAATGGTTATTTTAAGTCCTTAAGATATTTTGTTATTAAATTTATTTTATTAAAGCTTGAATTTCTTTAAAGTTAGGATGACGTGATGTTTTGAGCCATTCAAATAAAACAATTTCAACACAACTAATTTTAGCTCCATATTGTTTTAAAAGTTCTATTCCTGATTTATATTCATCTTTGCATCTACTCGCACATGCATCTTTTACTATGTAAATTTCAAAACCTTCATTGATTAGGTCGGCTGCCGTTTGTAAGACACAAATATGCGTTTCAATTCCGCCTAATACTATTTGTTTAATGCCTTTATTTTTCAATTCTTGAACTTTTTCTTTAAAAGGTTGTTCTAATAATGCAGAAAAAGACGATTTCTCAATAACATCAGTATCTGGTTTTATACTGGCTCTAAGTTCTTCAACTGTTGAGCCCAGGCCTTTAGGGTATTGTTCTGTTAATATTGTTGGAATATTTAAAATAGATGCGGTTTTAGCGATTTTGGCCATGTTTTGGGCAACTTCAGTTCCGTATTTTGTAGCTGCCACTAATTTTTCTTGTATATCAATTATTACTAATGCACTATTTTCTATATTTAGCATTTTAATTTCCTTTCGTATAAGCTGTTTGTCTATATTCTTCTTTTAATTGGCGTAGCAGTTTATTGAGTTCTTTTTCTGTTAATTTGCTTAGCGGTAATTCTAGTTTTGTATTTTCAGCGCTATCCAACCCACTGTGATTAAGTTCAATTTTGAATTTTGCAAAACCGTTATATCGTATAATTAATTCACTATGAATTTTGTCATTTTTTAAACTAAATACACTTTCTATATTGTTAGCATATTGTGTTACCTGCGTGTTTGTCAATTTTGTTTCACATTCTTTTTGAAATCTGAAAAATCCTGGGGTAATAACATTCTTCATCTTGTTCGTGAATGCTATTTTAAAAAGTTTAAAACTTTTATTATTTTGTTCATCATCTTCTAGCCATGAATTTTGATTTTCGAAATTATCAGCAAGAGATACGCACATTTCTTCGTTTTGTATAGCTGAAAGTAAACTGTCTTGAGTATTTTTATCAAGAGTTTCAAAGGATTGGATTCCTATTTTGTTTATTCCTGAGCGAATTTTAAAATCTTCTCCCATTTTAATTTGTATCTTATTTATAACAGCCCTTGTTCCGTCAGAATCAATATTAGGTAATATTAAATAAAATTTTCCGCCTCTTGCACTTGCTATAATGTCATCTTGTCTGACAGAGCTTTTTATTGCACCGGCAAGTCTATTTGTGGAAATTTTTGTTTTTGTTTTTTCGTCAAGTGTTAATATAACGAAGTATCCATTTTGTATTCTTAAGTCATCTGATAAATCTATAAAAATATTTTTTAAGTGGTTATATTTATACAATCCATTTTTACTATCAATTACATCTAGTTGATATAAAAATTTTTCATTACGTCTGCTTACTTCTTTAATTGAACGAAGTTTAAAACAATTTACTGTTTTGATTAAGATTTCATAGTCTTCGCTATCAGTTAAAAAATAATCATAAATACCGTAATCATAGGCTTTTAGTATAAATTCAGGATTTGTATCATTAAGTAGAAGTATTATTTCTGTATTTTTTCTTGTTTCTTTAATAGTAGAAATTAGCCTTAATGTTGCATTATTATTTTCTGTAATCTCATGTAAAATTACAACACAGCATAGAGACTTTTCGAGTGCTTTTTTTGCGTCTTTTGAGCTGCAAACAGTTATGCTGTCATTTTCTCTTAGTAAAATAAGTTTTTTCAGCATTAATTTTGCTATTTCTTCGTAATCTGTAATTAGTAATATATTATTATTATCCAGCATTTATAAATTATACCTGCAGGTGTTTTTTTATACACCAGAAACTACCCACAGCTCCAAATAGTATACTCATTGAAAACATAACAAGTATTACTAAATTTTGTGCATAGGCTGGCGATGGTATCATAAAAAATTTATGAACATTTATCAGTCCATTTTGAACATAATTTAGAGGTATCAGAGCAAGCAATGAACCAGTCAATCCATAAAATGCACCTTGCATGATGAATGGAAATCTTATATACCAGTTACTTACACCCATAAGTCTCATTATCTCTATTTCATCTTTTCTTGATTGAATTACGAGTTGAATAGTGTTGTTGATTATAGTTACAGTTAAAAGTCCCATAATTACAATTACAACAAGTGTGATTGTTTTTACCACGTGATTAACAAGTTCAATTTTTGCTGCCAAGTCTTTTGCGTAACTCATATCTTCAACTGAGTTTATTTGTTTTATATTATCAAATACAGTTTGGAGATTTTCAGGATTATCAACTTTGACATGCAATGTATCAGGCAATGGATTATCTATATTAGGCAAACTCATTTCATTTTTTAGTTTAATCCAAGATTCATCTTTTGGGATAATTGTTATGTTTTCGACATGTTCAAATTGGCTTATTTCTGATTTTACTTCTCTTGCATCCGTACTGTTTTTTAAATATACAGAAATTTCAAGCGCATTTCCTAATTCTTTTGAAAATGAGGAAATAGAAATTGCTGTTCTAAAACAGGCTCCAAAAATCATTAATATTGCAGCCATTGTTGTTATTATAACAATATTAACCCATCCGGTTCTTCTAATATCATTAAATGTTTCAATACCCAGTCTGTATAGTATTCTCAATTCGCATAACCAATCTTTTGGTATATGTTTTTTTACATTTGATTTAAAATTTCTATTCATAAGTACCTGCTTGTATGTCTCTTACTATTTCACCGTGATCAAGTTTGATTACGCGTTTTCTGAAATAATCAACCATAGCGTTATCGTGAGTTGATACGATAACAGTAATTCCTCGTTGGTTTATCTGGTCCAGAATTTGCATGATTTCCATAGAATTTTTAGGATCCAGATTTCCTGTGGGCTCATCAGCAATCAATAATGGCGGTCCGTTAACAATTGCTCTTGCTATACCTACTCTTTGCTGTTCTCCACCTGATAATTCGGCTGGTGTAGCATTCATTTTTTCATGTAATCCTACAATTTTTAAAGCACCATTTACTCTTGCATTTATTTCTTTACTGCTAATACCAAGTGTTCTGATTACATACGCTACATTATCATATACAGTTTGATTTTGTAGTAATTTATAATCTTGAAAAACTATCCCCATGCATCTTCTTAAGTTTGGAATCTTTTCATTTGTAAGATGGGCAATATTTATACCGCCTATGGAAACTACTCCGCTTGTAGGTTTTTCTTCACTGTATAATAATTTCATTAGTGTTGATTTGCCTGCTCCTGAGGCTCCTACAACAAATACAAATTCACCGGAGTGGATTTCTAAACTGACATTTTTCAATGCATAATGATCATTTTTATATCTCTTGGTAACATTTTGAAATGTAATCATTTATATATTTCCTTGCTCTTTTTCTTTTTTATACATAGTTCTTATTCTTTTTACCAATGTTTTTGAGTCTAATCCATAATATTCAAGAAGTTCGTTAGATTTTCCGCTTTGTCCAAATTCATCATGGATTCCAACTCTATAAACTTTTGACGGATATTTATCTGCTAATGTTTCACAAATTGCAGTTCCAAGCCCGCCAATTATAGAATGATTTTCAACAGTAATGGCAAACTTTGTTTTCTTAACACTGTCAATCACAGTTTGAAAATCTAAAGGCTTTACGACAGGAACATTTATTACTTCTACAGAAATATTTTCTTTTTTTAATTCCTCTGCTGCAAGTAAAACTTCTGCTAGTGTTTCCCCATTTGTAAATACAGAAACATCTGTACCTTCTTCAACAATTACAGCTTTATGGATATTAAAATGATAACTCTCGTCGAAAATATCAACAACATTGCATCTTGATATTCTTATATACATTGGGCCGTCATGCAATGATGCATATTTAATTACCTCTTCGCATTCTCTGCAATCAGCAGGAACTATTACTGTCATGTGAGGTATACCCCTCATTAGGGAAATATCTTCTAATGCCTGATGTGTAGCGCCATCTTCCCCTACTGTAACCCCACCATGTGTTCCTATAATTTTGACATTGAAATCCGGATAACAAATAGCATTCCGTATTTGATCATAGGTTCTGCCTGTTGCAAACATTGCAAAACTGGCTATAAAAGGAATTTTCCCTTCAGATGCTAACCCAGCTGCTGTTGCGGCCATGTCTTGTTCTGCTATGCCGCAGTCAAAGAATCTATTTGGAAATTTATCGCCAAAAATTTTTGTTTGTGTGGAGCATGCCAAATCTGCATCCATGACAACAATTTTTTCATTATAATCTCCAATTTCAGCTAAAGTTTTTCCAAAAGCTTTTCTTATTGAATTTGTTTTTGTTTTGTCTATCTTCATCTATATCCTCAAATATATCGCGCTTTTTACCATATCCTCAGTATTTTATAATAATAATTTTAGCATAAAAAATCTTTTGTATCCATTATGTTTAACTTAAATTTCTGTATAGTCTACAATCCTGTTATATCTTTAAATTTAACTTTTATTGTAAAGTTTTATTAAAATAATAAGGTAAATTTAGCAATAATTTTCCTTCACGTTTATTTAAACGGTAGAATGGTAATAGACTCAATTTTATGTAGGAAAGGAAAAATTTATGAATCAAATTCCACTTGTACCAATGACTAATCCTTATATGGTACAACAACAAACAACATATATGCCTGTTCCGCAACAACCGAATTATAATGCGGTTAAAATAGACATACATAATCCATCAGTAGGAACTCAAGGTTTAGGTCAGCAATACAATCCACAGTATGCACCTGTTTCTATGCCTTATTATACTTATCCGCAGGCACAGCTTTACAGCTACCCTCAAGCACAGGTACAACAACCTTATTATTCACCGGTTGTGCAACCTGCAACTACTCCACAAATTCCTGCACAGCCTGTAGTAGCTGAAGCTCCTGTGCAAGCTCCAACTCCAACTCCAGCTCCTGTAGCACCGACAGTTGAAGTTCCACAAGTTCCTGTTGCTCCAACCATTCAGCAACAAAATATTAACGCTCCTGTAGTTCCTCAACCTGTTATTCCAGCTGAGGCTCCTGAGGTTCCAGCTCCTGTAGTATCAACTCCTGAGGCTCCAAAAGCTGCTGAGCAACCGGTAAAACCTGAGATTGTTCCTTCTGAAACTATTGCCCCTCAAGTTGATTTAAATTCATTCATTGCTAAATTAGCAAATCCTGATTTTGAAGTTCAGGCTTCAGGTATGGAAGAAATAGCAAATATGGTTAAGGAAAACCCAGAAAAGGCTACAGAACTAGTTGATACTAAAATCTTTGATGCATTAACAAATATCATCAATTTTGATTCTAGTAAATTAGAAGGTCCAAGCAAAGAACAATTGGATGCCAGAGAAAAAATGATGTCAGGTAAAGAAGTAACTGAACAAGAAAAAACTTTAGCAAATACTATTACTCCAAAAGAACAAGCTGAAAGAAACAAAAGTTATGCATTGTTTACTTCAGCAATAATGCAAAAACTTTACGGTGATGAAGTTGCAAGATTGTCTAATACAACAGTTCCTTTAACTGAATTACCTGGAGCAATTACAGTGGTTGATCAGTTAAAAGATAACCCTAACCCAATGGTTAGAGCGTCTGCAATTGAGGCTTTGAGTTACATTCAAAATCCTGCATATAAGAAAGACTTAACTACATTATTTACTGTAGCTAAGAATGATCAGGATCCTGGAGTAGCTGAAGCTGCAAAAACAGCTCTAGATAAATTGAATCAAGTATAGTTTATTAAAATATTAAATTAGAGAATGATTCGTAAGTTATAAGATTCCTTTCTTTAAATAAAATAAAGCCCCTGAAAAGGGGCTTTATTTTATTTATATAATTTAATGTCTCTAAACTGCATTTACCTGTTTCTTTTCTTCCTCACTCTGATTTTGTATTTTATAGGATTCAGGTATAGGTGCACAGTTTTCGTAATCTGCCATTTCCGAAATCTGTTTACACCATTCGTAAATTATTTCATCTTCTTTTAATTTATACGAAATCGGAGTTCCAATTTTTATGGTAACATTTCTACGTGTAAAAGGTTTCAATTTTGGATAGCCATCCCAACCAGCAATAGCAATAGGTATGATATCAGCTTTAGCATTTTTAGCAATTACTGCAAACCCCTTTCTAATATCCCCTAATTTACCATAAGGCCGGGTTCCTCCTTGAGGAAATATACCTAATGACCAACTGGTACTTAAAACATCTCGAACGGTTTTAAAGGTCGCAATTTCAGGTTTAGTCCTGTCTACGGCAAATGCACCAAGTCTTTTTACCAACCAGCTTAATTTTTCATTTGGTTCAAAAAGTTCTTTTTTAGCCATAAATGCTATTGGCCTCTGTGCAGCCATTGAAACCATTGGCGGATCAAATATTGATACATGGTTTGCAGTATAAATATATTTACCATTATTTTTTTGTTTTTCAGGAAGGTTTTCCCGTCCTTCTATTTTATAATTGTAAAATATAGTATAAAACCCATATACAACTATATAAAGAAAAGACATAAAAAATATTGTTCTAAATAAGTTGTACTCTTTTGCATACCTTCTGTTGAAGTTTCTAACTTCTTTAACCATTCTATTCTCCTTTGGCAATTGGTTGTTCTTCTGCCTGTTTTTCTTCAATATATGTGAATCCAGTTAAGTTTTGAATTTCTTTAATCCATTTATCTTTTACTACATCAGGATTTTTATCGTAAGGAATTATTTTACCTATATTAACAATGATTTTACCTGTGAAAGGCCATCTTTTAACTTCATTGGATCCAATAAGTCCTACTGGCAGAATATCACATTTTGTAAGTTTTGCAAGACCTGCAAATCCTTTTGTAACCCCTTTTATTTCACCTGGAATACCTCTTGTACCTTGAGGAAACATTCCTAATACCCAATTACTTTCCTGAATAGTTCTTACGGTTTTTATTGTTGAAGGGCCGAGACTTTCTCTGTTTACAGCAAAAGCTCCCAACCAATCTATCCACCATCTTATAAAAGGAATATCAAATAATTCTTTCTTTGCCATAAAAGCCACTCTTCTTGGCATAATTGCACAAATGAGTGGGGGATCAAGAGTAGAAAGATGGTTAGGGCATATAATATATTTATTATCTTTTGGGACATTTTCTAGCCCATTAATTTCGATTCTGTAAACTAATTTTAACCGAACCATATATCCTATTTTACAAACTAAAATTTGAAATATAGATCTCCAAATATTAAATTGAGAAGCGTTTCTTGTGGTATATTGTTTCTTTTTTTTTGTCATAACTACTGCTCTCCATTTGTCTGCCATTATTATACATAAAAATTATTTTTTAATCTACTTATTAATACATGTTTATAGTATTATCAAGAAAAATGATATAAGGAGAGAATATATGTTTGAAATGAAAAAATCTGAAAATCCTCTTGAAAATGAGTTATTTAAAAGTGTTTATGAAAAAACTCCGGATTATATAAAACGGTTGTCTTTAATGAACTTTGATGATAAAGGCGAATTTGTTTTTACATTGCGTAAAGAATATCTTCAACCCTATGATGCAATACATAATCCAAAGGGGTTGAATTTGGAAGAGTGGTTTGCAAACTATGCAAAGGAGGCTAAAGTTTCAACTGCCGGAATCCGAGGTCCTCAAAATATATTATTCCCGCAGGATACTAGATTTCCTATTAACTTGGTGGGTATAGTCTTGGCTACATTGGCAAAAGCTCTTGTTGCAAAAGAAAAATATCAGGGAAAAAGAATTGTTAAAGTCGCTGGATGTGAAGTTCGTTATAATTCACAACTGTTTCTTGATGCTATAACAAGAATTCAAGCAGCTCAAGGTATAGAAACTTTGGTTCCGGTCGGTAAAAAAACAATTCCAATATGGTTGGCTTCATTTTTAGCTTTTAAATTGGATTTGTTAGGTGGTGAGTATATAACCTCAAGTCATGGTATTTCGGTAAAAAATGCTACAAAAGATTTGAATTGTCAGGGCAGCCAGTACTTACCTGAAGAATCTATGGAATTTGTTAATAAAATTCAAGAAATTTTTGACGAAGTTAAAGAAAAAGGTTCTTACGAAATTAAAATTTCTGCTGCAGACAATCCACTTATTAATGAAAATGCTATGAAATTTATTGACGACGGTATCGACTTGTATGTTGAATATCTTCGCTCTGGTGTAGCTCAGGATATAAATCTTAATCTAATAAAGTCATTTAATTCAAAAATAATTATAGAAAACGTTGGTGGCTCTGCGTATAGAACACTATCAAGAGTTTTAAAGAAATTATCAATAGCCGACAAGTTTGAGTGGTTTAACATCGAAGAGGATCCTTTTTTCCATTCAATCGGAAAGTATGATGTTACACCAAAAGGTGAAAAAGCTTTTTATGATTATTCTGTTGATGCAACTGTTATTGCTAAGAAAGATGACGGTACAAAATTTTTCCCTGTAATTGATACAATGAATTATTCTGAAAAATTAAAAAATTTTCCTATTGGTACAGCTGTACTGATTACAGATCCTGATCATGATAGGTTAACTATTGCTCAAACAGAAAGTGCTAGTAGAATACAGGATTTGCAAAGACTTGGGGTAGACTATGTAAAATTAAATGATGATATTATTTTGATTGTATTTACAGCTAATCAGGCATTTCTTATGCTTATGGATTTTTGGTCAAAACAATTAAAATCTGAAAATTTGTGGGATAATCACCCTCGTTTTATAATTAAAACAACTGCATCTGCACTTTCTTGGGATGAATGGGCTAAAAATAACGGAGTAAAGGTTGTTAATGTACCTGTTGGGTTTAAAGAAATTGCCAATATAATGAAAAAAGTTGAGCTAAAATTAAAAAATGCTCCTTCGGAATCTGTGATTATTGAGGATGTATTTGGTAATCAGATCGACTTGGGGGTAAATCCTAGACTGCTTTTTGCCGGTGAAGAATCAGGCGGAATGATTATGGGAACTGAAGAGCTTATTAAGTCTCAACATGGACGTTTTGCTATTGCGATGAGAGAAAAGAGTGCAACTGAAGCTATTATTGTTGCATCTTCGCTTATTGCTCAGTTACAGGAAGTTCATGTTTCGTTATCGCAGTATTTAGGTAATGTTTTTAATTCCAATAAAATAGTAGGAAGGTATGATACACGTGTTGATATTGCTTATTACAATGAATCAGAACCTGATATTAATAAATTGAAAGAATCTAAAATTGTTGGTGAGGCTATGAGGACAAAGAATGATTTATTTTATTTGTCTCTTGCTATAGCTTGTAAAGAAGAAATTATTACTCTTGAGGATGTTATTAAAGTCTTGAATGACAGATTCATCTCAAATGGACTTACGTTTGATGATTTGAAATCGATAAAGTTTGTTGGTGATGGTACATATTTGGAATTTGAGGATAAATTTATAGAAATAAGGCCTTCTGGTACTGATGCAAAAACTAAGGCTTACGGTGGTGGGCTTAGTAAAGAAGAAATCGAGAGATATGCAAATATTTTAGGTAATTATTCAGGGGAAAGAACATATTTCCATCAAGCAGTAGTTCCTGATGATTTTTATGATTCAGCTAAAGATAAGGCAATGGAATATTATTTAAATTTTGTTGAAAAAGATGCAAATAAAGAGCAATTTGAAATTCCTGAATATAGTTTTTAAATTTGTAATTGAATTTGATTAGATAAATAAAAGGTGGCAAGTATTTATATTTGCCACTGTTTATTATATAATTATTTTCGATAATACATTTTAAGAGGTAAGTATGTTAAGAGATTATTTTTTAAATAAAATTGAAGACGCAATACAAAAAGCTGTTGATGCAGGTAAATTAGGGCAAATGAGTGAATATACAAAGGGTACTCTCTCTGTTGAGAAGCCTAAGAATGCTGATTTTGGTGATTTTGCGATTAATGTGTCTTCGTTAGCCCGCAGTGCAAAGATTGCACCTCCTGTGATTGCTAATTCTATTGTAGATTTTGTTGATAAAGAAGATAATGATTATTCTGTAATTGGCGGATTTATAAATTTCAAGGTAGGTGAATCATTTTTAGCAGATGTAATAGATGAGATATTTGATAAAAAAGAAAATTTTGGTCGACCTGTAAATATTGAGAAGGAAAATATTATTCTTGAGTATATCTCGGCAAATCCAACAGGACCTTTTCATATTGGACATGGCAGGTGGGCTGCTATGGGAAGTTCGCTTGCTAATTTATTAAAGTTTTATGGACATGATGTGTATCAGGAATTCTATATTAATGATGCAGGGTCTCAAATTCAAAAGTTGGGGCGCTCTCTTGTTATAAGAGTAAAACAAGAATTGGGTGAAAATATTGATTTCCCTGAAGATGAAATCGAAAGAAAAAATTATTATCCTGGGGACTATTTAATTCCTGTTGCTAAGCAATTTTTAATTGATAATAAAAGTGAGCTTGAAGCTGTAAATAATGATGTTGATAAAATTGATTTACAGATTTTTTGTGATTTTGCAAAGGCTTATGAAGAAAAAGTTCAGCGTGATTTGTTAGACAATTTTAGAGTTCATTTTGATAAATTTTATTCTGAATTATCTCTACATAATTCCGGTAAAGTTGAAGAGTGTGTACAAAAGTTAAAAAACAGCGGTAAAATTTATGAAAAAGAAGGAGCTGTTTGGTTTAAATCCTCTGATTACGGAGATGATCAGGACAGAGTTATTAAGAAAGCTGATGGTTCAAATACATACTTAACTGCTGATATAGCATACCATGTAGATAAATTAGAACGTGGTTTTGACAGGATGATTAATATATGGGGTGCTGATCACCATGGCTATGTAGCGAGGGTAAAGGCTTCAATTGAGGCTTTAGGGTATAATCCGAATAAATTGGAAGTTCTGTTAGGACAGTTAGTGAATCTTGTTATTAATGGAAATGAAGTCAGAATGGGAAAACGTAAAAATATGGTTACTCTGGAAGACTTAATCGATGAAGTTGGAGTTGATGCAACCAGATTCTGGATGTCTATGAGAAATATTGACACAACTCTTGATTTTGATATTGAATTAGCCAAGACAAATTCGGATGAAAATCCGGTGTTTTATGTTCAATATGCTCATGCCAGGGCTTGTTCTATAATTCGTAATGCTACAAATGAAAAATTGGATACTGAAACCGGAAAGACTATTGCTCCTGTTATTACAAAAGAAGATTTTGATTCTTTAACTAAATCTTTTAATAAAAATTTGATGTCTCTTACCATAAAAGATGCGAGAAAATTAATACTCAAATTGGAAGAATTTAAATCTTTAATTGTTAATTCTGCACAAACAAGACAGGTTTATACAATTTGTCGTTATGTGCAGGAGCTTGCAGCAGAGTTTCATTCGTTCTACAATTCAACAAGGGTTATTACTGATAATGTAGAATTGACGAAGGCAAGATTAGCATTAGTGTGGGCGTTTAAAACTGTTTTAGCTAATGCTTTAAATATTTTGTCTGTCTCTGCTCCTGAGAAGATGTAATATATATAGTAAAAGGAATAGTATATTTAATAATGAGTAAACAAATCGTTTTAGCTTTAACTATTGGCTTTATAACGGCATTTTAGCCTGCAAGTGATGCGGATGTAGTAAAGAGTTTTAGAGATGCGGTTACCCCTATTTTATGCTGTATAGAGTTTTCAAAAATCTGAATATAAAACTTCTGGGAAACATCGAATGTTGATTTTGTACCGAATATGAGTGAGTTTCATAGGCGGGTAAAAATGAAGTGATATCCTCCTGTAAATACTAATAATAAACGTGTTGTTCTCCTTATATGAGTTTTAAAAGCTGGCAAATAATGTCTAATACTGTTTACAAATCTTTGGAAAATTTAAAACTTGATAATAGTTGTATTGAGGTAATTAGCAATGCAGCTCCCTTTAGACCTTTACCTATGGCTTTTGCCGGCAGCTTTGTTGATATTCAATTTGTATTTGATAATAATGTTATTGGTTCCTTATTATATTAGAAGGCACTTTTGCATAACTCATCATCTTTATCTATTTTTCCATTAAAATTGTTATCTACACCATCTGAACATGAGCCTATAGATTCAGGGCTTTCTGCTTTTGGGTAGTATTTTAAGTATTTGTCCGGTATTAGTGCCCACAGATACATAAAAAATTTTTTATATTCTTTTACAAATTTTTCATTCTGTATAACCAGTAAGTTTTCATCATTTTTATTTTCACCGCTATTGGAGAAGTTCATTGAACCTATAATGAGGTATTTATCATCAATAATCATAGTTTTAGAATGTAATTTCCCTGCATAATTTTCAATTTTTAGGGGAATTTTATTTTCTCTTAACAGGATATGTTTTGAGTTTCGTGTGTATACGTTATTTGCGTCCATTATAATCTTGACATCAACTCCTCTTTTATTTGCTAAAATGAGCTCATTTGCTATTTGTTTGTGGGTGATTAAGAATGTTGGGATATAAATATATTGTTGTGCATTTTTTATAAGATAGATAATCTTGTCAGAGGTATGTGCTTGTGGAGAAAAATATACTTCAATAATGCTGGCTCCCAGTCTAAAAATATTAGATAATGTGGAGCTTTTCTTGTCGGTATGAAATTTTCCGTTTAGCATCTGCTCAAATTCTTCCTTATACAGATTTGCTATTTCTTTGGAATTAATTATAATTATATTATTTTGGTCATAGCCGGATAGACCGTTTTTTGAAAAATTCATTGAGCCTGTATAAACAGTTTTATCATCAAATATAACGAATTTATTATGCATTAGCATATTACTTTTTGAGGATGTTGCAGTTTTATCCGAGCGGTGGGCAATAGAAATATTTTTAATGATGTCATTATCTTTGTAAAAATTTTTTGTACTGTCGAAATTTTCATCATAAATAAATCGGATTTTTACACCTCTTTGATGTGCATTTTGTAAAGCTTCAGTAATTGCATCGATTTTATCGTAGCCATAAATTGCAATATCTATACTTTTAGTTGCATTATCTGCCAATTTTACGAATTCTTTGCATTCTTTTGTATCACAGCTATTTTTTGGTTTTAAATTTTGTGTATAATTTGTAATAAGGAGTGTTATATCTCCTTGCGATATTGTCAGAGTTGGAATTTTTAGAGTATTATTTTTATTTGTTTCAATTTCCTTTTTATATTTTATGCTTGTTCTATTTTTATTATGTAATTTGTGGCAATATTTACATGGAATTGCTGTTTCCGGCAGTTGGTTAAAAGGTATTAATACTGCATCTTTTGCCAATTTTCCAAATTTACAATCTAGTGTATGATATTTATTTGAATGGTGGTTCAAAATAACAAGGTGTAATTTATGGGCATTATTTAGATTGTTTATGTATTTTGCTTGATTGGTAATTTTTCCGTTTTTAAGCCCAAATCCACTGTTCTTTAATAGGTCGCTGTAATATATACCATTTAATTTGATATCAGCATAACGACACTCAGATGTTTGTTTTTTAGAATATTTCAAAGAAACTTTTTTATTCAAGAGAGTTTTTTGTGCAAAATCCTGAGCTAAGTAACCCAGGCTTATGAGTTCATTGTTATTTAGATTTAGAGATTTTGAATATGTCTTATAAAATTTATTTGAATTATCAAGCGAGAAAGATTCAATATTGGTAATACATATTGTTTCATTTTGTTCAGGAATTTTGTTATTATTTAAATCAACAGAAATTTTTGTTGGAGTTATTATATTTAAAACTTCTTTTGTACTGTTTTCTTTAATTATAAAAAATGAAAATATGCCAAATAAACTTAATAATATTATCGAAATAATAATATTTTTCATTAACTAACCCAGATTTTTATAATTTGTGATATCAAATCCTAATCTTATAATTGTATCTTTTAATTTCATATTCTGTGTGATTGCAAATTCTTTAGTATGTGAATCTTTATTGCAATTGTTGTATCTGCATGGATGAATCAAGGCTTCAGCTATGCATTCTTCTTCCAGAGCTTTTAGTCCGTATTCAATTGCATCAGAATCCATCATTCCGGTATAACCTACCCCAATTATAAAGTCATTTGTTTTTAATCCGTATTTTTGTATTGTTTTTCTGTTTATTTTTGTGAAATATTGCAGCAATGCAATTTTTAGAAGATTTATAGGATAATTAAAATTTAGGTGTTTTACGAGTTTTGGAATAATATATAATTCCTCAAACTGAGTTCGGACATAATCGATATTATATTCTTTTGCGAGTTTACAGGTGATTTCAAATATTTCAGGAATTGCATGAGTATGAACATGAGAATCCAAATGATCGATTTTTGTATATTGAATAATTTTTTCAATTTGGGCTCTGAATTCATTTTCTATTTGTTCTTTTAAATACTTATGGTGTTGTTTGAGAATTAATTTAATATAACTTGAATTGAAATATCCATTATTATCTGTCAACAACGGACAATTAGTAATAGATTTTCCTTCCATAATATTCAGATGTGCCGCTATTCCTAAATTTGGACAATCCGGTAAAATATCATGTATTGCGCTGTCGAAAGCTTCAGTATTTGCACAAAGACTTGCGCTTGTCAGAAAACCATTATTATAACCTTCTAAAACTGCCTGATTGTGATATTGTGATAGTCCAAAGTCATCAGCATTTAAAATAAACTTCTTATTTATCATTTTCATACCTTGCATATTTTGTTTATATGAAATAATATATTTATGATAATAGAAAGAGGGTAGAAATGCAAATTCCGCGATTAGCTGTTATAATACCTTGTTTTAATGAAGAATTGTGTGTTGAATCCACATGTGCAAGATTGTTGGAAGTTCTCCAAATGTTGGTAAAAAAGCATAAAATAACTCCTGATAGTTATTTATATTTTGTTGATGATGGCTCGAATGATAATACCTGGAATATTATTGAAAATTTGCATAATAAAACTTCTCAGGTAAAGGGAACTAAATTCTTAAGAAATTACGGGAATCAAAAAGCGCTTATAGCTGGTTTGGAAAAAGTAAGAGATTTAGGTTGTGATTGTGCTGTATCAATTGATGCAGATTTGCAGCAGGACGAGCTTGCTGTTGAGAAGTTTTTAGATGAATATCAAAAAGGTTATGATGCAGTCTTAGGTATTAGAAATGATAGAAATACTGATGGATTTCTAAAAAAAACGACTGCTGTAATGTTTTATAAATTAATGAGTCTTCTTGGAACAAAAATTCCTATGAACCATTCTGACTATAGACTTGTGAGCAAAAAAGCTCTTGATGTATTGCACTTATATCCTGAAAAGGCTCTTTTTCTGCGTGGATTTTTTTACGAGCTTGGGGTAAAAACAACCACCGTTAATTTTGATGTAAAACCTCGTTTTGCCGGAAGTTCAAAGTTTAATCTGTTTTCATTAATGGGCTTGGCGTTAAACGGGATTACCTCCTTTAGTATAGTTCCTCTGCGAATAATTGCTTGTATGGGGTTTTTAATGGCTCTTTTTGGTTTTTTAGTAGGCTTAGAAACCGTTTTTGAAAAATTATTTTTCCATAATTCTCCTAACGGATTTGCTACAACAATTATATTATTATGCTTTTTTGGCGGTTTACAAATATTTTGTCTTGGTGTTATTGGAGAATATATTGGACAAGTTTATCGTGAGGTTAAATCCAGACCGCGGTATATTGTAGAAAAAGAATTATTATAGGAATTTATGACAGAAAAGTATCTTGATGGAATTATAAGGAAGTTTAAGACCGGTAAGACTACTGAACACAGCTTCAGGGGAAATTTGCAAGACTTTATCGAAAGAACCGTTATTGGGATTCAGGCTATCAATGAACCAACAAGACAGAAATGCGGTGCTCCTGATTACATAATTCAGAAGAAGAATATTCCTGTAGGATATATTGAAGCTAAAGACATAGACAAAAACCTTGATGTCGTTGAAAAGTCAGAACAACTTGATAGATACAGAGCAAGCCTTGATAACCTGATATTGACTAACTACCTAGAATTTCGTTTCTTTGTGGGTGGAGTGCATGTTGATACCGTCAAAGTAGCTGATATTGTAAACGGCAAGATTAAAGTCTATGAGAAAGAGTATCAGAAACTGATTGACCATATCCGCAACTTTTGCGACTATAAAGGGCAGACAATAAAATCACCAAAACAGCTTGCAAACCTTATGGCTCAAAAAGCGGTTATGATACGTGATGTTATTATAAACTCACTTGAATCTGATTCAATTGGCTCTTTAGCCAGCCAGAGAGACGCTTTTAAACAAATTTTACTGCACGATTTAAATAATCATACTTTTGCTGATATGTATGCTCAAACTATTGCATACGGTTTGTTTGTTGCAAGATTGAATGATACAACTCTTGGAGATTTTTCAAGACAGGAAGCAAGAGAACTTGTATCAAAGAATAACCCGTTTCTAAGGCAGTTGTTTGATTATATCTCCGGTGCAAACCTTGATGATAACCTTGTATGGATTGTTGATGATTTGGTTGAAATCTTTAGAGCGGTTGACCTGAATAAACTCTTGAAGAACTACGGCAGAACGACTCAGATGTCTGACCCGTTTCTGCATTTTTATGAGACATTCCTTGAAAGCTACGACAAGGTAACCAAGGAAAAAAGAGGCGTATATTATACACCTCAGCCGGTTGTAAAGTTTATTGTCTCTGCTGTAGACAGTATTTTGAAAACGGAATTCAACCTGTCTCATGGTCTGGCTGATGATACAACTATAAAACACACCCGCACTCTTTATTATGAGAAAAAGAAGAAGAAAGTTAAGGGTGAAGTTGTGTATGAAGATGTACCGGTTACAACTGATGAAAATGTGTATAAAGTTCAAATCCTAGACCCTGCAACAGGTACGGGAACATTTTTAGCTGAAACAATCCGCAAAATATATTCCTATTTCGTAAACCAGCAGGGGATATGGTCTCAGTATGTTGATAATGCTCTAATACCAAGATTAAACGGTTTTGAAATAATGATGACACCTTATGTAATGTGTCATCTTAAACTTGACCTGCTGCTAAGGGAAACAGGCTATACAACAACCAAACAGACAAACAGGTTCAATGTATATCTTACTAATGCTCTTGAAAAAGACGAAACGACAAAATATCCGTTGTTTGATTGGTTATCTGAGGAAGCCAGATATGCCGGCATGATAAAATCTGAAAAGCCTATAATGGTAGTGCTGGGAAATCCGCCATACAGCGTAAGCAGCTGCAACAAGAATGACTACATAGATGAGTTAATGGAAGTTTATAAACAGGATTTAAACGAAAGAAACATACAGCCCCTATCGGATGACTACATCAAGTTTATACGTATGGGAGAAAGTTTTATTGAGAAAAACAATGAGGGGATTCTGGCTTACATTTCCAATAATAGTTTCTTAGACGGTGTAATCCATAGACAGATGAGAAAACACCTTATGCAAACGTTTGATAAAATCTACGTCTTAGACCTGCATGGCAATGCTAAGAAAAAAGAAACAGCTCCGGACGGTTCAAAAGATGAGAATGTGTTTAATATTCAACAGGGTGTAAGTATAAATATCTTTGTTAAGACAGGTAAGAAAAAACCTGATGAACCTGCAAAAGTTTATCACACGGAATTGTTTGGAGAAAGAGAAAAGAAATACGAATACCTAAACGGGAATGACCTCTTAACAGCAGGCTATAAAGAACTGACTCCAACAGAGCCGTATTATTTCTTTGTGCCGAAAGATTTTAGTGTGCAAGAAGAGTATGATAAGGGTATAGACCTTAATAAATTATTTGTGATAAATAAAGTCGGAATCGCTACTGGTAGGGATAGTTTATATATAAATTCTTCCAGAGATAAATTAATTAGAGATATAGAAGAACACTTTAATATTTCAGCAGATAAGAGTCTTGTAACGGATTATTTGTATAGACCATTTGACACACAATATTGTTATTATGATGTTAAGAAAATTCAAAGGGCAAGATATGAACTAATGAAACACTTGTTAAATAACAATTTGTCGCTTTGTATAACAAAGGCAAACCGACAGTTAAGTTTAGGTTATTGCTGGATAAGTAAGTGCATCGTTGATAGACATATTCTTGACTCAGCAGGAGATACAACATGTTGTTTCCCTCTATACTTGTATGATGATGACTCAACTCAGACCTCATTCTTTGACCGGAGCCGTAAACCTAACCTGAATACGGAGATTGTGAAAGAACTGGAACAGAAACTGGGCTTGACCTTTACACCTGAAAAAGAAGAAACAACAGGCACTTTTGCGCCGATAGATATACTGGATTATATTTATGGTGTTCTGCATTCTAACAAGTATAGAAACAAGTACAAGGAATTTTTAAAGATTGATTTTCCACGAATTCCCTATCCTCAAAATGCGGACTATTTCTTTAAAATTGCGGAACTTGGTAAACAGCTTAGAGAAATACATCTGCTTGAGTCTCCTATAGTGAATGAATTTGTAACCTCATATCCTGTAGGGGGTGATAATGAGGTTGTAAAGCCTGAATATAAAAACAACAAGGTGTATATCAACAAGACCCAGTATTTTGATAACGTGCCTGAAATTGCATGGGATTTCTATATAGGCGGTTATCAGCCTGCACAAAAATGGCTCAAAGACCGCAAAGGTAGAATCCTAAGCTATGAAGAGGTTATGCACTACCAGAAAATCATAAAAGCCCTCTTAGAAACCCACACCATAATGCAACATATTGATGAAATAATTCAAGTTTAAAAACCGTGCCACTGTCTATCGAACTTTACAAATACATTGTTATTTAATACTTCCTACTTTAAAGATTAAAACACCCGTAAGGTCAATCTTAGTGCTGCTGAGTTTCCCCCCTGACACGGTTCGAAAGTTTACGCCATTTTAGCCTTTACTATCAACAGTTATATTAAATTTCAAAGTACTAATAAAGCCCTCACAACAGGCTCTGCACCCCGCATAGGCTTCGGGTCGAGAGTTCGCAACACCCCGTGGAGCACGGCTTAATTATAGTATAACACAAACTTATAAATTATGTTTATTCATTTATTAGGGTTATACAAATTGTTTCTAAATATAGCCGTTTTAACCAATGAAACTTTTGATTGAAAGAGTATTTTAATCTTGAAAGGAGAAATTTCATGACAGAGCGTTTAGAGTTATATAAATGTGAAACTTGTGGAAATCTTATTCAAGTTATATTACCTGGTGTAGGAGAATTAGTTTGTTGTGAAAAACCTATGACTCTGCTTAAACCACATAAAATAGATGAAGAACGTAATGAAAAACATGTTCCAGTCTTTATTGCTGTAGATAACGGAGGTGAAGAGGTTAGAGTGGGAGCAACTTTGCATCCTATGACTGAGGAGCACTATATTCAATTTATAGAAACTATTTCTGAAGGTAAAAATCATGTTGAGCTTCAGTATTATTCACCTTTTGACTTACCAATTATGCTATTAAAGGACAAATTAGGTGTTGAAAAAGCTCAGGCGTTTTGTAATTTACATGGCTTATGGGAGGGGGAACATGATTAGTGATAAAATTAGAGACATCCTTAATGACCAGATTAATAAAGAATTTTATTCCGCTTATCTATATTTGGCAATGTCTGCTTATTTTTCTGACATTGGTCTTTACGGCTTTTCTCACTGGACTAAAATGCAGTCGAAAGAAGAAATTGATCACGGGATGATTTTATTCGAGTATATTTTAAATAGAAAATCTCAGGTTCGATTGCAACAATTGGATGTGCCTACTCTGGATATGAACGGACCGGTGAAAGTTTTTGAACAAATATACCAACACGAACGATCAATAACTTCATCTATTGACTGTGTTGCCAGTATGTCTGAAGGAGAATGTGATTTGGCAACGAGAAACTTTATTGATTGGTATTTGAAAGAACAAATTGAAGAAGAAGCTTCGGTATTACGTATTATTTCTAAATTAAAAGCCTTTGGAGAAGAAAAATCTGCATTATATCTTATAGATAGAGAACTCTCAAAGCGTGAATACAAAACTCCCGTCTATAGCTAGATTTTCAATTCGATAATTTGAAACAGATGCTGGATGTTATTTTGTAACATTCAGAACCTGTTTCAATGTGTTTAAAATTTTATAAATCTATAATTTCAATCAAAATTTAACTAAATATTGCGTTTTTGTAAACTATTTGTTTATTTTTATAAAATATTTTATTATGTTGGTATGAATTTAGGGAAGATTTTATACGTTGATGATGATAAATTATTGACTTCAACTTTTTCTACGCTTATGAAAGTTGAAGGCTTTGATGATGTTGTTGTTTTCAATGACCCTTTAGAAGCAATAAAGTATTTAAAAAAAGAAACTCCTGATTTGATAATTTCTGATTTTTTAATGCCGGAGATGAATGGCCTTGAGTTTCTGCGCGAAGCTAAGAAACTTTATCCTGAAACTAGTATGATTCTATTAACTGCTTATGCAGATAAAGAAAATGCAATCAAAACTATTAATGAAATTGGGGTTTATAAATATATTGAAAAGCCTTGGGATAATGATGACTTGATTATGAATATCAAAAATGGTATAGAAAGAAGTCATCTTTTGGCAGATTTAAGGGAAAAAATAGCTGAGCTTGAAAAGGCAAAATCTCAATTGACCGCATATTCAGAAAAACTTGAAGAGATTGTTGCAGAAAGAACAAAAGAATTAACTATTGCAAATAAAAAACTGTCCGGAATTATAAATTATTGTGCAGATGGGATTATTATAATTGATGCTAAAGGAAATATTGAACAAGTTAATCCGGCTTGCGAAAATATGGTTGGACTTCCTGCTAAAACCCTTGAAAAAATGAAAATTCAAGAGATTGCATATTCGGATAATCCAAAGCTTAACAAGGCTCCACGTTCTTCAGTAAAAAATACAATATTAGGGCTTTCCTGTGATAATTCTGAATTTCTGTTAAGAGATTTGTATTTGAGAAACTCTATTAATAATGAAGCTGTACCTGTTGAAATTAATTTTGCATCACTTGCGGCAGAGGATTCGGATGCGGAAAAATTTGTTGGTGTTATAAGAAATGTGAGTGTTCAAAAAGAAACAGAGAGGCTCAGAGATGATTTTATTGCCACATTGACTCATGATTTGAGAACTCCATTATCTGCAGCAATTCAGACGCTCAGGTTCTTTCTTGATGGTTCTTTGGGAAAAATTGAAGATAAACAAAGAGTTTTGCTTGCTACGATGCTTCAAAGTAATGAGGACTTGTTAGGATTGGTGAATGCTTTACTGGAAGTATACCGCTTTGAAAGCGGGAAATTGTCTTTGTGCAAAACAGTATTCAGTATAAATGATTTAGTCAAACAGTGTTATGAAGAACTTGAGCCACTATCAAAAAATAAAAATATTTCATTTAATCTGCACTGTGATACGGATGAAAATTTATTAATTGATGCAGATAGAGCGGAAATTAAGCGTGTGATAATTAACTTGTGTGGAAATGCGTTGAATTATACCAATAAGGGTGGAACAATTGATATTTATGTGAAAGCTCAATGTGGGGATTTGATTTTTTCAGTGGTTGATAATGGTAATGGTATACCAAAAGAAGATATACCTAATCTGTTCATGAGGTTTTCACAGGGTACCAGCCGTAAACGCTCTACGGGAACCGGCCTTGGATTGTATTTGTCCAGACAAATAATCGAAGCGCATGGTGGTAAAATATGGGTAGAAAGTAAAGTTAATAAGGGCAGCGAGTTTTCATTTTTGTTAACAAATGTTGTAGCTGAGTCCAGAGTATAAGAAGGTAAGGTTAGTATGTCAAAAAGTATAAAAGTAACGATAATTGAAGATCATGATATGACAAGAATGGGACTTTCATTTGCCCTATCTAATAATGAGTCAATAGAAGTCTTAGGAACATCCGCAGATGGGTTGGAAGGTGTTCAGCAGGCTCTGGAATTGAAGCCGGATTTAGTTATAATGGATATTGGTTTGCCAACTATAGACGGAATTGAAGCAACTCGCAAAATTAAAAATTCTATGCCGGAAATTAAAGTTTTAATGAATACTTCAAGAGATAATGAAGATGATATACTGGATTCTTTTGCTGCCGGGGCTGACGGTTATATTACAAAAGGTGCAACCTCAGAGCAAACTATTTCTGCAATAAAAGCTGTAAGTGAAGGGGTTGGTTGGCTTGACCCGGCAATTGCAAGAGTTGTACTTTCAAATATACGTAAAAATACTCCTGCTGAGACAAAACATGGTGAAATTAATTACCAAAAAGGCAAAAATTTATATGGTTTAACAGAACGTGAAATGGAAGTTTTAGCATTGCTGGTTGAAGGTTTAAAAAATCCTCAAATATCTAAAAAACTGGTCATTACTATTGCTACAACAAAAACTCATGTGCATAATATTTTACAAAAATTATATGTAAAAACACGTTCAAAGGCTGTAGCTACAGCAATGAAAGATGGATTGGTCTAAGATTGTGAGGAAGTAATGAGTTTTAAAAAAGTAGTTTTAGTTTTAATTCTTTCATTAGTATGCACTAAAGCTGCTTTTGCAGGGGTGAAAAATCCCTTTTCTAAACCAAATGATACTCGTTCTAAAGAATTAAAATATCAATATGGAGTATTAAAAGAAGACGAAAAAAATAAGATGGAGGGTAAACTTCTTAATAGAACGCCATCTGGTTATATGACAGTGGATGAATATGAATCCCTTTCTGAGTATAAAGATAAATCTACTCTGGAATTTGATATTCCAAAGATAGATAAACCTTCTGATTTTAAATATATCCCGCAACCTTTGTATCAAATAGTAAAATATAATGATCCTCCAGGTGGTGTTGAGCTGTCATTAGGCAAACGATTATTTATAAAGCGGCAAATTAATGCACAAGGAATTGTTTCTCCGGATTATAGTAAACTAGTTTACCCAGCGATATATTATTATCCTGATAGCGCATCTGTTGCTGCAGATTTATTTGTAATTCCGTTGGATGATACTAATGATACTTATTTAAACAAGATATTGAAGGCTAATGTTGCAAAACGTATTCCATCTCCAATTCTCTCTACAGATAAGGCAATAGACAATTTTGCTGCTTTTAGAACACTAACTCCTGTTGATTTTTCTGCTGATGGTACAAAACTTTTGGTTAAGGAAAAAATTGGCAGTAGTGAAGACGGTATCTGGCAAACTAGGGTGTATATATATGATTTTAAAAGAAAAACCAGTTATGATCTCGTTGAAATAAGGGATTCAATTGTTTATTTTTGGAAAGAATATATGGATGTTAATCTTGATGACAAGCGCTGGGATATTTATCCTTTGGGGTTTGATAAAAATTCTCCTAACAGAATTATAGTTCAGGCCTATGCATATACAGGGGAAATGCCAGTGTATCTTGGTGCATGGAGTATTGACTGTTATGGAAATCAGTCAAGGTTGATATCTTTTAACCGCAGATATATTCCGCAAGTTAGTATAAACGGATTTAAGATTGTCAAAAACGGTGTTGAATCTTATCAAACTGTAGAAATGCAAGAAAAATTTTTAAAAAAACAAAGTAAAGTTTTGGAAAAGCAAAAAAAAGAGGAAGATAAGGTTAGAGTAAAAGAAATAAAAGACGAATATAAGTATGCAGTCAAGGCTCTTGATGCTGATTATAAAGATGAATATAGAGATTATAAAAAATTGCAATCTTTGAAAGGGTCTACTGAAAATATTGATTTGGAGAACGCTTATAGGCAGTATCTCCAAGATCAGTTGCAAAAGGATATCCAAAAATCTGAAAAGAAAATTCAAAAGAAACAAAAAGAAATTGAGAAAATAGAAAATAAAATAGAAAAATTATATAATCAGACAGGAAATTTTCCTAATTCCAGTGAGCCTGAAACATCAGAGTCTATTGAGAATAATCCTGCTGATTCAGTTCAGAATCAATAAGTTTAAGCTTTTGTGCACGGGTTAACTTATGTTTGATTCTGTATTCCTCTCTCATCGCTTCTGTTTTAGTATTGTAAACTTGTTGATAAACTAGTTTGACTGGCTTGTTAGCTCTGGTATATTTTGCACCTTTACCTTCAATATGCTGTTTATATCGTTTTTCGATATCATCTGTGTATCCGCAATACAGAGTTCCTCTTTCTGTCAATAAAATATAGACATAGTGTTTCTTTTGCATAATCTTATTATAATATATTTTTCCTATTTTTATCATTATTTGCATATTTTTCATATATTTGGTATAAACTAAACGTATGAATAAAAGTTATGCTATTTGTTATAATTCACTAATGGAAAATTCAAAAGATGTTATGGAAGAACTGAGACATCTTTTAATCTCCAATGGTATAAATCCTGTAATTTTATCCATTGATGATTTAAATTCGGGATATGATTTTGTGTTTGTAATTGGTGGTGATGGGACAATTTTAAAAGCCGCTCGTTTTTATTCAAAATTTCAGACGCCAATATTTGGAATTAATCTTGGTCGCTTAGGTTTTTTATCACAAGCTTCACGTGATAATCTGAAATTTGCAGTAAAACAAATTATTCAGGGAAATTACAAAACTGAAAAACGTATGATGTTGAAATGTCATAATAATGTGGCTCTTAATGATTTTGTAATAAAGGGTGAATTAACTTCAAGAACTTCACGTTTTGCGCTGCAGATAAATGAAAAATTTGTATGTGAATACTTAGCTGATGGAATAATTATTTCTACTCCTACTGGTTCAACAGCTTATGGTATGGCTGCAGGTGGGCCTGTTTTGTCTCCGGAGGTTGATGCAATTGTAATTGTACCAATATGTCCGCATACATTTTCAGCTCGCCCAATTGTAGTTTCCGCAAATGACAAAATAAAAATTTTATCCTGTCCTAATCAGAGTTATATTGTTAGCGCAGATGGTCAGGAAGTTTTTTCGTTTTCTTCAGATTTAATAATTGAGAAGTCAACAAACTATGCAAATTTGGCGTTGTTAAACGGTAATGATTTTTATACTGTGCTAAGAAATAAGTTACATTGGGGGCTGTCTCCTGCTTGTATCAAGTAGTTTTCTCCTCTTCCGTTAACTTTTGTTCATAATTATTGTAAAATTATTGTACTTTTGCTCTATTTAAAATACTATGTTATTATAATTATGTGATTATGTAATAATGTAATAATGTAATAATATATGGACTAAAACAAGTAAGACTACAGTTAAGAGGTAAACAACGTGGAAAATATCGTTTCAGATATCTTTGCAAGAAAAGATGAATCATCAAATAATCAAACTTCAAGAATGGGTGCTAATCCTACAAATATTAAAGTCGTAGGTGTTGGCGGCGGCGGCGGTAATGCTGTTAATCGAATGATTAAATCAGGATTGTCCGGCGTAGAATTTTGGTTGATGAATACAGACTTGCAAGTTTTGGTTGATGGGCAAACTCAGAATAGAATTCAGTTAGGTGCATCATCAACACAAGGTTTGGGTGCAGGAGGAGATCCTTCAGTTGGTGAAAAAGCTGCTGAAGAAGCTCAACAAGAAATTACTCAAGCTCTTGAAGGTGCTGATATGGTATTTATCACTGCCGGCATGGGCGGTGGTACCGGTACCGGTGCTGCTCCTATTGTTGCAAGAATTGCTAAGGAATTAGGTATTTTAACTATTGCTGTTGTTACTAAACCATTTACCTGGGAAGGTAAAAAAAGGCAAAATCAGGCTAATGCCGGTTTATCAAAATTAAAAGAGTCTGTTGATGCAGTTATTGTTGTTCCAAATGATAAATTGCTTCAAGTGGTAGATAGACAAGTATCTTTACAAGAATCTTTTATCATTGTTGATGAAGTATTGTTAAGGGGTGTTCAAGGAATTTCAGATATTATTACTGTTCCTGGTATTATAAATGTTGACTTTGCTGATGTTAAAACTGTAATGCAAGCTTCTGGTTCTGCATTAATGGGTATCGGGCGTGCACAGGGTGAAGGCAGAGCAATAAAAGCTGCACAACAAGCTATAAACTCTCAATTGCTTGAGTCTTCTATTAATGGAGCTTCTGGTGTTATTGTTAACATTACTGGCGGTCCTGATATGGGTATTCACGAAATTAGTGATGCAGCATCTATAATACATGATGCTGTTCTTGATGATGCTACAGTTATCATTGGTACAGCAGTGAATGAAAATATTCAGGGTGAAATCCAGATTACAGTTATTGCTACAGGTTTTGAGCTGAAGAATAATTCTCCGGCTGCTAAGTTTGGTGAAACTGATTCTGCTAAAATGAATGCTGCTGATTTCTTTTCTGGAGCCTTCAATACCCAAACAAAATCAATATTGAATGAGTCAAATAATAATTTTACCAATATTGAAATCCCTGATTTTCTAAAAAGGTAAACTAAGGATAATATAATATTGAAACAAAAACGGAACATGTTATTATATCGTTCCGTTTTTTGTTATTACTCGCTAAGAATTGATAGATTCATTATTTCTATGTCATCATAATCTATATGGTCGCTTGGCATCATATTTTGTCCTGTCTTTATGGTTATTTGATTTGGTAAATCTGCTTTTATTAATGAATTCGGAATTCTTATTCTTTGTCCATCTCCATTAACTTGAAGTTCACCTATTTTTCTTCCATTGAAATAAATTTCTGCAGGGCTTGAATATGCTGCAGCTATGCGGTTTTGTCCCATTGAACGGGCTAATTTTGTATCAAGCCCAACTATTGAACCAATCACTAGATAATTAGTACTTTTTCTAGCATTCTGTGTCATTATAAAATCTTTAGAATAATATGGACCTATTGATTTTAACCTGAAATCTGCTGCATTTGCTGAATCCTTTGAAAAATTATCATCTCCCAAGTGCAATATTTCTGTATCTAGTGATATATCAGCAGCTTTGCTTTTTGCAATTTCAACTTTCATTGGCGTATTTAGGCTTGAAGCGTTATTAATTGTTAATGAGAATGGTCTATAACCTTCTTTTTCGATGCTCATTATTGTTGGTTGAGTAATTTGTATATTGGGCAATTCAAAATTTCCGTTGGCATCGGTATAAGTGCGATAATTTTTCTGTGGAATGCTTACCTTTGCAAATTCTACCCCCTGCTTTGTCTGAGCATCAATTACCTGATTGCTTTCCAGCTGCCCGACTTTTGAAACTCCACCGGTAAAAATTTCACAAAAGCACGGATTTGCTATAAACAAGCATAATAAAATAGTGTAAATCGTTTTCTTCATCATACAAATGTTATCTGTGTTTTGATAAAATTTTTCAATAGCTTCATTTATATAGTAAGGTTGCTATTATAGAAGTTAAAAGTTCTTGTATAAATATATCCTAAAGTTAACTATTGTAACAAAGTATTAAAAATTAGCAATTTTGGATATTAGCGGATTTATTATCTTTACTTAATCTTAAACAGGAATATAGAATGATAATAAATTTTATCCCGCTAAATTTTCAGTATAGGACAACTCAAAATAATAGTATAAGTCCAAAAGGTGTAAGAAATGATTCAAATCTAGGTGTGCTTGCGTATGATACTGTTTCCTTTGGCACTATGAAAAAGAAAGAGTTTGAAGGGATAGATTTAGCGGTTGTTCAAAAATTCAAAGCTCCTATTGAAAAATTTGATTTAAATGTTGATTTACAAAACTGGGCAGGAGAAAAGGCAAAAGCGATTGCCGCGAAAGATTTTGGCGGACGGCAGGCAGAAACCAGAACTCAAAGAAAAGAACTGTTAAAAGAGTGGTCTGACTATATTTTCAAGGAAAATAATGCTTACAAAAAAACAACAGCACTTTTGATATTGAATGCAATAACAAAAAATTTGGAGCCTGATAATGATAATATTCCTCCTGTATTGAACAAAGGTGTTCTTGCTGATTGCATATATGAAATTGATAAAAATATTAAAACGGATTCAAAATACCAGTTTGATTTAAATAAAATGTATCAAAATAAATTAAGAGTATTTTATCTTGATGACATTAAGACGGATACAGGTGAAACCGCTACAAAATGGGTAGTTATTCCATCTAAAGAGCATGACCCTGAAAATTTTGAAGCTAATGTAGAAAAATTAAAAGCACTTTCATATAAAACTTGGTGTACAAAATCTTTTAACGCAGAACCATACCTTTCAGAAGGAGATTTTCATGTATATCTTGAAAACGGAAAACCTAAGCTAGGAGTCAGGTTTGTAGGGGATGAAGTAGAAGAAATTCAAGGGGAGCACAACAATGGAAAAATTTCAATGGAATACATTGATTTAGTTAAAAAGTATATAAATGAAAATAATCTGAAACTTTCAGATAATGCTGATACTGAAATAGCTGTTGCTCAAAAACTAAAACAAGAAATAACAGAAATAAAGACTAATTTAAAAGAAGCAATAGAAAATAATGATGCTAAAACTATCTTTAACTATTTTTGTATAGATGCAGAAGATGATGATGGATATTTAACAATTTTGGAATATAAACAGCCTTCTACTTACTATACATTTAAGGATCTAGGAATAGATGAAAATAAATTACTTGAAAAAGTAAAAAAAATCAAAGGGAATGCTGATTTTAACAATTCAATGGCAACAAATTTAGTAAACCTGGAAAGGATTAACGGTTATGCTAATTTCAGTAATTCTCAGATTACTGATTTAGGAAAACTCAATTTTATTGGTCAGAATGCTTATTTTAGAAATTCGCAGGTCCAAGATTTGAATAATCTCGTAACTATTGGCGGAGATGCTGATTTCAGTTATGCAAAAATTACTGATTTAGAAAAACTCGAATCTATTTGGGGTACTGCAAATTTTCAAAATTCACAGATAACTAATTTAAATAATTTGGAATTTATTGGAGGAAATGCAATTTTTAGTAATACACTGGTATCAGATTTAAGAAATCTTGAAACTATAGGAAAGGATGCTTTTTTTAGGAATTCGCAAGTTACTAATTTAGGAAAGCTAAAATTTATTGGTAATAGTGTATATATCAGAAATTCTCAACTGACTGATGAAGATTTTAAAAATGTCAATATTGGTGGCAGTATTTTCAAATAATAAAGCCTGATATAAATACGCTTCTAAATTGAAAGCGTATATCTATATCATTTTCGTTTTCCTAATTTACACAAACTGAACGATAAACTTGCGACTGACACCGCAGTTTACCGCAGCTATCGATAATATCAATAAAAATTTAGTACAAACTGTTACATAAAGCCTGTAAACTACATATTGAAAAATAATATTTTTTTGATAACATAATATTATAGCAATTGAATAAGCCGATGTGATGGAATTGGTAGACGTGCTAGACTCAAAATCTTGTGAGGTTCAACCCTCGTGCCGGTTCGACCCCGGCCATCGGCACCATAAAAAGAACCAGTAAAATGGTTCTTTTTATTTTGATATAACAAACTTAGTATTATCTTTTTATTACATTGTCGGATTAAATTGATTATTGATTGTTTAGTATTACAATATGATACATAAGCGATACATTATAATTTTAATTTCAATAGTTATGGTCATTGCTTATTTTGATCTGGTCGATAGTTGTAAACAAATAGATATAATAATTTCTGATATTACAAAATTTGAGGCTCTAAAAAATAGCAATTTACGTTCAATAAAGCAAGATATATTAAAGAAGAAAAAGAATCAAAATTCAAATATAAAATCGTCCACTGGATTTGCGGTATTAGAATGACCATCTTCAATTTCTTTTAACATCTTTGGTTTGATAAGGTTTTCTAACGCATTAGGCACAAATTGAGGTTCTTGTTCTTTAGTTTCATCTGTAGGTTTTGTTGGATTAAAAGTTCTTACTTCTTTTGGAAAGAACCTTAAATGAATGTTTTGACTTATATTTTGTGAAATATTATTTTGAGAGTATAATTTAATTTTTTCTAACTGAGATGCAGCTTGAGCTTGGTTTCCAGCTAAAAAGTAACCGTTAGAGTCAGATACGTTTTTGCTAAATTTATTACTCAGCATAACTACATTATTAACAGTATCAGTAAGTACGGCGTTTGTAACTAATGTAAACGGGTATGAAATTTTGAATGCATTTGAAATTTCAAGTGTTTCCCATAAATTTCTTCTTAAAGTAGATTGATCGGTTATAGAATATGATGAAATTAGTAAAATCGATTTTACATTAAATTTATCGGAGATAAGTTTTAATGTTTGAAAATCAATTTTATCAGATTTTTCAAATTCATTAAGCATATTTTCTGTTTTGCTTTTTAAATCAGGCTCAGATTCAAATATTGTACGAGCTTGTGCAAGGTCAATTGCAGTAATATTTTGATAAGAATTTAAATTATTTATAACATTGTCCGCAACAATTTCGGAAACTTCTGGAAAACAAAAATAATTATCGCATACAGAAAATAATTCTGTAGGGAGTACTAAAACATCAAATTGTACCGCGTGTGCTTTTACTGTTGTTATTATAATTATAAATATTGTAAATAATAGTTTCAACGCATTTTTTTTCATAATCAGATTATAGCATAATTTATAATAATGTGGTATAATAGACTTATGGATAGAGACTTGGTTAAAATTTTGGGATTTAATGTTGATACTTTTACATTTGAGGAGGCTGTTGAGTATGCTGCGTCTACCCCTGGACAAATTGTTACTATTAATCCTGAAATGATTTCTACAGCTCAATCTATGCCGGATTTTGCAAGGGTTATTGATACTGCTAATCTTGTTGTGCCGGATGGTATTGGTGTAGAACTTGGTTTAAGAATATTAGGCTATAAAGTTCATAGAATAGCAGGTATAGAATTGGGAAAAGCATTAATTGTTAAGTTTTCTAAAGAAGGTAAGTCGATAGCCATGATTGGAGCTAAGCCGGAAGTTATTGATTTGGCTGTCAAAAATTTGTGTTCTGAAATTGATAATCTTAATATTGTCTATGCACATGATGGTTATTTCAATGACAATAAGGCAATTTTTGAAGATGTTATAAACTCTAGTCCGGATTTAGTATTAGTTGCGTTAGGGTCTCCAAAGCAAGAATTTTTTATTAATGAATTGAAAAATTATTTGCCAAATTCTACAATGATAGGATTGGGTGGAAGTTTCGATGTTTGGGCAGGTACTGTAAAAAGAGCTCCGGTTATATATCAAAAATTAGGACTTGAGTGGTTATACAGAACTATAAGGGAACCAAAGCGAATAAAGCGAATTTTCCCAACTTTACCATTATTTGTACTTAAAGTTTTTAAAGAAAGGTTGAGCAAGCACTGATTATGTTAACAGATATACAAATAAATGAACTAAAAAAATTATGCAAAGAAAACAGAAAAAATGTGATTGAAATGGTATATTCTGCTCAATCTGGCCATATTGGCGGTTCTTTGTCTTCTTGTGAAATAATGACTGTACTGTTTCATAAATGTATGAAACATTCACCTAAAGGAAAATTGTCTGAAAATTATCAGGATAGGGACAGATTTGTTTTATCTAAAGGGCATGTTTCACCTGTATATTATTCAGTATTGGCTCAACTTGGTTTTATTCCTAAAAAAGAGCTTTCTTCATTTAGAAAGTTGGGTACCAGACTTCAAGGTCATCCATCTTTGTGGTGTCCGGGAGTTGAGGTTGCTACTGGTTCTTTGGGTCAAGGTTTATCTATTGCGTGTGGAATAGCAATATCATTAAAAATTGATAATAATCCTGCAAATGTTTTTGTTTTATTGGGTGATGGTGAATTGCAGGAAGGAAATGTTTGGGAAGCCTTTATGCAAGCTCCTCATAGAAAATTAAATAATTTAATTGCTATTATTGATAGAAATAGATTACAAATTGATGGCGAAACCGAAAAAGTTAAGCCTCTTGATAATCTTGCAGATAAAATAAAAGCTTTCAATTGGAATGTATTGGAAATTGATGGTCATGATATCCTGTCAATTTATTCTGCCATTGAACAAGCAAAACATTCAGACTTGCCTACTGCCATTATTGCTAATACAATTAAGGGTAAAGGCGTTAGTTTTATGGAAAATAATGCTGGTTGGCATGGTAAGGCTCCTGCAAAAGATGATTATGAAAAAGCAATGTTAGAGTTAATATAATTGGAGGTATAATGAATTTCTTTAGAAATAACAAAAAACCTGGATTTACGTTGATGGAAATTGCATTAGCAGTGTTAATTATTGCTATTTTAGCATTAGCGCTTGTGCCGGTAATCAATAATCAACTTAGAAAATCTGATGAATATTCTTATTATATGGCATATCGAACTATAGAAAAATTAGGTGGCCAAATTGTTGCCTTAGGCGATGAGGAAGATACAGCAAGACTTGATGATGGTACAAGGATTGCTCATACTAAGATAGATCCTGTTGTTATTACAGAAAAGAGTAAAAATAAGAAATTTGTTTTAACTCCAGCAAAGAGAGTAAAGTTCTTTTTTGCCAATTTAGGTGCGAAATTTGCTTATTCAGAACAGTATCTATTTAGAAAACTCTTTCCTAAATCTTACGCTGGAACTCAAACTAGGGCAATATTTGATGGGGAAGGTTATAATATGTATTCTATTACATTACAATATTGTGCCGGTAAAGATGTGTGTGATCCGGATGAGTCAAATAAGGATTGGTATAAAAAAGAGTGTGATGGTAATGGATACAATTGTGTAGTAAAAGCTAAGTGTGATAGAAATAAGTCAAATTGTTGTAATTCCGAAAAGTTAAATTTAGCTGATGCCCCTTCTTGCAATCCAAATTATGTTTTTAAACAAAAATATAAAAAATGTACAACTGTAAAAACTAAAACTACTTGTGAAGTTGATGAAGAAGGAAATAAAGTCGATCCGGATTGTAAAGAAGAGTGGCAAGAAACTGAAACTTGTGAAGATAATTTAGATTCTTGTTCAACATATACATCTCAACCTAATACAACTATAACTTGTACTCCGACAAATAAATATAAGGAAGATTATGGTTGTCATATTTTAAGACCTGTTGATGTTGAACAGTATATTCGTTCGGCAGAAGGTTTAACTGACTGTCCTACAGATGAAGAGGCAAGAGACTATGTTGATGGCTTCTTTAGTGATGATAGTTGTATATTAGTCGAGGATCCTACAGGTACTATGAGCGAGTCAGCTTATATGAATGCAGTTAAAAATATTTTAGATTCTATGGTTACAGCTATAGAAAACGGGACTTATGCAAGTGCATTTTGTAGAAGTTATGTGAGCTCATATTGTAGGGCTCCTGAGGGAGATACTTCAACATACAGTGTTGATTATAAAGACGGGGGATGTAATTTATATATCTCTTCCAATAATGAAGATTCTGGAATTGTAAATAATGATGAGTCTTGGGTAAGACCTACTGTTGATAATATTTGTGTTCCAGCATACGGATATTATAATATGCAAAATGCTGGTGGCTCCGCTGGCAGTGGTAAATATTATTCTACAAACTGTGTATGTAAATCAGGTTATCCTTATATAGCTGCAAATAATTCAAAGGTTTGCTGTCCTCAGCCTGATACTCCGGACTCTACTGTTTATGCTACTGCTTATAATACATGTATAAGTTGCGCAACTGATTTCAATCCTCATACTAATACTTGTTGTCCTGAACACTCTGTATTCAATGGTTCAACCTCCTGTGAATGCGTAGAGGGATATACGGCTCAGGGTTCTGGTGCTGGTATGTGGTGTAAATTGACATCTTGTGCCAAAGGATCTCATTTGGATGAGGAAAATGAAGTATGTGTTCCAAATGTACCTATTGTTAAAGCAAAAAGACTTTGTGAAAAAATTGCTGATAATTGGAAT
Source organism: Candidatus Gastranaerophilales bacterium (assembly GCA_928722015.1). Lineage (GTDB taxonomy): Bacteria > Cyanobacteriota > Vampirovibrionia > Gastranaerophilales > Gastranaerophilaceae > Zag111. Next base: position 16,512 of record CAKMWI010000009.1, on the reverse strand, counting down.
ATAATTTCATCTTCTTGTAACGGTTTTACAGATACCAAGTATAATACTTCTGTGTTTAATGCTGCAAAGGGCACTGATAATCAATATTTGTCTATAAAAAGTAAAGACGGTGCATTTTCAAGATTGACCCCTCATATTACATTTACAAATGGTTTGAGGTTATGGATTTTAGGTAATAAAATGGCATCTATTCCAGGATTATCATATAACCCGACAAGTATTTCTGACACTCAAAATATTTGTAGAGATATAACAAATGTTGGGGGAGCTAATCAAAAAACAACTCCAACAACTTGTAAGGCTACAAGTGGTGAATATTTGTGCCGTGGTGAAAAACACTGTTTTACAATGGACTCAAATAGTCTTGACAAAATGGGTGATGCAAGAAACTGTTGTTCATCTTCAGACGTAACCGATTTACTTGGAGGTGATCCTGAAAAGGATAATAGAGCATTTGCTATTAACGGTTTTACTGTTTTCGTTGATATAAATGGTGAAAAAGGTGCAGGAACATTGTGGGAAGACGTATTTCCATTCTATGTGAGTGCAAATGGCCGTGTTTACCCTGGCTATCCATTAAATGCTGATAAGAGTAAAACATCTGCATCTACGTCATTGTACACTGCAGGTAACAGTTCAACAATGCTTCCTACAGACGTTTATTACTACGAAACAGATATAAATACTGATAGACGTCAAAGATATATAGCATATCCTAACGTTTCATTTGCAAGAGCTGCTTGTGAAGCTAGATGGATTGGTAAAAATACTCCTTATTGTTTGAATTTAGGGAAAAAATATAAGGATATAAATGGAACAAACCCTTGCGACAGCCATAAATGTTTCGTTAGTGTAAGAAACAAACTTAGAATGTTCTAATAATTTGTAAAATTATAGGGACTTTGGTAAATAGCCGGAGTCCCTATTTATTAGTTAGGAGTGGTAATGATTGTTGATAAGTTAGAATACCTTGCTTTATATAAAAATATTCCAGATTGTGTTATCAATTTTGTTAGTAATTTAGATTGTAATAATTTATCGCTTGGTAGGCAGAATTTATCTGATGATGTTTATGTCAATATTGAGCGGTATACTACAAAATACAAAGATGAAGCTAAATTTGAGGCTCATAAAAAATATATAGACATTCAGATTGTATTACAGGGATGTGAAAATATCTATACAACAAATATTTCAGGGCTAAGTACCTTAATTCCTTATGAGGAAGATAGGGATATTATTTTTTATTCGGATGATGTATCATTAAAGAAGCATATCACACTTGATGGTACTAATTTTGTTATGCTTTTCCCTCATGAAGCTCATGCTCCTCAAATTGCACCGAATGATAATAAAAGTGAAGTTTTAAAGGTTGTAATAAAGATAAAAATATAATTATTTTTTCAATTTATCTGGATAGATATTCCATTCAATATTAGTATTTTTTCTAAACCAGGTTAATTGTCGTTTTGCATAATTACGAGTATTCTTCTTTAATAATTCTTTTGCTTCATCAAGAGAGTACTTATTATCTATGTAACCAATAACTTCTCTATATCCAATGGTATTAATAAGGTTTGGTATTTTACCATGCTTTTCTAATAAATTTTTTGTTTCGTCTAACAAACCTTGCTCAAACATAGTATCAACACGGCTATTGATTCTGTTATATAATGTTATTCTATCAAAATTTCTTCCTATCCACTGAATATCAAATTCTTGCTGTTGGATACCTCGTGATTGCTTCAGAGGCTTACCTGTTGTTGCAATTATTTCAAGGGCTCTGATAATTTTTTTTCTGTCATTACTATCTATTGACTCTGCCGCTTCTGAATCTTTATTTTTTAATAATTCGAATAAGTAATGTACATCAGTGTTAGCTAAATTTTTTCTAAAATCCTTATTTGGTGGAATTTGTGGTAAGTCAAAGTTTTTTAGTAATATATCTATATAAAGTCCTGTACCACCAACAATAATTGGTACATTTCCTCTGCTATTTATTTCAAGTATTACCTCTCGTGCTTGTTTTTGAAATAATCCAGCAGAATAGTCAAATTCCGGTTCTACAATATCAATCAAGTGATGAGGAATTCCTTGTCTCTCTTGCTTAGTTGGTTTTGCTGTTCCGATATCAAAGCCTTTGTATACTAATCTTGAATCGGCTGATATAATTTCTCCATTAATTTTTTTCGCAAGTTCAATAGAGTAAGCAGTTTTTCCGCTTGCTGTGGCACCTACTATTGCAATAACTTTTATCTGTTTTTTGTTACTCATCTTTTAAAAATGCTTGTTGGTAATATGAAAATAGTAACACAACAATATAAACTATTAAATAATAGTGTAATACTAATACTAGAAAATAGGCTATAGGGTTAAACATTAAAAAAGTATTTAATATAGATATTATTAAGCTTAGAAAGCTTATGTATAAAAAAAGTGTTATGGTACTTGGAAAGGTTATAAAAAGTTTTTTTATTGCGAAATAAAGGGCCTTGAATGGATTTTTTTCGCAATAGACGACTTCAGGAATCCATAATAATGATAAAAATTGCATAATTAACATGCTGCATACAACCAAGAGATACCAACAATTTAAAATTATAATTTCTTGTTGAGGTAATTCTGATATTTCTTCTATAAGTTCTTTGCTGGAAATCATTATATTTGAGGAGTCAAGAAAATCAATGCTAACTGTGCCTAAATACTTTGTAACCAAATATGTGATTAAAGTTATTACACAACCTGAAACGATTGTAGAGAAAGATATTATTCCGAGAAAAGGTAAAAATAATCTTCCTATACCTTTTGGTAACGATAAAATTAAACTCCAAAATGCCTTAGCTCTGTCTTTATCAAATATAAAAACTTTATCTGACAATTGTAGTGTTTTTTTAGCCATATAGAACCATGCGGATAAAAAACCGCTTGCCATAATTAATATGGTTACTATAGCCAGTATCAGTTTTGGAATATTATCAACTGAACTTGTTGCATAAGTAAAATACCATCCTAATATTGACAAAAATATAATTAACGGTGTGGCTAATATTATACAATCGTTTGTTTTTTTTAAACTGTCTTTGAATAATTTAAGCATTTGGAATTTCCTTTTAAATAAGTTATTATTTAACAGAGGTTTCTTCTTGCATATTTTCTTTTTTTTCAGTTTTGTTCATTTGACGTTTTCTTTTGCGTCTTCTCATTAAATCCACAAAAGCCTCTATTCTTGTGATATAACCGGCTCTACCGGTTTGTTCATCCATAATAAGCGGCAATATCGGAATTTCACAATTTTCTCTCATTGCAGGAAATATATTTTGAGACATTATTTCCGGCATACAAGTAAACGGGCTGATGTGTATAATTCCGTCTATTCCCCTTTCATTTGCATAGGCAACATCTGATACACATTCCAATGCATCTCCACCTATATCACGCATAAGATAAGGTTTTGCTAACCTGTCAGCTCGCTGCAAATGTGTTTCACCTTTTCTAAATATTTTTGGAATTATTGCATCTTTCAGAAAGCTGCTTACTGTAAGGCTTCTTCTGACTTGTACCCCCATTCGGCCAAGTTCTTTTTCTATATTTTGATTAGAAAATTCATCGTTAACGACATAGATTTCGCCTGTTATATCAACATACAATACTTCCTTATTAGGGTTAATTTCTACTTTGTTCATTTCTTCTTCAACTTGTTGCTTTGCTTTTTTTAGACCTAAAAGGGTATCTTGTTCATCGATATATTTTAGAGCTTTTTGATAATGTTTTTCAGCATCACCTTGTTTAATTTCTCTTGCTCTGCAATAGGACAGTTTGGTTTCCAAATTATCAAGCATAAAAACTTTTAGCATAGCAATAAGTATTGCCTTACCAAAGAGAATAGGATTATTTTTCCCACTTGCTTCCTTTAAAAAATTATACATACCTTTAATTCCATCATACAATTGAAGTTCAAGATATTTTGTTTCATATCCTAAATCATGCAGTGCGTTTTCAATGCATTTGCCATATTCTCCAAGTCTGCAGCAACCTGGTGATGTTATCATTGCTACATAATCTGTACCGCCTTCAATTGCTTCAATAAAATTACCCAATATAAGTTTATAAGGTAAACAAATAGCCTCAGGAGCATGTTTTGTTCCAAGTGATAAAGACTTTTTACTTGTATACGGTTCAACATAAGGTTCGCAGCCAATAATTCGTAATGCTGCTGACCAAGCATAACTAATTGTTCCCATGTGAGGAAAAGATATCTTTTTTTTGTTTTCAATTGTTTTATTTTTCATAATATTTATTTCCTAAGTTGTATATTTCAAGTCTGGGTGTCTTGCAGCCTGAACTTCATCAATTTTCTTGACCGGAGTTGAATGTGGGGCAGAAAGTATCTGTTCAGGATTTTTAGACGCTGTTTTTGCAATTTCAATCATTGTTTCTATAAATTCATCTAATTTTTCTTTATTTTCAGATTCAGTTGGCTCAATCATAATAGCTTCATGCACTATTAATGGAAAGTAAACAGTTGGAGGATGAGTATTACCATCCATTAATGCTTTAGCTATATTGAGTGTAGAAACACCGTTTTCATGCTTTTGTTTTTCTCCTGTTATGACAAATTCATGCATACATGGCTCATCATAAGGAAGGTTATAATACTGTTTTAATTTTTCTTTCAGATAATTTGCATTTAAAACTGCATTTTTAGATACATTTTTTAATTCCTTCCCCATCATAAGTATATAAGCATAAGCTTTAACAAGGACAGAAAAGTTCCCATAAAAATCTTTAACGCTTCCTATAGAGTATTTAATGTTATAGTCTTTATAATATTTATCACCGTCAAATTTGATAACAGGAGCGGGTAAAAAATCTTTTAATTTATCAATAACAGCAACAGGACCTGCTCCGGGACCGCCGCCGCCATGTGGAGTAGCAAATGTTTTATGAAGGTTTAAGTGAACAACATCGAATCCCATTAGCTTAGGATTCGTATGGCCCATTATTGCGTTAAAGTTAGCGCCATCGTAATATAGCAATGAACCGTTATCATGCATAATTTTGGATATCTGTTCTACATTTTCCTCAAAAATACCCAATGTATTAGGATTAGTCATCATAATAGCTGCTACATTTTTATCCAGAACATTTTTTAGAGCTTCAATATCAACTTGTCCCTTAGAATTGGACTTTATTTCAACAATATCAAAGCCACTCATTTTAGCACTTGCTGGGTTTGTCCCATGAGCCGAATCAGGAATGATAACTTTTGTTCTATTTTCCCCGATTGTATCAAAATACTTTTTTATAATCATCATACCGGTCATTTCACCATGCGCTCCTGCTGCAGGTTGTAGCGTGATAGCATCCATGCCTGTAATTTTCAATAAACAGTTTTGAAGATTATACATAAGTTTTAATGCTCCTTGAGCATCACAATCTTGAACAAGCGGATGTATGTTAAAGCCTTCCAATGATGCTAATAATTCATTAACCTTCGGATTATATTTCATTGTACAGGAACCCAACGGATAAAAACCTTTTTCAATGCAAAAGTTTAAATCAGATAATTCTTTATAATGGCGCATAACCTCAAGTTCACTAACTTGAGGGAGATTTACTTTAGAATTTCTTAAAAGATTTTTGTGTAAAAAATCAAGATTTATACTCTCATCGGTGAGATTAATGCCATCAACACCGTTACTTTTTTCAAAAATTGTTTTCATATCCTAAATAATCCCCTGTTTTGCCAAGTCTTTTTTTATTCTATCAAGTCCAGTCTGAATAATTCGTGATATTCTTGATTGCGAAATATTGAATTCTTCAGCAATTTCTCTTAGTTTTTTCTCTTTAAAAAACTTATATTCTATCAACTCTCTTTCTCTAGGTGGTAATTTTTTCATAGACTCTAAAATACCATCCTTTAATTCTGAAAATTCAATTGATTCTTCCGGAGTTCTATCCGCAGATTTAATTTGAGTAGGAATTTCTGCATCTTGCAGTTCATCAATAGACAATATATTTTTATATACTTCAGCTCTTAGTTCAGCATCAGCAGTCTCATCATTTTCATCAGCATAGGATTGTTTATTTTTAAGCGTGTACCATTTGTATCTTCTTCTTACCTCATTTCTGATTGCCCATTTTATTGCTGTAGAAAGATAAGTGTTATTATACTTTTCAGGTTCATTGTTTTTAAAAAGAATATATAACGCATGTGTCCCAATATTGACTAATTCCGGAAGTTCAATTAAATGGGAATTAGAAAATTTTTGGTACTCTACTTTTGCAATTATTTCAATTAGTTCTTTATATTCTCTAAGTTTTACATTTTCTTCAGCTGACATTATATAACTAATCCTAAAAAATAACTGTAATATATTACAATTTTATAATATCAGAAAAAATTATATATGACTAGCTAATGTAATTTTCCTTAACATATTTTATGTTTCTCAGAAAGGAGGAAATATGAAAGTTTTATTTTGTACTGATGGCTCAAGTATTAGTTATCACTCTATTTTAAATTTTTCCCATTGGGTATCTGACTGCACCGTAGATATAATGTGCGTTATTGATTTAAGTTTTTTACCGGATTCTGTATCGGTTGATAACAATGAATTTGGACTTCAGTGCGCAAATTCGGCAGATTCAATACTTGACTATACGGAAAAATTATTAAAGGAAAATAATATAAAAGTGGAAAACAAAATAAAAATGTGCGGCTCAACTGTTGATTCGATTCTTGAAGTTATTGATGAAACAGAGTATGACCTGATTGTATTAGGTTCGCATGGAAAGCGTGGAATTCAAAAATGGCTCGGGTCTGTTTCTCAAGAAATTGCATCTGTGGCTAAAATTTCAACTTTTATTTCTAAAAATACAAATAATAGGAAAAAAGTGTTATTTGCAATAGATAATCAGGAAAATAGCATGAAAGTAATTTCTAAGAGTATTGATAGCTTATTCCTTTCTGACAAGGATATTTACCTTATAAATGTATATGAAGTTCCTGACTATTTATTTTTAGAAGGAAATGTTGATTCAAATTGGATTTTAGAAGTTGAGAAAAAGCAGGAACGTGCTGCTCTTATGATGTTAAATCAATATGAGAAGATGTTTAATGATAGAAATTTACATATTACATCAAAAGTAATTTTAGGCGGTATTCCGGCACAAGAAATAATTAAATATGCAATGAAAGAAGATATTGATTTGGTTATATCAGGAACCAGAGATAAAAAATCATTTGTAAAATTTCTCTTGGGTTCTGTTAGCAAGCGTGTATTAGAAAATGTTAAATCTGATATGCTAATTATTAGAGTTTAATATTGTATTTTTAACAACCCGTTATTCAGTTCTGCCTCAGCACCAATCGGGATAGTAAATTTATTTTTATCGTGGCTTATTTGATACCCTGAGTAAACAGGTATATTTAAATCTGTTGATAGTTCAGTAAATAATTCATCTAACCATGTACTATTTCCATTATTAATAAATTCTCCAAGTAAGATTCCTGATATGTTATTTTTAAATTTTGAAATATTTAATAGTTGCCTAAAATATCTGTCTATTTTATAAACATCTTCATTTATATCTTCAGCAAAAAATATAAACTTTTCGTCAGGAAGAAAGTCTATTCCACATAGAGAAGCTATAGTTGACAGATTGCCTCCAAAAGTTATTCCTTTTGCTTGGCCGGATCTATATATTTTGCCATTTATATTTTGTATCATTAATGAACCCTTATTAGTAAGAGTATTCCAGAATTGTGATTCAGTAAATTTGTTTATGTTTTCTTCTCCAAAGTCGCTCTGAGCCATTGGGCCTGAGAAGGTAATTAGTCCGGCTTTCTTTAGTATCATTGCTGACAGGGCTGTAATATCAGAATATCCGCAAAAAATTTTCGGGTTATTTCTAATAATATTGTAATCAATATTATTTATTAGTCTTATTGCACCATAACCTCCTCTGGCACAAATAATTGCATCGACTGTTGAATCTTCAAATGCACTATGTATGTCTTCAATGCGTTCATTATCATCTCCGGCTAAATATCTTCTTTTTTTATTCAAATGAGCCCCGAATTTAACATTATAACCTTTGCTTTTAAAGTATTTTTCGGAAAAATTTATTCTTTCCTCGTCAACTTCACCTGCAGGAGCTATTATCGCAATCGTATCTCCTTCTTTTAATTTGTTTGGTTTAATTAAGTTCATAAACTCTCCATTTTTACATTTTCTCTGTTATAATTACTTTATCATGAATAAAAGTTACGTTCCTTTGTATAGAAAATATAGACCACAAACAATTGAGCAAATTGTCGGGCAAGAACATATTAAAAAAGCTCTTACTAACGCAATTCAAATGGACAGAATTTCACATGCATATCTTTTTACCGGTCCGCGTGGTACAGGAAAAACTTCAACGGCAAGAATTTTTGCAAAATCTCTGAATTGCGAACATGGGCCAACTATTTCTCCATGTAATGAGTGCGAAAACTGCAAAAATATTACTAACTCTATTCCAATAGATGTTATAGAAATTGATGCAGCCAGTAATCGTTCGGTTAATGATGCTGATGAAATTATTCAAAAAGTGGCTCTTGCACCTGTTCAAAGTCGTTATAAAATTTATATTATTGATGAAGTCCACATGCTTACCAATCAGGCATTTAATGCATTATTAAAGACGCTTGAAGAACCTCCTAAAAATGTAATATTTATACTTGCAACAACTGAAGTTCATAAAGTGCTTGATACAATTAAAAGCAGGTGTCAAAGATTTGATTTTAAACGAATTACAACAGATGATATATCAAAGCATTTACGTTATATTGCGGATAAAGAAGTTATAAATATTACAGATGATGCTCTTTCTTACATTGCTCAAAATTCTGCGGGTGGAATGAGAGACAGTATTGCGCTGTTGGATCAGTTGAGCGTATTAAATTCGTCAGATTCAAAAATATCAGTTGATGATATTAACAGGCTACTGGGAAGATTGTCTTTTGATTCTTTAACATCTTTATTTAAAGAAATCATATCGTCTTCTCACAATGAAGCATTAGATGTTCTTAATAATATTTACAATCAGGGAAATGAGCCTGCCCAAATTTTGTCAAATTTTTTGGAATATCTAAGAAATGCATTAATTTTGAAATCTGTAAGTACAGATGCTGCGGGTTCTGTTGTTCAATTAAATAGCGAACAAATTAATGTTATTTCTGCTTGTGTTGCATCCCTTGAAATTCATCAATTAGTTTCATTGATTGATAAATGCGCAGCTTATATAAAGGAGTTAAAACAAACTTCAAATCCAAAATTATGGCTGGATGTTGCAATTTTGGATATGGCAAATCTTGTTGAAAATACTAAATTAGAGGATTTGCAGCGCAGACTTGCAAATCTTGAATCCGGAGATGGAGCAAAGCGAGTCAATTTTTCTTCATATAATACCCCTCCTGCACCTGTTATGAAGTCGGATGCTAAAAAAAACGAAGTAAAAGCAGTTAAATTAGCAGTTGATAATAAGAATGAAACTTCCAAAAATATTAAATTGACAGAAGAGAATATATTACAAAAGTCTTCAGTGCCAACTGAAGAAGAAGTTTTAACTGATTCTGTTCCAATGTCTAAACCATCTTCAGTAAATAATTTAAAAACTCTCTGGGGTAAATTACTTGAAAATATTTCAAGTTTTCCTTCTCGTGCTATTTTGAAACAGCAAGCTGTACCTGTAAAAATAACTAGTGATGAAGTTATTCTATCTATAAAGAATACAAGCTGGTTGAAGCAATTTGGCCCAGATGGTTCAAAGCATAATTTTATCGTTGAAGCTGCAAATTCACTGTTTCCTGGCAAAAGTCCAAAAGTTATAGTACGTCAACCTGAAGCTGGTGATGATAAGATTCGTGCAGGGCAAACTTCTGAAGTTGAAGAAAGCAGTCCTGCTCCTGAGACTGACAATAGTCCTATAATACAAAATCAATCTGTAAAATCAAAAATTGAAAGTGGTGATTTTTCTGCTGATAATATATCAAATAATTCTATTGTAAAGAAAGAGTCAACACATCAATCTGACATTAGTAACTCTTCAGATAATGTTCAGGAAAATTTGTCAAAAAAAAATGAAATGGCAAAAATAGCTGCAAATCATGATTCTTCTTATCACTCAGATAGTGTTAATATGGTAATGGATTTATTTGAAGGAAAACTTATAGATACATAAACGGCATATATTGAAAATTAAAAAAATCCTATGTCATTTATTTATGACATAGGATTTTTTTAATTGCTAGTTGTATATTTTTTTAGTTAAATCAGCTTTTCTAAGTCTGACATTTTGCGGAGTAATTTCGACCAGCTCATCATCACCGATGTATTCTAAAGCTTCTTCAAGTGATAAAAGCCTTGGGGCTTGTAAAGTAACCATTACATCAGCTGTTGAACTTCTCATATTTGTTAGTTTTTTAGTTTTACAGATATTAACTTGAATATCTTGCGGTCTGTTGCATTCTCCAATAATCATACCTCTATAAACCTTCGTCTTTGGTGTTATAAAGAATACTCCACGGTCTTCAAATTGAGCTAATGCATAAGGTATTGCTTCGCCTTGTTCAAATGCAATAATAGAGCCGCTTCTTTGGCGTGGAATATCTCCGGCGTAAGGTCTGTAGTGTAAAAATGTATGGTACATTATGCCTTCCCCGCGAGTCATTCTAATAAATTCGCTTCTGAATCCTATAAGTCCGCGGGCAGGAATATGGAAGGTTAAATTAGTTCTACCTTTAGATGTCTGCATGTCTTTCATTTCTGCTTTTCTGCTTGATAATCGTTCGATAGCACTACCTGCATACTCTTCAGGAACATCAATGATTAAATTTTCATAAGGTTCGCAATGTTCACCATTTATATTTTTATAAATAACTTCAGGTTTTGATACTGAAAATTCATAACCTTCTCGTCTCATTGTTTCAATAAGAATACTTAAGTGTAATTCTCCTCTGCCGGAAACTCGGAAGCAGTCAGTAGATTCGGTATCTTCAACTCGCAAACTTACATTTTTTTCTAACTCATTATATAAACGTTTTCTTAGTTGACGTGATGTTACAAATTTTCCCTCCTGACCGGCAAAAGGACTATCATTGACGGCAAAATTCATCTGGAGTGTTGGTTCATCAACTTTAATTAAAGGAAGTGCTTGCGGTTTATTTGGATCACAGATTGTTTCTCCTATTTGAATATCTGAAAATCCTGCAATACCTACAATATCACCTGCAGATGCCGTTTCTATTTCGACTCTGCCTAAATCTTTAAATCCGAAGAGCTTTACAATTTTCCCTTTTTCTTGGCTCCCATCAGCGTGTATCACGCAAACCTGATCTTGGGAGTTAACTTTTCCATGAGCAATTCTACCAATCACTATTCTTCCTACATATTCATTATAATCGAGAGTTGTTGCTCTAAATTGGAAAGGTTCATTTTCATCGCCTTCAGGTGGTTGAATATTTTCAATGATTGACTCTAAAAGAGGAACCATATCTTTTCTTTCATCTTCCAGATCTCTTATTGCGAAACCATTTAAGCTGCTTGAAAATATAAATGGAAAGTCTATTAAATCTTCACGATCAGTTAACTCGGTGAATAAGTCAAATACCTTGTCTAATGCAGTAAGCGGCTCAGCTGCAGGTTTGTCAATCTTGTTTATCACCACAATGATTTTTAAACCTAATTCTAAAGCTTTTGATAAAACAAATCTTGTCTGCGGCATTGGACCTTCTGCAGCATCAACAATTAATAATGCGCCGTCAACCATACCAAGAACTCGTTCTACTTCGCCTCCAAAATCTGCGTGCCCCGGTGTATCAACTACATTTATTTTTGTTCCATTATAGTTAATAGAGATATTTTTAGAAAGAATAGTAATACCTCTTTCTCTTTCTAAGTCATTGCTATCCAGTATACGTTCTTCAACATGCTGATTTTCTCTAAATGCTCCTGCCTGTTTAAGCAAACAGTCTACCAATGTTGTTTTGCCGTGGTCGACATGAGCAATTATTGCGATATTTCTAATATTTTTATTACAAGTCATACAAATCCTGCCAATCATATTTGTTTAGTGTACTTTTTACACTTTTATAATAAACCAGAAATTTTTAATATTCAATAAAGGTTTAATATTTTTATTATATAATTTAATATTAATTATTATGTTCAATCTCACGTAAAAGTTTTTTTATTTCTTTTGTGTATTTACCTTGACCAATATTTGATAATAAGGAATAAGCACTTTCAAGTTCTATTATTGCGTCAGTTTTATTTGTATTTTTCAAAATTTTTGCAATTTCAATTTGGATACCGGCTTGCATAATTTTATAATTTTCAATGGGTTTCATTTGTTTTGATATTGTTTGAAATCGGTTTTGTGCTCCTTCATAATTTTTTGTAATAAAATTTAGTGCTCTTTTTTCTTCGTATAGAATTCGTAGTAATTTTTCACTTGGCGGGCAATTTGTACTATAAATTTTTCGTAAATCTTCACACCTTGCCATAATATGAACAGGATCATTAATTCTTTTTGCTATTGCTAAGGCGTTTGTGGCAAAATGTTCAACTAATTGCACATTATTACTATTAGCTTTAATTAATAAGCTATATATAATTGCTGCCAGCCTTCCATCTCCAAGTCCTACCAGTTTTTCTGCAAGTTTGACGCTGCTTTTGTTTATTTTATCAAGTTTATTATTTTCTATGAATTTGTTAAAAATGCTATTCAACTCTGCAAAAAAAGAGCTGGGATCTACTTTGTCTTTTTTAGTAACTATTTTTGTTACTTTTGATTCAAATATATCAAATGCTTTATTAGGGTCTGATACATTTTTTTCATTAAATATTAATTTATGTGTTTGTGGTTTTTCGTTTTTAGATGATATAATTCTATCGGCCTTGTTCGCCTTTTCGCTTACTAATTTTTGAGCAGCTTTTTGTTTATTATATATTTCTTTTAAATTTACTTTCATTGCTTGAATTTCTCCTACAGGTAAGAAAACTTGTGAATATAAAATTTTGCTACTAATCCTGATTTTTATAAGCAAAAGCTGCACAAGAAAGGCAAATTATACCAAATCCGATACCAAAACACATTGTCCAATGGTAAGATTGTAAAAATGCTTTTTGATAAGGGATTCCGCTTTCTGTTAAAAGATTTCTAAAACTTTCAAATAAGGTAATTGTAACAGCTACGCCAAGAATATTTCCCAAATTTCTTGCCAGAGATAGTATTCCACTTGCAATTCCCAATTCCTCTTTTTTTACACTTGTTATAATAGCCGTGTTCGAAGGTGATTGAAAGCAGCCATTTCCGATACCCATAATTACAGATGCCAATATTACTTCCCACATTTGTGTATGAGCATTAAAAGTTGTAAATATAATTAGTGCAAGTATGTATATGGACGGGCCCAATATTGTTAGTGTTCTGCTGCCGTGTTTTCCAGCATAACTTCCTGCAAACGGAGCAACAATCGAAGAAGCCACGGAGTATGGCAATATTAGCAAACCTGTAATTAAAGCATTGTATTTTACTATTTCTTGTAAAAATAATGGTAAAAGTATACCATTTGTAAACATTGTCATGTAAGAAGTCATAACTGCAATATTTCCGAATGTAAAAGTTTTAATTTTAAACATTTTAAAATTTATTAACGGGTAATTGATTTTACTATCCCTAAAATAAAACAATCCGCCAAATATTAAAGTCATGACACCAAGGGTAATTATTTTTATAGATTTCCAGCCCCAAGTATGCCCTTCAGAAATTGCTAATAATAGTGCGAATAAGGCAATAGTAAAATAAAAGAAGCCCCTATAGTCAAACTTGAACGGCTTTTTCTTTATATAATACGGTAATAGTTTATATGAAAAAATAGCGCCGGCAATAGCAAGAGGAACCGATGGCAGAAAAATTGTACGCCAACCAAAATAATTAATAAGAGCACCTCCGACTGCAGGACCGCTCATTCCCCCAACAGCAACAAGGCAAGCATTGATTCCAAGAGCTTTACCTCTGTCTTCACCTTTAAACAATGTTGCAATTACAGCTGGTCCATTAGCAATCATAATTGAGGCTCCCATGGCTTCAATACATCTATAAAATATTAATAAATAGAAATTTTGAGCTGTAGAATTTAAAAAAGCTCCAAATTGCAAAAATTAGGAACCCACAGGAGTAAACTTTGTTTTTTGGAAATATATCTCCCAATTTTCCAAAAAATGGCAAAAAAACAGTCAAAACAAGCATATAAGCAATAATTATCCACTGAACTTCTGTTAGTGATATATTCAACCCTTGTGCTATCGGATATAATGCAAGATTAACTGTACTTGAATCAAGCATTCCCAGAAAATTTCCAAGAATGACCAACAAGCATATTGTCCATTTAATTTCTTTATTAGTCATGATATTTTAATTTTATCATGTCAGAAGTTTGTGAATGTAAACTTTTGTATTAATGGAAAACCTATATAATGCTAAGTATTTGTAATACATTTCTGATATTATTGAATAACTTCCTGAAATATGATATAATAATAATGTTCATGTTATATACTTTGGAGTTTGATGAGGATGAAATTATATAAAAAGCAAGCCTTTTCTTTGACTGAATTAATGATTGTTTTAATTATTATTGCAATATTATTTGCTGCTTTGGCACCAATAATAACAAAAAGAAGGTCAGGTAGAAATATTGCCAATGAGTCTATATGGAATTTTGTCAGCGATGATGATCAGCAGGATGCTTTTTATGATCCTGGGCATCCGAAATGGACTTCTACAGCATATATTGGTATAAACCCTGATTCTTCAAATATAAGAAATACCTCACCAAAAGCAAAAGTTGTTGTTAATGCTAAAAAAGGCCAAAATATGATGCAATTCCGCTATGGTACTGGTAATGGGGTACTTGCCGGAACATTATTTATGGATGATTTAAACAATGTTTTATTATCCTCTTCAAATCCTGATTTTTTGATTACTGCTACTAACAAAGGTACGACTGTTTTAGGACCGTATGCATTCCAAAGAAAAACCGGTAATTATGCAACAGTTTTGGGTGCAGAGGCATTACGAGGAACAAATAATGAAAATGATGCTAATTATGCAAAATTAAACAATATTAATGCTAATTCAAGATATATTATGATTGGTAATTCTGCAGGAAAAAATTTACCATCAAGTACTAATAGTAAAAACCTTACTTTTGTAGGAAGTGGTTCTGGTCTTATTACAGGTGCTGTTAATAATACTATTGGTGTTGGTGCATTTTCTATGTCCTCTCCAAATTATTACGGGCATCAAAATGTTTATCTTGGTTATAATTCCGGTAATGGTGGTTTAACTAATATATCTTATACTCCTAATATTACTCAGAATAATGTTGTAGTCGGATCAACTTTTACAGGAAATATTTTAGCTACAACTAATTTCCCTGCTTCAAATGTAATTTTGGGCTATAAAACTTATGATTTAGGTTTATCTAATGTTAAAAATTTAACAGCAGTTGGATACGGTGCTTGTGATGCTGCAGGTTCTGTAACCGGTTCCAGAACCTGTATCGGTATGTCTTCCGGCGCAGATCAGAATGGTACTCCTTCAGTATTTAAGAATGATCAATATGACCGAGTATTTTTAGGTGGAAAAACCTTTAGGTGGTTTTTCTGGTCGTGGTGTTGTTGAGGTTCACAGTGTTCCAGGACAATACAAACCATTTTATCATGATGCAAAGATTCGTGATCCGTATTTTCCAAACTCTTCCGTTGTTTTTAATTCCAATATTGTGGTTAGAGGTAATTTCTTTACGACTAATGATGGGGCTACTCTTTCTGGTACAAATTATACAGATATTTCCCGTCCGATGTTCGATGGAATGCACTGTAGTGGTGATTGGTATATTTCAATCTCTGGAAGTAGGTCTTACAAATGTACTATGAAATCTGTTCATAAAGCTTGGTCTACAAGTATTATGGATTTTAGAGGAAAATCATGTGGTATTTCTAACGGATATAAATATCCGACAAGTTCAAGTGGTTCATGTCCGGATCTTAAGACTTCGGATGTAAGATTAAAAGAAAATATTTCTGATTCATTAGCCGGTTTATCTGAGATTTTGGCATTAAAAACCTTATAAATACACATTTAAATCTGATAAAAGTAAAACTCTACAAACCGGTGTTATAGCACAAGACTTACAAAAGGTATTTCCTAACGCTGTAACTAAAGGTGCAGACGGGTATTTAAGAATCCGATGGGATGATATGTTTTTTGCAATGATAAATGCGATTAAAACTTTAGATAGAAAAGTTGAAAATATTGCTTATCAAATTGCAGGTATTGAATCTGATGTTAGTAAATTACAAAAAAGCCATAATGCGCTTCACAAACGTATTGCAGCATTAAATGCAAGAGCTACAAAACTAGAAAATAATAAATAATGGAGTCCAGAGTATGAATTTA
>CAKMWI010000008.1 GCA_928722015.1 Candidatus Gastranaerophilales bacterium | reverse complement strand
TGTTGTTAATGCTAAAAAAGGCCAAAATATGATGCAATTCCGCTATGGGTACTGGTAATGGGGTACTTGCCGGAACATTATTTATGGATGATTTAAACAATGTTTTATTATCCTCTTCAAATCCTGATTTTGTTGATACTGCTACTAACAAAGGTACGACTGTTTTAGGACCGTATGCATTCCAAAGAAAAACCGGTAATTATGCAACAGTTTTGGGTGCAGAGGCATTACGAGGAACAAATAATGAAAATGATGCTAATTATGCAAAATTAAACAATATTAATGCTAATTCAAGATATATTATGATTGGTAATTCTGCAGGAAAAAATTTACCATCAAGTACTAATAGTAAAAACCTTACTTTTGTAGGAAGTGGTTCTGGTCTTATTACAGGTGCTGTTAATAATACTATTGGTGTTGTGCATTTTCTATGTCCTCTCCAAATTATTACGGGCATCAAAATGTTTATCTTGGTTATAATTCCGGTAATGGTGGTTTAACTAATATATCTTATACTCCTAATATTACTCAGAATAATGTTGTAGTCGGATCAACTTTTACAGGAAATATTTTAGCTACAACTAATTTCCCTGCTTCAAATGTAATTTTGGGCTATAAAACTTATGATTTAGGTTTATCTAATGTTAAAAATTTAACAGCAGTTGGATACGGTGCTTGTGATGCTGCAGGTTCTGTAACCGGTTCCAGAACCTGTATCGGTATGTCTTCCGGCGCAGATCAGAATGGTACTCCTTCAGTATTTAAGAATGATCAATATGACCGAGTATTTTTAGGTGGAAAACCTTTAGGTGGTTTTTCTGGTCGTGGTGTTGTTGAGGTTCACAGTGTTCCAGGACAATACAAACCATTTTATCATGATGCAAAGATTCGTGATCCGTATTTTCCAAACTCTTCCGTTGTTTTTAATTCCAATATTGTGGTTAGAGGTAATTTCTTTACGACTAATGATGGGGCTACTCTTTCTGGTACAAATTATACAGATATTTCCCGTCCGATGTTCGATGGAATGCACTGTAGTGGTGATTGGTATATTTCAATCTCTGGAAAGTAGGTCTTACCAATGTACTATGAAATCTGCTCATAAAGCTTGGTCTACAAGTATTATGGATTTTAGAGGAAAATCATGTGGTATTTCTAACGGATATAAATATCCGACAAGTTCAAGTGGTTCATGTCCGGATCTTAAGACTTCGGATGTAAGATTAAAAGAAAATATTTCTGATTCATTAGCCGGTTTATCTGAGATTTTGGCATTAAAAACCTTATAAATACACATTTAAATCTGATAAAAGTAAAACTCTACAAACCGGTGTTATAGCACAAGACTTACAAAAGGTATTTCCTAACGCTGTAACTAAAGGTGCAGACGGGTATTTAAGAATCCGATGGGATGATATGTTTTTTGCAATGATAAATGCGATTAAAACTTTAGATAGAAAAGTTGAAAATATTGCTTATCAAATTGCAGGTATTGAATCTGATGTTAGTAAATTACAAAAAAGCCATAATGCGCTTCACAAACGTATTGCAGCATTAAATGCAAGAGCTACAAAACCTAGAAAATAATAAATAATGGAGTCCAGAGTATGAAATTTAATAAATATATGGCGTTTACTTTAGCTGAACTTATGGTAATGTTATCGGTATTAACCGTATTACTTGCAGCTTTCGCTCCTATTTTTACAGTTAGGTATAATAATGCCTCAGCAGAAAATGTGTGGTCATTTGTTACTAGTGATGACAATAATGATGCATATATGGACCCTATAAATAAACTATTAACAGCTCAATCCTTTATAGGCATGCAACCTGCTGGGAAAACGGATGTTGCATCATCTGTTAGTTATAATAGTAATGTTTTATATTCAAAGCTCTGTTATTAGGGCGAGTGATAGATTAACTGGCGGAGAAAAACAAAAACAAATGCGTTTCCTTTATGGCAATGATAGCAAAAAAGGAAAAGATGTTGGCGCATTGTTTGCAGGTAATGGTAATATGCTTTTGGGTGGTCTATATAGCGATATAACTGATTCTGCTAAATATAACACTGCATTTGGAAGTGGTGCCTTATCTGCAATAAAGAGCGGTTCTTTTAATACCGCAGCAGGCTATGCCGCAGGTACTAAGGTTGTTTCTTCTTCTCATAATACCTTAATTGGATATAATGCAGGAACTTCTCTTACAACTGGTAATAAAAACACTTTAGTCGGATACAATGTAGCGACTAAACTTTCTACTGGTGGTTATAATACGGTTGTTGGAAATAATTCGGGTTTTACAACAAACAATACTTATTATAATACTTTAGTAGGTGATTATATTGGATACAAAGCTTCCGCTGGTTATGCTAATACTGCAGTAGGTTATGCCGCACTTTCTGGAACAAGTATTGGTCAAGGTAATACTGCAATTGGTGCGTATGCTCTTTCAAAAAGTGGTGTCACACAAATGAATACAGCTATTGGTTATAATGCTTGTGCTCAAATTTCAGGTTCTTATAAAACTTGTATAGGTAGTAATGTTGCATCAAAAGCTACGGGTATGTCAGGCGCTCCATCTACAATTTCTGGACAAGATTGGCTTTATACTGATAGTAACGAACGAATATATATAGGCTCTGCTCCATATTATAATAGTAGCGTAAATGCTGCTCAAAGATTTGGCGGAGTTTCTGTTTTGGAAGTTCATAACGTTCCTGGTCAGTCTTCAGAGCCTTCTAATATGGGGAACTCTTCTGTTTTAATTAATGGTAATCTAATCGTAAGAGGACAACCATTCTTTACAGGCGATTCACCTTTTTATGGTGATAGAGCATTAGTTGGTTTCTATATAAAAAGACCTAAAGGCGGTACTAAACAACACGCATTTATGGGATTTGATGGGAATAATTTAACGCATAAGGTCCTAGGTAGACGTAATGTTCGCCATGCAAAATATGGTGGAAGAGAAAATTGTACTTGTGCGCATAAATGTACTACTGCTGCTAATGGCTATACTTCTTATGACTGGGCAACTCGAGCAAGTGGAGGTGGGGACCCAACCGAAGCTGGAGGGTATAAGATGGTACTGGCGCGGTTCTTTTACTGATAAATCAAACAGGTCAAACTTGTAGAACGAATACTACAGACCACGAAAGTGAAAAAATTGATTTAAATAATGCACACCGGGCTGATAATGGAACTTGTTGCCCTGATTTAAGATCTGATATTCGTTTAAAAAATATAACTGATATCTTTGCCGGTGGTTTAAGTGAGCTAAGACGAATAAATGTTTATAATTTTACATTTAAATCTGACAAAAATAAAGTACCACAAGTCGGTGTTATTGCTCAGGATTTGAAAAAAGTATTCCCGGCATCTGTTTCTAAAGATGAGGCAGGTTATTATCAAATCAGATGGGATGAAATGTTATATTCTGCAATAAATGCTATTAAAGAAATAAATGATAAAGTGGTTACTTTAGCCTCTAAAGTTTCGAATGATAGAGCAAGAATTGTTGCATTAAAAAGAGATAATTCACAATTAGAAAAGCAGATTACTTCTTTAGCTAATGAATTATCTGCTTTAGAAGCTAAACAACATCAAAATAAATAATAAACTGATTTATTTATCTAATATCTAAAAAAAGAATCAACTGTTTACTAGTTGATTCTTTTTTGAAATTTGTGCTTGTATATTCAATCTATACGCACCCACAGCCACAAGAGAAGGCCTGATTTTTTAAATCTTGTGCTTTATCAATATGTTCCCAAGGAACATCAATATCTGTTCTTCCCATGTGTCCGTATGCTGCAAGTAATTGATAAAATTTTCCGCCATTTTTAGCCGGAAGATTTCTTAAATCAAATTTATTAATAATAGCAGCAGGTCTTAAATCAAAGTTTTTGGAAACCAAATCTGCAATTTCATCATCTGAAATTTTGCCGGTACCAAATGTGTCTACCATTATTGAAAGTGGTTCGGCAACACCTATTGCATAAGATAATTCAATTTCACATTTTTCAGCAATACCTGCAGCAACAATATTTTTAGCTACATATCTTGAAGCATAGGCTGCTGATCTGTCTACTTTAGTAGGATCTTTACCGGAGAATGCTCCACCACCATGTCTTGAATAACCACCATAAGTATCAACAATAATTTTTCTGCCTGTTAAACCTGAATCACCCTGCGGACCGCCAATTACAAATCTACCTGACGGATTAATTAAAATGATAGTATTAGCATCAGGTTTTATTTCTTCATTTTCAAAAACATAATCAATAACAAGTTTCTTTAAATCTTTAGTAATTATATCTTGAACTCTTTGATTATCAGTAATTCCATCGATATCGGGATTGTGCTGAGTTGACAGCAGAATAGTGTGAATTCTTGAAGGTTTAGCATCTATGTACTCAACTGTAACTTGTGATTTCCCGTCCGGTCTCAAATAGTTTAAAAGTCCGAGTTTTCTAACTTGTGCTAATCTATAAGATAACTTATGTGCAAGACTTATCGGTAAAGGCATAAGTTCAGGAGTTTCATTACAAGCAAATCCAAACATTATACCTTGATCGCCTGCACCTAGTTCTTCAGTTTCTATACTGGAAGTATCCGAATTTGTTTGACGAGTTTCTAATGCCTTATTCACACCATTACCAATGTCTGTAGATTGCTCATCAATACTGGTCAAAACTGCGCACGTGTCAGCATCAAATCCACCGGCATTAGAGCCAATGTAGCCAATATTTTTTATTGTATTTCTTACAACTTGAGGAATATCAACATAGCAATCTGCTGTAATTTCACCACATACAAGAGCCATGCCTGTGGTTACGGTTGTTTCAGCAGCAACACGCGAAAATTTGTCTTTTGTTAAAAATTCGTCTAAAATTGCGTCTGAAATTTGATCGCATACTTTGTCGGGGTGTCCTTCTGTTACAGATTCAGAAGTAAATAAAAATTTTTTTGATGTCATTTTTTTCTCCTTAATTTATTTTCTTTGCCGGTAAGTTTTTTATTTCCAACCCGGCACTCCATTTCCTATATAGTTTAGTGCAAATAATTATGTAAAGCAAATTATTATTAATTTTTAATAAGAAAATAACCACTTAATAATTTATCAAGTGGTTATTTTGTCTTATAATTATAATTCTATTATCTGTTTTGTTTCAATTTTTCAATTCTTGCAGCCAGATTAGCAACTTCAAGTTTAAGAGTAGAATTTTCTTTTTCTAATTGCGCAATTTGAGTTTCAACATTTGTTGCTCTATCAATCAGGGCTGTAATTTTTTTATCTAATTCTTTTATTGCATTTATAGAAGCAAAGAACATTTCGTCCCAGCGTATCTTTAAATATCCGTTATCATCTTCAAATACGGAATTAGGAAATACTTTTTCCAGCTCTTGAGCCAAAACTCCAACCTGTGGGCGTTTTGTTTTATCATTTTTAAATGTAAAATTATAAACTTTTAATTGATTAATTTCATCTAGACCTGCTAAATTCTTTTTACCAATATTTTTTAGACGTCTGTCAGAACTGGTTAAACTTGGACAACCATTACCAAATCCATAAGAAGTTTGACTTCCTACACATTTTGCTCCACCACTGTATGCGCCAAATACATCTTCCCCAGATCCACCAGATCCATGAACATCGTTATGGTGTAAGCCATGAAGGGTACTACCTATAGTTAAAAATGACCTACCTCTTACAATCAGATTACCATTTATAACTGTAGTAGTATTAGATTTTACACCTGGGCTATTCATTAATCTCGAATTAGAACCGCCTACGTTATGGATTTCCATTACCGCATCACCACCAAAGTACTTAGGTTTGCTACCTATAAATGTTCGCTGAACATTATCGGTAGTTGTTGATAGATATCTATCTGCAGTTGAGCTAGGTTGAGGACCTGAATTATATCCAATACATGTTTTATTAGAACCCTCAACATTTAAACACGCATTATAACCCAATGCAACATTATAGCTACCTGATTGTAATTTAGAAAGAGCATTAGCTCCAATTGCAACATTAAAAGTACCTGTAGTAATTTTGTTCAATGCATTATAACCAATACCAACATTTTTAGACGCTGTAGACATTCTGCTTCCAGCCCCAGCACCAATAAATACGTTATCTGATCCAGATGCATTCGTACTACCTTGTGCTGCAGCATAACCAATAGCAGTATTTCTACTACCGGAATTATTATTAGCACCAGCAAGGGAACCAATATATGTATTATAACTACCGGAAGCCAGCCTTCCTGCACTGTAGCCGATACCTGTATTATCAGTACTTGCTAAACTGCTTTGAAGTGCATGCGCACCTAATGCCGTATTATTTTTGCCTGATTTTAATGCTGATAAAGCTAAGTAACCAACTGCAGCATTATTACGTGCTTCAATTGCAGCAGCATTAGTACCTGTAAACGGATATTCACCACCTAACAAAACATTTTTTCCATCCAAGAACATAGTTCCTGCAAATTTACCCTTATCAGTCGTACTTGTTCTTCCATAACGGAATTGTATTTGTCTTTGGACATTACTTGTAGAATTTACAGGACCTGAACGAATAACTACTCTTGATAAAGGTAAAAAAGTAGAATTAATGGACCCTTTATTTTCAGGAGTTAACCCGAAAAATGCCTCACCGGTATAATTTGGGTCTCCGGAATAATAATATGCATCCATAGGACCTTGCGAATAGCTGCCGCTACCCCAAGTCCAAACCATATATCTGTTTGATGTAGACATTAAACGTCTTTTGGTCATTAAAGGTGCAAATGCTGCGAATATTATAGTTAAAATAAGAAGTACAACCATTATTTCAGCAATTGTAAAGGCCTTTTTCTTATTGTTAAATTTCATACTCAAACTCCAATTAAAACATCATATCTATTCTTTTAGTATACCATATTTATATACTTATTTCAATAATTGAAATTTTTCGTAACAAATATGATTTTTATAATTATATTTTTGTGCTATCTTGTTAATATATGCAGTAAAATGAGGATTATGTATATGCCAGCAACTAATATTGAAAATTTACCTACAGTTTATAATGCAAAAGAAACAGAAGAAAATATATACAAATTTTGGGAAGAAAATGAATTTTTTAAGGCGGATGCCAAAAGTCCTAAAAAGCCATATTCTATTGTAATTCCACCGCCAAATGTTACCGGAGTTTTACACATGGGGCATGCTTTGGATGAAACTCTTCAAGATATACTAATCAGATACCATAGAATGAGCGGCTATGAAACATTATGGGTTCCTGGGACAGACCATGCTGGTATTGCAACCCAAAATGTTGTTGAAAAAAAATCTGAGAGAACAGGGTTTATCAAGATATGACTTAGGAAGAGACAAATTTTTAGAAGAAACATGGAAATGGGCGAATGCACATAAATCAAGGATTTTAGATCAATGTAAACGCTTAGGGGCATCTTTTGATCGTTCAAGAGAACGCTTTACATTTGATAAAGGATGTTCTGATGCCGTAAAAGAAGTATTTGTAAGGTTGTATGAAAAAGGATTAATATATAAAGGCGCGTATATTGTTAATTGGTGTCCGCGCTGTCAATCTGCAATTTCTGACGTTGAAACAGAATATGAAACAGAACAAGGACACATGTGGGAAATTTCATATCCACTAAAGGGTGAAAGTGGTGCAATTATTGTTGCTACAACTCGTCCGGAAACAATATTTGGAGATGTCGCAATTGCAGTACATCCATCTGATCACAAATATTCTGAACTAATAGGCAAAACGGTTGTTATTCCTTTAACAGGAAGAGAAATTCCAATTATTGCGGATGAATATGTTGATAAAACATTTGGTACAGGAGCTGTAAAGATTACTCCTGCACATGATCCAAATGATTTTGAAGTTGGAAAACGTCATAATTTAAAACCAATATGGGTTATTGATGGTGAGGGAAAAATGAAAGCTTGTGGTGAAGTCCCTTGTAATTTACACGGACTCGACCGTTATGAAGCTCGTAAGATGATAATAAAAATGCTGGATGATAATCACTCATTATTGAGGGTTAGAGAGCACGAGCACAACGTTGGTAAATGTCAGCGCTGCGGTACAACAATTGAACCATTACTTTCCGAACAATGGTTTGTAAAGATGAAACCTTTGGCAAAAGAGGCTATTGCAGCCGTAAAAGACGGCAGAATAAAATTTGTTCCTGAAAGATGGGAAAAAAATTATTTGGGCTGGATGGAAAACATCAGAGATTGGTGTATTTCTCGTCAATTATGGTGGGGACATCAAATTCCTGCATATCATAACAAGTATACCGACGAAATGATTGTAGCAAAGGAGAATCCTGATCCTACAATTTGGGAACAGGAAACTGATGTATTAGATACTTGGTTTTCATCTGGCTTATGGCCATTTTCAACTATGGGTTGGCCAAACACTGACAGTGAAGATTTTAAGAAATTTTATCCTACAACTACGCTTGTTACAGGTTTTGATATTATCTTTTTCTGGGTTGCCAGAATGATTACCATGGGATTGGAATTTACCGGTAAACCACCGTTTTCAACTGTTTATATTCATGGCTTGATTCGTGATGAAAAAGGACAAAAGATGTCTAAATCAAAAGGTAATACTATTGACCCTGTTGTTATTATTGATAAATACGGGTGCGATGCTTTAAGATTTACTATGACTTCTTTATGTACTTATGGTGGTCAGGATATAAAAATTAGTGATGAACGTTTTGAATATGGAAGAAATTTTGCAAATAAAATCTGGAATGCATCTCGATTTGTTTTAATGAACTTGGATGGTGTAGATAATAATGATATTGATTTTTCTAAGCTAACTATTGCTGATAAGTGGATTTTGGATAAACTTAATACAACTGCAAAAGAAGTTAATGAAAATATAGAAAATTTCAGAATAGGGGAAACAGCTCATTCTTTATATGACTTTTTCTGGAATTCATATTGCGATTGGTATGTGGAAATTGCCAAAGTTCAATTGCAAGATAACTCTTTAAAATTAAATACACAAAGAGTATTGAGATATGTTTTGGATATGGCATTGAGGTTATTACATCCTATAATGCCGCATATTACAGAATATGTTTGGCAGTTAATTCCTCAAAATACTGATATAAAAGCGTTAATGTTGGCAGATTTTCCTGTATATTCAAATTCATTAGCTTTTCCGGTTGAGGCAAAAGAAATGGAATTAGTTTTTGAAACAATTAAGTCTCTCCGTAACGTAAGACAAAGTTTTAATATTCCGATGTCATTAAAGTTTGATATTGAAATAAGAGCTGCTGAAGACGAAAAACCGGTTTTTGAAGCTATTGAAAGTTATATAAAAAGAATGGCAAAGGTTGAAAATATTACTTATGCTTCAGATTCTGCACCAGCCATAAAAAAATCAGCTACTGCTGTTGTTTCAGCTTCAAAAATAGTAATTCCTCTTGAAAATCTTATCGATTTTAATGAGGAAATTGCAAGACAGGAAAAGAAATTAGGCAAATTACAAAATGAGAAAAAATCTTTAGAGGCAAGAATTAACAATCCTAAGTTTGTTGCTAATGCTCCTGCTGATTTGATAAAACAAACAAAAGATAGAATAGAAGAAATAAATGTTCAGGAAGCTGCAATTAATGAATTGATTGTATCACTAAAAGCATAATACATCTTTACAAACATGCATTTATTATAAAGACACTTTACTAATTTGATAGTATAGTGTCTTTACACTGTTATTACAGGTATTAACTGCATTTAAGTATGATAAAAAGTTCTATTACAACTGTGATAAATATTAAGTAAATTTTACAAACCTTTACATATCTAAAAAAATTTGATAGTATAGTCGTGTAATATACAAATGGTAGTGTCTATTTGACAATGGAGTAGTTTATGGTAACAAAAAAGGAAACATCGGACTTAGATTTTGAAGCATTATTGGATAAATATGATTATAAGTTTCAAAAGGGTGATTTAGTAAAAGGTATAATATGCGGTTTTGATAGTCAAGGCGTTATGGTTGATATTGGGGCTAAAACGATTGCTGTAATCCCAACTTACGAAGCCGTAGAAAAAGGAGAAAACCCTGAAGATAAATTTGAGAAAGGCCAAGAGGGTGAATTTCTTATCATAAAAGAAGAAGACGAAGATGGTAAATTTTTACTATCTAAGAAGAAAGTTGATTACGCTTATGCATGGAAAGAATTAGAAAAAGCTAAAGCTGCTGATGAAACTATCCTAGGAACTGTTGTCAATGTTGTAAAAGGTGGTGTTCTGGTTGAAGTTTCAGGAGTAAGAGGTTTTATTCCATCCTCTCAATTAAGATCAAGAGAAACTGATGTTGAAGTTGGCTCTAAACTTGAATTGAAAATTTTAACTCTGGATGCTCAGCAAAACAATTTTATTCTTTCAAATAAAAAGGTTTATGAAGATTCTGTTGAAGAAGCAAGAAAAACTATATTTTCACAAATTGAAGCAGGTCAAGTCGTAAAAGGCGAAGTTGTTCGCATTACTGATTTTGGTGCTTTTATTGATTTGGGAGGTATAGATGGTCTCCTTCCTTTATCACAACTTTCTTGGAGATGGATAGACCATCCTACTGATATTTTGAAAGTAGGAGACAAAATTGATGTTGAGGTTATTGCTGTTGACCATGACAAACAAAGAGTATCTCTAAGTTTAAAAAATCTTGAACCAGATCCTTGGATAGAAGCAGAAAAACAAATAAAAGAAGGCGACAAGGTTGAAGGTACAGTAACAAGATTAAAACACTTTGGTGCTTTTGTTGAAGTATTCCCTGGGGTTGAAGCATTATTACCTCACAATGAAGTTGTTGATTACCAAAATGATTCAAAATCAATTCTACAAGTAGGAGATAAAATAAGCACCTATATTTTAAAATTTAATCCTGCAGATAAGCGAATTGCTCTTTCTGTTCATGAGCAAACTTCTACAGAAGTCGGGTCTGAAGATTAATTTTTCCAAAACTAAAACACACAATAAAAAGTCAAAGGAGCAATGTAACACATATAACCTTTGACTTTTTAATATTAATCATTATACCAATATCATACATTTAGATGTTTATTACTCGCTGAATCTAATACATAATAAACCAAGAAAGAGTACTAAGCAAAATGCCATTCAGATATAGACTGCAAAAAATTTTGGATTTTCGTATAAACCAAAAAGAAGAACAAAGAATGAAGGTACAAAAAGCACAGCAGGCTGTATTTCAAGCAGAGCAGGATATCAAAAAAAACAATCAAGATATCTTAGACACTAAAGAAGGTATGAGAGCTGCTGATCCAATGATGTATGAAGCGTATGATAAGTTTTTAAAACATCTTTGGGAAAAAGCTGAACAACTGGAGGCAGTAAGAGTAGATTTACAAAAAAAATTAGATATAGAGGTTCAAAAATTGGTAAAATGTGAACAAGCAGTAAAAGTGCTTGAGAAGCATAAAGAAAAAAATAAAGATATATATATGCAGGAAGAAAAAGCTGCAGAATTAAAACAATTTTCTGAACTTGGCGTAACAAGATTCTTTAAACAAAATCAAGAGCGCGCCGAAGAAGAAGAAAAAGAGATATTAAGACAGTTAAATGAAATAGAAGGTATTTAAATTATGGGTATAGAAGCTACATCATCTTCAACAACAGTAAGCAGTTCATCTGCAGCAGCGCAAACTTCCAGTGCTGCAACATCTGATTCTGCAAAGAAAACCTCATCTGATTCTTCTTCATTTAAAGATGAAATGGATAAAGTTTCAAAATCAGAATCTAAAAAAGACACGAACAATGAACAAGTAAATAACCAAGTTGATACAAATACTGAAAAGAATGATAAAAAATCTTCTAATAAGGAGCTTACAGATAGAGTTTCAGATGAAAATGATAATTTGTTATTTGGCTCAGCTGAATCAAGCATTGATTATTCAAAATTTGGAACAATGGGTATAAATAATGCCAATATTATGCTTTCAAATGATATTCAACAAATGATTAATAACAATACTGCACAACTTTCAGCAGTGGCAGCGACTAAAAATACAGGAAGCATTTTTAGTTTTGATAATTTAGATTCTGCAAATAGTATATCCATGACACAAAGTGATGCACAATTTTTTATAAATCTGACCCAGAATACTGATATGTCTACCCAGAATGTTGTTGCACAGGCTCAAAATTTGCTGAACAATGGTGTTGATGCCGCTGAGGTTAAACAAAATGTTCAAATATCACAAGCTCTTTTAGATGCAATTAATATAGCAAAAGATAACAACCAACCATTAAGGATAGATTTCGATCAAAATATTTCTGTAATTTTAAGAATTAATAAAGAGGGTGTTATTGCTGCAAACTTTATCCCTGGAGATAAGGCTGTTGAGCAGTATTTAAAAAACAATATAAATTCACTTAAGGCTACATTTAGCGAAAATGATTTGCCATATACTGATTTATCATATTCTAACAGCAGTAAACAGCAAAATGAGAGAAGAAGAAATAGACAACAGCAAGGAGAATAATAATGAATGATGCTTTTATTACAGCACTAAACACGCAGTATGCAACTGTAAATTGGATGGATGTTATTGCGGATAACATGACAAATGTTTATACTCCAGGATTTAAAGAAAAACAGGTTAATTTTAAGACGTTTCTTGGTGGTGCTATTAATGACGATTACAATAAAAAAATGAGTCAGGGTAAGTCTACTCCTGGTACATCTAATGATAATGTTTTCCTTGAAGGTAAAGGTTTTTTCCTTACAAAAACTCCTGAAGGAAAAAGTGTATATACTCGTCTTGGTGAATTTACATTTGATGGAGAAGGTGTCTATAGAGCTAAGAATGGAAATACAGTTCAAGGATACATTCTAAATGATAAAGGCGAAATAATGCAGGGAACAAAACCTATAAGTGCTGATTTGTACCAGGAAACAGCATTAAAGGGCGGAGCTCTTGATGTGCCTACAACAAGTATAAAAATGTGGATAGACCCAAATAATGGTAAATATCTGGGTAAATATGATGAATATGAAATAAAAAATGACGGAACTATCGTTGGGAAAGCTGAGAGCGGAAAAAAAGTTGTGCCATTATATAGAATAACAACAAGAAATTTCCATAATGCAGCTGGTCTATATGAATACAAAGACGGACAATTTTTAGAAACTGAGGAATCAGGAAAACCGGTATTAGGTTGCGGTGAAATACGTTCAGGTCTTTTAGAATTGTCAAACGCTGATTTTAAGGGAAATATTTCTTACTATCAGATGGCAAAATTGCAAATGGAAGTTGTTAATAAGTTAATATCTTCAAATAAAGATTTGTTACAACAAGCTATGCAGTTGGTAAGCAGTTCATAATACTGCTTGGATATATTAAACTCCATGTCAAGAGGCTTAAAAGCCTCTTTTTTTGTATCTAATAATTATAAAAATATTTACTTTTTTAATAAAAAACTGTACAATTATAATATAGATATAGTCTGTAATTTATATGAGGTGTTTATTATGGAAAATTTAAAAGTTGCAATTGGTTCTGATCATGGCGGTTTTCGCTACAAGGAAAGCATTATTGATTATTTAAAATCCAGAAATATTGAATATGTTGATGTTGGAACATATACCCCAGAGTCTTGTGATTATCCTGTGGTTGCCCGTAAAGTTGCTGAAAAGGTTATTTCAGGAGAAGTAAATAGGGGAATTTTAATTTGCGGTACCGGTATTGGTATGTCATTAGCTGCAAATAAAGTACATGGTATAAGAGCAGCGCTGTGTTGTGATACATATTCAGCAAGAGTTTCCAGAGCTCATAATAATGCAAACGTTTTATGTTTAGGTGAACGGGTAATTGGAGAGCACCTGGCACTGGATATTGTTGATATTTGGCTTAAAACCGGATTTGAAGGTGGCAGACACAAACGTAGAGTTGATATGATTGAATAAGAAAGGTAAAAATTTGAAAGACTTAGATTCACATAAATTTGCTTGTATTATTGCGCAATTTTTAGATGATAAACTTGCAAAAGACATTACAATTCTGAATATTAGTAATGTTTCATCACTTGCAGATTATTTTGTAATAGCAACAGGTGATTCGACTCCACAAGTTAAGGCTTTAATGGAAAATACTAAAGATAAAGTAAAATCTATATTTTCAAGACTTCCTCTCAGGCAGGAAAATGACGCTAAAAATCGTTGGAATCTCCTTGATTATGGGGATGTAGTTGTACATATTCTACATAAAGATGAACGCGAAACTTATGCTATTGAAAAATTTTGGAGTCATGCTTACAGTGTATTAGAAGATGAATGGCGCGAAGTCGCTAAAGAATTTAGTGAATATAACAAATAAATAAAAAAGCTGCTATTAAATATTAGCAGCTTTTTTATATTAAACCTTTGATTTTAAATAACTATCCAAATAATTTATCATTGTATTTTTAAATCTTAAGCATTCCTCTTCACTATTTGCTTCAAATCTGAGTG
Source organism: Candidatus Gastranaerophilales bacterium (assembly GCA_928722015.1). GTDB lineage: Bacteria > Cyanobacteriota > Vampirovibrionia > Gastranaerophilales > Gastranaerophilaceae > Zag111. The sequence goes on along the minus strand of CAKMWI010000008.1, from coordinate 305,804 downwards.
TAAATACCGGTTCGGTATTACTTTGTCTAATTAAAGCGAAACCACCTTTAAAAACAATTCTCATACCGTCAAGTGTAACAATTTCTTTTATCTCAGAGCCAAACATTTTTGGGTGCAATTTAACTTCTTGTTTTATTGCCTCCAAAGTTTCTGCTTTTAAATGATTTGGACATGGAAAACGTACTTCATCACTTGTAAAGACTTTATCAAAAGGTTCTAACAAGTCATCCAATTTAAATGAGGTGTTAGCCTTTTTATTTTTTGCAATAATTTCAATAATTCTGCAACCCGCGTATATTGCATCGTCAAAACCATAATATCTATCTTTAAAAAATGTATGTCCACTCATTTCACCACCCAACAGAGCATGAGTTTCCTTCATTTTCTCTTTAATATAGCCATGACCAGTTTTACACATAACAGCACGCGCGCCCGCTTCATTAATTGTATCATACAAAACTTGAGAACACTTAACCTCAGAAACAACAGTAAGTTCCTTACCAAAAGATTTAATCATGTCCATTGCATAAATTAAAAGGAGTTTATCACCGGTTAATGGGGTACCATTATTATCTACAACCCCAATACGGTCGCTATCGCCATCATAAGCAATTCCAACGTCAGCATTATTTTCGATAACAGTTTTAGAAAGGGTCTCCAATGTGGACAAAACACTTGGATTTGGATGGTGATTAGGAAATCTTCCGTCCGGCTCAGAAAATAATTCAATTACTTCACATCCCAATTCCCTATATAATTTTGGGCCAACAATGCCTCCTGTAGCGTTAGCACTATCTACTACAACTTTTATACCAGTTCCTATATTATTGAAAGCCCTACTAAGCTCATCAATATATTCAGGAATTACAGCAGTAGAAAAATCCTGATTTTTAATATCAAGAGGTAAGTTTTTCCAATTTTTGAACGTAATATCCTTAACTTCTTTTATCTGCACCTCATTTAATGTTTGCCTTGCATAGGTCATTTTTAATCCATTGTACTCTTTAGGATTATGACTTGCCGTAATAATCATTGCCCCATCAAGGTTATGAGCAACTTCAGAATAATAACCAATTGGAGTTGGGGCAAGGCCTAAATCTTCAATATGTTTCACTCCGCAGTTGCATAAACCGGCTATTAATGCTTCTTTTAAGGATGGTGAGTGTAATCTTGCATCCATACATACACTTATTTTTAAATCAGAAATTTGCTTGTGATTTTGTTTAATTAGCCATTCGACATAACCGAAAGCAATATTATAGAATAGTTCTTCAGTAATATCATCATTATAGATTCCTCTAATATCATTTTTACCAAAAGCGTGTTCATATTTCTGCATAATTTTCACATCTCCCAATATTTAGCTTATAATTAAATCATATCATGAAAAAGCTGTGGAAAAAATTTCTTAATGAACAAAACAGTGCAGGAATGTTATTCGTGCTACCAGCATTGCTTGGTACACTTATTTTTATTATTATTCCTGTAATAAGCTCTTTTGGCTTAAGCTTCTGCAGCTGGGATTTATTAAATCCAATTGACTGGATAGGACTAAAAAATTACACCGATATATTGAGTAACGGATTATTTTATAAAATACTCTTAAATACTGTGGTATTTGCTTTATCTACTTCAATATTGGGTGTGATAATCCCTCTTATTCTGGCTTCAATTCTTAATTCTAAAATACGAGGAAGTGAATTCTTTAAATGTGCCTACTTTTTACCGTTTATAACCCCAATGGTTGTTATCGGGATTATTTGGACCTGGATATTTGATCCTGAAATTGGGTTACTAAATAATGTACTGCATATACATATTAATTGGCTTTATGACTCACAATTTGCAATGCCAGCGTTAATTATTGTTTCAGTTTGGAAACTAATTGGCTACAATATGATAATTTTTTTGTCCTCTATGTCTGCTATATCAAATTCTATGTACGAAGCTGCCAAGATAGATGGTGCGAATGCATACCAAACCTTTATGAATGTAACAATGCCTCTACTTTCGCCTACAATATTTTTCGTAATCATTATAACAGCAATAAGTTCATTTCAAGTATTTGATTTAATATACCTTATGACTGAAGGTGGCCCGTTTGATAGTACAAATGTATTGGTATACGATATTTATAAAAATGCATTCGAATATTTCAATGTGGGAAAGGCTAGTGCAATTGCATATATATTATTTTTAATCATCCTTGTACTAACTTTAGTTCAGTGGAATTTAAGAAAAAAACTTGTATACAACGAAACAGATTAATTTAAATAATTATATTATATCTATACGTTATATAGCAATAATATTTAAAAGCTATCTTAATATATCTTAAAGCTCAGACTAAAAATATTAAAGATTTCCTGCAATTCATCCGTAATTATAACTGTAATAGTAGACACAGTTATACGGGGTGTGTAAGTAATGTACGAAGACCTATTAAGAAAGCAAATTATTATTGAGCTTAAAAATTTAATTAAGAAGGCTGAGGATTTAGATGAGGACAGAGATTCATATTGTGAATTTATGAAAGGTATGATTTTAAATACTTATAGCGTTAATTAGTCATTTGTCGAATATAATTTTATACAAAAAGCACTTAAGTTATAGCTATGAAAATAGTTATAATTGGTGGTGTTGCTGCAGGAGCAAAAGCGGCCGCAAAAATTAAAAGATTACTACCAGACTCTAATGTCGATATATTTACTGATGACACCCACGTGTCATATTCTTCATGTGGCCTGCCATATTATATTGAAGGTAATTTTACAGATTATAGAGCACTATTGGTACGTTCAGTCGAAGAATTCAAAGCTGCCGGTGTAGATGTCCACCTTGAATCAAAAGTTGAAAAAATTTTGGTTCCACAACAAAAAGTCTTGGTATGTTCATCTTTAGAGGCAAGGCTTGTATCATACGATAAACTTATTATTGCGACTGGCGCAAGACCATTTATCCCCAATATAGAAGGCTATAATGATTATAATAATATCTTTACACTTAGAAAGATTGAAGATGGCATAAGCATAAGAAATTCTATGTTAAAGGCAAAACATGCAGTAATAATTGGAAGCGGATATATTGGCCTTGAACTGTTAGAAGCATTTGTAAGAAATGGGTTATCAGTTACAGTTCTTGAGAGAAATGATAAAATTATATCAACTTTTGACGATGATATGTCTGATTTTATACGAAAACGCCTTGAAGCATCAAATGAAGGCAAATTTGAATTTCATACAAATGAAATTGCATCAGAATTTGTTGGTAAAAATAAGTCTGCGCAATCGGTAAAAACCCTCTCCGGAAAAGAATACTTTGCAGACTTATTTGTTATTTGTACAGGTGTACAGCCAAATATAGAAATTGCAAAAGATGCAGGAATTGAAATTGGTTCTACAGGTGCAATAAAAGTAAATAAATTAATGCAGACGTCAGTTGAAAATATTTTTGCCTGCGGTGATTGCGCAGAAAAAAGACATATCATTAACGGAAAAAATGTTTGGATTCCTCTAGGCTCTACAGCAAATAAAGAGGGACGTTGTGCTGCTATGAATGCAGCAGGAATATATTGTGAATTTGAAGGTGTACTTGGCTCCGCCGTATCCAGATGCTTAAATACAACAATGTCAATGACAGGTTTAACGGAAAAAAAAGCAATTAAGTTTGGCTACACACCTGTTTCAGCCATTGTATCAAAACTTGACAAAGTTGGATATATGCCGGATGCAGATGATATAATACTAAAGGTAGTAGCAGATAAAATTACAGGGATGCTTCTTGGAGGACAAGCAATAGGCGCAATTGGAGCAGATAAAAGGATTAACTCTCTAGCAAGTGCTCTATTAGCTCATCTCAGTGTTGAAGAATTCAGCAGTAATGATATGACTTACTCCCCGCCTTATTCTACAACTATAGATCCATTAATAAATGCAATGCTAATATTGAAAAATAAATTAGAAACATCATAATACTATATAGCACTAAATAAGTGTTCTAATATATTTAGCAACAGCCTCTCCCATAGAAAAGCAACTTGATTGGACTCTCAGTGCACCTTGCGCGAGATAGTCAGCTGATAAACATCTTCCAGCAACAAAAAGATTATCAATATCTGCCGACATTAATGATTCCAGAGGAAGCTGATATTCTTTGTATGCTTTCAATGTCGAACTATTTTTTTTATTAGAGTGAACATCTACCGGATAATTAGATATAACTACAGGATGTTCAAATTTTCTACCTTCCCTGATGTCATCAATTGTATATATATATTTTCCTTTTATTCTTCTTGAGACTCTAACACCAAGCATATCTGCAATATTTGATATATATGCTTTTTCAAATCCGGGAAAATATTCTCTGCAAAACTGTAAATATCTATAAATATTTTGTCTTGCAAGTATCAAAGCTTTAGATATACTCTTAATTTCCAGAGAATTGTTATAATCAATAATTCTAGGACAATTAAAAGCAATAGTACCACGCATTCCTGGCACTGTAAATATTTGGAAATAATTAGTATCATAGCGTTTTAAAATCTTCTTTTTAACCGCATCTTTAAATAAAGGCTCAAGAGCCCATTTGCGGTCCTTATCCCAAGTATACGCAGTAGATAAGTGAACGTGCCCATTGGTTCGTACTACAGTTGTAACATTTCTGTCAGTATCATATTCTTCAAGCCAATCAGCAAATACATTCAAATCTATACCACCCATCATGAATCGCAAAGTTACCGGTTGGAATTCTTTATCTTTTTCTAAAAATTGACAATTAGAAATTTTTCCGATTTCACAATTCCCCGTTGCATCAATTATATATTTCGCTCCGATAGATACTGATAATTTTTTATTGTCCATATCTATCTCATCGGTAGATACTGATAATATTTCTTTAGATAGCTTTATACGCTTAATTTTTCTATTTTCAATTTTTAACGCAATAATATGGGTATCAAAAAAGACTTCTACATTAGCACGCCGCATTAAATTATCTAATGCAATTTTTGTTAGTTCGGGATTAAACCAAGCAGGATTATCATTGTATGTAGTTTGTCCGCCAAGTTCTCGAAGCTCATTTATTAATTCGGCCCTAAACTCTGTATTTATTTGATTATTACCGGACATCATAACAGGAATAACAAGCCCTGAGGTAATTGTACCACCAAGGTGAATATTTTTTTCAATAAGCAATGTCTTTAAACCTAATTTACCACTCATATATGCAGCAGCACAGCCAGCAGTTCCACCGCCTACAACAACTACATCGTATTGCATAATTCCTCCTGATTATAACTTTTTATATAATGAGAACAGCTCATTCTATTACTATTTGCAACCTCATTTTTTCTAAAGGCGATTATTGCCTCGTTAACAGCATTTAAATTTTTATCCCTGTACATAATACCTGATTTAGTTTTAAGAAGGCCTAAATCGTATTCTGAGAGTTTATATTTTATATTATTTATATTTTTTGAGCAAATCGTTCCGGTAAATGTATTCAACCTGCTGTTAAATATTTTTCCGACATGAAAACCAGCTTCCAGCATAGCAGCTCTAACCGCTGCGGAGGATGAATATGTTAACAGTACCCCATTACAATTTGTATGGTTGTAAAGTTCTCTAAAAAATTCGTAGGACCATAGACATGGACATTTAGAAGGAGAAAAGGCATCAAGAAAAATTAAATCATACAAATTATTATCTTCAAGGAGAACTTGACGCGCATCAGCAATTTCTAAATCGAAATCAATATGTTGTAATAAATATGATTTTAACCTTGTTTTATAACTTTTAGTTATATTCCTATAATATATATTATGTAAATTGGCATATTTATCGAGATAAATGTTATTAGTATTAGAACTATTTATTATATCTCGATAAACAGCTTTAATATCCTTCTCAAAAAAAGAGTCATATTTATCAGAAAAAAGGATATCGTTCACAATTTGAATTGAAGATAAAGTGTCATTGTTTTTTAAAATTTTTTCTAATAAAAACAAATTTATTATTTTATTGATTTTTTTGTGCTCGATTTTAATATCCGAATTTAAAAACTTATTAATTTTTTGGTAATTGAATTCTAATTTTTGTACGCCAATATTCTTCACACCCGTTTTTATAAATGGAGATAAATAAGCTAATATTTTATCCGTATCAATAGCTTTAATATAGATAGACTTATTTTTCATCATTAAATTTTTATCAGTATCTATCGAAGAGGTATAATATTGTTCATTTAATTGTGAATTTTTGGATAGAGTAAAATTATCAACATTATTAGTATATATCGAATTGTTATATTCACATAATATTTTTGTTTGGCTTATATTTATATTATTGGTATATATCGTATCGATATCAACTTTTTTAGAAATATATTTTTTTGAAAATTTTGATTTAAAATTTTTTTTAAAATTAATTTTAAACAGATTATCAAAATAATAATTTAAAAAACTTTTTGAATTGTAACCGATTCCATAGCAAATATCCAAAACTTTTAATGAGTCGCTGCGAGAAATCAATTCTTTCAAATTTACAGGATATATAAACTTCTCAAATGCTTCTGTAAGCGCACCTGTAGCGCTATGATATATGTCATCATAGTCTGAATTGTATAAGCCAACAGAGCCATCTGCGGTAAAATATGGGTAAAAATCACACATACAGCCATTATATGCTTACATGTTTAAATATTCAAATTCTTTAAATAACTTATTATAATCCTTTTTTGGTGTTTTTGATATAATATAAGAGAAAGGTGAAGGTAGATTAAGATTATGAAAGTTAGTGTAAAAGTACCGGCTACTACAGCCAATATTGGTCCAGGATTTGATTGTTTAGGATTGGCGCTGCCAATATATAATACGATAACTATAGAAGAAACTGTACTGCCTGGTACTGGAATTGAAATAAATGTTATAGCTGAGAGTGCCTCAATTGACGAATTATCATTAGAACATATACCACTTGATGAAAACAGCTTGGTCTATAAAGCTGTTGAATTGTTATACAATTCTATTGGCCAATCTCCGAGTGAACTAAAAATTAATATTCATTCAAATATTCCGGTTGCAAGAGGCTTAGGTAGCAGCGCATCTGTTATAGTTGGTGCATTGCTTGCAGCAAATGAATTATTAGGGCATCCTGCTGATGAAGTTGCATTGCTCTCTATTGCCTGTGAAATTGAAGGCCATCCTGATAATATTACACCGGCAATTGTTGGGGGATTGGTTCTTTCGTCTCAAGAGGATGATGGTTCTGTTGTTTACAGAAAATTAAATTGGCCGACGGATTGGGCTATTACAGTGTGTATACCTGATTTTGAACTTTCAACTGATATTGCACGCTCAGTTCTACCAAAAGAAGTTCCTATGAAGGATGCGGTATTCAATGCTCAAAGATTGGGCATGTTTGTGCAAGCTGTCAACACGGCTGATACTGACTTAATGAAGCTTGCGCTACAGGATAAATTACATCAACCTTACAGAATGAAATTAGTACCTGGTTTGGATAAAATTATGGAAAACCTCAAACATATTGACAGTGTACTTGGTTGTGTATTGAGCGGTGCAGGTTCATCAATACTTGTTATTTCAGAAAAAAATAATCTTGATAAAATAAGAAATATTGTAAAAGAGACTTGGACAAATCAAAATATTAAAAGTGATATAAGAACTCTTAGTATTGAACAAAATGGTGCTCAAATTGTCTCAAATGAAGATTAGCAAGTCATATTAGAATAAATACTAATTTTAAATATCAAAATATCCTCCATAATATTACCGAAATAATATGGAGGATATTTTATGAATGTTACAATCTTAGACACCTGTGTAGGATGTGGAGCTTGCGCAATTATAAATCCAGAAGTTTTTGACATGAATGGCGATAGAGCAGTAGTAAATCAAGTTAACATTGATAAAACTGAAGATTTATGCATAGATGCTGCACTCAGCTGTCCTGTTAATGCAATTGAAATTGAAGATTATTAAGATATATTAAGCTGGAAACACACAAATAATCTAAAGGAAGAATTGTTTACTAATTTAGTAAGCAATTCTTTTTTATAAAAAAACTTTATAAATGAGTAAGGTTATTTATAGTGTATGAAATGAAAGGTAGGTTATTTATGACAAACATGTATGTTGCTTCTCCAGCTTATACTTTAGTAGATGGAACAAAAGGCTCTATGACAAATAGATTAGAATGTGCAAAAGAACATTTTAAAAACAATTTTAAAAATAATTTAGTGCTTGGTGCAACTGGTGCAGCTGCAGGGGTAGCAATAGCAACAAAACCGTCCGTATTAACTAAAGCAGCCAATATGATTGCTAAAGGTACAAGTAAGTTAGTTGCTAAATTAGGTGGAACAAATATCGCTGCAAAAATTATGAAAAATCCAACTAAATTTGGACTTGCAGGTATTGCAGCAGCAGCTGGATTGTTTGTTGTAAATCAAATTCAAAAGCATGCTTATAAAGCAGGGCAAATTGATCAAAAATATACAGATGCAGCAAAAATTGAAACACAAACAAAAAATGTCGTCTTAGCGTAGACAGCTTAAATTATAGTAAAGAGAAGCTATGGGAATCCCATTAAGCTTCTCTTTTTTCGTATGTAACATCTATTTTCAGCTGATTTCCCAAAACTTCGATTACAGACCATCTAATAATTTCACCAAACATCATAGAAAGAATGTCTTCAATATCATCAGATGTCATATCTATCGTTTTATCAATAAAAACTTCCTCTGTAATGATTTCTCTATCCATAGTAAAATAATACCCCTTTATAGTTTATATATTATTTTACTCTACGGTTACAGATTTTGCAAGATTTCTCGGTTGATCAACGTCTTTTCCTAAGAATTCTGCAATATAATACGCAATTAACTGCAGAGGAACAATTGCAATTATTGGTGATAACAATTCTATCACATCGGGAACCTTTATAATGTAATCAAATAAATCATCAAGCTTAGGATCATTTGAATTAGTAAGGGCAATCATTCTTGCATTACGAGCCTTAGCCTCTTCGCTATTTGAAAGTAATTTTTCATATACACTGCCATTCATCAATACAGATAATACCGGCATTGTTTCATCAAGCATGGCAATAGGTCCATGCTTAAGTTCCCCAGCAGGATAACCTGTTGCATTAATATAACTTATTTCCTTTAATTTTAATGCACCTTCCAGAGCGGTAGGATAATTAATTCCCCTTGCTATATAGATAAAATCCCTTGTATTAGCGTATCTTCTTGCGCAAGCTTGAATATTTTCTTTATGAGCTAAAATTTGTTCAATTTTTTGAGGTAATAACAGCATTTCTGATTTTAAAGATGTCAATTCCCCAGCAGGAACGGTACCTTTGATTTCAGCCATATACAAAGCAAGTAAATAAAAAGAAGTTAATTGTGCTATATAGGATTTTGTAGCTGCAACAGAAACCTCAATTCCTGCGTTAACAGAAAGCAAACTGTCGGCCTCTCTGGCCATTGCACTATCCGGTCTGTTAGTAATAATAAGAATATGTGAACCGCGAGCCTTTGATTGTTTTATAGCAGTCAAAGTATCAGCAGTTTCACCAGATTGAGAAACCCCAATTACCAATGTATGCTCATCAGTTACAGTTTTTCTATAAATATATTCACTTGAAGCTTCAACATCCACAGGTATTGAACAGAAATTTTCAATTACATATTTACCAATCATAGCAGCATGAAGAGAGGTTCCACAAGCAACAACCTGAATTCTATTTAAATTTTTTAGAGTTTCTTTGGTTAATTTAACTTCATTCAGTACAATTTGTGAATCCGGAGTATGAAGTTTTCCTACTAAAATATTTCTTATCACATCAGGTTGCTCATGTATTTCCTTAAGCATAAAATGTTTATAACCCATTTTGCTCAACGCAACCGGCTCCCAAGGGAGAAGTTCGACCTTAGGAACTATTTCCAGTTCATTTTCATCTTCAAGCTTTATAGATTCCGGAGTAAGAGTTACAACTTGATTATCTGCAAGATAAATCGCCTTTTTAGTATGCTTAATAAAGGCAGGAACATCAGATGCAACATAAAACTCTTTTTCACCAACAGCCACAACTAATGGAGCATTACGTTTTGTAGCTACAATCTTGTTAGGTTCATCATTATGCATTATGCAAAGTGCATAAGCACCTTCAAGTTTTTTGGCAGCAATTTGAACCGCTTTAGTAAGCTCTTTAACTTCACCATAAATAGATGCAACTAAATGAGCAACAATTTCAGTATCAGTCTGTGATTTAAAAACACATCCTTTTGCTTCTAATTCAGCTTTCAACTCTTTATAATTTTCTATAATACCGTTGTGGACTACAACTAATTTACCGCATCCGCAAGTATGAGGATGAGCGTTTACTACAGTTGGGGCCCCATGTGTTGCCCATCTGATATGCCCAATTCCAACAGTAGCCTTAGATATTTCATAAGCATGCGGTGCCAATTCTTCTCTTAAATTTTTTAATTTACCCTCTGCTTTATATACTTTTATGCCATCTGAACACTTTACAGCAATACCTGAGGAATCATATCCCCTATATTCAAGCTGTTCCAAACCATCCAATAATATATCAACAGCAGGCTTATATCCAACATATCCGACAATACCACACATATTGTATCTCTCCATAAAAATAACTACAATATATATGGTATCATCAAAATAACAACTTTTTTATACCTTAATATATTTTTTACATTTAATTTAAAATATGAATTCCTGCACCTGTCATAGTTGGTCTAAAACTATTGTGATAACCCCATCCGTTGTTTCCATAGTAGCCTCTACTATATGAAGGACCAAATCTATTTAAATATGGTGAATTTGTAATTGACGGAGTAAATCCAGTAGGTCTGCCAACAAGTGTATCCATGACCCTGTTTCGAATTGTATTTCTAGGTCTATAATAGTTATTTCTTGCATTATAGTAATTTCTATGATAATAATTTCCTCTATAATTTGCCAACACATTATTCATTCTGTGCGCAACATTCATTGTAGGATAACTTCTATTGAATAACTTATTTTCAATACGGTTTAATCTCGAATTATTATTCTCTTTGCTATAAGTTTTTCCAAATAAAAATTTTTCAACCATATTTAAATCTGCATTATATGGATTATTATTTCCAATGTTTACTTTCTTAACAGATGGATTATTATTACCGTAATTAACAATAAGCGCTTCAGAACTAAGTTCTATTAAAAATATCGCCAAAACTATTAAACTGATTGCTTTAAATTTATTCATAATCACCTCTCCATTCAAATGTATATTAAAACCTATGTTAAGAATTTACATTCAACTTGAGGATAATCTTAACAATTAGACTAAACTAGTTAATAGTGCTAATATAGATTTATGATTATTGGTAAGAAAAAAAAGAAAAAAGTTATAGCATATTTACATAGCCATTGGGACAGAGAATGGTACAGAGAGTACGAGGTTTTTAGATTAAGACTAGTTAAAGTATTTGATAATATACTAGAATACTTAACTGAGGATAAAATTCCATCATTCTATTTTGATGGTCAAGTTGCCGCGCTTTTAGACTATCTGGAATTCAGGCCGGAAAAAGAAGAGCTTATAAGACAACTGATACTTGAAAAAAAATTATTTATAGGACCATTCTATTGTCTTGTAGATGAATATTTGACTGATGGAATTTGTTTTAGAAAAAATTTAGAAATTGGTCTTAAAATTGCGCAAAATTTCGGGTGTGAGGATTTTATTGCCTATTTGGCTGATACATTTGGACACAGTGCAAATATCCCGGCTATCCTTAAAGAATTTGGAATAGATAAGGCTATGGTTTGGAGAGGTTGCGGACCAGATTTACCTTCCGAATTTGTGTTTAATGGAATAAATACGGTTAACCTGATACGTGGCTATTATATGGATATATTTTCCAGTGATAAACTTATGGAAGAAAAAGCCGCGCTGTTAAAAAGTAATCTCGATAAAATTGCTAAACATTCTTCTGAGACTTTATTGTTACCAATTGGTGCAGATCATCTTGCCATACCTGAAGATATAAAAACACAAATTGAAGTTGTTAATTCTTATTTAGAGGATTATGAAATTGTCCTTGGTACCCCATTTGAGTATTTTAATTCTGTAAAATTTAAGAAAAAATTTGACGGAGAATTAAGAGATAATTCTACAACTTTCATTCTACCTGGTTCATATTCTGCCAGAATGAAGTTAAAGCAAATGAATACTGAATGTTCTCACAAACTTGATTTGGCTAACAAACTTCAATTTAATTTTGGTTGGGATTATGACAATGCTATAGAATATGCCTATAAATTATTATTGCAAAATCAGGCTCATGATAGTATATGCGGTTGTTCGACTGATTTGGTTCATAGTGAAAATATAACCCGATACAATAAAATATTACAAATTGCAAACAGTATCATAGAAGAAATTCGTTTTACTCAACCTGAGAATATGTCAATTACATTCAAATACCTTGATAAATATAAACTTATTGAAGTTGAAAGAACAAAAATTGACGAAAATTCGCAAGTCATCGCAAAACACAAAGGATTTCCTGCCAAAATTTTATATGACATAAATAAAATTCCTGTTACTGAAGATTACACAACTATTTACACTTTATTAAAAGAATTTAATTACAGTGAGGGAAAATCTGATTTAGTTGTCGACAATACAAATTTATTTAATTCTAATATAAGAATAGCAATTGAGGATGGTCAAATTAATCTTTATGATAAATCTAAATGTTACAGAAATTTCATTGAATTTGTCAGGTATAAAGATTGCGGAGATTGCTACAATTTTTCGCCAACAAAGGATGATATCATTGAGGTTGCAACAATTAAATCTGCACGTGTAATTATGGATGGGCCTTTACGTTGCGGATTAAGAATTACCACATCATTCTTTAACGTGGATATCTATTTAAATAAAAAATCTAAACTTCTTAACTTTAAAATTAAATGGTTAAACCTACTGTCTAATCGTATTTGGCAAGTAAGATTTAATTTTGACAAAAAAGTTAGTGAAGTCCAGTCCGAGGATATGAATTTGCTTATCAAAAGAAAATTTGATTCTAATTACAATATTAGAGAAAATCTTCCTACTGAGAAAGGTCATGAGGCAAAAACTAACACGGCACCATTCCAAAGATTTGCTTGGACTAATGGTTTTGGAATAATTACGCATGGATTAACGGAATATGAAGTTTTCCAAAAGACATTTTCTATTACTATGCTAAGAAGTGTAGGTGTAATCTCTAATCCTAAAAACCCGGCAAGAACAACACCGGCAGGACCACCAATCGAAGTGCCCGGTGCTCAGCAACTTGGTGAAAATACTGCTGAATTTGCAATTGGATTTTTTAATATAAAAGATTGGGCAAGTTACGTAGAAGAAGTCTACCCTCAAACAATAATTTTTTAACACAGTTAAAATAAAAAGCGGTCAGGTTGACCGCTTTAGTTATTATTTTTCCTATCCTTATTCCTTTTTTCTTTCTCTTATATCCTATTGATTATCCAACAACTTTTGATACAAAATTTATTGCTTCAAAAAATGAATCTTTTACAAATTCTTTTGCCAGGGTAGTTACAGGTCTATTTTCAATACAATCAAAAACATAGTAAATAGGATCCTGAGAATTATTAAACCTCATTCTTTTATCTTTATTTTCTAAATATTTAAATTCTTTTATTGATGATTTCCTGCGTCTTGATGGTTTTACCATTGTCCCAAATGCTTGTCCTGATGAAGCTAACATATTATTTTCTCTCTCTCATTTATATCTTACATATATATAAAGTAAATATTTCAAAAATAATTGCTTTTTTTAAACAGGATAATTTAACATTTCTTAACTAATTATTCAATTGAACACAATCGTCATCATCAGACAAATTTTTACCTATAGCTTTTTCCAATTGGGCTTTTGCCGAATTATATTCATATAGTGCAGTATAATAAGTAAGTTGTGATTGTTCATAAGTAGTTTCAGCATCTTTTAATTCTGTAGGAGACGCCTCACCAACTCTATATCGACCATAAGATAATTCGTAATTTTCTTTGGACTGCTTAACCTGCAAAATAGCAACAGGAAGCTGATTTCGCTTTTCATCAAGTTTTAAATATGCATTTTGAATTTCTAAATAAATAGAATTTTGTGTATTACGCGCATTAGCAAGCTCTTTATCATACAAATATCGAGCTTCTTTAATTTCATTTCTAATCAACATTCCATTTATAGTAGGGAATATTAAATACCCACCAATATTATAACCATAATTAGAATTCCAAGATTTACCACCACGTTGATATTGTGCTTCAAAAGATATACTTGGAAAATAAGATTTTTTTGCTAATTTAAGTGTTTGATTTGCTTCCTCAACTTTTATCTCTGCAAGTTTCAGTTCCGGACGGGCTTCCCTTGCTATATCAATAGCTTGTTCAAAAGTTAAATTAGTAGGTTGATACTGTAATCTATCCAATATATCATATTTTTCAATATAAGGAACTCCCATAACATTATTAAGCTGAGCTATTGCCAAATTAACCGCATTTTCAGCTTGGATTAATTTTAATTTAGCACTACTTAAATTTGTTTCGGCAATTGTAACATCTACCTTTGGATTCATACCAATCTGATAAAAAGCCTTGGCCTGGTCGTAAAACAATTGATATTTATCAACTGTATCTTGAGCAACACGTTTATTTTCATACGCATAAAGGACATTATAATAAGCATCCTTAGTTTGGTAAATAACATCATTTACTACAGCCTCAAATGTCTTTTTATAGGCATCATAATCTAAACGTTTTATAGTAGCCTGATTTTGAGTTACTCCAAAATCGTAGAGCATCTGCTGTAATGTTACCTGTCCGGCCAAATAATAATTAAATTGCAAATTCCTACCCAATGCATCAGACAACTGGAGTTGTTTCAAATGTGTATAACTGGTCTGCCATGAAAAACTTGGAAAATAGTTTGACCAAACTTGTTTAATTCTGGCATCGGAAGCTAAAATATCTTGAAATGCTGCATTTATTTGTGGATTATTACCCAAAGCTAATTTGATACAGTTATCTAGAGTCATATCGATATTCTTCTCGACAGAACCTGAGATAACAAAATCTGCATTTACATTAACGCTTGGCAAGACATTATCCGGAAACTCATTAGAATCAATAGAATTACCAAGCTCTTCCGAAAAAACAGGTAGGGCAAATATCATTAATATTATTAATATAATAAATTTTCTAAACATTATGCTTCTTTTCCTTTATTTCTCGAACTTTTTTTGCAAAATTTCTTTTGAATTCTTCAATCATTACATAAAAAGCGGGAACTAAAAATGTACCAATAAAAGCTACAGCAAGCATACCGCCAAATACAGTCATTCCGACAGAGTGCCTTGATGCTGCACCAGCCCCTGATGCAAAAACAAGAGGTAGCAATCCGAGAATAAATGCAATATTTGTCATCATAACAGCGCGGAATCGGAGTTTAGCAGCTTGCATAGCCGCATCTTTAATAGGTAACCCTTCTTTATGTGCATCTTTAGCAAACTCAATAATCAAAATTGCTTGTTTTGTACTTAAACCAATAAGCATTACAAGACCAATCTGAGAATATATATCAAGTGCATAACCGCTTGTATACTGGAACAGCAAAGCACCAACAAGAGCAACTGGTGTTACTAATAATACAGAAATTGGTAAAAGCCAACTTTCATATAATCCTACTAAGAATAAAAACACGAATACTAAAGACATTACCAGTATAGGACCAATTTGTCCACTTGATTCTTTTTCTTGAAGAGATGTACCTGACCAAGCGTAACCCATATCTTCAGGTAAAATTTCGTCTGAAATTTTTTCCATAAGATTCATTGCATCACCTGAGCTTACACCTGGTCTAGGGCTTCCATTTATAGTAATTGCAGGGTACATATTAAACCTTGTACGGATATATGGCCCAACTATATTTTTTGTCTTTATAACAGCAGAAAGTGGAACCATTCTTCCTGTTTTATTTTTCACATAAATTTTATTTAAGTCAGCAATTTTTGCTCTGAAGGGAGAATCTGCTTGAACATATACACGATAAACTCGTCCATATTTATTAAAATCATTTACGTAAGCTTTCGCAAAATAAGCAGCTATTGCATTATAGACTTCAGATACTTCAACGCCTTGAGCCATTGCTTTATCTACATCAACATCCAGTATCAGCTGTGGCAAATTAGCACTATATGTAGTATATATCATAGAAAAATTCGGATTAGATGCAGCTTCACCAATAAGCTTTTTTGCCTCGTTATACAACTCGGAAGCGTCTCTATCTCCTTTATCAAGCAATTGGTACTCGAAACCGCCAAACATACCTAAACCAGAAATTGCAGGAGGTGAAAATGTTGCAATTGTCGCAGAAGGATAATTTTTAAACTGGGAATTAATAGCTTGCATAATTCCATCAAGCGATTCTTTTCTACTTTTTCTTTCAGACCAAGGTTTTAATCTGGAAACAATAAATGCTGTATTCTCACCATTCATACCTACAAGAGAAATTGTAGACTTTACACCAGGAATACTTAGAAGTTTATCTTCTACATCCTTTGCAACTTCATCTGTTCGCGAAGCAGAAGAACCATCCGGCAGCTGAATTTGTGTAAAAATAGCACCTCTGTCTTCAGATGGTAAAAATCCCTTTGGTATTAGTAAAAACATACCTATTGTCAAAAGAATAACTATTCCAAGAACACCAAAGGTTAACTGCCACGAATCAATAAAATTCTTTGTATATTTCAAATATTTATCTCTTACATTATTAAACCATTCATCAAAAATCTGTATGAATTTAAAATCAGCTTTTTCTTCTCCTGATTTTAAAATCATAGAACACAAGGCAGGAGCAAGAGTCAAAGCAACAAGAGTTGATAACCCTATAGAAGAAGCAATACATAAAGCGAATTGCCTAAACATTCGCCCTGTAATTCCACCCATAAAAGACACAGGTACAAATACAGCCATTAATACAAGTGATGTTGCTAAAACAGCACCAAAAACTTCTTTCATTGTAATTTCAGTCGCACTTTTTGGATCCTTACCTTCCTGAATATGTCGTTGGGTATTTTCCAATACAACAATAGCATCATCAACAACAAGTCCTACTGCAAGTACCAAACCAAAAAGGATTAGTAAGTTTATTGAAAATCCAAATAGATGCATAAAAATAAAAACACCAATTAATGAAACAGGAATTGCACAGAATGGTATAAAAGCAGCTCTTGCCGTACCAAGAAACATATAAGTAACAATAGAAACTAATAAAACGGCCAAAGCAACAGCACTAATTACTTCATGAATTGACTCTCTAACAAATTCTGTTTCATCATGTTGAACTTTATATTCTATATCTTTTGGAAATGTTTTACTCAACTCCTCTAGACGTTTTTGAATTTTATTAGATAAGTCTATTGCATTTGCTTCAGGCAATTGACTTACTGTAATAATAGCCGAATTATTACCACTTATTCTTGAAAAATAAGAATAGCTTTCTGCACCTAACTCAACTCTGGCAACATCTTTTAAACGAACCTGAGAACCATTAGGGAGAGATTTAATTATAATATCTTCAAATTCTTTTACATCCTTTAACCTACCTTTTGTCCTCATAGTAAGTTTTATTAACTGTTTTTCTTTCATTGGCTCTACACCCAAATCCCCTGCCGGCGATTGTATATTTTGAGCCTGAATAGCTGAAGTTACTTCACTTGTTGACAAACCATAATTTGCCATTTTATCCGCATCAAGCCAAATCCTCATAGAATAAGTCGAAGAACCAAAAACAGTTACCTGACCAACTCCTCGAATACGAGCCAGTTCATCTTTTATGTAGATATCCGCATAATTTGAAATAAACAATTGGTCATACGAATTATGAGGCGAATTAACAGATATTAACAGCAATCCGGGACCACCCGTTGATTTTTTTACAGATAGTCCATACCTTCGAACTTCTTCTGGCAGACGAGGCGTTACCAACTGCAATTGGTTTTGAACATTAACTACAGCCATATCCGGATCTGAACCTACTTCAAAATACAAAGTAAGTTTATAAGAACCATTTTGAGAAGTTGATGTCATATAAATCATATCCTCAACACCATTAAGCTGTGCTTCAACCGGAGCAGCAATGGTTGACTCTATAACATCAGAGCTTGCACCAGCATAAGTTGCCGTTACAACAACCTGAGGAGGAGTAATCGATGGATACTCTTCCAGAGGTAAAGCCTTTATCATAAGGATACCGGCGAGTAATATTGCTAACGAAATTACAATCGCCAGTTTTGGTCTTCGTATAAATAAATTTCCTTGTTTTTCTTCTGACATTTTTATACCTTAAATTTATATTTCAGCAATTACTTAAATTTTATTTTTCTTTACTTTGAGGTAATTTTTTAGATTTAATAGCCTCCATTTCCTTTTTGGAAACTATTTTAACAGGGCTGCCAGGAGTAACTTTTAAAATCCCCTCAGTAATAACCTTATCACCTTGCTTCAATCCTTCTTTAACAATCCAATTATCTCCGGATTGCCCCTGAACTTTGATATATGTAAGCTGAGGTAAACCTTCTTTATCAATTGTATAAACATATTTACCTTCCTGATTTTCCTGAACAGCAACAATAGGAACAACAGGAACTAATGTTGGATTATTAGCATAGACTTTAACATTAACAAATTCACCATGCAGTAATTTATTATCAGGATTTTGGAATGTTGCCCTCATAGTTACAGTACCCGTTGTTTGGTCAACTTTATTATCCAAAAAATCTTGAACACCTTCTAAGTTATATTTTCCGCCGTTTTGGAAAAAAAGTTCAACTCTGCGTTTTTCATTTGCCTTTTTATCAATAGAAGATATAGCTGCATAATCCTCAGATGAGAGAGGGAAGGTAACATAAATAGGATTTGTACTGTTAATTGTAGTTAACGATCCGGAGGAAGGGGTAACATAGTTTCCAACAGTAACATCAATAATACCGATTCTTCCATCTACCGGAGCTTTAACAATTGTGTAACTTAAATTTCTTTTTGTATCTTTATAACTGGACTGTGCGGCAGATAATTGTGCCTGAAGAGCATCTCTGTTAGCCAAAATTTCATCATATTTTGATTTTGCAATATAATCTTGCTTTACCAATTCTTCAGCTCTTGCAAGCTGTTTATTCGCATAAGCAAGCTGGGCTTTAATATTTTGTATATTGGCACCTGCAACATTTGATGCATTTTGATATTCAGCTGGCTCTATCAGGAAAAGAGTTTCACCTGCTTTAACATAATCGCCTTCTTTGAAAAAACTTTTTTGCAAATAACCGGATATACGTGCCATAATGCTAACTTGATATTTTGAAACAACACGCCCAGGAGCTTCAAAACTTCTTATAACGCTCTCATTCTTTATTGTTTGGACAGAAACAGTAGGAGGAATCAGTGTCCCTTGCTTCTTTTGTTTAATTATACCGCCAATTGAGGATATAAAAAACCTTATACCAATTGCAAGCAGTATAATTACTAAGATTAATAATATCTTTTTTTTCATTATTATCTCCATTAAAATAATTATTCAAATTTTATCTCTAATCAACCATATTAATTTTATAATGGATATTTAAAGTGTCAATAACTCAAAGAGCTATTACATTTTAGAACCCTGTATATAATCAAGCATTTTATTCAAAGCAATACTTCTATGAGAAATTGTATTTTTCAATTCGTCTGACATATCGGCCATTGTAATACTAAATCCGTCAGGAAGAAAAATTGGGTCATATCCAAAACCATTTACACCAGAAGGTGTTTCAGTAATTTTACCATGGCATTCTCCAATTTCTTTGTTTAGTACATTACCAAATTCATCAACAAGAGTCATAGCACAAACAAACTTTGCTGATCTATTAGTAAATGGGGCTAAATTTTCTAGTAATTTATAAATTCGTTTTTCCGCAGTTTCCGCATATCTGGCAGAATATATACCAGGAGCTCCATCAAGAGCATCTACACACAAGCCAGAATCATCTGCTAGCGCAATATTATTCGATAATTTTGCAGCTTCCCTTGCCTTGATGAGAGAATTCTGCTCAAATGTCAAGCCTGTCTCATCAGGGTTAAAATTCGTCGGTGGTAAGACAAATTCAATACCACTACCTTTTGAAATTTCATTTATTTCTGCAAGCTTATGCGGATTACCAGTTGCAAATACAATTTTTATATTATTCTTATTTTCCATAACGCCTCTGTCTTTTCCCAAATTCAAGAATTGATTCCGCTAAAGAATTTTTATTAAATTCAGGCCAAAATTCTTCTCGAATAATTATCTCAGAATATGCAATTTGCCATAACAAATAATTTGATATACGCATTTCTCCACCTGTCCTTATTAAAATATCAGGATCAGGAGTTCCTGCTGTATATAAATTTTCGGAAATAGTATCTTCAGTAATTTGTTCTATAGGTATATTCTTAGCAATAATATTTTTTACAGAATTTGTTATCTCATCCCTTGAACCATAATTTAATGCAATCTGCAAAACTACTCCTGTATTATTTTTTGTAGTTTCAACAGCGTTTGAAAGAATTTTTTGTAATTTATCCGAAAGTCTGGTCAAATCACCGATAAAATGAATCTGAACATTTTCTTTATGCATTTCATCTAATTCATTAATTAAAGTAACAGCAACAAGATTCATTAGAAATTCGACTTCTTCTTTTTTGCGATTCCAATTTTCTGTAGAAAAGGCATAAACAGTTAAGTATTTTATACCAAAATCATTACAGGCCCTTAAAATATTTTTTAAAGACTCCACACCTTTTTTATGTCCCATTGCAGACGGAAGATTATTATTTTTCGCCCAACGTCTGTTTCCATCCATAATTATTGCAATATGCTTTAAATTAGTAGTTTTAACTATCTCAATTATTTTTTCTTTCATTTTTATCCCTATACTATAGCTCCATGCGAAGCATCCTTAACATTTTTCGCATATTTTGACAAATAACCAGACTTACATTTTAGCTCAAAGGGTTTTAAATTTAAACGTCTTCTATTTAAAACATCATCGGAGACTAACAATTCAATAGTTCGTGTATTTATATCAATTCTAATTTTATCCCCATTTTCTACAAGTGCGATATTTCCACCTTCTGCAGCCTCTGGACAGACATGCCCAATACAAATTCCTCTTGTTCCGCCAGAAAATCTACCATCTGTAATTAGAGCACAAGATTTTCCAAGGCCCTTACCAACAAGCAAAGATGTTGGAGCAAGCATTTCACGCATACCAGGACCACCTTTTGGGCCTTCATAACGAATAACAACTATATCACCTGAAATAATTTTATCATTTTCAAGAGCACACATTGCTTCTTCCTCAGAATCAAAAACTTTCGCAATACCCTCAAATTCATAACAAGATTCATCAATACCCGAAATTTTTGTAACACATCCATTACTAGCAAGATTACCATATAAAATACCAAGTCCCGGTTTTGTCGTTACCGGCATATTATAAGGATGAATTAATGAAGTATCAATATATACATTCTTTGTGATTTCAGACAAAGCAAAACCACAAGATGTTTTTTTATCAATAATACCGACATTTGCATCCATTAACGTTTTGAGTAATGCCGGAACACCACCAGCTTTATGAAAATCAGACATTGTTGGCTCAGCAGCAGGATCTAATTTTACAACTTGATGAATTTTATGACTCAGGTCCTCAAAATCTGTTAAATCTACATTGATATTCCCGGCATTAGCAAGTGCTAAAATATGAAGAAATGAATTCGTAGAACCGCCCATTGCCAAATCACAAATTATAGCATTACGCAAAGAGTCTCTGTCAACTATATCCAGAGGCTTAATATTGTTATAAACAAGGTCCACAACTTGCATACCACTGTCAAATGCAATCCTTCGTTTTTTAGATGATACAGCAGAAGAAGTAGCACAAAATGGCAAACTCATCCCCATAACTTCAGCCAAACAAGCCATTGTATTTGCAGTATACATACCCTGACAAGAACCAGCAGTCGGGCAAGATTCTTCTTCTAATTCAAGAAGTCGTTTTTCATCAATAATACCATTCCTGAATTTTCCTACAGCCTCAAAAGAGCCCTTAATCATTGTTAATTTTTCACATCTGCTCTCACCATCAAGCATAGGACCTGCAGTAACAATAATAGATGGGATATTAAGTCTCAATGCAGCAATAAGCATTCCGGGCGTAATTTTATCACAATTTGATAATAAAACTAAACCATCTAATTGGTGAGCTTCAGCAACCGTTTCAATACAGTCAGCAATCAAATCTCTTGAAGGAAGAGAATATCTCATTCCACTATGGCCCATCGAGATTCCATCACAAACTGCGGGAACTCCGAAAATAAAAGATTGACCACCGGCCGAATGAATACCTTTTTCAATCTGTCGTTCCAAATCTCGCATCCCAATATGTCCAGGTACCAAATCAGAAAAAGAACTTGCTATACCAATAAATGGAGAACTCATATTTTTTCTGCTGACACCGGCTGCCATTAACAGACCTCTATGAGGTGTCCTTGCTATTCCCTTTTTTATATTATCACTTCTCATATAAATTATTATATCATTAAAAAAATCGATATATTTGTGCAAAATTATTTATGTTAGATTTTTATATAACACAAATAAAAATTCTGTTTTTAAAAACAATAAAACAGCATAAAACCCTAACTTCACTAACAGCAACAACAGTTTCGGGAACTACAGGATATGTATTTTTAGTAAGAAAAGCAGAACAAGATACTTATTCAAAAAAGCCGCCTTCAATTAACGATAGTATTATTAATGAACTAAGAAATAACTCTATTGAATTGCGCTTAAAACGAATTCAAACAATGAATTTACGGCTCTTAACATAAATCCATATAACAGTAATAAATATATAATTTATTGTAATGGTATGAATTCGTGTATAAAAAGCCATCAAGATGCATATATTAAATTACTTGAATCAAAATTTTAATACTAATAAGTAATTTTTATTATATTAAAGTCTTCATCCCATTCTATTTCACCATCAGAGTCAATTCCATGGTAATCATAAGGATTTGCAATATACTGCTTTACAAACAAGCCTTTTTTACCCAACAATTTGATAATATCGGGCAAAAGTTTTGTACTGCCTGCAATAGTACCCTCATTTGATGTTGCACTAATGCCGTCATAATGTATAATTTCGCCTGCAAAAATAAATTCTTTTATATCACTACCTGTACATGGAAGACAATCAGATACCAGTAAAACCTTATTCATAGGCTTTACCTTAAACAGCAACGACAGTGCATCATCATAAACATGAACCCCATCAGCAATGATTTCTGTATAAATTTCGTCATTAACAAGTGCAGATAATACTGTTGAAGCACCTCTATGGGTTATACCGCTCATAGCATTGAATGTATGTGTTGTCCCGTTGCAAAACTCCAAATTACTGCCAATACAATGCCCTGCTTGAATCTTTAAACCTTTATTCTTTAAATAATAAAATAAATCTTGTTCTGCAAGTTCTGGTGCCAATGTTATTATTTTGATAAAATCATCTTCAACTTTTTTAAAATTCTCTACAGAAGGAAGCATAAAATAATTAGAATCATGTATCCCTTTTTTGGCAGGATTTAAAAATATACCCTCTAAGTGTACTCCGCAAATCTTTGCCATGCCTGACTTAACACGGGTTGAAGCCTCCTTGATTCGCTTTATCTGACGCTTTGTATTTTCAATACTATCCGTAACAAGTGTAGGGAAAATATACCCTACACCATTTTTATAGATTTCTTCTGCAATATAAAGAATTTCTTCAACCGTTGCGGTATTAAAATTTATACCATAGCAGCCATGAAAATGCTGCTCAACCAATAACTTTGTTTTCATAGTATATATTTTCCTCAGATAATTATTATTCAAAACAGTACTAGATTACGCTTCCAGCAAAAACTTTTCTTGCCTGTTCTCTGTCGTCAAAATGGATAGTTTTATCCTTCAATATCTGATAATCCTCATGCCCCTTACCTGCAATAATAACAACATCATTATTATTAGCAATAGTTCTTAGCAAAGCAATAGCCTCACCCCTATCAGGTTCCACCGTAACTAAATCAGGATCCACAGATTTAAGACCGGTTATTATATCAGTAATAATTTGCTGTGGATCTTCAGTCCGCGGATTATCACTTGTGATAACGATTCTGTCTGCTAACGCCTGCGCAATAGCACCCATTTTTGGTCGTTTAGTAGCATCTCTGTCTCCGCCACAACCAAAAAGACAAATAAGTTTTCCACCTGTAGGAGTTATCTCTCTTGCAGATTTAAGAACATTTTCTAACCCATCAGGGGTATGTGCATAATCTACTATAACCAGAGGTTTTTTATTAACAACTTCAAATCTGCCAGCAACGCCATGCACATTTTGTAACGCTCTAATCGCAATACTAATATCAATTTGCATAGCTAATGACGCTGCAATAGCTGCTAAAACATTATATACACTAAACATTCCATTCATGTGCAAATTGACAGGATATTCCTCATCATTAACCACAAGAGTAAATTCAGCGCCATTAAGAGAAAAATGAATATTTTTAGCCATTATATCTGCATTCTGTTTAACAGCATAAGTGTATTTTCTTACTCCAGCCGGAACGATATCTAAAAAACGATTTCCATATTCATCATCCATATTTATAACTGCAAAATCACCTTCTGATAAATGCTCGAATAACAAAGCTTTAGCCTTAAAATAGTTGTCCATAGTTATATGGTAATCAAGATGATCCTGAGTAAGATTCGTTAATACGGCACCATTAAAGCAACATCCACCAACTCTATTTTGGTCAAGTGCATGCGAGCTCACTTCCATCACAACATTATCTATCTTTTCAACATCCTTTATCATACGCAATGTTGCCTGTAATTCCGGAGCCTGCGGAGTAGTGTGCTTTGCATCCCTATACTCACCATTAGATGATAATTTATAACCAAGAGTTCCAATCAATGCACATTTTTGCTTATTTTCTTCAAATATTTTTTGAATCAAATGTGTAACTGTAGTTTTTCCGTTAGTTCCTGTAACGCCGATAAGATTAATGCCTTTTGAAGGACTTGAATAAAATCTATCGGCAATATCAGCAATTTTATGTCTGGTTGAATTAACTTGAACTTGAGGAACTTTTATCCCATCCACTTTTCTTTCAACAAGAAGAGCTGCAGCTCCGTTATCTACTGCCATTTTTGCATATTCATGTCCATCAGTATGCTCACCTACCAGACAAACAAAAATATCACCTTTCTTAGTTGTATTTGAATTATATGAGATTCCGGAAATTTCTACATTTTTAAAATTAATTAAATCTTTATACTCCAAATATTCTATTAATTCATCAAGCTTCATATTATATCTCCTTTACATATTTTAATTTGCAGTTTTTGAATTTGGAACCTTGTCTGGTTTTAAATCAAGTATTCTGGCTGTTTGTTCTGCTACCTCATGAAATACAGGTCCTGCAACAGTATTTCCCCAAACAGGGCCTTTTTTAGCGCTATCAACAACAACATAAATTAGTACTTTCGGATCGCTGGCAGGGAAATAGCCTATTGTAGAAGTATACATTGCTCCAGAATATCCTGAGCCATTTTCTAATGGCTTTCTTGAAGTACCTGTTTTTGCAGCCACATTATACTTATCCATTTTAAGGCAAGATTTACCGTTATTGATACTAACAGCCAAAAGTTTGGTAATTGTTCTAGCCGTCTCAGGTGAAATAGTAGGAATTCTTTTAATTTTCTCAGCTTCTTCTTCAGGAGAATACTTAATAACATGTGGAGTAACCCTGACACCATTATTGGCAAGTGCGGATACTGCAGAGACCATTTGCATAATAGAAACTGAAGTCCCATAACCATAAGACATTGTCATATGCAAACCTCTATCCCAATATTTAGGCTTTGCCAGTAAACCGGAGGACTCACCAGGCAAGTCTATACCTGATTTTTCACCAAACCCGAATTTTCTTAACATATTATAAAATTCACTATGTGTCATTAAAAAACCTACATTCACAGAGCCAATATTACTTGAATGTTCAAATAAGTATATAAGATTAATTTTACCTGGAGCACCTCTTTCTTTGTAGTCATAATTTTCAATTGTATATCCGCCAAATTTCATACGACCTGAATCTTCAATAATAGAATTTTCATTAATTTTACCAAGTTCCATAGCACTTGTTACAGTAATAGTCTTAAATGTAGAGCCCGGCGGATATACATCAGTAAGTGTCCAGTTTTTTATTTGTGTATTAGTAGCTTTTTGAAATTTGTTCGGATCATAAGTAGGATACACCGCATAAGCAAGTATCTCACCATTTTTAGGATTCATAACTATTACAGCACCTCTTAGTGCTTCTTTTTCTTTTATAATCTTGTTTAATTCTTTTTCACAAACATGCTGTATTGCTGCATCAATAGTTAATACAACATCTTGACCTTTAGGAGTAATAGTAGGTGCTACAGGATCAGTAGAAAAATTATAAATAATTTTACCATCCCTGGTTCTTTGATATCTTGTAGCCCTAACTACATGCTCTAATTTATCTTTGGCCGTTAACTCAACACCATTAGAAACATTAGCATCAAAATTATAAAATCCTAAAACATGAGAGGCAAATACACCCTGAGGATATTCCCTCGTATTCTTCTTATCAAGACTTATAGAACGAAAATTATTATCTGAAATTATTTTCATAATCTTCTTTGCCGTAGCTCTGTCTACATCTTTTTTCACAGCAATTACCGGAAGCTCAGAAGACAACTTATTTTTCAAAACCGATTCAGAAATTCCAAGTACAGGCGCAAATAACTTAGCAATTTTTCTAGGATTTTCAGTTTTGGAATAATCTACAGGTCTGGCATAAATATTATAATATATCCTATCTGTTGCTAATTTTTGCCCATGTCTGTCATAAATATCACCGCGAACTGCAAAATCATGGCTTGCACGTTGCATTCGCCCTCTTTCGCGATATTTTTGAAAATCAAAAATTTGAATAATAAAAAGATGAACCACAAGAATTAAAATAGCAATGCAATATAAAATATTCATTCCGTCAGAAATATTATTACAGTACCTCGCTCTTGAATTCTTTCGGGTTTTATCAACTTCTCTTCTCATCTCACATCCCTTATATCCTAATTTTACCATAACGTATGTTAAATATTCCAATTATTAAATAAATTTACGAAATTATAATATTTTTTAAATTATTGTATATTATTCTTATGAAGAATTTAATAATACCTATAATATTACTATTAATCACAGGCAACGTTTGTGCTTATAGCGCAGAAATTGTATATCCAAAATCAAATAATACAATTATTAATTCACCAAGAACTTTTTTTATTGGTTCAGAATCACCATACAAAGAACTAAAAATCAATGGGCAAAAAGTTGATATTCATTCCTCAGGAGGATTTTGGCACACTGTTGACCTAAAAGAAGGAGATAACCTCTTTAGCATTGAAAACGGTACAGAAACAAAAGTATATAAGATTTGCAGACAGCAAACCTCAATGAATACAGCAAAAGAACCGGAAGAGAAATTATATAACACACCAATAGAAGTTCAGACGCTATATAACAATATCCCACTTAGAGCCACACCTATAGACTTTGGAATAAACAGACTGCAACATTTTTCAAAAGGAATAAAATTCAAAGTAATAGGAGAAAAAGGTGAATTTTATAAAGTTCAGCTAGGCAGAGATGATTTTGCCTGGATAGAGAAAAGTTCAGTGGCAGTAACCGATAATCCAGATTTTACACCTGCAAAAATTGAATCCTACACATACACTGAATATTCTAATAAAAGAATTTTTGCCATTAAATTAAACAAAAAAACACCATACATACTTTCAGATAATAATGGATTAGACCTAGTAATATACAATGTAGAGGGTTTTCCTTATAATAAATATGAATTTCATATAACAGATAACGGAAAACGCGCCGGATTTAACAGTTATTACAAAGATGATAATGAACTTATTATAGAAGTCCGCAATTTTGAACCCATAAAAAAATCACACCCGCTTAATGAAATTAAAATAATAATTGACCCGGGACACGGAAGCCGAGAATATGGTGCAATTGGTTGCCTTGGAGATAAAGAAAAGGATATCAATCTTGCTATTGCCCTAAAACTTGAAGATAAGTTAAAAAAATCAGGTGCTCAAGTACTTATGACAAGAAACGATGATTCTGAAATAGCACTTCATGATAGAGTAAAATTTGCAAATAAAAATGAAGCACAAATTTTTGTAAGTATTCATAATAATGCACTTCCCGACATTTTAGCAG
Organism: Candidatus Gastranaerophilales bacterium; assembly: GCA_928722015.1. GTDB lineage: Bacteria > Cyanobacteriota > Vampirovibrionia > Gastranaerophilales > Gastranaerophilaceae > Zag111. Next base: position 277,297 of record CAKMWI010000008.1, on the reverse strand, counting down.
ACAAAAAGCGTTCAGGAACAGAAGTATATTATTTTTATCCGCAATCCAGAATACTTGCTAAAAGCATTTTAAATTCAATAACCGCTGAAATGAATTTAAATAATAATGGAATAAAGCAGCAAAGTTTTGCAGTAATAAGGAATACTTACTGCTTAAGCATTTTGATAGAAATTGCTTATATCATAAATCCTGATGACAATGCAAAACTTTTAGATGAAAAATTTCAGGATGGGATTGCAGATTCTATAGTACATGGATTGGAGAATTATTTAAATGACGTACAACAATAAAAAACTCGGAGCCTTTATTGTTCCTACCGGAGTTGGAGCATCTATTGGAGGATATGCCGGAGATGCAAGTGTTTATGCAAGACAAATTGCTAATTACGCTGATTTAATCGTAAACCCAAACGTTGTAAATGCCGGATGTTTTTCAGGTATTACTCCAAATATGTATTATACCGAAGGTTACTCACTTGACAGTTTTTTTAAAGGAAAAATTAATTTAAAACCATCCTCAAATAACAAAATTGGAATAATTTATGATAAAGCAATACCGAATGATGTACTTAATGTGCATATAAATACACAAAATGCAGTCCAAACGGTCTATGGAATTAATATTTACAGTTATGAAATAACAGACTCAGAAGTTGGTGTAGAGTTTTTTATCACAGAAAGCGGTATATCAACCGGTAACATCAAAAATATAAAAACTATAAGTCGCGCTTGCAAAAAACTTCTGGATAAAGGATGCGAAGCTATTGCCATTGTTTGTTTATTTTCAGACCCGGAGGATGATAATGCCGAGTACTCAAATGGTTCTGGTGCAGATCCGGTTGGAGGAGTGGAAGCAATACTTTCACACTACATTTCAAAAAATTTTAATGTAGCTTGTGCGCACTCTCCAGCATTTGAAGATTATAACATTTACCCTAATATTGTCAGCCCAAAAGCCTCGGCAGAATATATTACACCTACATTTTTACCATGCATTCTGCTTGGACTTTCTCAAGCACCAAAAATTACACAAAATAACAATGAAGGAATAAATATATCGAATCTTGATTTTCTCATTATGCCATATAATTCATTGGGCAGCGTTCCTGTATTTAAAGCCATTGAAAATAATATTACAGTTTATGCCATAAAAGAAAATAAAACAGAACTTTCTGTTACAAAAAATAATTTATTTCCGAACAGCAACATAATAGAAGTTCCATCTTACCAGCAATGCTTAGAACTATTGCTAAAAAGTTAACAACCTTGGTTCATTTTTTATATTATAGAATAATTTTGCTGCAGTTTGAAAATTTAAAGGATTTGAGCTAACATAAAATTCTTCTACCGCACTCTTTGCATGATTTAGCAAATCAGAATTTTTTAAATCATTTTTTATAAATTCCGCAAAATAAATTGCAGGGTCTATAAACAAACTTTCACTGGCATATTGGGATAATATTTTCAATAAAAATGGATAATGAGTACACCCTAAAACAATTTTTTCAGGATTATTAACCAACATTTTTTCCAAGTCATTCTTAATAATTGAAATACTATCCTTATCATTTAATAAATTATTTTCAACAATTTTGACCCATCCTGGGCAATGTTGAGCATATACCTTAATATTAGGATTATATTTTGCAATTTCATTCTGATAAACATTGGAACTGACAGTTGCACTTGTAGCAAAAACCCCTAATCGTGTAATAGGCATTTTTGACAATATTTTTGTAACTGACTGTACTATAGGATAAAGTTTAAAATTATATTTATCTTTTATATCTTCATAAATAACAGAAGAAGTAGTATTACAAGCCATTACAACAGCTTTACAATTCTTAGACTCAAAAAAATCTAATATTTTAAGGGAATACTCTAAAAGTTGCTCTTTCGTTTTCTCTCCATAAGGTACATGTAATGTATCCCCATAGTATATAAAATTTTCATTTGGAAGTAATAATTTAACTTTATTTAATACTGTTAAACCACCAACGCCGGAATCGAAAAATGCAATTGGGGAATATTTATCTGCATTATTTGAAGTAGTCATATATACCCTCAGCTATAGCCTTTGCAGTAGCTTGTTTTCTACTTTCAGAAACAAGCTGAGCTCTCTCAGTAGGATTAGAAATAAATCCTATCTCAACTAAAATTGCAGGAGCTGTAGTATGATTTATAACATAAAACTTAGATTTAAACAAGCCACGGTCCTTAGAATTTATATTATTAAGCAGAGAAGCATGAACATTTTTGGCTAAATCAAGACTATTATCTTTGTAATAATGAGTTTCCAGACCATTTGGGCTATCACTGTTACTTGAATTAACATGAATGCTGACAAATATATCAGGACTAATCTCTTCACTAAATTCAACACGCTCCTGCAGGGAAACAGTTTTGTCTGTAGTTCTGGTCATTTCTACAATATAACCTTTTTTTCTAAGTAACTCTGCAACCCTTTTTGATACATCAAGCGTAATATTTTTCTCATAAATACCATTTCTTGTAGCTCCAACATCAGAACCACCATGACCAGGATCGATAACTACATATTTCTTATTATCAAGTTTAGGTACAACTATAGGTGCGACCGTAATAGCCGGTTCAAGCGAAGGAACAGGTAATTGTATTTTTTTAAATTGTTCACGAATTCTTATTGTTTTACCATCCGCACCGGCATGAATATCTATAATATCATCCTTAGAAACTGGTAATACAAACTTTACACCACCTTTTGGAAGAGTTGAAATTTTAGCGTCTGCAAATGCTGTATTTTTTAGTGTAGAATTTATTGCACCATCTGAATACTTATCCACATTATACATAAGCAATTCTATAGAATTTGAAGTTCTAACAATTCCATATACTAATGGTTTTGAAAAAATTAACTTCATAGCATGTGTCTTGTCATCAGTTTTTTCATACAATATAGAATTCCAATCAACCTTAGAAGTATACAAAGTTTGAGGATTTTGTGCTAACTTATCAATAAAAATTAATCGTTGTGAATCACCATAAACAACAGGAATATACCTATCCGGAGTGGCAGAAGTAATCACTACACGCGCTGTACTTCTATCAAATTGACCTACTTTTATAGTATCAGAAGTATTAAATTTAATCTCCTTATTTCTAATAATAGGATTAACTACAGTATTTGAAATATCATAAGCTACACGTGCAGGATTTGACAAATACATCGGCTTTGACAATGTATAAGCGCCAACACCTGTTATAATTGGAATATTATTTTTAAAATTTATATTATCCAGATAATACCTCGAATGAAGCACTAAATCTTTTTTGGCAAGAATATAATTTTTATCATTAGTCATCGGACTAAGATTAAAAGCTGAATTAATCTGCCCCAATAAACTTGAATCAGTGTTAATAATAGGTGTTTGAATAACAACAGATTCATAAAAATCGCTGGTAGGAGAATCACCATAAACATATTGAAAATAATAATTATTCATTACAGGATTTTTAAAACGTAAAAATAATGTATTATTTACTTTTTTCAATTGAATATTAGCTGGATTAAAACCATCTTTATAATATATTACAACTCTGACAATATTAGGATTAGTTGAAAATTGACTTACAACAATTTCTTCAACATCCTGAGATTTAAGAATGAAATTTTGAACAGGACACTTTAATACTGCAGAATTTATATCAAAATATGCTTTATGCTCATCAGACAAAATATATAGTTTTGGTTGTTGTATAAATTCATACGTATCATTATCAAAGCTATTAATAGATAAGATTGATGATGAATCATCAAATACAACCGAAGTTATCCCAAGATCAGCTGATGCGTGTACATTCAAGGCAGAAATCAGGATAAATGCCAATACCAAAAAAAATCTGACAAATATATTTTTCATATATAAAATTATAAACCACATTTTTTTATAGAGCAAAAATGTTACACATCTATAATATTATTTTTACCTAAAATATAAGCCAATTGAACACGATTTTTAACTTTTGCATTAGCCATAATTTGACTTAAATATGATTTTACAGTATGCCTGCTTATATATAAACGGCTTGCAATTTCGGGATTGCTCATACCTTCTATTAAACATTTGCATACATCTTTTTCTCGCTGTGTTAGTTTCATTCTTCCACCTCCACATTAAATTATAAGCACAATTTTAAATTATTTCTTAATAATAATTCCAGTTATAATTATTTTGCCAACGGGCTTGAAAAATTTCTATGTTTTTAATAATATAATGATACAAATAGATAGGCGCTCGTAGCTCAGTTGGATAGAGCGTTTGGCTACGAACCAAAAGGTCGGGAGTTCGAATCTCTTCGAGCGTAAATAAAAAAGGATAACAAATTGTTATCCTTTTTTATTGTACGTAAAAAAATATTGTTTACATAGATAATAAATATTTTGGCACGAGTTTATCTGTTATGATAGATGTGCTGAAAAATATTTTTAAAGGGCATTTATACAAATTACTGAATAAATAGAAATTGCATCTATTTAATTGTTATCACAGAAACAGTTTTTCATATTTTATCTTGCTTCTCATTATTTAGTTTCTTTTTTTCTTGCTTTAGTAATTTTCTTTGTAATTTTTCTATTTGCCAAGGATCATTATTAGGATTTACCCAACTTTGACTAGTAAAATAAAAATTTGGGCAACTATTACCTTCATATTGCCATGAACTTACTATATTATGTTCATTTACCTCCAAAATTCTGGTACAGTAACTTTGTGTTATACTTCCAGTATAAGCGGAAGTTTGCACATATTGAGGGTTTTGGTTCTGATACCAGTATAACAACTTATGACCTGCAATGTTTTTCTCTTCATTAGGATACCCCCAATGCTTTATTACCACATCAATACTTTCTCCTTTCCAACTATTCATTACTCGGCTCATGACAGTATCAGCATAAACAGAACTTTGAAATATAAAAGACATAAGCAGGATTGTAAGTACCTTTTTCATATCAACTCCTTTTTCTTTATATTACCATAAATATTTCAAAAATATTTTCCTGTACTTGTACTTGCAAGAAATTTACACTATATTGTCAAGCAACCAAATTCTGAACTCATAAATTCTGTGGTAAATAAAAAAGGCGATTTATATAATCGTCTTTTTTATTTTTTTTTTTGCAATTGCTGATACACTAAATTAATTAATAGATATTTCAATAACACATAAAATAACTTCAGGGAATAATTATTACAAATTGTAAAGTTGCAATTAGTGTATAAACTACTATTATTGTAGCATTATAAACATAAAGCAGATATTATCTATTTTTAATCTACCTGATTAGCTTGACAAAAGTAATAAAAAAAGATATTCTACTACATAAGTAGTATGTAGTAGGGTTATTATTTCTTGTTAGTTAATAATCTCTAGGAGCAAAACAGACTTTGAGGTAATAAGAGAATGCAAATATCAAAAATCAACATAGTAGAACATGTAAATTACAATAAATCAGCAAATAATACAATAACCCCACACATGCAAGTGCAAACAACTGCCAAACAAATAACTGAAATCTCAAATTACAGCTATGGCAAAGATTTGATAAATAAAAAAAGTATATCATTTGGAGCAAACCCAAATGATGTCAACAAAGCTGCAATAGCATTATTGCACCAATTCCCGGTAGAAGAGAGATTGGCCAGTTTATTTCAAACCTTAAAACATGGCGAAATTATTGTTCTTGGTAAAGACTTTAATCAAGCACAAATTTCACTGCATAAAAATTTGAAAAAACTTGCCCAAGCTATAAAAAAAGAAATATTTATGCCAGAAAGTTCACTGGAACGAAATTATGCATTTATCAAAAATTCGATGGGAGACATCGAACTGTTGAACATCAATGATAAAAAATTATCATTGATAACCGGTGGACGCCAATATTACTTGGATCCAGGAGATAGTTTTTATATAGTAAACAATGACACTATTCAAATAGCAAATGATGTTTTGCACATAAAAGATAAACCAAAACATGACCTAAGCGCAATGAAAGCTGGCTTTTCTAAGGTTTTGGATTTTTCAGAAGAAGTACAACAAGAACTTGCTAAATTAAACAAAAGAACTATTTCTAAAAAAATTTTACAGGCCCAAACCCCTGTAGCTAAATTAACATTTTCAAAGATTGGCGGTCAGGATAAAGCCATCGAAGAATTAAAAAAGAGTATACTGTTTCCAATAAAATATCCTTCAGCATTTGCACCTGAGGATATTACCAGAGGATTTATATTACATGGTCCGGCTGGAACCGGTAAAACAGCAATCTGCAGAGCCCTTGCCAATGAGGCAAATGTAAACAGCTCATATATAAGCGGCACAGCTTTTCAGTCAAAATGGGTCGGTGAATCTGAGGGTAACGTAAGAGCTTTTTTTGATGGGCTTAAAGAAAATCAACCATCAATAGGTGTAATTGACGAAATTGATGCTATAGGAGCTTCTCGCGGGCGTGGAGATAATTATGGAGACAAATTAATTGATCAACTGCTAACATGTATTACAGATATACATGAAAATGGGGATAACGTATATATTATTGGTCTAACAAACAGATATGATATGCTTGATCCTGCGCTAAAAAGATCAGAAAGGCTAAGTAAGCATATCTACATGGGACCTCCTGATAAAGAAGGAGTAAAAGCAATATTAGATATCCATACAAATGGCAAACCCCTTGCTGAAGACATCAACAAAGAGGAATTAGTAAATAAATTATATGATATCAAAGCTGTAGGTAGTGATATTCTTTATATTACTAAGCAGGCCAGAGAAAATATGATGACTCGCCTTGGAGTCTATGAAAAAATGAATAATGGAACATTTGATGAAAACATTATGAAAGATGCAAAAATATCACATCAAGACTTTTTAAACGCAATTGAGCAATTTAAAACCCAGAATAAAAAATCAACTAGAAATCCGGTCGGATTTATAAAATAAAATTAAAGTTTTCCTCATCCTTCTTATATACTATATGCGCTAAATAGCTCCCAATAAATTGGGAGCTTTCAATTTACACACTTTAGTAATTTGTACCAAAAACTTGTTTCTGTATTTCCAATGCAGTTTTCGTAGCAGCCAAACCTGCTTGTGAACTTTCTTTTAAGGTAGGAGACATCAAGGCACCGGTTTGTTCCATAGCATCAATAATTTCATCAAATGGAATTTTAGACTCAACACCAGCAAGAGCAAGCTCAACAGCCGTGATAGCATGAACCGCCAAAAACGGATTTCGCTTTACACAAGGAACCTCAACCAACCCTGCTACAGGATCGCAAGTCAAACCCAATAAATTTTTCATTGCCAGCGCCGCAGCATTTAATATTTGAGATATTGTACCGCCTCTAAGTTGACAAACTGCGGCAGCACTCATAGCTGAAGCCACCCCACATTCAGCTTGACAACCGGCTACAGCACCTGCCAGAGAAACCTTTATAGAAATAATTCTACCAATTTCACCAGCAGTAATCAATGCATTCAACTGTTCTCTTTCAGAATGATTAAATGCCTCACTAACAGCAACAAGAGCAGCAGGAAGAATCCCGCATGAACCGGCAGTAGGACAAGCAACAATTTTTCCCATACGTATATTTTCTTCACTTGTTGCAAGTGCATATTCTAAAATTTTTTCGCATACAGGTCCTAAAATTGAGCGCTCAACTTTATATCTTTTTTGCACTTTATAGCAATCTTGGCCACACATCCCGCTCATAGAAAGCTCTTTACTGGCCAAACCAGACTGTATTGCATCTTTCATTGCATAAAGGCTTCTGTTGACAAAACATCTGACTTGTTCAACCGTTATATCAGATTCTTTTGCCATATTTTCCTGTGCAATTTCGTATATTTTTTTATTATGTGATATACACATATCTTGTAATTGTTCAAAAGTATTTATACTTGTATCCATTATTAATTTTCCAACTTTTCTATGTAACTGACAAAATAAACATCCGGAATTTCTTCTATAGTTTCCACAACGGTAGTATCTATATGACCATCTATACTTATAATCATTGATGCTTCTTTACCTTTTGCACTTCTATCACAATTTAAAGACGCAATATTTATATTATGATACTGTAAAAGTGAAGTTACCTGTGATATCATTCCAGGCATGTCTTTATAAACAAGTAATACCGTATTATACCTACCTGTTAACTTTACATTAAAATCATTAATTTTTCTAATTGCAATTTCCCCTGCTCCAACCGATTCCCCGGATATAGACATTTTATGTTCACCACTAAATATAATATCTACAGCATTTGGATGCAATTTAAAATTATCATAATATTCAAACTTATAATCAATAGATTTAGCCAGTTCAGATTCGAATATATTTCGAATTCTTCTATCATCAACGGGCAAGCCTAAAACACCGGCAAGCAAACCTTTTTCCGTACCATGACCTTTTCCTGTATGTGCATACGAATTATACAATCGAAAAAGAACTTTTGTAGGAGTATTTTTATAAATATTCCTTGCCAATAAACCAAGTCTGACAGCTCCTGCAGTGTGTGAACTGGATGGACCAATCATCACCGGAGATATAATATCAAATAAAGTTGATTTTTTCATTTAATTTCCTTCTCTTAGATTTTTTTCAATTTTATCTTTTAATGCCTTGGTAGACTCTATATCCTTAATTTTATCATCAATAAGCTGCGATTGAGTATTTACTCTTGAATTATCATCAAACGGATTTGATCTGCCGTAATTTGAATGGAAACAAGTAAAATATAAAATTGTAATGACAACAATAACAATTACTAGCTCTAATACTCCGAATGCATACTTCATAATTTATTTTAACCTGTTTTTAGTAATAAACATCATAATAGCATCATCACAATCTTTAGGAGTCCTCAAAGAATCCTTGCTCAACTTAAAATCCTTAATTTGAGCAGCAACAAAAAATCTGTTATACAAAGATAACCCAACAAACATCAAAACGGAACATAACACAACGGCTATCATCACTAGGAGGAACTTAACTGCAATCGGCTTTATCACAGCAATATTAGAATTATTAGCAAAAGCAATGTTAGTAGTGCATAACAGCATTACTAACATTGCATATCCTATACTATTATAAAACTTATTCTTCACTTACCTCACCAGATTTCTTTGTTCTGCGAGAAGCCTTTGACGCTCCACGGTTAGGACGTCTTGATCTCTTTTTAGGTGTTTCATCAGCAACAGGAGCTTCTTGAACATCTTCTATTTCAGTCTTAGGCAGTTCAATATTTGATTCTTCAACTTGTGGTTGCATATTTTCCTCTACCGATTCAGTAGATTTTTTAGCTGCCCTTCTTTTTCTAGATTTACCTTTAATTTTTGGTTCAGGCTGAACAATTTCAGGCTCTTCTGAAACAGGAATCTCTACATTTTGAGTAACATCTGTCTGTATATGCTCAGCAACATCTTGTGGTACAAGATTTTCAGCAATCTTATTCTCTTCTGCTGAAACTGAAGATTGAGTAATATTTTCTTGTTGTTCATCCTGCTGAACTTTAGCCTTATCAAATTTATTCTTTTTACCTCTATTTCGCTTATTATTTTCTTTTTTAATAATTTCTTCAGCTGCAACCACTGACGGTTCTGTCTCAATTGCAAGCTTTTGAGGTTGTTCCTGAGCAACATCAGTTTGCGCAGGCTGCGGTTGAACATTTTTATTATTGAATTTATTATTCTTTTTGAAATTACCAGTCGGTAATTTTAATTTTGCAGCCTTAGCACGGTATTCACCCTCAGCAGTCGGTGTAGCAAAATTAAACTCAACCATTGAATACCCACTACCCTGACAGTGTGGACATTTTTTTGTAAATATTTCAGATAAAGACTGTCCTTGACGATGTCTGGTCAATTCAACAAGTCCTAAATCAGACAACTGCCCAATTTGAGGTTTTGCTTTATCAGGCTCTAAAGCAATTTCTAATTCTTCCATCATTGCAAGCTTATCTGCCCTTGACATCATATCAATAAAATCAACAATAACCATACCGCCAATATTTCTTAGGCGCAACTGGCGAGCAATTTCATGAACAGCCTCTATATTTGTTTTTAAAATAGTTTCATCCTGAGTTGCAGAGCTTATAAATTTCCCACTGTTAACATCAATAACAGTCAAAGCTTCTGTTTGTTGTATAAATAGATATCCACCTGATGGCATATTAACTTTAACATTAAGCGCAGCCTTTATTTCTTTGTGAATATCCATTGCAATAAGAAGCGGTTCCGTACCTTTATATAAGGTAACTTGCACGCCTTTTGAAATATGCCAATTTTGAAGAATTGTCTGAACACGATTTAACGCAAACGGAGTATCAACAATAATTTCCTTGACATCATCAGTACAAGCTTCTCTTATAACTCGGTATAACAAATCTTGATCTCTGTATATTAAATTTGGAGGAGTCAGAGTTTCAGCAGAAGTAATAATATTATTCCATTTTTCTAATAAGATTTCTAAATCTTCTTGAATATCAGCTTCTGATTGACCTTCTGCCTCAGTTCTAATAATAACACCAACTCCAACAGGTTTTATTAAATTTATAATAGCTTTTAGTCGTGCTCGTTCCTTTGAATTTTCAATTTTTTTACTAACACTCACACCAGGCTCGTTAGGCATAAGAACTAAAAATCTGCCAGGCAAACTTATTTCAGTAGTAACTCTTGGCCCTTTATGACCGGTAGGCTCTTTTACTACTTGAACTACAAGCTTCTGTTTTGGTGATAATTTTTCTTTCAGAGTACCTTTACCCATTACATCTTGAGCATGTAAAAAGCCCATTTTATCAGTACCGACATTCACAAATGCCGCATCTATACTTGGAAGAATATTATCTACAGTCGCAAGATATACATCTCCCAGTAAAACTTCACCACGATGTATAAAAAAATCGGTAACTTTTTTATTTTCTAAAACTGCAGCAATATTATCTCTTTCTGCAATAACAATTTTTTTCTCAACACTTTGGTTGGTATTTCTGTTTTTGTCGCTCATACAAATTCCTTTACTATAACTCATGCAAAGACTCGGTTAAGAACTTGACACGCGTAATATCGAAAACAACATCCGGTGCAATAATGTTCATCAAAACATCAGCTCTTAAAGGAGGGATCTCAGACCCTTGGCCGGTCTTTAATACTATAAATAAACAATCATCTTCAAAACGATGTGAACCAATTGAAGTTCGTATGTTTACTGTTTTTACTAAACCTTTTTTGTTTTTCTTCTCGATTAAAATTTCATCAGAAGATAAAACCTTTTCTGTATTATATACTAATTTATTAAAATCGTAAAGTGCAGAATTAAATATTTTTACTTTATATTCTGCCCAACAAACGGTTTGATCTATAGAAGCAGCCGATTTATCAATTTGTTTAACCCATATCACGTCTGAATCATTCGGCAGCACCCTCTGCAACTCAAACTGAACAAAATCAGGACTAACATTTTCTAATAATTCAATATCAACAAGTTCTGTTGTACTTTCACAGAATAAAGGCAATGCTACACCCATTGAAATTTTCATAGTAGGATTATATCCGTAAGAAAAAGCTACCTTTAGCTCAGATCTGGTTATAGCCTTGAAAAAAGTATTTTGCCAATCAAGATGAGAAAAGTATTTCAAAATACCTGTTTTAGTCAATTTTATTCTATACCGATAAGTTTCTTTAATATCTTTAGGACAAATAGATGGATCAATGTGCTCAGCACCGGCCAAAATTTGGGCTTCAGCACTCGCTACAAAAGGTTTATCCATAACCTTGTGAGTTTTAAAATTAGTACATACTCCACAATTTACACATTTATGCTGACAAGTAGGAACAATGTGCTCAGAGGTTGCACTTACAGAATAAGCTTTCTTATACTCATCAACAAACCAATCTTTATTTATACCAACGTCTATAAAATCCCAAGGAAGGGTATCATTAATTGAATATTGAGTTTGCGCAAGCTCGTTTAAATTAATTCCCAGTTCCTCCGCCGTAGCAAACCAAAGGTTTTTATCAAAATATTCACCCCAAGCATCTAAATAGCAACCTTTTTTGTATAAAGCTTCAACATATTTGCATAAAGAATCATCACCACGTGTCAAAACTGCTTCAAGTAAAGATACATACTTTTCATGATAATTAACCTTTACTCCTTTAATATGTTTTACCTGCTCCATTAGATAATGAATATGTGATGTTACCTCATCCAAATCCATTTGCGGACACCATTGGAATGGAGTAAATGGTTTAGGCACAAATATTGACAATGTACATGTCAAATCCAAAGAGTGTTTCAAATCTTTTTCTTTTTTTATCTGACGTGCTCTATATCGAATTTTTCTGAATAATTCGGCCATTTCTTCCATATCGTCAATAGTCTCTGTTGGAAGTCCGCAAATAAAATACAATTTTACCCTTGACCAACCATTTTCATACAAAGTCAATATAGCATTTAGTATTTGGTCTTCTGTAATATTTTTCTTTATAACATCACGAAGCCTTTGACTGCCTGCCTCAGGCGCTAAAGTCATTGTTGATTTTCTAACACTTTGAACTAAGTTTGCAAGTTCAAGATTAAAACCGTCTATTCTCTGACTAGGAAGAGATACTGATATTTTTTTATCATTAAAATCTACCGATAACTCCTTTATTACTTCGTTTATATTTGCATAATCATTCGATGATAACGAAAGTAAAGAGTATTCGTCATAACCGGTATTTTTAACCAATTCTTTTGTTATCTTTATAATATCCTCAGCACTTCTTTCTCGAATAGGTAAAGTAACATGACCCGGTTGACAAAATCTGCACATTCTGCCGCATCCACGCCTAATTTCAACAACAGCCCTATCTTGAACTGAAGATGAAAAAGGTATAGGATAGGATTTTAATGCAGTATCATAAGTTAATTGAGCAATTCTTTTTTTTACTTTACCACCAATTAATTTTGACCATCTGCCGGAATTTTCACCTTCACATAAAGCCTTAATTCTCTCTTGACGCGATAAACCTTTAGTCTGAGCTAAAATATTACAGGTTTCTATAATTGAATCTTCACCATCACCAATCATAAACACATCAATAAAATCAGCAAGCGGAAGAGGATTAAACGCACAAGGTCCGCCAGCTATAATTATAGGATCACTATCGGCTCTGTCAACATTTCTGTAAGGAATACCCGACATCTCAAGCATTTTTAAAACTGTAGGATAAGCCATTTCATATTGAAGCGAAAAACCAATTGCATCAAACTCATTTAGAGCCTTCTTTGATTCCAGCGCATACAACGGATAAGGCACGAAATCGGGTTCTGGGGCATACACTCTATCACACATATACTCCGGAACATTATTAATCAATTCATATAATACCCTGACCCCTAAATTTGAAATACCAATTTCGTATTTATCAGGAAAAGCAAGAGCAAATTTAACCTTTGCTGACTCAAAATCCTTATTTCGGGATAAAAATTCACCACCTACATATTGATATGGTTTTGAACATTTAAACAAACTTTCATGATACTTATTATAAAAACACATCTTCCTATTTCTCTTATGCTAAATCTTCGGGGAAATATTTGTCTATTTCAATAATTTTACCGTCTAAAGTATTTTCATCAAATGACTTCATAAATTTAAACAAATCGTCATTTGGAACATCATAAGAATATAAGACAACTTCATTATCCATTTCTCTCATTACTGTAACCATATAATGACATTTTGAACTGTATTTTAATAAATGTTCTTTGCTAAATTTATTTCCATTAGCATCCTTCTTTATTTTAACATAATTAAATCCGGCATAGTATTTAATTTTATTTTTAATATCCGGCGAAATACGATTATTATTATGATTGGAAAATAAATTTATTACATTTTTATTTATTTCGTCAGACACAATAATCCCTCCTCAATAACATTAAACAATATAAAAAAATAAAAGTCTAAATATTAAGAAATTAAGATAATTCTTTTAAAAATTTTATTACTTTTAATGCTGTCTCTCTTCTGACTTCAACAGGAGAAAGTCTCAAATATTCAATTGCATGTGAGACTTTAACATTTTTGTCATACCACCTGCGCATAATATAATTATATTGATCTTCAAGACTCAATTGCTCCAACTCAACATCTTTCAACAAATCAATAATATAATCTGCGCATCTAACCTGAATTTCTTCTGAAGAATGCTCAAGCTCATTTATAGCTCTACTCACTACAGAATCCGCATCATACCACCTTTTGAACATTTTCATAATACTTTCCTCATATTGTTAAGATTATTAAACCAAAAGAAAACAAAAAAGTAAATTATTTTACAAAAAAATACTTTATATAAATGTAGGTATAAGGTTATTTTTAAAGGTAAAAATGGTAGATACAAGTGTACAATATAATCTTACTAATCCAGCATTTACTGATGACATAGGATTAAGTAACTTACATACAATACTTCCAATGGCTCCGGCAACATTTGGTGGAAGTGGCGGTTTTATTCCTGGAGTTACCGGCTCAATGAGTGGTACACGAATTCAAGGACAATTAAGTAATGATATATACCAACCGACAAGAAAAGAACGCGATAAAGCTATATTCAAAAAATTGCTCATCGCAGCAGGCGCAATAACAGCAGGTGTTTTATGTTTTAAAGGCGGGAAAAAGCTTGTTAAATGTATACAAAATTTATTTCAAAAAATCAAAACAAAGATAAAAAAATAAAATTCTAAGTAATAGGTAGATTTGTAGTGTGTAATAGGCAGGATTGTAATATCCTGCTTTTTTATGCTAATATATCTAAAAACATTTTGAATTCAGATTTTGAAATAAATAAAGGAGAATATGTTATGGCAAAAGAATGTAGTTTTGATATTGTATCTGAGTATAATAAACAAGAACTTGTCAATGCTATTGACCAAGTAAAAAGAGAACTAACAACAAGATTCGATTTAAAAGATTCAAATTCACAAGTTGAACTTGATGCAGATAAATGCATCACTATAACAACAAATGATGAAATGAAATTAAAAAATATTGTTGATATTCTGCAATCCAAACTAGTTAAAAGAGGATTAAGTCTTAAAATACTTGATGCACAAGCCCCTGAAAATGCTTTAGGAGGAAATGTAAGACAAATATTTAATTTAAAAAAGGGATTAAATCAAGAATTAGCTAAAAAAATTACAGCGGATATTAAAGCAACAAAATTAAAAGTGCAGGCATCTATACAAGGCGACCAGGTAAGAGTATCAGGTAAAGACAAAGATGACCTCCAAGCCGTTATTCAAACACTTAGAAAAAATGAAGATAAATACGATTATCCGCTACAATTTACAAATTACAGATAAAACAATCCGGCATTTACGCCGGATTATTTTATCTTAAGTTACAAATATTATTTTGAAACATCAATTCTTAAAACTTCGTAAATATTCATTTTCTTTGACTTACCACGAATCTGAACCTCACTAATTTTTATAACATCAGCAATATCAGAAATCGAAGAATAAGTTGAACTACTTACTAACAAATTAGTTTTATATACTTTATTATAACTTTCAATTCTGCTGGCTAAATTGACCGTATCACCAATAACCGTATACTCCATCCTTGTTTCTGTACCAATATTACCTATAAATACTTCACCGGTATTAATACCTATTCCTATTTCAATTTTTGGTTTGCCTTCAAATAACCATTTTTCACGAAGATACTCTACCTTTTTAAGCATTTCATAGGCACATTTTACAGCATTTTGGGCATGATTTATATCTTGAATAGGTTCGCCAAAGATAGCCATAACCGCATCACCTATAAATTTATTAATTACACCATTATATTTTGAGATAATAGGTTCCATTTCCGCAAAATATTCATTTAAAATCATTGATACTTCTTCAGCAGACATCTTTTCACTTAGACTTGTAAAACCTCTTATATCAGAAAATAAAACCGTTACAATAGCCCTTTTCCCGCCTAATTTTAAATCATCAATATTCCTTACAACATTTTTCATTACATCTTGAGATAGGTATTTACCCATAGCCTGCTTAATTTTTTCTTTATTTCTATTCTCTGAGATAAATTTAAATGAATACCCGAAAACAACTGTTACAAACTGCAAAACTAACGGCACTGCAAAACTGATAATATAACCATTATGTGCACAGATAAATACAAAAATTAAATATAAAATATCGACAAATATAATTGAAAGTATTCCTTTAAAAAACTTAAATTTTAAAATCACAATAAAAGCCAACAAGGATAATATTATGAAAGAGAGAAATCCAACACCTACACCTGCAAATTTCAGAAAATGGTTATTAATCAAATTATCATAAATTGTAGCCTGAATATCAACTCCCGGATGACGCATTGCCATAGGAGTAAGCAACACATCAGCTGAAGGACCGGAAATATTTGCTCCAATTAACACTGTTTTATCTTTAAACAACATAGGATTAATATATTTGCCAGTCCCAACAGCAAACATTTCAGGATGGTTTTGCGGGGTTATTCCTGATTTCAATGCCCTGTACGAATCGATAATAAGAGAAGCAGACACATTCGGATGGGAATAATCTGTGATAATATCCTTTTTGACAATATTTTTATAGTATCTTATAAATGTTTTTGCAACCCCATCGCTTTTATACATATAAGGAATCTTTAAACCAGTTTTTGGAACAATAATATTACTAGGGTCAAGAATAATTTTATTGGTATTATTTTCTAACAGATACATTTTTAACGGTAACGATGGATAAAAAGCATCCTGTATTTTCACAAGATTTATAGTAGAAAATAAATATCCGGAACCGGTTGCACTTTCTATTTTTACAGAACCGTAATTATTAACAGAATTCAACAAAGCCTCTGGAGGATTTACAATACCGTTATATATAGTAGTCGGATTCTCAAGTTTTACATCTGTATCAATAGAATATTTTTTTGCAAAATCAGTTAAAAAAACTTTTTCAGAATTATCATTATCAATCTCAGGAACAAAACCTGAAACAAGATTTGGCATCTTACCTACCTGAGTTGCAAACTGCATATCTTTTGAATTATTTTCATCAAAAGTCGTAACATTCATGTCAAAACCAATAACCTTCGGAGAAGCATAAGAGTGAAAATAATCCAATATTTGAGCATACATATCTTTTGCCCAAGGCCATTTGTACTCTTGAATTGATTTATCATCCACAACAATTTCTATAATATCCTGTGAACCAGTTTTATTAGCCGCAAAATTAGATATTAAAAAACTATTTGCATATTGTTCAATAAACATGAGTGATAATATAAAAAATACAAATATTAACACCAAATATAATAAACTAGAGTTAAAATAAAACCATTTGTTTTTTAAATTTTTCATAATCTTAATCTGCTCCCCAGTGAATTTTATTTTATGATATAATAAATTCAAAAAAAAGGACAGATTATGAACATAAATTTATTTAAAAAACTTTCAGAAAATAAAGTATTTCCAATAATAAGAAGTACAGACATACAAGAAGTAATAGGTACAGCAAGAGCCTTAATAGATGGCGGACTTGATATCATGGAAATAAATGTCGAGACCCCAAAAATTTTTAATGCAATTAAGACTCTTTCAAATGAAGCAACTATTTGTGCCGGAGGAATTATAACTTCAATGCAAGCACAAGCTGCAATTGACTCAGGTGCCAAAATTATTTCTTCACCAATATTCCAAACGAATTTACTCAAAATTTCAAAGGATAAACGATTACCCTTCATAGCAGGAACTACAACGGCAAATGAAGCTTATAATGCTTGGAAATCAAGGATTTCAATTGTTAAAATATACCCTATTACAGATATGGGTGGTGCTGAATATATCGAAAACTTATTAAGGCCTATGCCATTTTTAAAAGTTATTCCACAGGGAAATGTTCAATTAGAAGAAGTTTCAAGTTACCTCAAGGCAGGAGCGCTCGCAGTAGGTGTCGGACGACATTTGACAGTAGCAGACTCTTATAGTGAAATAACAGCAAGAACAAAAAAATTATTGGAGCAGTTAAACTAAAATATGAGAGAAAACACATTTGATTTAATAACAATTGGTGAAAGTTTAATTGAATTTTCAACAAATCAAAGACTAAAAGATGCAGAATGCCTTCATAAATATTATGGAGGAGATTCATTAGTTGTAGCAATAGCGGCAAAAAGATTAAATTCTGCTGTTGGATATATTACATGCCTTGGAGACGATGCTTTTAAAGAATATTTACTTTCCAGCTGGGAAAAAGAAGGACTTGATACTACTCATGTAAAAATCGTCAATGAGAAAAACGGACTTTATATGGTTTCAAGAACATCTTTGCACGATAAAGAATTTTCATACTACAGAAAGAAAATTGCACCTGCAAAGTTATCTATAGATGACATTGACTCAGATTATATTACAAGTTCTAAAATTATATATGCATCAGGTATTACTCAATCACTATCAATGGCTGCCAGAGAAGCCGTTAAAAAAGCATTTGAAATAGCAAAAGAGAATAATATTATAACCGCCTATGATCCAAATTATTCTCCACTTATTTCTACGCAGGAAGATGCAAGAGAATATTTTGATGAAATTGCACCTTTAACAGATATTCTTTTTATGAGTTCAAAATATGACACAAAAAGTATTTTTGAAATAGCATCTCTTGAAAATATAACAAAATACCTTACAGACCAGGGAATCCAAACTATAGTTATTAAATCAAGCGAAAATAAGGGTTACTTTATCAATTGCCAAGGCAACACAAATTTTGTTCCTTTTTACACTGAAAATATTATAGATACTACATCTTCAGGAGATGCTTTTAACGGAGCATACTTACATTCAATTGCAAACGGTTATTCTGCAATTGAAGCAGGTAAGATTGCATCGATAGCTGCAGGTTTGCAAGCACAGGGAATTGGAGCCGTAAAATCAATCCCTCACTATGAAGAAGTCTATAATATCTTCAAAACTGAGGATTTTTAATGAGTAAAAGATTTGTTTTATCAGGATATTTTGGATTTAAAAATTTTGGAGACGAAGCAATTTTATCTGTGCTGATAAAAAAATTAAAACTTGATAAACACAGAATTACAGTTATATCTTCGGATCCTAAATATACGATGAAACAATATAAACATATACGTAGTGTTTATACATTTAAAATTCCGGATATAATAGGTGCAATATCAAAATCAGATGTAGTAATATCCGGTGGCGGTAGTCTTTTACAAGATGCGACAAGTTTAAAAAGTCTTATATATTATTTATTCATTATATTTGTCGGACTAGTATTAAGAAAAACTGTTATTATTTTTGCTCAAGGAATTGGACCTATAAATAGTTTTATAGGAATAGTTCTTACAAAAAATCTCCTAAAACACTGTAACTATGTAAGCGTAAGAGATGAAAAGAGTTTAGAATTACTAAAAAATTGGGGAATAAAAGCAGACCTGCTATGCGATCCAATATTTTCTATAGAAACAAATAAAATAATAAAATCAAATACTGTAGCAGTACAGTTACGAAACTTTAGAACAATGAGTGAAGACTTTATAGACAGACTTGCACAGAAAGTTTGCAAAGAATTTCCTGATAAAAATATAGAAATTTATTCATTTCAAGATTCAATCGATACAGATATCTGCAAGAAGTTTGAAAAAGCAGTTAACCTGCTCAATCCGGATATAAAAACAAAATTATATTATAATCTTACAAATGAAGAAATTATAGAAAATTTGTCAAAAGCCGAGTATTTAATTGCAATGAGATTCCATGCAATAATTGTTGGATTACTTACTCAAGCTAAAATTCTTGCAATAAACTATGATATTAAAATTGATAAAATAGCAAAAGAATTTAATCTTCCCATGCTTGATTTAAAAAAAGATTTTAAAGACCAATTTAAAGAGTTAAAAACTCAAAATCCGGCCCAAAATTCACTAAAAGTAAACACAAAATCATTTAATTGGAATGGATTCGATAGTGTTATAAATAATTGACAGATTGTAAATTTATATTACGTAAAGATTAGCCACTCGGCTAATCTTTTTTTTGTAAATTCTCACATTTCAAGTTCACCATATTAAAATTGTCAAAGGAGAGAACTTTCTATTTGGGATTACTTCTATGGATAAAATTAAATCAAAAGTTGCAAAAATTGAGTTTGTCAAAAATTATAAGCGAATGTGGCCATATATAAAGCCATACAGCTTTAGAGCAATAATGGCCATTCTAATTTGCATTCCAATAGGTTCACTGGACGCAGTAATAGCGCTGGCGCTAAAGCCTTATATGGACATCGTCATGGTTGATAAATCAATACACTCACCATGGTACATACCTTTAGGAATAGTATTATTCACATGCATTCAAGGATTACTAAATTACCTTGCAATATACCTCAATACCTGGGTTGGAGGAAAAATAACAAATGATTTAAAACGAGATTTATATAAGAGCCTACTACATTTTGAAACAGCTTTTTTTGACTCAAGAAAATCAGGAGACATTATATATCGATTTAATAAAGATGCAGATCTTGCCTGCAGCGGGTTACTAAATAACTTGAAAACTTTTATATCAAGATTATTTTCTTCAATATCTCTCACTGCAGTTTTAATATACAATTCTTGGCAGCTTTCAATAATAGCTATAACAGTTCTAGGATGCGCATTTCTTCCTTTAGCAAAAATTAGAGACAGAATCAAAGAAGTTATGAATAAATCGGTTACAGCAGGCTCAAAAATCATAACCATCTATAATGAAACCTACGCAGGAAACAAAACTATCACCTCATATAACCTCGAAAACATTCAAATGAAAAAATTTGATGAAGTACAAGATAATATATTTAACTTTAAAATAAAAATCACACAGAGGACATCTTGGCTTTCCCCTATGATGCATGTAATAGTTTCAATAGGAATAGGTGCAGCTATAGGATACGGCAGCCATTTAATTATAACAAAAACCATTACAAGCGGAAATTTTGTCTCTTTCATAACTGCATTAATTATGCTTTACACACCTATAAAAAATCTCGGTAACAATCTAAATGATGTTCAATTTTCGTTTATGGCAATTGACAGAATCTTTGGAATGCTAAACCGTAAACCGCAAATTTTGGACAATCCAAATTGCATAAAAATGCAAGGGCTTAATGAAAGTATTGAATATAAAAATGTATTTTTCAGATACAGTCCTAAATTACCTGACGTACTGGAAAATATAAACTTTAAAGTAAAAGCCGGAACAACAACAGCCTTCGTTGGAAATTCCGGAGGCGGAAAAACAACACTGGTAAATCTATTACCAAGGTTTTACAATTTAGAATCAGGAGAAATACTATTCGACGGTGTTAATATAAAAAACTTTGAACTTGCCTCTTTAAGAGCAAACATCGCCGTCGTTTTTCAAGATAATTTCTTATTTTCCGGCACAATAAAAGAAAACATATTACTTGGTAAACCCGATGCAACAGAAGATGAAATTAAATTATCAGTAAAAATGGCATGCCTTGAAGAATTTGTAACATCCCTTGAAAAAGGATTAAATACAGAAATAGGAGAACGTGGAATTCGACTTTCAGGAGGCCAAAAACAAAGAATAGCAATAGCAAGAGCTTTTCTAAAAAATGCACCTATCGTTGTCCTGGATGAAGCCACATCTGCTCTTGATAATAAAGCCGAAGCAGTTGTGCAAAAAGCGATTGATAATTTAATGAAAGACAAAACAGTATTTGTAATCGCACATAGACTATCCACGATAAAAAATGCGGATAAAATAATTGTCGTAAACAAAGCACATATTGTCGAAGAAGGAACACATGAAGAACTTCTAAAAATTGAAAACGGGGCATATAAAAGTTTATACGAAGCACAATTTAGACAGCAGGATTTAATTCAAGTTTAAAATTTGGAGCACTTTGCATTGAATTTATCAAAAAATAAAAAAGAGTATAATTTATTTGGTATCAAATTATTTTCAGAACAAAAAGACTATAACCACAAGACTAAAATATTTCTTGGGCTAATTTCTAAAGAAAAAATTTATAAGAACTTCACAGAAACCAGAACAATAAACATTTGTAATAGAAAAATAATTACTCGAACAGAAGATGATGACAGTATTGAATATAACATTCTTGATATTTTTAAAAAGAAAATAAATAAAACAGAACAAACAAAAAGAATTTTAAAAAAATACCTTAGTAACAAATATAATAAAATATTCATACTTAAATCAAATCTTGGAGAAGCTTATCTATTCCTGAAATACATATTCAACGGACTGATAGAAAAATCAGATACTCCAATTATTATTGCGACAAAAAAGTACCATCTTGAGTTAATTGAAATGCTGACTCCAGATATCGATTGCAAACTTCTTACAAACCTCAAGTATGAAACAAGTCAAAAATATTTCACTATAGATAATAAATATGTATATACAGCATTTCCAATGAAATTTTATATAGAAACAGAGGATAAAGTTAGACTTGGTCAGTGCCATTATTTATCTGAGATATATAACTATTTTATGCTATCAAAAGAAAATATTTTTGAAATTAACAAAATAAAAATCAAACCTGAAGTACAAAAAAACGTATCTGAATATTTAAAAGAGCATAATATCAGTAAATTTATATTTATTTCTACTAAAGCAAATACATGCGAATGCTTAGACGAAGAATTTTGGAATGAACTGGAAAAACAGCTCCATATAAAAACAATAAGAAATAATAAAAATTTCAGCATAGGAGAAGCTTATACTCTAGCATCTAAGGCCACTGCAATAATATCATTAAGAAGCGGATTATCAGAGATATTATCTGAAACCAATAAACCGCATATTGTTTTATACACTAACTTCAAAAAGCGATATAGATTTGACAAAATTCCAGAATCCCAAGTTTCAAAATGTTATTCCATTATAGGGATATTTCCAGAAAGAAAAAATATATATGAAATAGCATATTCGCAAGAATACAAAAAACAAATAATTAATTGGATTTCAGACACAGTAAATATGAGGATTAAGTAAGATGAAAATTATTATTCAGGCAGGAGGTAAAGGTACCCGATTAGGACATCTAACTCAAAACAAACCAAAATGTATCGTTCCGGTAAATAATTTACCAATTATTTTCCACATGTTTAAAAAATATCCACAGGCTGAATTTGTAATAATCGGAGATTATAAATTTAATGTCCTGGAAAAATACTTACAAACATTCTGTTGCGCAAAATATATTCTCATTAAAGCAACAGGAACCGGAAACGCCTGCGGAATTAAAGAAGCATTAAAATATATAGCAGATGATGAACAATTTATGCTGATTTGGTCAGATATAATACTCAGTCAGGAATTTGATATATCTAATTTGGATAAAAATAAATCATACATTGGTATATCCGAAAATTTCAAATGCAGTTGGAGTTTTCAAAATAATACACTAGAAAAAATAGCATCAACAGAATATGGAGTAGCTGGTTGCTATATATTCAATAACAAGTCAAAATTTTCCGATTTTCCAGCTGAAGGCTCATTCACACAATGGTTAAAAAATTCAGGAATTGCACTAACGCCTCTATCAATGAAAAATTCAAAAGAAACAGGAACAATTGAAGCTATAGAAAAAATTTCTTCAACTAAAAACAGATGCAGACCATACAACAAAATGGAATTTACAACAGATAAAGTAATAAAAACAGGATTAACAACTGAAGGACAAAAGCTTATCGACAGAGAAGTTGTTTGGTACAAACAAATGCGAGAATATGGTTTTGATTCAATACCGGAAATATATTCACTGGAACCTCTTACAATGAGTAAAATAGACGGAACAAATATATTTAATGCAGAACTTTCTCTAAATGAAAAGAAAACTGTTATAGATAATCTTATAAAATCAATAAATAAAATGCATGGCTATGAAAATAAACCTGCAAATTATTGGGATTTAGAAGAAGAATATTATACAAAAACAATTAAAAGAATACAAAGTATAAGACAGGCAATACCGTTTTCTGATAATGACTATATAACCATTAATGGAAAACACTGCAAAAATATAATGACAGACTCAACATTTTTAAGAAATTTAGTAGAAAACAGATTATTTAGCACTGTATATTGCCCAATTCATGGAGATTGTACACTTACAAATACAATGATTGATAAAAATGGGAAAATATACTTTATAGATGCACGAGGCTACTTCGGTTCACAAAAAGTTCTTGGGGATATTCGGTATGACTGGGCAAAACTATACTACTCAATAAACGGAAATTTTGACCAATTTAATATCAAAAATTTCAATCTTAGTATTACAAACACCGAAGTCAACTATACAATTAATTCAGGTGGCTGGGAAGAACTAACAGATTATTTTATTTCAAAAATTCCTGCATGTAATATTGACGAACTAAAGATAATCCACTCAATAATCTGGCTCTCTCTTGCAAGTCATGCATGGGAAGATTTTGATTCTATGTGCCTCGCATACTATAACGGATTATATCTGCTTAATGAATGTATAGAAGGAGATAACAATGCTTTTAAAAGAGAATATTTTAAAACTATCAGCACTAAATAAGACATGGATATTCGATTTTGACGGAACACTGGTAGAACACAACGGATATAAAAAAGGAAAAGATAAATTTTTACCTGGAGCAAAAGAATTTTTGCAATCAATACCTGAAAATGATTATATTCTTATAATGACTGCCAGAGAAAAAGAAGCTCGCAGTAAAACTGAACAATTTTTAAAAGAAAATAACATTAGGTACAACGAAATACTATTCGAAATGCCTATGGGTGAAAGAATTCTTTTTAACGATAATAAACCTTCAGGGTTAAAATGCGCGTATGCGGTGAGCCCGGAAAGAAATAAAGGTTTAGCGGATTTTGAAGTAATAATAGATGAAACATTATAGGGAGATAAAATGCTTATACTCAAACCTATTTCACATGAAACAATATGGGGTGGCAAAAAATTAATTCCTTTTGCACCGGAAAAACATAACAAACTTGGACATTTATATTCTTTAGTCTCTAATAAAGAATTTGAAAGCACAATTTTAAATGGAAAATTAAAGAATACGCTATTTAAAACATATTTTGAACAAAATAAAGACCGATTTGGTCTGGGGAAATATGAAGAATTTCCATTTGTAATAGCACTCGTTGACCCAAAAGAGGATTTAAGTATCCAAGTACATCCGGATGATGCATGTGCCCAAGAAATTGAAAAAAGGAAATTTGGGAAAAATGAATCTTGGTACTTTTTAGAACCACCGGAAAACGGCTGGTTGTTTAATGGTTGCAAACTTAACACTATAGAAGAAATCAAAGAAAAAATAGTTCAAAACAGAGTTGAAGAAGATATCATTGACCATCTGGCAATAGAAAAGGGAGACTACGTATTTGTTGAACAAGGCACAATTCATGCCGCTACACACGGAGCACTTTTTTATGAAATAGAAGAAAATTGTAATCTTACATACAGATTCTTTGATTTTAACAGAGTCGATGATGCAGGTAAAAAAAGAGAACTTCATATAGAAAAAGCACTAAAAGCTATCAATCCTAAATTAAAATCCAGAAAACAGAAATATAATAATAACGAAATTGTAGAAAGACTTTACTCAACCAGATTATATAAAAATGTTTCCGAGTATAAAAATATGTCAGAAACACTTGAGTGCCTCACTGTTCTAGCTGGAGAAACAACTATAGATGGAATAAATATTCACACAGGCATAACCATTGTTCTGGAACCTAATGAATATATTAAATTAAATAATTCTACATTTATCATCGCAAGACCCGTAATAAAGGAGGATAAATAATATGAATATAGAGCTTTCTGCATCAATGATGTGCGCAAATTACGCAAACCTTGAGAAAGAAGTAAGAGAACTTGAAAGTGCAGGCATAGACTCCTTTCACATAGATATAATGGATGGAAGCTTTGTTGATAACTTTGGCATGGGTTATCAAGACATGGCATTTATTAAAAATTCAACAAATAAAAAAGTAGATGCACATTTAATGGTAAAAAAGCCATACAACTACCTTGATATACTATTTAAATTAGGCATTGATATCATTTATATTCATCCGGAAGTCGATACCGATCCTGCAACAACAATTGAAAAAATTCATAAGGCCGGAGCAAAAGCAGGAATAGCAATAAATCCTGGTACATCAATTCCAAGTATAGAAGAACTCCTAAACACGGTAGACAGAGTCTTAGTCCTTGGCGTAAATCCTGGACACGCAGGCAGACAATATTTAACGTATGTAGATAAAAAAATAGAAAAATTACTTAAACTAAAAGATGAATATAACTTTGAAATTTTTCTAGATGGAGCAGTAACACCAGAAAGAATAGAAAAATGGTCAAACCTTGGCGTTAAAGGTTATGTTCTTGGAACTGCAACGCTATTTAAAAAGAATGGCAACTATAAAGAAGCAATATCAAACTTAAAACATGAATATGAAAGAGTATAGGCTATGTATTACCCAATTATTATAATTAGCAAAATATTAAAAAGTATCATAAATATTATTATTCCCAACAGAAAAAAGCGTATTGACTTAAGAAATAAAATCAATATGACTTTTTCAAAAATAGCACTCAAGATGTTCAAAAAAGAAATACAAAAAAAATATGCCGACTATTGGATTTTTGTTCCCTTTTGGCCATGGGGAGATTTTATCATAGGCTGTTCACTATTAAAACAATTTAAAAAAGAACATGGAGGTAAAATACTCATTTTTTACAAAAATGCAAATCAACTTGAATTCATTCATTCCTTGAATTTTGCAGATAAAGCTATAAAAATTCCCAGAGAAATTTACTACGCAACTTGTACCAAATCAATTGTAGAAAAAGACCATAACACTTACGGACTACAAAAAGGAATGCTATATGAGCTATCGCATCATGTATTCAATGAAGCAGAATCGAACAAATCCGAAAATTTTGTTGAAGTTTATGCCAAAATGTTAAATTTAAATAAAGTTGACTTAGAAATTCCGAACTTTCCTACAGAAATAAAGCAAAAAGTAAATAACCTCTTTGAAAAAATTTCTAACGGCAAAAAAGTAATAATGATTTCTCCTCATGCAAATTCGTATGATGAAAAAGAAATAAGTTCTTCATTTTGGATAAAAATTGGAAAAGAACTGGAATCACACGGATACAAAGTTGTCTTTAATACCAACACATTATTATATAATAATTTTGAAAAAATATACTTACCATTAGCACAACAATGCTATTTTGCCAGTCTTTGCAGTGCAAATATTTCTTTACGTTCCGGATTTACAGACTTAATCACAATATGTGGAATTGAGAACCAAATTATATTATACCCCGAATCAATGAGATTCATAACAATAACTGAAGAAGCTCAAAAAAATGAAATGAATAGATTATTCAAAGTTAAATCGGATTTAAGTTTTGAAGAAAACATGTATTATTGGACATCAATAAATAATATGTATAACAAAAATTATTTAGAAAAAGTTATAAAATACCAAGATTGTAAAAATGAAATACTAAACGAAATTGAGAATAGCGAAAGGAAAATAAATAATGAAATATATAATTGACGAAATTTACTGCACAGGCTGCGCTGCATGCGCAAATGTTTGTCCAAATGGAGCAATTGAAATAGTTCAAGATAAAAATGGATATTACAGGTCTGTGATAAAAGAAGACAAATGCACCAACTGCGGGTTATGCAAAAAAAGCTGCCCTATATTGAATTATAAAGAAGAAAACACAAAACAGCCAGATGCCTATGCCTTGATGAATGAAGACAATATAAGAATACAAAGTTCTTCCGGAGGGGCCTTTACAGCACTTGCGAATTGGATTTTTGAGCGCAACGGATATGTAGTTGGAGCTGCTTTTAATAAAAATTGGATGGTTGAACACATAATTATTGATACAATTGACGAGCTGCATAAAATACGAGGCTCAAAATATGTACAAAGTAAAATTTCTGAAAATTTATACAAGCAGATAAAATATCTTTTAGACAATGGAAATTATGTACTATTTTCAGGTTGTCCATGTCAAGTTGCCGGATTAAAACACTACTTGAATAAAAAATATGACAAATTATTATTGGTTGATATTTATTGTACATATTCACCATCACCGAAAGTATTTCAAAAATTTATCAATGAAGTAGAACAAACTTATGACAAAATAACGGATATAAATTTTAGAGACAAAAAACTTTCAGGTTGGAATTGCTCCTCAATTGTAGTTGAAACAATAAAAAATAAACAGTTATATAAAAAATACATGCAAATTTACCATTCAAAAATTGCGATGAGCAAATCATGCGAAAACTGTAAATTTGCAACACTTCCAAGACAATCAGACATAACTATAGCCGATTTTTTGGGCATTAAAAAATTCAACAAAAATTTAGACGATAAGTTAGGAACATCTCTACTTCTAATTAATACAAGTAATGGAGAAAGAATATTTAACGACATTTGTAAAACAACAAAACTTAAAACTATAAAACAAGTTCCTCTTAAATATGCAATGCAAAGGGCCTGCCAGAAACCATTTGCTGCTCATCCTCTAAGAGATAAATTTTATAATTTGATAGCATCAGAAAAGTCTTTTAATGAGGTGTATGAAAAAACACTTGGAAAACAAAACAATATTGGTATATTAAATTTTTGGTATGTACCAAACAGAGGAGCAATACTTACAAACTATGCTCTAAATGAATTTTTAAAAGAAGAAGGATACAATGTTAAAACCATAAACTATTACCCTCGCATAGAAAAACGTTTACATAAAAATAGTATCAGCGAAAAATTTGAAAAAGAATTTTTGACAACGACAAATTTTTGTGCAGACTACATTGATTTGAAAAATCTCAATAAAAATATAGGAACATTTATTGTTGGTTCTGACCAAGTATTCAGAGATTGGTGTGTTCATCACCACAGGGACAAGTATTTTCTAAATTTTGCAAATGATAACGCAAAAAAAATAGCATGTGCAGCTTCATTTGGAATTCCTTTTTATGATGGTGAAGAAGGAAGCAAAAATATTATGAGAAAATATCTGCAAAGATTTGATGCAATATCAGTTAGAGAAACCAGCGGAGTAGAAATACTACAAAACACATTTAACATAAATAGTACTCAAATTTGGGATCCGGTTTTTTACATTAATAAAGAAAAATATGAAAAAATTGCTCAAACATCTAAGAAAAAAGATTCCAAATTTTTGGCATATTATATCATCACAATGACCCCAGCAAAGAAAAAAGCAATAAACTACACCGCAAATAAACTTGGACTAAAAGCAGTCAACATGAAAGGGAAATTACCTGTTGAAGACTGGTTATATTATATTAAAAATTGTGATTATTATGTAGGTGATTCATTCCATGGAACTTGCTTTGCTCTATTATTTAATAAAAACTTTTTTGTTATATCTCCACGAATAGGAGAAACTGATACAAGATTAGACACATTACTAAAAACAGTAAAATTAGAAAACAGACAACTTAAATTATCAGAAGAAATATATTCAAGAAATGATTTATTTAACAATATTGACTACTCAAACAGATTCAGTGAACTTAATTCAGAAATAATGAGGTCAAAAAAATGGTTGTTAGATGCAATAGAATCAGATAGTCAGGACAAAAATTTTTCTGAAAATGATAAATTATTCTTTGCTCAAATGGACCGTTTGAATGTCGAAACTGCAGAAAACACCCGGCGAATAGAACTAGTAAAAAATCAACATAAAATTTTCATTGAATATATAAAATGCGCATTTTTAAAAAAAATAGTATTTAAAAAGAAACTAAGAGACCACTATAAATTAAAATATAAAATTTTAAGTTTAAAAATGAAAGAACTAAAAAGTCTTAATTATTGATATATTTGACACAATAAAAATTAAATTTTAAAATAAAAGAATGAACTGGAAAGAATTTTTCACTGGTTACAAAGGAAAAGATATGCCCAAAGAATTGAAAGAATTCAATTGGGGGGCATTTCTTTTGACATTTATCTGGGGAATTAAGCATAAAGCCTGGATAACACTTTTAGCAATTCCTCTTATTATTTTTCAACTTCCGCTTGGCATAAATTGGATTTTATATACAATTTTACAGTTTTATTGCGGTATAAAAGGTAATATGTGGGCATATCAGGTTGATTGGTGGATGAAACCAAAAGACTTCAGAAAAACACAGGCCACTTGGGGAGCAACGGCTATAGCCATCAATATATTAGTTCCTGTTGTTTTGCTAAGTATAGCAATTAGATTTGTAAAAAAATCACCGGATAATCCTGCAGCATTCATAAAAAATGCACAATGTTCAGTTGCATATTCCAAATTAAAAAAAGAATTTGACAACATAAGTTTAAATAGCTCAACTACAAATCAAGACATCGCAGAATCATTTGCTAAACGATTTCCAAACGCAAAAGCAGTTGGTGCTGATGTTAATTTTACAGTAAAATCTGACGGCAAAGAAATTGATGCATATTATATAACATTTGAACGCACAAATATGGATGAAATATGTAATATTTTGCAAAAAAATTGTACCATTAGATCATCATTCATATTACCACCGGAAATAAGCTTTTCTACACATTGCCAATTTTATTTTGATTTTGATAGAAAACTTGAACCCGATGAAGATACTGCTAAAGCTCTAGAAAAAGGTATGAACATATTTAAATACCTATAGAGCCGAAAATTTAAACAAAAAATATATAATAAAAAGACTCACATAAGTGAGTCTTTAAAGTTTGCTCCAGGCCAGACTTGAACTGGCACTGGGTTATACGCCCAATTGGATTTTAAGTCCAACGCGTCTACCGATTCCGCCACTGGAGCATATTTAATTATCAAGAACCTTTCGGCTATATATAAATGTTATAATAAACAAACTTTATTGTCAAACAGGAAATTTATCAATATATTTTTCTAATTCTTCAACTCTTGCTGTAATATCAAGAATAATAGAATTTAAAGATGAAGAAATAGTATCAGCTTTATCACAACAAGAACGCCCCAAAAGTCCAGATTTAACATTAGCAAACAGCAATTTTTGAAAGACACTAATGGCACTATATACATCTGTGTCTATTATCTTATTAACACTTGCAAGGTAGATAAATAATTCTGCCAAACAATTTTTAGCTGCCAGGTACTTCTTTAGAAGGAAAAATCCTTGAATTTTTCTCAATTCATCAAGAATTTTAAAATATATATCACAAATTTTTTGTTTTTTAAGAGGCAAATAATTTGTAAAATAATCCATAGTTTGTCTATACCCATCATCTATAATTGCTTGTCGCTTTGATGTAGGATAGTTAAAATCAACAACGATAACACTACCGGTATTTATAACCAGATAATCATATTTATCACAACTGCCGTATACACTTTTGATAAATGATGTCTCAGATGATGTCATACAAGTATACATGCCGTTAACATATTCCAAAGGATTTTGATCCGAACCCGAAAAAGTTCCTTCAAGCCTGATTTCAAGAATCCGGTCGGTTACTTTTTGAATATTACGGGACAAGGACCACATAGGCTTTCCCTTCATTAAATCACCATCCACAAGTAAATCATCCTCTAAGGTTACTGCGCGCATCAGACCTGGCATGCAACATGAAATTCTAACTGCCATAGCAATTTCAAAATCAGGAGTTTCAAAAGTAGAAAATTCTTTACAAGAAAAATCTTTCATATTAGTAGTTATAATTACCAGATTTTTATCTATATCTCTAAATGTAACACGCTTACACTGGCCTTTTAAATATGCAGGACCATAATATTTTCGCTCAATTAAATCTCTTAACCACTCTAAAAAGACTTCCCCTTTACTTAATGCAAACTTATTGTTAAAACCTAATGAAATATCCCTAAACAGCTCAAAATTTACAGATAAAAAAACCTCAGATAACTCATGAGAAGTAAATCCTACTGCATATAAAGCTGCAACTAATGAACCAACAGAAGAACCCGCCAAGGTTGTAGGTTTAAGGTTCAAACGTTCAAAAGCTCTTAAAACCCCGACATGAGCAGCACCTCTGATTGCTCCTCCTCCAAACAGACATGTATATTTCAAATTATCATAATCTCTCATAGACATATACTAACATAAAAAAAGATTGACAAAAGAGCCAATCTTTCTAAATTAATTGCTTTTATTATGAAATTATTAAGCTGCTTTTGAACCCTTAATTTCTCTGATTAAGTATTCTGCAACCCACTCAAAATCTTTATTATCATGAGCAGCTTTTTCTAAATATTTAACAGAAGCATCACCTAAGCGAATAAGAGTCATTGCAACTACACCACGCTTGATACCTCTTACAACTTGCAATTGATCCACCAATTGAGGAACAACTGAAGCTCCGATACTTACTAATTCATTTTCAATTTTGTTTTTTGTTGTATTATCTGCATGTTCAAGTTCTGATAGAATTTCGTTTAAAGATTGCATATTCATATCTCCATAATTATTTTCTTTACTCTTTTATTATAAATTAAAATAAATACAAAATCCGATTTCCTTACATATTCTTTATATCAGAACTATAATATTAATATTTTCTTTATATAAAATTATAATAAGAATAAATACATAGAACTTAAAAGAGTAATATAACAAGACTTTAGCAGTTATTATTAATAATTAGGGAAATAAATTAATATTAATAAATATACCGAATGTAAACATTCGGTATAAAAAATAATTATACTTATAAGTAGTAAATTTAAACAACTGCTTCTTTTAAAGATTCAGCATATTTTACGGCATAAACAGCTCCGACAGCACCATCTGCTGCAGCAGTAATAACTTGCCTTAAAGGAGTATTTCTGACATCCCCTATAGCAAAAACTCCATCTATAGACGTTTTCATTGTACTATCAGTAATTATAAATCCTGATTTATCCTGTTCTAGCTGTCCATGAACAAAGTCCACATTTGGTGTAATTCCAATATAAGGAAATATTCCGTCTACAGACAATTCAGATTCTGATGCATTTTTAACATTTTTCAACAGTACAGAACGCACCAAATCGTCGCCTTTAATTTCCAACACAACAGAATCAAAAATAAATTCTAATCTATCATTCTTAAAAGCTCGTTCTTGAACAATTTTATCTGCTCTTAACTCATCTCTTCTATGGATTAGGTATACCTTTGATGCAAATTTGGTTAAATACATAGCTTCTTCAACAGCAGAATTACCTCCGCCGACAACTGCAACAACTTTATCTTTATAAAACGCAGCATCACATACTGCACAGTAGCTGACACCACGTCCAATAAATTCTTGTTCGCCAACTACCCCAAGTTGCATAGGTTTAGCACCTGTTGCAATAATTACAGATTTAGCACGATATTCGGTATCCTTTGTTTTTATAATTTTTGGATTTGAAACTAAATCGACAGCTACAATTTCTTGCATCGGAAACTTATTAATACCAAACAAATCAGCATGTTCCTCAAATTTTTCCATAAGCTCAAAACCGCCAATTTTTGCAAAACCAGGGTAATTTTCTAATTCTAAATAGTTTGACGGTTGACCACCCAACATACTAATATCAACAATAGCAGTAGATGCCGCGCCTCTTGATGCGTACAATCCGGCTGAAAACCCGGCAGGCCCACCACCTAAAATAACTACATCAAATTCTAAAACTTGCATATTATTATCCTCAATTTCCTACAACACTTTCACCTGCAATTTTTTCACCTACAATTGCATACTTTGCAGTTTCTGATTTTATAATTTTACCACTAACATCCGAATAAGTATCCAATTGTATAGAATCAAAACCTTTAAAGGTATCCCCATTTAACTCAATTTCAACAGTATCAGTCAAAATCTTATTGCCATATTTTCCTGACTTTTTAAAAACTACATAATTAGTTTCAGCTTTGTTAATTGTTATATCAGCTTTAGCACCGTTAAATGGATTACTTAAAGTTATGACGTTATTTGTTCTTGATAAGTTCCATAAATCTAAACTATTTTGCTTAAACGTAATAGGTGAATCAGTATCAATAATTTTAGATGTTACTCTCCAAGTTCCATAAAATGAATTCGGAACCATTGTTACAGAACCAGTCAAAACCTTATTTGAAGAATTTGCCATAGCAATACTATATTGTGAGCACATCAAAACAGACATAACAAATAAAAATATTATAGATATTATATTATAGATATTCTTCATAAGTAAAAAAGCTATGCTAAAGACATTTTAGCCTGCAATGACCTTGCAGAATCTTCATAACCCGCACGCCCCATAAGAGCGTATGTATAATTCTTAGCCTGCTCGACACCCGGCTGATTAAATGTATTTATATTATACAATTCACCTGCAATTGCAGTCTGTACTTCTAGCATATATAAAAGTTGTGCAATATTATACCCGTCTACTTTTGGTAATGTTATTGTAACTGTTGGACGTGCATAATCTGATAGAGCAACTCGAGTTGAATCAGCTTCCGCATTGAGCAATGAATTGATTGTTTTTCCACCCAGATAGCCAATACCAGTATACTCAAAAATTCTAGGAATTTCTAAAATAGTATCAAATTCTTCAACCCTAATAAAATTGATAATTTTATTATTAGGCCCTTCATTATATAACTGAATTTGTGAATGTTGATCAGTAGCACCTAATGCAGCGATAGGAGTTGGCCCTACATGAACATGATTTCCGCTTAAATCTTCATTTTTACCTAAAGATTCGGCCCACAATTGCACATACCAATCTGCTACATACTTTAACCTGCTTGAATATGGCATCATAACAGATATATCTTTACCCTTTTTAGTATCCATCAAGTACTGGATTAAAGCATTTTGAGCTGCGATATTTTCTTTGATATCTGTATTTTTTAACGCCAAATCCATATCTTTTATACCATTTGTTATTTCATCAATATCTAATCCCAGTAAAGCAAACGGTAATAATCCAACAGCAGAAAAAACAGAAAATCTTCCACCAACATCATCCGGCACAACAAAAGTTTTATACCCTTCTTGTTCTGCAATTTGGCGTAATATACCTGTTTTCTTGTCGGTAGTTGCTACGATATTTTTTCTATAATCATCTCCCAATTCTTTTTCTAATCTATCTTTAACAATCAAAAATTGAGACATTGTTTCAGCGGTATCACCGGATTTAGTAATTACATTAATTAATGTCTTTTTCAAATCAAGAATATTTAATAAACCATTTATAGAATCCGGATCAATATTATCTAGGAAGAAAATTCTAGGATAACCATCTCTTTGCTCTTTTGATAATAAATTCCAATATGGTTTAAGAAGAGCTTCAGTAACAGCTAAACCTCCAAGAGCAGAACCTCCGATACCCAAGACTAAAAGATTATCAAATCTATTACGAACCAGAGCAGCATATTCTTTTACATACCAAACAGTTTCTTCACTATAGCCAAGATTCATCCATTGAAGCCATTGACCTGGTTTATCTTTTCGTTTGTTCAAATCTGCAATTATCCATGCAATTTTATCTTTGTATTCGTCAAATTCTTGAGACAGATTAAGACCGTTTTCTGCTCCTACGACTAAAGCATCAGCGTTTCTGTAATCGAATTTAATCATCCTACCCAATACCCTTTCTTATATAAACTTAACAGATACTTCTATTTTATATAATCAAATTTAAAATACAAGAAAATAGGGAAGGAGGATTAATATTTATTTACTAAAAACTAGCCAACTTAGCCATTCTGATTAAATTTGAAGGTTCTTTCAATATTCTTAGATATAACACTTTTTATTGAATCATATTCAGTTTGCAATGCAGTATGTTCAGTATCAATATTTTTTAATTCCATATCATAGATACTATCTTTGGCATCTATATCTTTCATTGCTCTGTTATATTCTGCTTCAGCCTTTGCAACAAGCTCACTGTTATCAGTTTCTTCGGTAATATTACTACAAGTTTTATAATCCAAAGATTTCCAGTTAAAGGATTTATCAACTTGTTCCATAGTTACAAGACCACTTTCTAAAGCAAATTCAAGCCATTCAGAAGAAGAGGCAAGACCATTTTCAATAATTTTATACCCTTGTTTCATTCTATTAAACATATTAGTATACCACTGAGCTTTTGCATCAGCATTTCCGGTATTAGCAGTATCATTTTCGTCAACCCAGGCATACTTAGGTTCACCATATTCTTCTATCATAGATTCCACAATGAACTCTTGAATAACTGTTTTATATTCATTTGTAAAAGCAATATTATTTTCAGCAAGAATTTTAAGAAGTTTATCAGTATCTAATAAATCCTTTGTTGTAAGTTTACCATCTTCAATAAGTTGTTCTAATGGAGATTTTTCCAAAATTGACGGTTTATAACCAACTTCAATAAAACCTAAATAAGCATCTTTTATAGTTTTATATTCATCTAAAACTTCAGTATAAGTCTTACCAGATTTTAAAACTTTATTAATATCAATACCTTTAGCTGCTAAATCTGTACCGGTTTCTCTCCATTCAAGTAATTTATCTGCAAATGCACCATAGTTGAAGTATTCTTCTGTAGTACGAATTGCATCCAAAATTGATTCTGCAAGTTCATCAAGAGCCTGCTTAAAACCAATTTCATCACCGCTTGATGGAGATAAATTATATTTATATACTGATTTTGCATCAACAGTGCCGTCTGCATCCAAACTAACATTAAAGCTATGCTTATCTTCAACTGAGTCATATTTTAAAGAATTCACAGTATCCAAAAGCGTTGAACCTATTGTATAAGTATAATTATAGTTGTCTTCAGGATTTTCAGTGTCAGTATATGATAATTCAGGATTGCCTGTAACTGTAATAGTACCGCTGGCATCTTTTGTAAAAGTAATTTCAACGCCTGTAGCATCGTCGGTAATCACAATAGTTTCAGAACCATCATCACCTCTTGTATAAACTCCAGGAAGAGATTCTTCAATCTTACCTACTGATGAACTTTCAAAACTTACAGAATCCAACATTTCTTGAATTGCAGTAGCACCCTCATCAGTAAGTCCCATATTTTTCAAATTCGGAATACTATATGTATTATTTGAATTTGTAAATGCATTCTTAAACTTTTGAGCCAATTCTTGAGCATTTCCTAAAATATCAATAGATATAAGATTAGTTGAATCTTTAGAAATTTTTGGAGAGTTATTGTTTGATAATAAATAACTTTCCATAATTTCTTTTGAACCAACTTTTAATGCATTATCTGCATCAACATAATCTTTGTAAAATTTTTCAAACTTATCAGTTTCTAATGAATTTTCATAACTGCCATAAGCTTCGTACATTTCTCTTAAAGTTTCAGGACTAATAACATCGAATGGTACAGGATAACCTTCGTTAACCATATTACCTAATTGATCAAAATATGTAGTTGTATATTCTAACCCATGTGATTTTAAATATGCGTTTAAATTTCCGTTAGATTTTTCGAATAAATCAGCTTCAGATTCACTAACCAAAAGTTGCCCTGATGAATTTACAAGACCATATTGGTTATTATATGAACTGTAAGCAGTTAAAGCATTATAAGTTAACAACTGAGATTGAGAATTTCCTTCAGCATCATAATTTGAAAACATTAAATTAGCATCATTTAATGCGCTAATATAACTTTCACTAGCTTGAGAACTTTGAGTAGCCAAGCGCATTTTAGCATTATTAATCGTTTGTGATCTCAACTCGTTATCAGCTAAACGAGCTGTTATCGATAATAATCTGGCTTGTGATGCCGCCATTCCCATTGTTAGCCGATCCTTTCATTTTCCTTGTAACTTTTCTTATCTGTATAGTCGGCATAATCCCATAAAACTTTAGCACTTAGAGAAAATTATTAAGAGTTTGTTACAATTGTAAAATACAATATTAATAATAAAAAAAAGAGCAGATTTATCTACTCTTTATTATTCATCCATCATTATTATATATAATTTAATTAACCAACTGAACTAAATGAAGAACTTGAAGAACAAGAGAATGAAGAAGCTCCTGAGAAAGCTGCTCCACCAAATGAAGCTGATGCCATTCCGCTATCACCTAAAGTTGCAATTGCAGAAGAAAAAGAACCCATAAATCCAGAATAATCACTATCTGAAGAATAATCAGCTGAGTTTGAATAAGCTGCATAATTTATTGCAACCGGATTAGAAGATATATAAGAATCATACTCACCCATTGTCAAAGTGCTTTTCGCATCACTTAAACTCATTGCTAAAATACCTGAGTTTTCAACAGGATGATTTTTAACATTTGAGTTTTTATTAGTTGTTGATGATTTTGAAGCCTTTGAATTGAATAATAGTATCATTTTAATCTCCTAATATCTCAATATTCTCTACACTTATATAAAGGATAAAAAATTTATCTGATTTCAGCATGAATTATTTTCGTTACAAATGTTAACAAATAAGAATGAATAAAAAAATAATATTAGACAGAAAGCCTATTTTATTCATGCCATGTTCATTATTTGATGATTACCAAACCAAATATTTAAAACCTTTGACTTAGACATCTAAACCTATAGATTGATGTGCATTTCACCAAAGAGTTATAGTATTGATATGTAGATTAGGGAGGAAGAGAAGTTGAAAAAACTATTTTTGATATTCGGATTCTTAATTACATTTGCATTAACATCAGTAGCAGCTTTTGCTAACAGCAATTATCTGCACACAATAACTTTAGAAAGAAATAACACAGGATATAATATTATACTTGGCTCAGATAAGATGGCAAAAGTAATTAAAAAATCACCGTCAGAACGTGAAATGGTTCTTGAATTAAGTGGAATTACCTCTTCAGATACAGTAAATGCATTATATAAAGGAACTAATAACATTGATAGTTTGGTTGTTGAAAATATAGCACCAAATAAACTAAATATATATATAACAGCTGACAATATCAATGATTCAACAATAATAATGGAACCAAGTAATGGTGAAGCCGCAATTGTGGGAGAAACCGTACCACTAGAGAAAACATTGTGGATTATCTTTGTTCTTGCACTATTTGCTGTAATTTTCAAAGTTTCAAAAGATATTTCAGAAGAAGATAACAAAATTTTGATTAAAAAAGACATAAAAGATAGAGAAATTGAATTATATAAACAATATAGAAATGAAATTCTATCAAATCCTAGCATAAACTCTCATAAAGACATGCGAATGAGAAGAATGCTTAAAAAGATTGACAGAAAAATTGATGAAAGATTAACATCAATCATCAGATAGATTTTAAACCTCGAAAACTTAAATATATCCCTAAAACATTTTATGTATAGCAAGTTAAAAAAACTTGCTTTTTTATTTTATTATAATAATTTAGTGATGTACAAAATATGAAGAAATAATAGCTTCAATACGTTTTGCAGAATCACCGGTTCCATAAGGATTTTGAACCTTTAGACGAGACTCAGAACGTGATTTATTTAAAATTTCAGAACTCAATCCCACAATTTTATCATACTCAGCTCCGACTAAAACTGAGACACCTGCATCTATACCTTCTTGGCGTTCAGTCTCATATCTCATAACAAGAGTCGGACAGCCAAAAGACGGAGCCTCTTCTTGAATACCACCTGAATCTGTCAAAATAAGTTTTGCATTCTTCATTAAGTAAACAAGATAAGGATAATCTAAAGGTGCTAATAAATATATATTTTTATACTTATCCAAGCGAGAATATATTTTATCTTTAACATTTGGATTTGGATGAACAGGTATCACAAAATGATGATCAGTATATTTATTTACAAGATACTCAATAGAATCCAAAATTCTGTCAATTCTATTTCCGTGATTTTCACGTCTGTGAACAGTAATTAATATCAACTTATCATCAACCGGAATCTTATTTGATAAATAAAAACTTTCAGCTTTATTCATAGTATCGTCAGACAAACAAAATAATGCATCAATAACAGTATTACCTGTAACAAATATTTTATTATCAGGTATATCTTCTTTTAATAAAGCTTTTTTATTTTTTTCAGTGGGTGCGAAATTTAATTCCGCAACTCTGGAGGTCATTTGCCTCATAATTTCTTCAGGAAAAGGTTCAAAAATATCATAAGAACGAAGTCCTGCTTCAACATGAAAGACTGGAATTTTACGATAAAAACTTGTTAAAGCACCGCACAATACTGTCATCGTATCACCTTGCACTATAGTTGCGTCAATATTATTATGGGCAAAAACACCATCAAGTGCTGTAAGTATTCTTGATTGAACTTCCGCTAAAGATTGATTTGGACGCATACAATCCAAATTCACATCAGCCTTTAAATTAAAATAACTCAATGTTTGATTTGATAATTCTTTTTGTTGCTCTGTATTGCAGAGAATAACTTTGTATTTGTCCGGATATTTCTTTAGCTCTAATATAACAGGTGCAAGTTTTATAACTTCCGGTCTTGTTCCAAAAATAAATAATATATTCTTCTTATTCATAGGCACAGTTTAGTATAAACACTTAAGTTTTGCAACAACAAATAATTAAATATAAAGACTAATCAAATAGCTAATTTATTATCCCAATAATATTTTATAATTAGCTCAAAGAAGGAGGGAACAATGATTGATTTATATACACTGGACACATGTCCTTATTGTCAAAAAGTCATGAAATATATGAAAGAGCATAATATTAAATATCACAAATTTGATACCAGCAACAATGATAATGTATTAAGACTTCTATCAATTGGAGGAATTGATCAGGTTCCATTTTTATATAATGAAGATACGAATGATAAAATATATGATTCAGACAAAATTATTGAATATGTAGAAAAAAATATAAGCAGGGACAGCCATGTATAATAATTATAATGAATTTAAAAATACTTATATAGATACAAATGAATGTACCTCCAGAGGAGCATGTTCTATCGCTCCTAATATCGCCTCGCTTCAAGTAATAATAATTTATTTTATAAAACAACTTGCTTATTATATCATAAAACTCGAAAAGTTAGGAGCTAATAACGTTTCAATAAAATATGAGATTATCAATGATTTAGCCAGTTTAGTCTCAATAAATGAATTTAGTGAAAAACAATTGTATGCAATACTTGCAAAAGATTATCAACTATATACTGAAGCAAAAAAAGCGTATCATGAAATTTGCACTCAAAAAGGAATATTCGCTAAAGATTTAAAAAACCAATTGGAATTTAATGAAAATACAACTGTATCAAAAGCAATAGCCCAAGGAGAAAAATTATTTTTAGAAAAATATAATAAATTAACTTCCGGCCAAAAAAATCTTATTTCAATTTTACAAATTCTCCTGAAAAGTGCATCCATGAATCTGATAAAATTAAACGAATTCAAAGATTTTGATGACAATGTTTATCAAAAAATATTAACCATACTTGATATGTTTAATCATGGAAAAGTAAGTAACAAGCAAATTAAAGACAGTATATCAGAACTTGCAGAAATAGATAACAAACTCCAGTTTGAAATAAGTGAACTTTTATTAAAAAAATTTGGAGGGATTTCAAAAGTCAACGTATCTCATTCTACAAGAAAAGGTAAAGCAATTCTTGTATCGGGAAATAACTTTGCAGATTTACTAAATATACTAAACGAAACAAAAGACAAAAATATAGATGTATACACTCACTCCAACTTATTAATAGTCCATGCGCTAAAAGAATTCCAACAATATCCGAACCTGCGAGGACACTACGGGGATACAACAGAAAGCTGTATACTGGACTTTGCAACATTTCCAGGTTCAATACTATTAACTAAAAATTCCAGAAGTAATACTGAATATTTATACAGGGGAAGGTTATTTTCAAATGATTACATAATACATCAAGGGGTTGTAAAAATTGAAAATGAAAACTATTCAGAACTCATTGAAAGCGCAGAAAAGGCAAAAGGATTCACTAAGGGAAAAATAAAGGATGATACACCTCTCGGTTATAATGAAGACGAATTAAATAATGAAATAAATAAATTAACAGAACGCCTGAAAAAAAATGAAATCAAAAAACTATACATTATAGGTATGAATCCATACTCAGAAATCCAAAAAGAATATTTTAAAGAATTCTTTTCTTTATTAAAACCAGAAGAATTTGCCTTAAGCTTTTCATTTGAAAGTAAAAAAGATAATGTTTTGACAATTAATATTGGAAATTATAATCCTCTCGCGATAAATATAATCCACCAAATATTTGAAAAATACGAGATTGACAGTAATAAAATAGTATTCTTCTTTACCACTTGTGATGTTATGACAATTTCTAATATTGTTATGCTGAAACACGTAAAAGCAAAGAATATTTATATGGCAACCTGTCCTCCGATGCTTGTAAATCCTTCAGTATTTGATACATTTAGAAACGAATACAGCATAAATTTAACAGATACACCACATAATGATTTAGAAAAAATTAGAAAAGAATAACGGCACCTGTATCCAAGTGCCGTTGTTAAAATTATAAACCAATAAATTAGTATCTGTAATGAGCAAATGCTTTATTTGCTTCAGCCATTTTGTGAGTATCTTCACGTTTTTTACATGCTGAACCTTGAGCATTTGAAGCATCAATCAATTCATTAGTTAATTTTTCGATAAATGATTTGCCGCCTCTTTTCTTAGCTGCTTCAATCAACCAAGAAGAAGCTAATGCAAAACCTCTATCAGCTTTAACTTCAATAGGAACTTGATATGTAGAACCACCAATACGACGAGCTTTAACTTCTAATAAAGGAGTAGCATTTGTCATAGCTTTCTTAAAAATTTCAATTGGATCTTCATTAGTTCTTTCTTTAATTCTTTCCATAGTAGCATAGAAAATTCTTTCAGCTAAAGATTTTTTTCCACGTCTCATAATTCTGTTGATAAATTTAGAAATATCAACACTATTATATACCGGATCAGCTAAAGGAATTCTTTTTGCAGGTTTAGAACGTCTTGACATTACTTCTTACCTCCTTTTTTATCTCTTTTAGCACCGTATTTTGATCTACTTTGAGCTCTGTTAGCAACACCTGCAGTATCTAAAGTACCGCGAACAATGTGATAACGAACACCAGGTAAATCTTTAACACGACCGCCACGGATAAGAACAACGCTGTGTTCTTGTAAGTTATGACCGATACCCGGAATATAAGAAGTAACTTCAAATCCGTTAGTTAATCTGACTCTGGCAACTTTTCTAAGTGCTGAGTTTGGTTTTTTAGGGGTTGTAGTATAAACCCTTGTACAAACTCCACGTCTTTGAGGACAATTCATCAAAGCTGGAGATTTAGTTTTTGATTTTAGCTTTCTGCGTTCCTCGCGTACTAACTGATTAATAGTTGGCATAATTTCTCCTTTTAATTTTACCAAATTTG
Source organism: Candidatus Gastranaerophilales bacterium (assembly GCA_928722015.1). Lineage (GTDB taxonomy): Bacteria > Cyanobacteriota > Vampirovibrionia > Gastranaerophilales > Gastranaerophilaceae > Zag111. Next base: position 233,766 of record CAKMWI010000008.1, on the reverse strand, counting down.
CCCTGCATAAGTCCTATTGAGAGCTTGGGCTTCGCGTCTCGACTTCACATCTTATACTAACCGTCAAATCCAGCACGAAAATTTCGACTAGTACATATCTATCAAACATCAAGCAAAGTTAATTGTCAACAGAATATTAAGAACTTATAGCCGAAATTTTCATTGTAAATTTAGTCAGCTTAGTTTTAATATTATAAAGATAAAATTTTTAGGACTAGCCTGCAGCATGATCTATTATTGACGAAATTTTATAAATTCTTGGATATCTTCCGAATAACGAGAACAAAGCCATATACAAGAATAATCCAATCATAAAAATTTGTATAATAGAATAATCATAAAAAACAGGTCTGTTAAAAATTAATAAAATTTGCGATACAAGATAATTTATAAATGGGACATGTAAAAGTAAATCAAATATAAAGCCTAACACCATACATAAAATAAAATACAATAATGATATAAATATAGACTGAAACACATTAAATCTTAAAAATCTGGAAGGTAATTTTTTTCGAAAATACAAAATTACACAAAAAATTAAACCAGCCCACCCGGCAGTAATATAGCTCAAAAAAGAAACTATTCTATCAGAAACTACAGGGGTGTGATAGTTACGCATCATTACCTACTCCACGAACTGATGATACATAATCTTCCATTACCTGACTATAAATAAGTCTGTATTCATCATTATCAGGAGCAAGGCTTATTGACGCACGATAAGAAGAAATTGCCTGTTCTATATCATTATCCAAGAAATGAGCATTTCCAAGCAACGTATAAGTTTCAGGATTATTAGGTTCAACCTGCAGAGCTTTTCTGTATAAATCAATAGCTTCTTTAATTCTATCAGAATTTGAATATAAATTAGCTAAGAGAACATAAGCATTTGATTTTTTCGAATCAAATTCAATAGCACGTTTGAACATTTCTTCAGCCATATCAAACTCTTTAAATTCAGTTAACGATATGGCATAACAAATATAAATCCGGTATTTATCATCAGTCATAGAAAGGGCTTTTTCATAGTATGAATAAGCTTGTTCTCTTTCTTTCATTAAAGTAAGAGCATTTGCTATACAAACAGCAATAAGCTCATTATCAGGATTAAGAACAAAAACCTTCTTAAAAAGTTTTAGAGCAGTCTCATAATCAAAAAGCTTAAAGCAAACATTCCCCATATCAATAAGAGCATTTACATTTTCTGGATCCAACGATAAAGCCTTCTCATAATAGGCCTTAGCTTCAACATAATCCTCTATGTCTTGATATAAGAGTGCAATTGCATTATAAATTTCAGGGTTTTCAGAATTTAAATCAATAGCACGGTTATAATAAAACAATGCCTTAGAAAAATTTTTCCACTCCGCAAATACATTACCAATATTGTAATATATCAAAAAGTTTTTAGGATTTATTTCAAGAGCCTTATTATAATAAGACAATGACTTCCTAAAATCACGTTCATAAAACCACATTGTTCCCATACCTACCAATGCTTGCACATCATCAGGTTTTATTGCTAACAGGCTGTCCAATACAGACATAACCTTATCATAATCCTGCTGCTGCAAATACAATTCTGATAAGTGATGATAATTTTCAATATTATCCGGCTCTTTAGCCATCTTAACGACTAATTCGTTAATCTTCTCATTTAAACTCAAATTTTCCATGTCTATATTTTATCCCATAATATAAAATTTGTAAAATTGATTAACAGAATTTAATAAAGTATAATAAAATTTTATTTATAAACTGAAAGAGCTCTCGGTGGATCCCGAGAGCTCTTTTGCATAAAATCCTTTATTAAGCTGCTCCTGTGTAGCTTGGTGCCAAATTCTTTGCATCTGCTTGTTCCATTTTCTTGCAAGCTTCGTAATCTGCTTGAGCAACCTGGATTTGAGATTCCAAAGAATCTTTTTCTGATTGCAACAATTCTTCTTCGTCTTTTAACGGTTCGAGTTGCAATTCTCTCATCTGCTCGAAGTAATCTTGAATTTGCTGCTTTTGCATTGCAGCTGAAGTTTCACAAGTTGCAGACATATTAGTTGACATTTGATTAAATTGAGTCATCAAGTTTTGATAAGAAGTATTTTCATCAGTTGTCAATTGTGTACCACTATTAACCTTGGCCATTAAAGCAGCCGCAGTACCAGAACCAAAGATAGAACTCATCAATCCCTGTTTAGCCATATTCATAGCCATGGATGATTGACAAGTTAAGCTGTTTAATGCAGCTTTTTCTTGTCTATTTATCATTTTTTCCATATCGGCAGCATCGCGGGTGGCGCGTCTCAATCTAGATTGAATACGCATCATTTTTGCTTGCAGTGATCTGACTCGACTGCCGGCAGCCAATTTTCCAAATGCGCCTAATAAGAAACCCATTGTTCTAGTATCCTTGTGTTAGTGTCCTCGTAATTATATAAAGTATTTGTTTAATTGATAATTGCCTTTTTATTTTAATAATGTAAAGAAATATTACAAACTAAGTAAATAATTAAGTATATATAATTTATATAAACATATATCTATTCAAGTATTTACGCCTATATTTACAGTTGAAAAATAAATTTATTTTTTGTATTATTCAAACATCAAATTAGCAACATAGAAAGAATATATAATATGATAAAGAAATTTTTGAATATTAAAACAATAATTTTCACAATCCTTACTATACTTATACTGTTTTTAATCCCAAAGATGTATGGATTATTGATGATACTATTTGCATCTTTTGTATTTGCAGCAGCACTAAATCCATTCGTAAACAAACTGCAAGAGAAAATAAAAAATCGTGCAGTATCAGCAACTGTTATCGTTTTAACTGCTATTATTGCATTATTTGCACTGATTTTACCAATAATTGTTATGTGCTATAAAGAAATTGAGTTGTTTATATCTATAATGCCGCAAAAAGCTGCAAATCTTTACAATTTTATAACTCAATCAAAACTTTACGGACATACTATAGCTGAACTGATACCGATGGACAATCTTGCGCATGCTTCCTCTAACATTGCCCAAAATGTACTTAATCAAGGGGTAAACTTCACAATGTCAGCAGCTCAAGCAATATTTGTTACCCTTGCACTTACGATGTTTATTTATTACATACTAGTAGATAAAGATTACTTAAGAGGAAAATTCCTAGAATTTTTCCCACCAGACCTTAAAGAAAAAGCTGGTTATATTCTGTTTAATATAACCTCAAAAGTCGGTAATTATGTACGAGCTCAGGTATTGTCAATGGTTACTGTAGGTATTATGGTAACTGTGGAAGTTGCACTGTTAGGAATAGAATATCCTATATTATTAGGTTTAATAGCAGGTATTTGCGAAATTATACCAATACTAGGCCCTACAATTTCGATTGCGGTAATAGTTGCAATTGCATTTCCGCTGGGAACCGGCAAAATTATTATGGCAATCGTATTATTCCTTGCTATACAACAAATATCAAATTACATGATAAGACCGTTTTTATTTGGCAAATTTATGAAACTTCATCCGATAACAATTATGGTAGCACTATTTGCCGCAGAGGAATTTCTAGGAGTATGGGGAGTAATACTTTCACCGGCAATTGCAGCTACTATTTGTGTATTAATTGATGAACTATACCTTTCTCCAATAAATGCAAAAGAATTGGAGTCAAATATTGAAAACTAACAATGAAATATTTTTATATAACCGCGAACTTACAAGAAATTACGACTTCAATATGTGGTTTGCATTCCCCGGACCGGAATCATTTGCTTTATCATCATTAGGCTACTTGTGGCTTTATAAATCAATTGATATGCTGGATGGCGTAAATATTGAACGAATATACTCAGACACAAAAACCACAAAAATACATAAGGATAAAATTGATTTAATCGGATATTCATTTACGTTTGATATGGATTTTCTTTCAATATTCCACTTTTTGGATTGGAATAAATATGAATTTAAAGCAAAAGACAGAGATGAAAAAGCTCCGTTAATATTTGCCGGTGGACCGGTTATCACATCTAATCCTGAACCATATAAAGAAATATTTGATTTTCTGATAATTGGCGATGGCGAAGATATAAATATCGAAGCAATACAAATATGCAAAGAAAATAAAAACAAAACTAAAAAAGAAATTTTAGAAAAACTCAGCCAGATAGAAGGAATATATGTTCCTTCATTAAAACAGACTACCGTAAAAAAAATAACAAAGAAATTATCCGAATGTATCTATACTCCAATAATAAGTCCAAATGCTTTCTTTTCAAATACATTTATATTAGAGGTAGAAAGAGGCTGCGCAAACAGATGCGGTTTTTGCCTGGCTTCATATATGAATTTACCAATCAGGTTTGTTGAATATGAGAAAATAATAGAAACAATAGAACTTGGACTAAAATACACAAACAAACTGGCACTTCTTGGGGCACAAATTACTGCACACCCGAGATTTAAAGACATTTGTAAATACATAGATAATAAAATCAAAAATGGTAAAAACATTGAAATGAGTGTATCCTCGCTTCGCGTAGACTCATTCATTCCGGAAGTAGTTCAAACACTTGTTGATGCAGGACAAAAAAATCTTACTTTAGCAATAGAAGCAGGTAGTGAAAGACTTAGAAAAGTTATAAACAAAAATCTTGAAGAAACACAAATCTACAATGCAATAGAAGTGGCAAAACAGTGCGGGTTACATGGGATAAAATTTTATGGAATGATAGGACTTCCAACCGAAACATTTGAAGATATTCAAGAAATAGTAAACCTTGCAAAAAGAATTAAAGCAAAATATAAAGATTTTGATATTTCATTCGGATTTTCAACGTTCGTACCAAAGGCAAACACTCCATTCCAATGGTTTGGTAGAGATGATGAAAAATCACTGGAAGAAAAATCATTATATTTAAGAAAAGAACTTCATAAGTTAGGTATTCAAGCAAGCATATCAAGTGCAAAATGGGATTATTATCAGGCAGTATTATCCAGAGGGGATGCTAAACTTACAGATTACATCATTGAAGTCTATAAATCAGGAGCTAAACTTGGAGCATTCAAAAAAGCCGCAAAAAAACTAGGTATAAACACTGATTATTATGCTACTGAAAATTATGCCTACAATAAAACTTTTCCTTGGGATTTTATTGAAATAAAGCCAGGCAAAGACTTTCTTATACAAGAAAGTAAACGATTACTTGAACAATAAATTAAAAATTACTATATAGGGACATAATCAGAATAAACAAGACTTGACCAACCCTCAAAATAACTAATTTGAGTAGCACTACCGGTTCTGATAAATATTTTAGGGAGTTTATCAGCTGGAATATCAAGAGCCGCACATATAGCAGCTTGGATAACCTCAGGATGAGTAACAATAATAATTCTATTACCTATATTTTGTGCTACAAGTTCATCAATAACCTTTTTAATTCTGGATATAAATTCCACAGAACTTTCGGCTTCTGCCACAGTTTTTTTGTCCGGTTCCGATAAAATCTTTTCAAAGCCCCCGGGATAAGCTTTTTCTATCTGTGAAAACGTTAACCCGTTCCACTTTCCACACTGCCGTGTCTTAAGCTCATCTACTATTACATAATCTTTCCGGAACAGCTTAGCCACCATCATAGCCGATTGAACAGTTCTTACCGAATTGGAAGTATAAATAACATCATTTTTTACCCCACGCGCTTTTAAATATTTGTTAATAGCTTCCATTTCTTCAATACCAAGTTCAGATAAAGGGGGGTAATTTTCAGCATCAGAAAATCTTCCCTCTTCCGAATATATAGTTGCACCGTGGCATATAAAGGTTATTTTACATTTTCTATTAAAATACATATTGTTACCATCCATTATTATTATAGCATAGATTTTGTTTTTGCGATAGTATATAAATAAAAAAGGAGATAATAATGAAGGGAACAGCATTCAAATTCGGAGACAACATCTCAACAGACCACATTGCACCAGGAAGATTGTATCATTTAAGATCAAATTTACCGGAATTTGCAAAACATGTACTGGAAGATGCTGATGAAACATTTGCCTCTCGAATGAAAAAGGGTGATTTTGTTGTAGCAGGGAGCAATTTTGGATTAGGCTCATCCAGAGAGCATGCTCCTCTAATTATGAAAATTGCCGGAGTTGGTGCGGTTCTAGCAAAATCCTTTGCCAGAATATTCTATAGAAATGCCATAAACATCGGACTCTTAGCAATCGAATGTGATACTGACTCTATTGATGAAGGAGATGAATTAGAGCTGGACATAGAAAAAGGGATTATAACTAATCTTACAAATGGCACAATTATACAAATAGAGCCATTACCTCCAGTTATGATAAAATTACTAAAAGACGGAGGCCTAGTCGAACATATAAAAAAGAATGGAGATTTTAAACTGACAGACTAGTTGTAAACTTTAATCAACTTTGAGAAAATCTTAATATATTGTGTTTTTACAGAATTAATTATATTCTAAATATACTATTCTAAATATACGTTACAAAGGGGAGACAACATGAATATACAAGAACGCATGGATAGCATAAATGGCGTAATTAAAAACATAGCAGAGTTTATACAAAATCATGAAGAAATAAAAATCGATTTCAATGAATACCTAAAGACAATCGGAGCATCTTCAAAAAATGGTATTCCTTTGCAAACTGCATGCTTCAGCTATATTTTGGAAAGAAATCTTGGAGAAGATTTAAAAAGTATTCCTCAACTATATTTAGAAAATACGAAAGGACTAGATAAAGAAACTAAAGATGTTGTAAAAGCAATAGATAATTCAATTTCTTCAGTTTTTGAAATCAAAAAGGTAACCAAAACCGGATTTGACTTACTAAATATTGTTAATGAACGTAGGTATATTATTACCTCTCTTATGAAAATGACAGCATTTAGAGGTTTAGGCTCAGGTGATTATATAATAGCAAGAATTGTTAATATCAATGGGGATTATTTTCTGTTGGAAATATCAGGAGTTTTGCCTGCAACAAGAAAAGATGATGCATATCGTTTTGCCGTAGCAAAAATTATACAAAATCCTGAACTGGTTTATCTTGATAATCCTGAAAAACAAAAAGAAATTGAAGAAGATGTAGCAGATATTTACAACAAATTTATGGAATTTTTCGGAACAACCGAAATTATCACCACAAATAAATATGCGGATGATTTAATCGGCATATTCAATGATTACGCGGAAGAAGGAAACAAGTCCGATTATAAAGAATTAATTAAAGAACCTGAAGAATACAGATATTTCAGTGTTAGTGAATTTAATAATTCTTATGATAATTTCCTTGAAAACTCACTGGGTGGTTTTTCTTCACACAAAGAAACTTATGATGTGGGAATTATCTATGATAAGGAATTAGGACTCTATGCAATTCCTTTTTATGGAACATTTAACAAAATTTTTGAAGTCAAAGATTATACTAAGATATTAAACTTTGATGCCTGCATTAAATATTTTCTTGAGAATGATAAATATTCGGCAAATCTTATTAGAATGGTTGCAGATAAACATAAAAACTTTATGGAAATTGTTAATGCGGTTTTAGCTAAAAATTATACATTGGAAGAGTTACTAAAAAAATATAAACGAAGATACTTAGATAATAAAATTATATCTTCAACAACCGTACTATACCGTTCAAATGCATTTTCAAGTACCCTGGGAATTATTGAAGACAATGAAAATAAACCGGAGATTGATACATCTAAAAAAATAGGCAGAAATGATCCATGTCCATGCGGTAGCGGTAAAAAATATAAAAAATGCTGTGGAGCAAATGTATAAGTAATCTAGAAAAATATTACGGATATGATTAAACAGTTAAGACTAAAAGATTATATTTTAATAGATGAACTGTGCGCTACATTCGATAATAAACTTAATATTATTACCGGTGAAACTGGCGCAGGGAAAAGTATACTTTTAAATGCCATAGACCTTGTATTTTCATCAAGAGTATCAAAAGATGTTATAAAAACAGGATGTGATAAAGCTGTAATTGAAATTACACTTGAGAATACAAAACATAATCTTTCTCAATTATTTGCAGACAACGGAATTGATAATCTTGGCTCAGAAGTCGTAATAACTAAAGAAATCACCCAAAGCGCTGTAAAATCAAGAATAAACGGAACATTAGTTAATCAAGAACTTTTGAAAAACTTAAGAACCTTATTTGTTGATATCCATTCTCAACATCAAACATACACTTTTTTACAACCGCAATACCACATAAATCTTCTTGATTCATACGGTAAAGACGACTATGGCAAAACGCTACAACAATATAAAAATATCTATAAAGAATATGAAGAACTACAAAAAAAGCTTGAACTTGCAAAAAATAATACAAATGCAACAGAATCACAAATTGAATTCTTAAAATTTCAAATAAATGAAATCGAATCTGCAGAAATAAAAAGTTCAACCGAAGATACAGAACTCGAGCAGGAACTTGAAATTCTTGAAAATGCCGAAAAATTAAAAGAATTAACAGGTGCATCCTACTGGGCAATAAATGGTGATGACGGTTCAATATTAGAAGCTATGTCAAAAATTAAAAATGATATTTCAAAAGCTAGCAGTTACGATGATAAACTGGAAGGAATTAATCAACAATTTATTGACGTATTCGAGAATCTTAAAGATATATCATCAGAATTGAGGAATTACAGTCAATCCCTTGATAATGATACACAACGACTTGATCAAATACAAGAAAGACTGTTCATTTTGGATAAATTAAAAAGAAAATATGGCGGTTCGCTAGAAGCTGTACTTCAAAATTATAACGAATATTCAGAAGAACTTGCAAATATAGAATATTCAACAAAAAATATTGAAACATTGGAAAACGAAATTAAAATATCAGAACAAGAACTTTTAAAATTAGGAAAACAAATAAGTGAAAGCAGACAAAATTATGCACAAGTACTATCTGTCCTGATTCAAGATAAACTTGCAGCACTTGAATTACCAAAAGCAAAGTTTGAAATCCAAATAAAACCTAAAGAACTATCTCAAAATGGAATTGATAATGTTGAATTTATGATATCTACAAATGTATCAGAGTCCTTAAAACCACTGGCAAAAGTTGCATCCGGAGGAGAAATTTCAAGAGTTATGCTTGCAATAAAATCAATATTCGCACAAAATGACGATATTGACACTGTAATTTTTGATGAAATCGACACCGGAATATCAGGAAAAGCTTCCCAAAGTGTAGCCGATGAGATTGTTGAATTAAGTAAATCTCACCAAGTAATTGTCATAACACACCAAGCAATAATAGCCTCAAAATCAGACAAACATTTTTACGTAAGAAAATCACAAGAAGATGAAACAAAAGTTGAAGTCTACGTTTTAAATGGTGATAACAAAATTAAAGCTCTTGCAGAATTAGCAGGAGGAGAAATTAATGAACAGTCAATTGAATTTGCAAAATCTTTGTTATCATAAACTGAAAAATAAAAACCGGTCAGCTCTATAAAAGCTTTCCGGCCAGATATATAATAAATGATGAATGATGAATATGATTTAATTTTCGATATAATCTTTTAAATGAGCAGCTTTTCTATTTTTACGCATTTTAATCAATGCACCTTCTTCAATTTGACGAATACGCTCTTTAGAGTATCCCAAACATACACCAAGCTCGGCTAAAGTTTTAGGTTCCTCTGAATTAATTCCAAACCTTGATGTAATAACTGTTTTTTCTCTATCAGTTAACACCTCAAATAGTTCAGGAATACCCATTTTCAAAAATGCATCCTTTGCCTGTTCCTCGGTGAATTGCAAGATTTATCTTCAATATAATCTCCTAAACACAAATCATCAGTAACAGAAGTCTCAAGACTAACCGGCTCAAGGATAATAGAATGCTTAATTTTTCTCAGCTTAGCAATAGAAAGCTCAAGATAATTTGCAAGTTCTTGCTCAGTAGGTTCACGTCCAAACTCAGATGATAATGCACTAAAAGCGGCTTTATATTTTCTTATTTTATCAGCCATATGAACAGGTATTCTTATAGCCTTTGAATGATTTGCAATAGCCCTGATAATTGATTGTTTAATCCACCATGTTGCATAAGTAGAAAACTTGAAATTCTTTGAATAATCAAATTTTTCTGCAGCCTTAATTAAACCAATCGAACCTTCTTGAACTAAATCCATAAATAAAACACCTTGTCCGACATACTTTTTCGCAATACTCACAACAAGTCTCAGATTTGCTTGAATAAGTTTTCTCTTTGCAATTTCATCCTTATTTTCCTTAATAAGTTTTCCTAGTTGTTTTTCTTCATTCCCCTTTAGTAATTTAATTCGTCCTATTTCTTTCAAATATACTTGCAATATATCATCTTCATGCGCAATAGCACTAAAGGTTTTAATTTCATCGTCAGTATTATCTGAATCATTAAAATTAACTTTATAATTGTCGATAGTATCTAAAATTACGCTCACAATATCCTCCATACTACACTAAAATAAATCCTGCTAAAAAACTAGACGATAATAAAATAAAAAAGTTTCAGCAAAACTATTGACATCAAAATTTGTTCTTGCTAATATAAATCTTGCAAAGAGTATTAACTCAGAGCTTGAAAGAATTTCAAAACACTAGTAAAAAGTTAAATAGTAAAAGGGCGTTTAGCTCAGTTGGTAGAGCGTCTCCCTTACAAGGAGAGGGTCGAGAGTTCGAGTCTCCCAACGCCCACCATTTCTAAAAAGAGCCGAAAAGGCTCTTTTTTTTAGTGCTTTCTAAGTTCGCATCTGTTTTTTAGCCGATTGGTTTTGAAAAATATTTTTTATTATAAAATAATAGCTTTTATAATAGATATTTTGCAAGTTCTAATCGCTTTAGCCACTCTGCTATGCTAAACGTGCTCAACAATGTAACCACAATATTTGTCATTTAAATTTCTTTAATGAACTTAAAACTTTGAGTAAGCTGACATTATAACTTCCCGCATCCCACAAGCTGGGAATAAAAACAGATAAACTAATGTTAAACTAACCAATTAAACTTAACAATCAGTTACAAAATATCAAATTTATTCATGTTTGGACTTAGATAAAATATATAATTATACAAAGAAAGGGAATCGAGGTATCTATGAGTTACAAAAAAAGAAATGTACTCGCTGCAGGTCTAATTTTAGGATTATTATTTCAACAAACATTAAAAAATTCTGTACACGCATCTGAGATTAGTGGAATAACCGGTAACAATGGTATTTTTAACATTGCTCCATCTGATATTAAAGGGGATATGGGATTTAGAAAATACGAAAATTTTACGCTAAGTAAGGGTGATGTTGCAAATTTAATATTCAAATACGGAAAAGAAAATGTTTCTCAGTTTGTGAACCTTGTAGATAATACTATTAATATTAATGGACTCGTTAATACAGTAAGAGATGGTAAATTTTATAACGGTAATGCAATATTCATATCTCCAAACGGAATGATAGTAGGCGAAAGCGGAGTTTTAAATGTGGGTTCACTTTCAGTTTATACTCCAAATCAAGCATCTTACAATTCTTATATTAAAAATAACTATACCGGAGATATTTCAAAACTGGAGCAGGGAAATGCTAATGTTACAATAAATGGTAAAGTAATTTCAAACTCAGATATAAACATCCTGGCAAAAGATGCAGTAATAGGCGCAAAAGGCGGGATTATTGCAGGAGCTAAAAATAACAATATTATAACTTCAAACAAAGCTGCAGATGTATTATTTAATTCTCTTGTTAATACAGACAATATAAAATCTGCGAATTCTCTTGCATACGAAAACGGAAATATTGTTATAAGAACTACAGCACAAGATGGCGGGATAAACATTGCAGGGATAGTTCAAAACAATGGTAAAGGAAATACAACAATTCAAAACAATGGGACCAAAGCACTGGATATTAGCGGAAAAGTGCAAAATGCAAATGGAAACCTACAAATTGTTGATAGACAAGCCGGAATAAATATTTCAGGAAATATTAATAACTCAAATGGTCGACTCGCAATTAATAATAATAAAAATCAACTCAACATAACCTCAAATGCAACTATCACAAATAGTGGAGATTTAAGACTCACTAACAAAGGTGAAAATGGACAAATAATAAATGGAAAAATAGCAAACGACGGATTAACTCTTATTTCCAGCAATGCCGGCAACAGTGTCATTGGTGGGAAAATAGAAAATAAAAATGGTACACTGACAATTGTCAGCAATGGTTCCGGTCTGGAAATTAACAAAAGCGCAGAAATTTCAAATAACGATAAAATTAAAATAGCAAATACAGGCGCAAACGGCTTTGTTATGGCAGGAAGCATTAAAAATAATGGTTCAACTGCACTTACTAACTGGGCAGGGGATTATACCATAGATGGCTCAATAATCAACGAAAACGGGAAAATGAACCTTTCAAATGCAAGCTCAAAAATGCACATTACAGAAAACGCACAAATAGTAAACAATGGAGACTTGCAAATCATTAATTCAGGAAAAGACGGTCTTACCATTGACGGTAAAGTTACAAACAGCAGTACCACTAACCTTTGGAATGTAAAAGGAAACATGAATATCAATGGCGAAGTTACAAATTCGAACGGAAAACTTGCTGTAACAAATAATGGTAATGCACTAACAATAGGTAAAAACGGAAATATTACAAACAACGCATCAACAATAGTTACAAATACAGGAAATGGCGGTTTAAACTACAATGGAAATTTCTTAAATACAGGAAACACTATTATAGAAAATAAAGCTGGTGATGCAAATATAAATGGATTACTAGTACAAAACGGAAACAGAATTGTAGTAAAGAATTCAGGTAATAGCTTGAATGTTAATTCCTATGCTGATAAAGAAAACAATACCACCAATGGTACAATTGTCGCAAAAGATGCAGATATAACAGTATTTAATACCGGAAAAGGCGGTACAAATATTAATGGAATAATCTCTGCTGAGGGCGAAGCCGCTCAAAACATTGCGATTATCAACCAAAATGGTAAATTAACAATGAATGGTACTGTCCAAAACGAGAACGGCAATATTAATATTGCTAATAGCGGCAATGAAGGATTATTACTCACTGAAAACGGAACAATAAATAATACTGGACGAGTAACAATTTCAAATTCAGGACAAAACGGTGCCAGAATAGATTCATATATTCAAAATAATGGAGTAACAAATATTACAAATAATGCAGGTAATTTAGTTACTAATTCAAGAATAGAAAATCAAAATGGTAAATTAGAAGTTGTCAATAACGGGAATAGTATGACAATCGGAGGGAATGCACTATTTACAAATAATAGTGATATAAAAATAGCAAATACCGGAAAAGATGGTATGTTACTCCAAGGGAACATAGAAAATAATGGTTCTACCGCAATATCAAACTGGAATGGAGATATGGTAATTAGCGGTAAAGTTGAAAACCAAAATGGAAAAATGAATATTACAAGTGCCAAAACAAGCAATGGACTCCACTTAACAAAAGAAGGACAACTTCTGAATAATAATGACGAATTATTTATACAAAATTCCGGAAACAATGGAATGGTTCTTGATGGTGAAGTAAAAAATAATGATAATACAACTATTACCAATAACAAAGGTTACTTCAAAATTAATGGACTTATACAGAATAAAGGAGAATTGCTGCTATCCAATAAAGGACAAAACATGAGTACAGGCAGCGATTCCATTATAAAAAATACAGGAAGTACAACAGTCAGAAATCATAGCATTGGTGGGTTAACCCTAGGCGGAACATTTATCAATGAAAACGGACCAATCAACATTGAAAACAGGGCAGGATATCTTAACATGGACAAAAATGCCCAAATTATCAACAGAAAAGCAGATATAAATATAACCAATAGCAGTGGTGGTGCTATGAACCTGGATGGAAGTATTTACAACCTTGAAGGAGATGATATTAATATTAAAAATACAAGCACCAGAGGCGGCATTACAATTGGTGAAAATGCATTGATTAATACACAAGGAAATGTAAATTTTGAAAATTACGGAATGCATGGTACAAAAGTTCAAGGAAAAGTTGTTGGAAATGACATAAATATTGGAAATAAAGATTCTCACGTTTACCTTGGAAATCCTAACGAATTAACAACTGATGATGATATTGCCAATCTTAACGCTTATAATGATGTAAATATTAATATTGAAAATGGTTCATTATTAAATGCCGGCACAAAAAATACAATGATTCGTACAGAAAAAGATTTAACAATAAATGTTAATAACGGAAAAATTGGCGTTGAAACCGGAACAAGCGGCGGAGGGTACACTTACGGTCCTACAGGAGATCAGGTGGATACAGCAAAATCTATCAATATTGATGTAGGAGGTGTTATCAACGCGCACACACTTGATTCTAAAAAAACAAATGGCGATTATGTAATTAATATGGCAAGTAAAGGTTCTGATATGAATATAGACCATATTTATGCCGCAGGTAGAGTTATACTTCTTACAGACAAAGATAGTAATGGTAATACAGGTTCAATTTTAAATGCCTCAAGCGATAGTTCAAAAGCAAATATTGAAGCTAAAGGCTTATCCCTTATGTCCAGCGGCACAATTGGTTCTAACAACAAACCGTTAACTGTCAATGACACAAATTACGCATATAAATCTAATTATCAGGCTATAAATGATATTAACATTAAAGCCCATGATGACCAATATAAAAAAGCTGACGTTCAATATATAATTTCAAATGAAGGTAATATTAATGCTGAATTTACAGGTTATGCAAGAGTCAAAGACACTTATGCCGGAGGCGGTACAATAAATGTTACTAATCGTACAAATAAAATGAATCTTGTAAATAAAGGGACAACCCCTAATACAGGAAAAACATATTTTGAATATAGAAAGTAATAAAGTAAATAAAGAAATAAAAAGTCCCTGTTTAACATAATAGAACAGGGACTTTTTATAAACAATATAGTCTTACTTTATTAAAAATTGAAGAGCCTGAAATTCAGCAGAGCACTGCTTCGAAAAAGGCGCTGCAGCATCCAAAGCCTGAGCTTTAGCTGCCGGTTGCTTTTCCTTATCAAGCAACATATAACCTGTAGCAAGTGTCGTCAATTTACTGCAATCAGGATTTTTTGTTGATTTAAAGTACTGAACGCAACCTGGGAAAACACCATTAATATATGATGTCTGCTCTTCAAGAAGTCTTATAGCATCATCAGGATTAGATGATTGAGAGGATAAACCTGCCATAGCTTTTTGCTGGAAATATTCATTCTTACTGCGAAGTTCTTGTGGTGTTGGACACGTTCCGGAAGAAAAAGCTTCAACACCATAAAATAAACAAAGCCCCAATAATAAAAATTTAACTATTTTATTCATTACACCTCCAACATAAACAATACTTTTATAGTATAAACTTTATAGATGCATTATAAATCGTATAATAAAATGAAAAAATCACAGAAATTATCTGTGATTTTTTCATAAAAGTTACGATTAAAACTAATTACCGACTCTTCTTTGAGCATCGTGCTTAACAATTTTTCTTGCAATAAAAACAATAATAGAAATACCTACTAATATCAAAAAAGTAATAGCAAATCCATTATATTTTATATACTGTAACTTTATAACTGTCGGCGCATCATTTTTTAATTTCCAGGTATAAACATTTCCCTCAGAAGAATCCGCATTATTATAAGAAGCCGGAGATGGAAGTTTTATACTAAAAGAAGCCGATAAATCTTTAATATTTGGAGTCTCAGTAGTTTCGTCAGATTCTTCAACATTTTTTTGAACAAATTCTTTTGTCGCATCATCCAAATTATCTATAAAATCATCTCTTTGAACAGCACTATCACCTTCTATTTCGGCAATATCGCCATATTTTTGATAATATTCAGGGGTCAATCCACCAGCTTGCAATTTTAAGATAGGCTTTTCCGCTTTCTGAATTCTGGCAAGTTGGTTAGTTAAATCATAACTAACATCAACATTGTAAGATGCCATCAATGGATTCTTCTTAACTTCAATATATTTTCCACTAGGTAAATTAGTGTTAAAGCCAAGTGAAGAAAGATTTAAATCTTCATAATCAACTTTTTTTACATTCTTTGAAACAGTAATTGTTGACAATTTAGCACCATAAGCAGTTTCAACATTATACAGAGGATCTACAAAAGATTTATAATTTTTCATAATAGTCAAAGCGATAGGATCTATTTTATCAGACAAGTCCCCCTGATAAGTTAATGATGAAACCACAGAAGCAGATTTATCGTTATTTATTGTAACCTGAGTATCAATATTTGTACAACCAGTTAGTAATGGTACAAATAAAAGCAGAGAAATGATAACTTTTTTCATAAAATACTCTCCTTCCATCTTAATAGAGATATAATATCATAACTTTTTAAAGATGTTAAATTATAAAGAATATTTAAGGTATAATCAAAATATGAAAATTAATGAGGTATACACAACTGAAATTGAAAAAATAACCAATCTAGGTTATGGACTAACTAAAATTGATGGATTTGTAGTATTTGTGGAAAACTCTTGTCCGGGAGACAAGGTAAAAATAAAGATTACAAAAGTTAATAAAAACTTTGCAAATGCACAAATTTTAGAAATTATCGAAGCATCCCAACATAGAATAAAACCTTTCTGTCCGCTACAAAAAGTATGTGGAGCATGCCAGCTGCAATTCATAGACTATACATACCAACTTGAAATCAAAAAACAAATAGTTGAAGAAACAATAAAAACAATTGCAGGGATTAACATAGAAATAAAAAACACCATACCAAGTCCCCAAAATAAAAATTACAGACATAAAATACAGTATCCGATATCTCAAACAAAAAACTCTAAAAGAATTCTTGCGGGCTATTACAAACCTGCAACCCACGAAATCGTAAATATAAAATACTGTCCTATACAACCAGAAATATGCGACAAAATTATTGAATTCATTAGAACAAAGGCTCTTGATTTTAAAATATCCGGTTTTAATGAAAAAAAACACAGTGGCGACTTACGACACGTTGTATTAAGATGCTCAAAACTAAATGGGAAAATTCTTGTTGTACTGGTTGTCAACGCAACAAAAACATTTGATAAATTAAATAATTTTGCAAAATGTATCTTTAACGAATTTGAAGATATAGCAGGAATTTGTATCAATTACAATCCAAAAAGAACAAATGTGATACTTGGTAAAAAAACAGAATGCCTTTATGGACAAAATTATATAGAAGAAAAACTTTTAGATAAAACATTTAAAATTGGAGCAAATACTTTTTTCCAAATCAATCCGGAAAGTGCAGAAAATATATTTCAATATGTAAAAGATTTTATAAAAAAGACTTATACAAAACCATTAATTTTAGATGCCTATGCAGGAATTTCGACATTTGGGATTTGTGTCTGTAATGAAGCACAGCATGTTGTAACAGTTGAAGAAAATTCAGAATCAACCGAAAATGCTAAAGAAACTTTAAAAATTAACAAGATAAAAAATGTAGAAATACATAACTCGGATGCTGCAGAATTTTTTAAGAAAGAAAAACGAATATTTGATATTTCAATAATAGATCCACCGAGAAAAGGCTGTACCCAAGAATCACTAAATGAAGTATTACGACTAACAAAAGGACACATCATATATGTAAGTTGTAACCCTGCAACTCTTGCACGAGATTTGAAATATTTAACAGAAATAAAAGGTTGCAGAGTTGAATCCATACAACCTTTTGATATGTTTTGTCATACTTATCATGTAGAAAATGTTGCGATAATAAAAGTCTAACCATTTTTCAAATCATGCTTATAATTATAATGATCAATTGTAGCTCTTAAACCATCATGAATTTTAGTAAGAACAGTTCTATCATAACGTAAATCTTTAGCCAATTGTTTTCTGGCAGAATCACTAACAGTAGCACCTCTTTTAGCCTCACTATACACTGAGTTTACCCTGTCTCGCAGACCTGAAAAATAATTTTCAAAAACAGCAATATCAGTTTCTGAAAATGATATTGGGACTTCTTCCGACATTTCGTACAAATCTTTATTCTTTGCATTTAAAAATAACTTTTCAGACACCTTACCTCTAAACATTTGTCTGATTAAATCAATATATCTGCTAGCTCTATAAGAATGAGAACCTACAGTCTTATCTTTCAAATCCACACGTAATTCATCCAATTTTCTAAGGTAGTTATATACGTTTTCAGATTCTTCATGTTTTGCAACTGCTGTATGAGGTCCAAAAAGAATAATCAATTCGTGCTGTACAGGATTTTTCTTTCTATCAAAATCTCTGACAAAACGCATCTGAATATCTTCATACCCGGACTTTTGCGGCTTACTTATACTATATCTCAAACCAGGATCGAGCTTTAAAACTTGATCGGATACATCTTCTAATCTTATGTCCAAATCAGGTACAATTTTTTCTGCTGATGGATTTTTCATCTCTGTTTCAGATGGAACATACCCGCGTTTAACTAAATCGGTTATGCTCATTTCAGTATCAGCCAAGACATATCCACGCTTTTTCATTTCAGGGAGCAAAGCATCATTTAACAGAGATAAATCGTACGGATTATTACAATACAAAGTAGCACGTATCGTATCTGGTACTTTAAAATTTCCGGAACGAACAACTTTACTTGTGTAGGATTTTGGAGATTTAACAGGACTCAATTCACAATAAGTTCTATCAAAACTAAACCCTAAATCTTTCAACCTAAAGGCAACAGATTCCAAAACATCCAAATATGTTGTTGCAATACGGCTAAGTCTTGGAGTATCAGCACCGATTTGAGCCTCTAAAAAATCCGATACTTTTGACATTGAACCACTAAATGATACAGTATCCGAACTTAACCTGTTTGAATACTTCGGCATTATATGATTATTAGCATTCACATGCTGATTGTATATATTACTATTATTAACAAAATAAGAAGGGGTAATAGATTGAATATTCATAAAAAACCTTTCGAAAAACTAATTACAAAATTATATAAAAACAAACAAATAAAATATTACTATCTTAATAGCAGAAAAAGAAACAATCTTAACATAAATTTACAAGTCCTAAATTTTGTCAAAATATATGTTTGTATTATCATGTAATGGTACAGTTACTTAGAAAAAAGCGCATATAAATAAGGAGGGTTTATTAATTATGCCAGGAAAAACAATAACAGTTGATGGTAACTACGCTGCTGCGCATATTGCGTATGCTATGAGCGAAGTTTCAGCAATTTATCCTATTACTCCTTCATCTACAATGGGTGAATGGATTGATGAATGGGCATCTCAACACAAAAAAAACATTTGGGGCAAAGAAGTAAAAGTTGCAGAAATGCAATCTGAAGCTGGAGCCGCAGGTGCAGTTCACGGAGCTTTAGCTGCAGGTTCTTTAACTTCTACATATACAGCTTCCCAAGGTTTATTACTTATGATTCCTGTTATGCATAAAATTGCAGGGGAAATGTTACCTACAGTATTCCACGTTGCAGCACGTGCATTAGCAGCTCAATCATTAGCTATTTTTGGTGATCACACAGACGTTATGGGATGCCGTAACACAGGTTTTGCTATGTTAGCTGCAAACTCTGTACAAGAAGAAATGGATTTAGCTTTAGTTGCTCACCTAGCAACATACAAAGCAAAAGTTCCATTCCTTCAATTCTTTGATGGTTTTAGAACTTCTCATGAAGTACACAAAATTGAAGAAATAGCATACGAAGATATTGCTAAATTAGTTGAACCAAAATATATTGAAGAATTCAGACAAAGAGCAATGAGACCGGAAGCTCCTATTTGTAAAGTCGGAGCTCAAAATACTGATGTTTACTTCCAAGGTCGTGAAACTGTTAATAAATACTATGACGCAGTACCAGACATTGTTCAAGAATATATGGATAAAGTTGCAAAACTTACAGGCAGACAATATCATCCATTCGATTATGTTGGAGCTCCGGATGCAACTGATGTTATTGTAGCAATAGGCTCTGGTTGTGAAACTATAGAAGAAACTATAGAATACCTTAATGCTAAACGCGGAACTAAATACGGTTTAGTTAAAGTTAGATTATACAGACCATTTGATGTAAAAAGATTTAATGAAGCTCTTCCTAAATCAGTTAAACGTATAACTGTTTTAGATAGAACAAAAGAACCTGGTTCTATAGGTGAACCATTATACTTAGACGTTGTTGCAGCTCTAGATAATAAAGATATCAGAGTAATAGGCGGACGCTATGGTCTATCTTCAAAAGAATTTACACCATCTATGGTCCTTGCTGTATACAAACATGCTGAAAACAATGGTTTCCATGGTTTCACTGTTGGTATTGAAGACGATGTTACTCACAAATCATTAAAAGTTGAAGAACACATCGTTACAGAACCTGCTGGTACAACAAATTGTATGTTCTGGGGATTGGGCTCTGATGGTACAGTTGGTGCTAACAAAAACTCAATTAAAATTATCGGCCAATACACAAACAAAGATGCACAAGCATATTTTGCTTATGACTCTAAAAAATCATTCGGTGTAACTGTTTCTCACTTAAGATTTGGTGATCAACCGATAAAATCAACTTATTTAATTACAGCACCTGATTTCGTATCTTGCTCAGCTCATGCATATATTGGAAGATATGATTTATTAAAAGGTATCAAAGAAGGTGGAACATTCTTGTTAAATTCACCTTACTCTAAAGATGAAGCATTTGCTCACCTTACAAGAGATTTACAAAAAACAATTATCGATAAGAAAATTAAATTCTACAACGTAGATGCTGAAAAACTTATCAAACAACAACCTGGATTACGCGGTAAAGGTGCTAATACAGTTATGATGGTTGCATACTTTAAAGTTTCAGGAATCATTCCTTTCGAACAAGCTTTAGAAGGAATGAAAGAAATGACAAAGAAAACCTTTAAGAAAAAAGGCGATGATGTTGTTAATATGAACCTAGCTTTGATTGATGCAGCTGTTGATGCTTGTGAAGAAGTACCTATTCCGACATCATTAGATGGCGTTGGTTGCGTTGATGATGTTAAACTTATTCCGGATAACGCAGATGAATTTGCTAAGAAAATCATTGAACCATCAATGAGACAAAAAGGTGATGATATTCCTGTATCTGCTATGTCTGTTGACGGTGTTATTCCAACAGGAACTGCTTGTTTGGAAAAACGTGGTATCGCACCTAGAGTTCCTCACTGGAATAGCGAATTCTGTATTCAATGCGGAATTTGTGCTTCAGCTTGTCCACATGCTGCAATAAGAACTAAATTAATGGAACAGGAAGACTTAAAAGATGCTCCTGCTTCATTTAATACTGTTGATGCTAAGCCAAATGATCACGGCGAAAAATTCAAAGTTCAAGTATACTGCGAAGATTGTACCGGCTGCGGTGTTTGCTTAGATCAATGTCCTATGTCAAAGAATCCAGAAAAAGCAGCTTTGACTTGGTCAAGCATTGAAAAAGAAGTTGAAGCTTGCGAATTAGAAAATGAAAAATTCTTTGATGCATTACCTGATAATGTAATGGGTAAAAATACAACTAAAACTATAAAAGGCGCTATGCTTAGAAAACCTTTATTCGAATTTTCAGGAGCTTGCGCTGGTTGTGGAGAAACACCTTACGTAAAATTGGTATCTCAATTATTCGGAGAAAATGCAATTATTGCTAACGCAACTGGTTGTTCTTCTATTTACTCAGGTACATTCCCAACAATTCCTTATACAAAAACAAAAGAAGGAAGAGGACCGGCTTGGGCTAACTCTTTATTTGAAGATAACGCTGAATTCGGTTATGGTATGAGACTAGCAGTTGATGCTAACAGATGCACATTAAAGACTTACGTGGAAAAAGTTCTTGAAAACGAAAAATCACCTGCAGATTTGAAAGAAGCTCTAACTGAAGCCATGTCTCACTGGGATAATTCAAAAACAGAAGAAGCTGTTGCTGCTCAAAATAAAGCAAAAGAAATCATTAACAAGTACGCAGCACAATGTGATTGTCCAGACTTAGCTAAAGTAAAAGAACTTGAAGACTACTTCACTGATAAATCTGTTTGGATTATAGGTGGAGACGGTTGGGCTAACGATATCGGATACGGTGGTATTGACCACGTACTTGCTCAAAACAAAAATGTTAATATTCTTGTTCTTGATACAGAAGTTTACTCAAACACTGGCGGTCAAGCTTCTAAATCAACTCCTACCGGTGCAGTAGCAAAATTTGCTACAGGAGGAAAACAAACATACAAGAAAAACATGGGCTTGATGAGTATGTCTTATGGTTATGTTTATGTTGCATCAGTTGCATTGGGTGCTGATAGAGCACAAACTCTTAAAGCATTCCAAGAAGCTGAAGCTTATGATGGACCATCTATCATCTTTGCTTATGCTCCTTGTATTGCGCACGGTATTGATATGAGTAAAACTCAAACTGAACAAAAACGTGCAGTAGAAGCAGGATATTTCCCATTATACAGATATAATCCTGCTAACCCTGAACAACCGTTCACTTGGGATGCAAAAGAACCAAAAGGAAGTTATCAAGACTTCATCAGATCAGAAGGTCGTTATAAATCACTTATGAAGACTAATCCTGAACATGCAGAAAGCTTATATCAACAAGCTGAAATTGATGCTGCTAAACGTATGAATGTTTACAAAGCTGTTGGCGAATTAATGAAATAATCATTAAATAATCAACAAAAAGAAAGAGTCCGAAGAAATTCGGGCTCTTTTTTTATTTATAAAAATATTAATATTGTACATAAAAATAATTAATATTTATCTAATTGAGATTCTTTAGAAGAAAGATTTTGGTATTGAGAATTCAATTGATGCATTCTTGATTGTAAACTTTCCAATTTACTTTTATCATCTGATAGTTTACTTTCTGAAGCTGCAAGTTTTTGTTCCAAACTATTTCTATCATTTTTTATAGAATCTTCAGAACTCAAGAATTTTGATAAATCAGCATTTTCTTCTCGAATTTTATCTCTTGCTTGCTCTTCCAAATTTTCAGTATATTCAAGCTTTTCGGACTTATCATCAATAGCAGATTTTGTTGAATTAATAATAGAATTTTCATTTGCAATATCAGATTTAACATCAGATATTTTAGATTCCAAATTGTTTCTTGCCGAAGCATTCTCACTTAACTCATGTTCGATTTCATCTTTTTCATGACGCAAATGATCAATATCATTTTTTACATCATAATTTGAACCAAATGAAGGAACAATAGCTGAATGATGCGAAATATTCTTATTATTAAAGTTATATAAAGGTCTGTTAAAGTTTGTAGAAATTATAGATATATTCATATTGAAACCTCCACAACTAAGAAAACACAAAAAAATAAAATTTGCTATTCACTATAAATATAATAATAAACTAATCCATCTGATCATAAACTCTGCGAATTTCTTTAATATCTTGCCACATCAACCATTTTGGAGAACCTTTATCCCTGCTATCATTACGCAACAAATATGAAGGATGAAAAATAGGCATCATTTTAGAATAATAAGGTCCTTCATACCATTTTCCTCTGAGTTTTGTTATTCCAAGTTTCGTATCCAAAAAAGAATTAACTGCAACTCGTCCACATAATAAAATAATCCTAGGCTTCAAAATACTAACCTGTGCATCAAGATATTCGCGACACGCAGCCTTTTCATCAGGTAAAGGGTCTCTATTTTCCGGAGGTCTACACTTCAAAGTATTACAAATATATATATCGCGCTCTCTTGAAAATCCCACACAATCCAAAATTTTATCAAGTAATTGACCTGCTTTACCAACAAAAGGAACGCCTTTTTGATCTTCATAATAGCCAGGAGCCTCTCCGATAAGCATTAATTTTGAATTAGGAACTCCTCCTGAAAACACAATATTAGTCCTTGAATTGCATAAAGAACATTTTGTACAATTCAAACATTTCTGTCTAATAGTCTCAAGTTGCTCCGTAATTTCAGTATTCATATATCCGTTCCTTATAATTATATGAATTACGCTTCAGGCATTAATACAGAAATAACAGCATTCTCAATTGAAAGATATTGCTTAATTGAATTTTCTAAATCTGCTACAGTTATACTATCCAAATCTGCTAAATAGTCTTCAATAAGCTTTAAATCATCACAGACAGTCATATAATATCCAATTGTTTCTCCAATTTCGGAAACTGTTTCTGCCGAATACGCAAATCTGGATTTAATACGTTTTTTAGCTTTTGATAACTCATCTTCAGATATCTGTTTATCCAACAAATTATCCAATTCTGCTTTAATAAGCTCTATAGCTTTATCTTTTGATTCCGGCTTAAAATTAGCCTGAATAAAGAAATTATTACCATCTTTAAATTGATAATGCTCTGAGCCAATCATATTAAAAATCTTTTCAGGAAGTTTTTCCACCAAATTTTGCTGCAATCTTGAGCTGGTACCATCCCCAAAAATTATACTAACCAAATCCAAACAAATAGTTGCTTTTAAATCTGAAGCAACAGGTCCTAACCATCCAAACATAAGATAAGAAGTCTGAATATTAGCTCTTGTCTCAACATATTTTGTTGCAGATGTTGGAATATCAATCTTATTCACTCTATTTTTATTAGGTATTCTATTCGGAAAATTAAACTTTTCACAAATTGTATTCAAAACTTCAACATGGTCAAAATCACCAACAACAATAGTCGTCATATTTTCCGGAGTATAAAATTTACGATAATAATCGTCTATATCTTTCCTTGTAAGTTGCGAAATAATTTCCGGAGTACCAATAACATCTCTTTTATATGGGTGTGAAGTATAAAGATTCTTATTACAAACATTATAAACTTTTGTCCATGGTTGATCTTTTCTCATTCTAATTTCTTCAATTACAACATGACGTTCACGCTTATCTGTTACAGAATGATCATTAACATCAAACGGAGCCCCTAATTCCTCTTCTGGGAAAATCGGATCCATCATCATATCAGCATGCAAGTCAATTGCTAATCTGAAATCTTTATTTTCAAAGCCTTTAGGTAATGTTACATAATAGAATGTATAATCTTTCCACGTTGCAGCATTTACAATTGCACCTTTAGACTCAAGCATCCTGTCAAACTCACCAACTTTGTGAGCATGGGTACCTTTAAACATTAAGTGCTCCAAAAAATGAGATATTCCGTTATTGCTATCATCCTCGTTTATTGACCCTGTCTTAACCCATGACGAAATATTTACCATTTCACCCTCTTTATGAGCCAAGACAATCTTATGACCGTTGTCTCTTTCGTATATCTCTACATCCTTTGTTAAAAACGGATATTTAACTAAAACTTTCTTCATATAAATTTCCTCTTTATGTTAATATAGATATTATAGCATAATGCAAAAAGTTTTGTTTCATATATAATACTTGTATGAATAATATTTTAAACAAGATAAAAGGGACAATAGTAGTATCAGTTCAAGCAATGCCATCTGAACCATTATATTTAGAAAAATGTATGGTTGCAATGATGAAATCTGTAGTAACAGGAGGAGCCGGAGCATTAAGAGTTGCCGGAGCACGAGATGTGAAAAATGCAAAATGTCTTTTCCAAGTACCTGTCATTGGATTAACAAAACCAAATATAATTCCAAAAAATTGGAAAGAAATTGTTTATATAACGCCAACAATTAAAGATGTAATTGAATTAATAGAAGCGGGAGCTGATATTATAGCAATAGACGGAACCCAACGTAAACGTCCTAATAATGAAAAACTACAGGATTTAATCAAATACATACATATTAATAAAAAACTTGCAATGGCTGACATTTCAACATTGGAAGAAGGTATAAAAGCAAAAGAAGCTGGAGCTGATGTCTTATCAACAACCCTGGCAGGATACACAATGGAATCTGCGCAATCTCCTATAAATGGTCCTGATTTTGAACTGTTAAAACAATTAACAAACCAAGTTGACATACCTGTTATTTTAGAAGGTCGGATTTGGGAACCAGAACAGGTAGATAAGGCCTTTGAACTAGGCGCACATTGCGTTGTTATCGGCTCTGCCATTACCAGACCGCAACTTATAACTAAAAGATTTGTATTTAGAAATAAATAGGAACACTAAAATGAAAATTCTACCACTGAAATTTTTATCACCTCTTGATAAAGCCAAAAATTTGCTTAACATAATGAAAGAGGCTGAAAATTTAAAGAAATCAAATATTGATAAAAAAGTAGAAATAATGGGCTCTGAATTTACAATAAAAGAGCTGCGCGAAATATATAAACTTGGTTTAAAAACTCTAAGTCATGACAAATTTGAAACAACTAAACATAAATAATAGAAGGTAATTTTATGAAAAAAGCTTTAGCCATTGATGTTGGCGGAACGAAAATCTACAGCGCAATAATAAATGAAAGTGGAGAAATTCTAACTGAAGTAAAAAAATACCCGACTCCAAAAACTTTTAATGAGATAAAAAATAAATTTTTAGAAATAATAAAAGAGAATGAAAGCGAAGTTGATTTAATTGCATTTTCAACCTGTGGTGCAGTAAACAATCAAAATACCGGAATTGTAGGTTCTACAGGGAACATTGCAAAAGAATATCCAACAATGCCATTTCCGGAACTATCAAACAAATTTGTTTTTGTAGAAAACGACGCAAATTGTGCAGCCTGGGCAGAATACAAACTAGGAGCATCTAAAGGGAGTTCCGTATCTGTTATGGTAACACTTGGAACCGGTGTTGGCGGCGGAATAATTATAAATGACCAACTTTTAAAAGGTCAAAATGGGGCTGCTGGTGAAATGCATTTTAAAATGTATTCAGATAAAAGAAGACGTTGTACATGCGGCTCTTGGGATTGCTTTGAAGCATACGCATCAGGTTCCGGATTGAAAAAGACCGCAGAAGAAATACTGAATAACCCGACAGTTACAACATACGACGTAATTAAAGGAGTTAACAATCAAGACTCACTAATGATTAGTATTTTTAATAAATGGCAGGATGATATTACTAACGGACTGATAGGATTGTCTAATTTATTTGATCCTGATTGCATAGTCCTTTCTGGCTCTATGGCAGAATTTGTTGATACTAACAAAATAGAAACTAAAGTTAATCAAGAAATATGTACTACTCCTACAAAAATATATAAGGCCACAACAGGTAATTATTCCGGAATGATAGGGGCTACTCTTCTGGCTTTTAGAAAGAAGGAACAACATGGGTAAATCAAAATCCAGAATTTTTAGAAAAGGAATAAATGACCAAATGCCCAAAATAAGTCGCCTAGACGCAATTAACGAGGTAGTAAAATTCCTTAACCATAATAACAATACTGAAGCAAAAAATCTTATTACAATGTTCGGATTATCTGCTGAAGAAATTTTGGAAGCAGGTGCCAGCTATGAAGCAGTAGTAGCAATGAAAAATATCTTTGAAAAATAATAAAATGGAATATATAAAACAATTTATAAAGAATACAATATTCTGGCTCAAATGCGCAAGATTATATTCTGTTCCAATAACAATACTAAGCTGGTTCGTAATATTTGTTTATTCAATAAAACATAATGGGAACATGTTTTATGGTCTAATTGCGCTAATAGGAATTTGTCTTGTCCATCTGGCAACAAACCTTATTGATGACTATATTGACTATAAAATTTTAAGCAAAGATGAAACCTTTATTAAAGCCGGAAGAGATCATAAATGTGATTACTTACGAACGAATAAAGCTACTGTAAAAGATTTAAGGAATATAATAATTACATTTCTTACAATCGCAGCAATAATCGGTGGAATTTTATTTTTAACGTCAGGACCAATGGTTTTAATATTTGCTCTAATTGGTCTACTAATCGCTCTTGCATATCCGACATTCTCAATGAATGGGTTTGGCGAGCTCCTTGTTATTATAGCTTACGGCCCGCTATTATTCGAAGGAGTATACTACGTTATGACAAAAAAACTTTCAATAGAAGTTGCTATTCTATCTTTTGCCTGCGTAATGTTTGTAAACGCAATACTATATGCTCACATGCTTATGGATTTCGATGGAGACCAAAAAGCCAATAAAAAAACACTATGCCTAATGATGAAAACCAAACAAAATGCTCTTAATCTTATTCTTTTATTTTATCTCATAAGCTACATTCTGATTGTCTATATAACATACAACACATCTAATTATATTTACCTTATAACATTTATAACAATTCCAATGGTTATAACTTTATATAGATTTTTAAAAATATACAACGAACAACCTCAAAAAAAATTATCAAATCCTTTTTGGAATTACCCGCTTGATAATTGGAAACAAATTAAAGATACCTATAATGCTCCATTTTATCTAAGATTCTATATGGCAAGAAATATAACAACTATTTTCATGCTTCTAATTTCCTTAGCTATAATTTTTGAGAAATAAATGTTACAAAATATTAAGAAAACAAAGAGCTGTAAGCCAATTATATTAACATTTTCCAAATGAGTATATATTTAATATTTAAAAAATAGCACTTTTTTAAATATCAAATTGTTTATATATATGTAAGCAATCAGACAACAGCATTAGTAAAAAGGAGAATATATGGCAAGAGTTTTGATTTCAATGCCTGAAGAATTTTTGAACAGAATCGACCAAGTAGCAGAGGGTGAAAATCGTTCAAGAAGTGAACTAATCAGGGAAGCATTAAGAACGTACATTTACAAACAAAAAATTAAAGAATCAACAGGTGCACTCCAAAATGCTAATTTACTAGAGTCGTTGTTGAGTTAATCAGTGGTAAGGAAAAAGGCGAAACAGATTTGGGAAACACATTATAGAAGCCCTTGAATTTAAAATAATTCAAGGGCTTCTTAGATTAAAAACAGTCGCTACTTTATTCCAAAAAATACAGCTTCAGCAAACTCCTCACCATATTTTTCTTTTAATTCTATATATCTTGCAGATTTACGAAGCTCCTCATTTCTAAGAATAGCTTTTGGAACAATTTCTGAAACTTCATCAACACCAGATTTACTTACTGAATCAAAAAATCCATCATTATTTTTTTCTATAGATTTGGTGGAGAAAGTAGCAGTTTGAGAATTTTTTGTCTTTGACAACTTATTCATTTTCGGTTCATAATGTGCTGTATCAACTATACTTTGGACATCCTGTGTATTATTTTCTATAGCAGCAGGAGTGAAAGTTCTTTCAAATCTTCTCTGAGCCTTCAGCTCATTAGACATCCTTTTATATTGTTTACCCTTTTGAAAAAAATCCCTGTCATCCAGTTTAGCCTTAATCACGGCATCCAATTTATCTTTAGAGATATTATCACCTTCGAATTTCTGAAATATCTTATACCCAAGAGCTTTTAACTTTGAAACAAAGCTTGTATCCTCACTATCTGGTACCGAAATACGGGCATGCCCTGTTTTACTTTTACCAATTAGTCCATTAGGATAAGTTTCAATTAAACTTTTTAACCTTGCTTTCTTAGCAGCATTTACCCCTGGCTGAGTTATTGGAATTCTATAAATAGAACCAAAACTAATATCTGACATTTAAACCTCCTATTATATATAATAAAGACATAAAACATGAAAAAATAAAATTTGCTACTTCCTTTTAATCCAAGAAATATATTTGTTATATAATAAAATTAGAGGTAAAAAATATGTTATTAGAATTCTTATATTCAAAAATTCATAGAGCAACAGTTACAGATGCCAATCTTAATTATGTAGGCTCTATTACAATTGATGAAACGTTACTAAAAGCAGCAAATATCAAAGAATGGCAAAAAGTTGAAATTCTTGACGTCAATAACGGAGAAAGATTTCAAACTTATGTAATAAAAGGAAAAGCTGACTCAGGACAGATTTGTCTTAATGGTGCTGCAGCCAGAAAAGTTCAACCTGGAGATAAAGTTATTATTGTAACTTATGGCCAATTTACACAAGAAGAAGTAAAAGACCACAAACCAACAATCATTATTGTAGACGACAATAATAAAATTATTGAAAAAAAATAAAATGTAAACTTTTTTAAACATAAAAGAATAACAGTAAAAGACTCTTTTAAAATTTCACAGAACATTAAAAGAGTCTTTTTTAATAAAAAAGGAAATAATTTATTTTATTTTTAGAAAAAAAAGCAGTCTAATTTTTAAAATTAAAATATTTATAAATGTCTCTTTACATAATCTTTATACCGAAAAACTTGACCTTTTAGAATAAAGTTTTTATTCTTATAAAGTAATCTAAGAATATATTGGAAATAGAAAGAGGTTATTATGTCAGAATTCAAATACGCAAGATTAGATGGAAAACAATTTACAAGGGATGACATAAAGGGATTTATAAAAGAATACAATATTAAATTTATAAAATTACAATTCGTAGATATTAATGGTCAGGCTAAAAATATGACTGTGCCATCCGAACAAATAGATAAAGTTCTTGATAATGAAATAATGCTGGATGGATCATCAATAAAAGGTTTCAGAAGTATTGAAACTTCAGATATGTTTTTCCATCCTGACATCAATAGCTTTCAAATTTTACCTTGGAGAGAAAGTAACGGAATTAACTCTGCTCGATTAATCTGTGATATCTATAACGCAGATGGAACACCATTTGAAGGCTGTCCGAGATGCAATTTAAAAAGAGTAATGCTTGCAGCAGAAAAAATGGGATTTTCAATGAATGTTGGACCTGAAGCTGAATTTTTCTTATTTGCTAAAGACAAAAATGGCGATGTTACAACTGAGACTCAAGATAGAGCAGGCTACTATGATGTTGGACCAGAAGACTTAGGTGAAGATGTAAGATCCGATATTGTACTTACATTACAAGAAATGGGTTTTGATATTGAAGCATCTCACCACGAAGTAGCTGATGGACAACACGAAATAGATTTTAGATACGCTGACATTCTAACAGCAGCAGATAATGTTACAACTTTCAAAGTTGCTGTAAAAGCAATTGCGGCTAAACATAATTTACATGCCACCTTTATGCCAAAACCTATATTTGGAATTAATGGTTCTGGTATGCACTGTAATGTATCACTATTTAAAGATGGCAAAAATGCATTTTATGATGAAAATGCAGAATACCAATTATCAGAAACCGCAAAATATGCAGTTGGGGGTATGCTAAAACATGTAAAAAGTTTTACTGCAATTACAAACCCACTTGTTAACAGTTACAAAAGACTTGTTCCTGGATACGAAGCTCCAGTTTATTTAGCATGGTCATTAGCAAACAGAAGTGCATTATTAAGAGTACCTGCAAAACGTGGGGTATCTACTCGTGTTGAATTACGTTCGCCAGACCCTGCTTGTAATCCATACTTGGCTTTTGCAGCCATTCTAGAAGCTTGTTTAGACGGTATTAGAAATAAAATTGATCCACCAGTTCCTGTAGAAAGTAATATTTACAAATTAACATCCAAAGAACGCAAAAAGCAACGAATAGATTCACTTCCAGGTAGTCTTGCAGAAGCATTGGAACAAATGGATAAATCCCTTGTAGCAAAAGCTGCACTTGGAGAACATATATTTAAAGAATTTATGACTTCGAAGAAAAAAGAATGGGATTCATTTAGAACTTATGTTTCTAAATGGGAGTTAGACAGATATCTGGAACGATACTAAATAACATAAAATAAAAAATAAAGACCTACTAAAAGGTCTTTATTTTTGTATATAAATACAAATACTTATATCAACAAATAAATAGCTACAATACAATTGACAGCAAAGTTTTAAGTGGTAATATAATATTTGTAAATGGGCTTGTAGCTCAGTTGGTAGAGCAGTTGACTCTTAATCAATTGGTCGTGGGTTCGAGTCCCACCGGGCCCATTTTTTTTATAAAGGTAAGTGTTTTTTAGTTTAAATAAGAAGGGGTAGAAATGGTTTGTACACTAGACAAAAATAGGGTAAATACTATAAGAAAAGCATTACAGGCTTTAGGTAAAAAAAATTTTGTATTTATTATGCATAACGGAAGTTTCCCTGCTGCAGAAGGTGAAAATACAGGTTTCGGCACAATAAATTCAAACGGGGGAAAAAATTTTATTAATTATGCAGCTGGGCTGTTTGACGCTATCCAAATGGGACCGGCAGGGAAAACAAAGAGTTCAGATTCCTCTCCATATACAGGGACAATATTTTCAAACAATCCTTTATTTATTGACCTAAAGGCACTTACAACAGATAAATGGCATAATATTTTATCTGCTGAGACATTTAATAATATAGTTGAAAATAATCCAAATAAAAATAAAAACAGAACAAGCTATTCATATATTCTAAAAAAACAAGCTGAAGCTTTATCAGAAGCATATTCTAATTTTATAAAATTAGATGATAAAAAACTAAATAAAGAATTTGAATCATATAAGCTTGAAAATGATTCCTGGCTAGATAAGGATAGTTTATATGAAGCTTTATCTATCGAACATGGAACTGATTTTTGGCCAAATTGGAAAAGCAAAACAGACAAAAACCTATTTAACCCAAAATCTAATGAAGAAAAAATAGAATTTGGTAAAAGAATAGATGAAATTTCAAAAAAATATGCAAAAGATATTGATGAATATAAATTCATCCAATTTATACTTTATAAACAAAACCTTGAAACAAGGAAACTAGCCGATTCAAAAGGAATAAAAATGATAGCAGACAGACAAGTTGCCTTTTCAGACAGAGATTGCTGGGCATATCAATCTTTATTTTTAGAAGGATGGTGCCTTGGTTGTCCACCGGACTATTTCTCTAAAGACGGTCAGGCTTGGGGATTCCCTGTTATAAATCCTGAAAAACTATTTAATAATGATGGTTCTCTTGGAGAAGCCGGAATTTTGATGAAAAATTTATTCAAAAAAATGTTTAAAGAAAATCCTGGTGGTGTAAGAATTGATCACATAGTAGGACTTATTGATCCTTGGGTATATAAAGCTGGTAAAAAACCTATGCCGGAACAAGGGGCAGGTAGATTATATTCATCTCCAGAGCATCCGGAATTAAAACAGTATGCTATTGCAAAAATTGAAGATTTAGACGACACATTAACTGCTGATAACGAAAAAAGAGTTAAAAATTTATCAAAAGAACAAATCAAACTGTACGGAAGATTAATAGAAAACATCGTTATTGCAGCAGCAAAAGAAGAAGGACTAACAAAAGATTCGATTGTTTGTGAGGACTTAGGAACATTAACCAATCCTGTTGCGGCAGTTATGAAAGAATATGAGCTTCAAGGAATGAAATTAACCCAATTTACAGTCCCTACAGAAGCTGAAGACCCATACAGATGCAAAAATATAACCCCTAAATCTTGGGCTATGGTTGGAACACATGACAATCAACCTGTAACTCTATGGGCTAAAAAGTTAGTTCACACTCACGAAGGTTACTTGCACGTAAAAAATCTTGTTGAAGACTTATTTGCTGAAGCTGCAAACCAAGATGAAATTATTGTAAAAATGACTAATGATGAAAATTTTCTGAAAGAAACAAAATTAGTTGAACTTTTTGCCTGCAAAGCTGAAAATATTCAAATTTTCTTCACTGATTTCTTCAATATGGACGAAACATACAATACACCAGGAACCTCAGGGGATAAAAACTGGAGTTTAAGACTTCCTGACAACTTTGAATCAATGCAAACAATTAATTTGCCTTTACTATTGAAAAAAGCTATAATAGCAAGAGGAAAAGTATTTACAGAAGCCAATAAACAATTAATTGAGGAACTAGATGAAATACAGTAATAAACTATTTAAATCTGTACTAATATTTACAATTCTTGTTTTCATGACAGGAAGCGCAAGTTTTGCATCAATAGCAACAGACGCAAAACTACAATATAATAAAGGAATAGACTATTATCAACTTGGTCAGTTTGAACAATCTGCAAACTGTTTTAAAAAAGCAATAGAATTAGACCCTAATTATATTGATGCATATTACAATCTTGGTTCCATTTTGGAATATTTAAAACAAGATGAAGCCGCGCTTGCAGTATTTAAACAAATAATACTACGAAAACCTGATGATTACGAATCTGTATATAAAGCTGCAGCATTAAGCAAAAAAGTCGGAGAATACGACAAAGCAAAAATGTATCTTACTCTAATTCCCGCAGATAGCCTGATTGGAGAAAGAGCAAAACAACTTGCAGCATCAATGGATACAGATTTACCTACGGCAAAAGCAGAACAAACTCAACCAAAATCTTTTGCTGAAGCAAATCCTAAAAATGATTCTAACGGAATGTATTCTGATATATCAAGCCCAACTGGTGTTATTGCAGATAATAACGGGAATATTTATGTGGCAGGATTTTCAGATAATACAATTTATAAAATCGGACCGGATAATAAAAAAATTGTTTATATCAAAAGTCAAAAAATTGATGGTCCAATAGGCTTATCTATAGATAACTCTGGAAATATATATATTGCAAATTATAATAAAGATAATGTCTTAAAAGTTGATAAAAACGGAGCTATAACAGAACTTATATCAAACATTCAAAAACCTTACTGTATGTATATAACAGGAGATTTGCTCTTCATCTCATCACAAGGCAGCAACTCGGTTGTAAGATATAAGCTAAATAACTAATCTCAATTATTATTTAACATATAAAAAAATTATCTACATGAGTTAATAATATGATGATACTAAAAAAATAAAATTCTCCTTAACATTTAGTTAAGGAGAATTTTTATGTCAGGAAATAAGTTACTCTATAAAAAAATGACAATAGAGGAACTTGTTGTATTATCACAAAAAGAAGACTTTAAAGCACTTGAAGAACTAATAAAAAAAATACAACGAGATGTCTTTGCTACACTATCATATCTTGTAAATAAAAATGACAATATTTCAGATTTGACTCAAGAAGTTCTACTAAAAGTCGCAAAAAATATATGCAATTTAAAAAATCCAAAATGTTTTAAAGGGTGGTTAAACCACATAATAACAAATACATATTATGATGAGCTGCGAAAACGTAAAAAAGTTCCTGAAACTATTTCCATAGACTATGAATGCGAACCGTTAAATCTTAACTTAAAAATAGAAATACCCGATCAAAAAAGCAAACCTATAGAAAAATGTATTACTTCTGAATGCGAAAGGTTAATAAAATCTGCAATTAGACAGTTACCAGAAGCTTTCAGAATTGCTATTATATTACGTGAATTCCAAGGGTTAAGTTACGAAGAAATAGCACAAACAACAAATGCAAGTATCGGAACAGTAAAATCCAGAATTTCCAGAGCAAGAGTAAAATTACAAGAAGTGCTAAAAAATTATATATAAAGGAGTAATAAAATGAACAAAGATCTTTCCTGCAATCAAGTATCTGCACTAATAAATTTTTACATAGAAGGGAAATTAAATCCACGACTAAGAGAATACGTAAATATCCACCTAACTAAATGTCCTAAATGCAGAAAAAAAATAGAGGACCTAAAAAGGATACTCAACAATTATGCAGAATTAAAAAAAAATATTACTGTTCAACACAAAGACGAATCTCTAAATAGAGAATTTCTAAATAATTTATCTGCCTATGTTGATAATGAACTCAATGAAAAAGAAAATATTAAAATAAAAAAAATGGCTATCTCTAATCCTACAGCAAGAAAAGAACTTGAATCAATTTACAAATTTCAAAAAATAGTTCACTCCGCATACGAAAAAACTAAAAACAGTTCAAAATTTGATTACTCAAAAGATATATTATCAAAAATTCAAGATAAAAACGACTACACTACAAATTATTTTTACAAATTAGCTGCAATATTTGTAATAATAATATCAACAATTATTGGAGGCTTTATATATTTATATTTTTAAAGAAGACGCTGGATGTGAGTATTTATTATATGCCATAGATTGAAAATTATTCATAGTTGCTCTATTTGACAATGGAATATTCACATTTTCTGAGTCAACAGATGCCACTGTTTTATTTGTAGTATTACTATTCATCTTTGCTATTCCTGATTTTTGACGTTCAGCAGCTATCTCATTTCTAATAATAGGAGTTACAATATTACATGAAAGAATTGAACCTAAAGTAGTAGAAATAAAATCTATACCACTATCAAATTTTTTAAAATCCTCAACCAGATTATTAGGAAGTTTTGCATCACGCAAAACATCAAACCCCTTTTTACCAACTTTTGCAGTAAATTCGCTCTTATCTAAAAATGCTCTTACAGATTGTGGCAACCATTTTCCTGTAGAAACAAGCCTTGATGATATTGATTTAAAAGATTGTGTAATCAAATAAAATGAAGCAATATTAACACCAGCATCAGCAATTTCCTGAGGAATCAAAAACATCTTCTGTTCTTTTGGAATCTTGTCATTAATTACAATAGCTGCAACCTGAGCTGCAGAAGATAAAATCCAACCTATAACTCCGGTGTGAATCAGCATTTTTCCAAGATTATCACCATATTTCTTAGCAATTACATCTTTAAATTGCATAAATAAAGAAGGTTTAGGCATTAGCGACCTCCTTTACATTTGAAGCATTATTATTAACAGAAGAGGTTGAAGAAATAGAGTCATTTTTTAACTGCTTCTTTTCATTAATTTTTGCTACAAATTTATTTGTCAAAAATTTAGTCAAAGGAGCATCAATTAAAAAATTAGTAACCACCATAACTAATAATGAAACAATCGTTCCAAGAGATTTTTTATACTGTGAAAGATCATTTAAAATTCCAGGAGATGGAGTAAAGAAGGTTCTTAGCTTTTTATATTTCATGTCAGGAGTAATTTCATGTGGCATCTTAGTAAATGCATCAATAGCATGGATACATCCTGATCGTATAGCCACACCGGTAAGTGTTCCCGCAATAATTTTAGCAACAGTCCTTGCCGCAGAAACTTTTCTGGTATCTTCATCCACTTTTTTATTATTTAAATCTATAAAAGGTTGGCTCATAAGTGCGGATACCCCAAGGATTAATCTATTTTGGGGAGAAGAAAGTTTTTCACCTATCCAGGTTATAGTTTTATTTGCTCTCTCACTTTTTACAGTCATTCTGGGGATAACATTAACAACCCCTTGCATTATGGAGCCCGAAGCATTTGATATGGAGTTTCTTACAACCTTTGATATAGACATAGATTTAAATTCCTACCCAAATCAATAATGATGATGAATCCTATTAATTGCCTAATTTTCAGAATATATTCATAAAAATTTACAAAATTGAGGTACAAAATAAATTGTACCCCAAAAATAAAAAAAATAAAGTTTTAATAATTATAATATAGAGCCTTTAGGAACAACAGTAACCCCACCCTCAGAAACATGAAAACCACGTTTTAAGTCTTCTTCTCTATCAAAACCAATTTTTGTATGAGGAGGAATAACAACATTTTTATCAATAATAGCCTTACGGATTTGCGAATAACGTCCTACTTCAACATTTTCCATAAGAATACTATCTGTAACACTGGAATAACTATTAATCCTAACTTTAGGAGACAAAATACAACGTGATAAACCCCCACCAGAGATTATACACCCTTCTGACACCATAGAATTTGTAGCCATACCAACTCTATCCCCCTCTTCCCAAACAAACTTTGCAGGGGGATAATTGTAATTAAAGGTCCTTAGCGGCCATTCTTTTGAATATAAATTCAATTCAGGAGCATAAGCAAGCAAATCCATATTTGCCTGCCAATAAGCATCTATACTTCCAACATCTCTCCAATATCCACGTTCTCCTGGAGTCATCCCAGGAAAGGAATTTTTCGCAAAATTATATACATAAATATTTTTCCCTTCAGATAAAAGCATCGGGATGACATTCTTACCAAAATCATGGCTTGAATCAGGATTTTGAAAATCTCTATTTAGAGAATCCAATAAAATTTCCTTATCAAAAATATAATTTCCCATAGATGCCAAACATAAATCAGGATGCCCCGGAATAGATTTCGGTTTATACTGTGGCTTTTCAACAAATTTTACCAAACGCCAATTTTCATCGACTTCCATAATCCCGAATTCAGAAGCTTCTTCAATTGGAATTGGAATTCCTGAAATCGATAAATCCGCTTTGTTTTCTTTGTGAAAATCAAGCATTTGAGATACTTTCATTTTATAAATGTGATCACCACCAAAAATACAAACATAACGGGGATCTTCATCTGTTATATGAAAAATATTTTGATAAATAGCATCAGCCGTACCGCGATACCAATCATTACCGGTTCTCATCTGAGCAGGTGCCAAATCAACATACTGATCCAAAAATGGAGATAATGCCCACCCTCTCGTTATATGCTTATTTAAAGAATCGGATTTATACTGTGTTAATACTTTAATCTTATAAAAACCTGAATTTATAAAATTATTAAGTACAAAATCAATAATTCTGTACCTGCCACCAAATGGCACAGCAGGTTTAGCTCTATCCTTAGTTAATGGGTATAATCTTTTTCCCTCTCCACCTGCCAAAATCATAACTAATGCATCATCAATAGACATATAAAATCCTCTTTCACTATATAAAAATTATATAACAAACTATTTAAAAGGTCATTAATACTAAATAACTATATTTTCACAATAACATTGCAATAATATATATGACAAATTTATTTTTTACGAGTATTATAAAGAATGATAGAAAAAAAGAAAGAGGAAACAGATGACAATAATACAACAACTCACAAATAAAGCACTTGGATTTAACAAATACAAAGTAGGAAATAGAATTGGTTGGATAAAATCTAAAACTGATACTTCAGAAATAACAAGAACAATAAAAAAATTACCCTCAGGAACAATTATTAAAACATCCACAAATTCAGAAAATTTAGTCATAAAAAAAAGAGTTCTTACACACACTGGCAAAGAAATAAAATCATACCTATCAAACAAAAAACAAAATCGGATGATATATATAAGTGATAAAAATAATGGAGATACCTTATATATTAGAACTAAAAGTATGTATGATTTTCAAAAAGGAAAAGAAATAGACGATATTAAAAAAAGTTCCTACCAAAAACTATTTAATATAACCGAAAAAATAAAAATGCACTTAGGAATTATAAAATAACCACAGACAAAAAGAAGAAAAAAAAAACGACTGTTTTACGAGTCGTTGAAAATCAATAGGAAAAAGGGAAAGGAAAATTTTTGTATATTTTTTATCAGAAATTCTTTTATGAGCTTTCTGTTTCTTTTGCTTATCCGTTTGGATTTTATTTTTGAACCTTTTTGTAACTATGCATTAAATGTTTTGAAACTTGATTCTACGTTCTTTGATATAACTTTCTTGACTGAATCTATTTCTGTTGATATTGCATTTTCTTCTGTATCCAATTGTTTCAATCGCAATTCCAGATTTTTATCTTGGGCTTGAATAATTTCTATTTTTGCGTTGATTTCTTGGATTTCTTTATCATATTGGGTTTTATCGTATGTATATTGATTCATTGCATCATTGTATGCATTATCATCTGTTGTGGTGGTAGCAGTTAGAGTATATTCTGTACCGATTTCATTTCCATTTTCGTCTAATTTTATATCACCATCTTCGTCCAGTTCATAAATAAGAATACTTATGTAGCGACCTGAAGTATCTTGTTCTACTCGGGCTTTTGCATTTTTTATTTCTCGAGATTCTGTTGCTTGACCGTATACATAGGATTTTATTCCTGATAGAGATGCTCCTGTTTTATCGCTATAGTCAGCATCTTCTACTTGGCTTTGGCTGTAGAACACTGGTTCATAGGTTTTGGTAGTTGTATTCAGTTGATATTTCACATACCAATTTTGCTCGCCGTATTTTTCTTGAAGCATTGTCAAATATTGGGCTTCCAGAGCAAGGGCATTTTCGCGTTCTTTGTCATCTAAACCGGATAGATATGGATCGGTTGGATCATCTGTGCCTAGGGTTCTTAGTTTTGTTGAACCTACATAATAACTTGTATCTGTTACTGCATCGCTATTCGGATCGCGTGTTTCTTTTCGACTTACTATTACATTTCCGTTGGATACAACGGTATCGGTT
Source organism: Candidatus Gastranaerophilales bacterium (assembly GCA_928722015.1). GTDB lineage: Bacteria > Cyanobacteriota > Vampirovibrionia > Gastranaerophilales > Gastranaerophilaceae > Zag111. The sequence goes on along the minus strand of CAKMWI010000008.1, from coordinate 193,584 downwards.
AGAACTGATTGAGTATAGTTTAATATGTAATATCCATCTTTTTGGGCTATTAGAGAATTTATTACATTTGTTTCTGCTCCATCTGTGAAGGTATAACTTGTTTTTGTATAATCTTGGCTTGACGGTGGAGTTGGGACAGTCATTTGAGTCAATTGACTGTAGTAGTTTGCTGATTCGTTGGACAACGTTGTTCTTTGTTGGTTTATTTGTTGTCCTTCGTACTCAACATTGGTTTTTCGAGCTGTCAAGCTTAGAAATCTTGCTTGAGATGCACTCATTCCCATGACTGTCTTTCCTTTCTTCTTGTGTTCCTATATCTTTCTTATCGGACAATCTTTTTATTTCCTTTAATTTTTTACTCTTTTTTCGTTACATTTCGTAATCTTTTGATGTGAAAAAGAGCCAAATAATAGGAATACTCTTAGTTTCAAGGATATAGACAAATTTTTACATATTTGTTTAAATTATTTTATATTATCTCCCCATTCTGGTGCTAATTATATATAATACCTCCGCTATTAAGCATTAAACGTTTTGAAACTGGATTCAACGTTTTTAGAAATAACTTTCTTAACAGCATCAATTTCAGTAGAAATAGCATTTTCTTCAGTGTCAAGCTGTTTAAGATTTAACTCTAAGCTCTTATCCTGCTGCTGTACAACTTCTAACTTTGAGTTGATATCCTGAATCTTTTTATCATATTGGTTTTGATCATAATTATATTGGTTCATTGCGTCATTATACGCATCTTCATCTGTAGATGTATTAGTTGTTAATGAATATTCGGTAGATATAGGTAATCCTGTATCAGGATCAATTACAATCTGTCCGTTTTCATCTGTTTGATATAATGTCAAAGAAATATATCTTCCTGTAGAATCTTTTTCAACAGAACCAAGTTGATTTAATACTTCCTTAGTCTTTGTTGATGAACCAAGTGAATAACAATTTATATTACTTGTTGCATAACCATCAGTATATTTGTCATCGTTTTCTACTTCCACAGCTTGATAAAAATATGGAACGTAGGAACCTGATGTTGAATCTTTAACATATCTTACATACCAGGAATTTGTTGATGCAGCATTTCCTAGTACTGATTCATTTAACATTGATTGATAATATTCTTCCTGTTCTAATAAATCTTGTAATTGGTCTCTTTCTAATGTGCTTAAATATTTGTCAGATTGAAATTCAGGTGAATTTTTTAAAGTTTCGAACTCTTGATCTGATAGAGCTTTTAATTCATCAGCACTATATTCGCCAACAGTACCTAAAATTCTTAAAGTAGAAGAACCTACTTTATATTCTCCTGCATCCGTTTTAGAAATAAGGCTTGAAGAAGCTGAAACGATAGAATAATCATCTTGCCATTGCTGAATGTAACTGATTGAATATTGATTATTACCTCTGGCAATCATTGAAGTAATGGTGTTAGTAAGAGCACCATCATCGAAAGTGTAAGATACTTTTGTATAATCATCAATAGAAGGCGGAGTGGGTACACTCATATTGCAAAGCTCGCTATAGTAACTTGCGGATTGGTTGGACAGAGTAGTTCTTTGTTGGTTAATCTGCTGTCCTTCGAATTCCACATTGTTCTTGCGTGCTGTAAGACTTAAAAATCTTGCTTGTGATGCACTCATGCCCATGGCTTTGTATCTTTTCCTTTCTGGTTTTCCTTTAATCATTTAATCGGATGATTAGGAAGAAAACTTTAGGAATTTACATATTAACGTTACATAAATTAATATTTATTCCTTTGCATAAATATTAAATAATAATTAACTTCCAAAAATTATTCTCATTTTTGCGCTAAAATATTGTTATAAATACATATAAAGAAAGGGAAAATAATATGTGGGATTATTCAGAGAAGGTTATGGATCACTACAGAAATCCAAGAAATGTAGGAACATTAGACGATGCTGATGCTATAGGTGTAGCCGGTTCATTAACCTGCGGAGACCAATTAAAAATATATTTAAAAATAAAAGATAATATAGTTGTTGATGCGAAATTTCAAACTTTTGGATGCGGCTCTGCTGTTGCAAGCTCAAGTATTTTAACTGAAATGATTATAGGAAAAACTATAGATGAAATAAAAAAAATTACAAATAAAGACATCGCTGACGAACTTGGAGGACTTCCTCCCGAAAAAATGCACTGTTCAGTTATGGGATATGAAGCATTAGAAGATGCCTTAAAAAATTATAAACCTGATGGATATGTTGACCTAGACGAAATTTTAGATGAACATTACAGTACAAAACCCGCAGAAAAAATAATATGTACCTGCTTCCAAATAACAGAAAACATAATCTGGGATGCAATTAAACAAAATGGATTAAAGACAGTAGAAGAAGTTACAAATTACACAAAAGCAGGAGGAGCCTGCGGTAAATGTAAAGCAGTAATTCAAGATATGATAGACACATATTATAATAAACAAAAAGCTGAAATTGAAAAGTTAACGCCAACACAATGGATTTTAAAAGTGAATAACGTAATAGAAAATCTAATTTCACCAGAACTGCAAAAAGATGGTGGAGATATTGAACTTATAGACATAAAAAATAAAACTATTTATGTCAAATTGAGAGGCCGATGCTCCGGATGCAAAAATTCAACTATGACATTAAAAAATTTCGTTGAAACAACATTGCAAAATTCTCTAGGAACAGATATTAGTGTTATCGAGGTAAATTAAATGACAATAAATAATCTTGTATATTTGGATAATAATGCAACCACAAAAGTTGATGAGCGTGTACTAGAAGCAATGATGCCATATTTTAAAGAAGAATATGCAAATCCTTCTAGTATGTACGATTTTGCAAAACATTCTTCTAATGCAATAAAAGAAGCACGTGGTGTTATTAAAGATTTTGTCAATGCTGAAAATGAAAAAGAAATTATTTTTACATCTTGCGGCTCAGAAAGTGCTAATACAGCTATCCGAGGAGTACTAAATTACAACAAGACAAAAAAACATATAATAACATCAAAAGTTGAACATCCATGCGTACTTAATCTTTATCAAACTCTCGAAAAACAAGGTTATAGAGTTAACTACATAGGAGTTAACTCTAACGGAGAGCTGAATCTTGAAGAACTTGAAGCAGCAATCGATGATGATACAGCCCTTGTTTCAATAATGTGGGCAAATAACGAAACAGGAGTCATAAATCCTATAAAAAAAATTTCTGAAATTATTAAATCTAAAAATAAAGAAACAAAATTCTTTGTTGATGCTGTTCAAGTAGCAGGAAAAATTCCAATTGATGTCCAGGAAAACGGGATTGACCTATTGGGGATATCAGGACATAAATTTCATGCTCCCAAAGGAGTAGGTGCTTTATACGTAAATTCAAAAGCAATGATTACTCCATTAATTATCGGAGGTCATCAGGAACGAGGCAAACGCGCAGGTACAGAAAATACACCTTATATTGTTGGCCTTGCAAAAGCAGCTCAGCTTGCACAAGACGGACTAAATTATGAAATAACCGAAGTAAAAAGACTAAGAGATAAGCTTGAAACTAATATAATTAATAAAATTTATAACGCCAGATTAAATACCGGAGCCGCAAATAGGGTACCAAATACAACAAACATTGGGTTTGAATATATTGAAGGAGAATTAATCCTTCTTCATCTATCAGATTTAGGTATTTGCGCATCTTCCGGCTCCGCTTGTACTTCAGGTTCTCTTGAACCAAGCCATGTATTAAGAGCCATGAATGTACCTTTCACAGCAATACATGGAAGTATAAGATGGAGTTTGAGCAGATTTACTACAGAAAAAGAAATTGATTATGTAATAGAAAAACTACCTGGAATTATTGAAAAAGTAAACTCAATATCTCCATATCAAAAAGAATTACAAGCACTGAAAGCTCTAAGAGGCTAATGATTAAAAAAAGCAAAATTATTTATTATAATGAAAAAATTTTAAATAATAAACAAAACTAAGCAAAAAGTCCTATATAATTAATTAATATAGGACTTTTTAACTAAGAAAAAATACTTGAATTTATAAAACAAAAAACTCCTTATTAGATGAATTGGTTTAATACTTTAAAACCATTATTCTAACTCTAAGGAGATTTAATTATGAAAAAAATAATTATTTTCTTAGTACTACTAATAAGTTGTCAAACTGTATTTGCGAATTCAAATACTACAATAATAGACAAAATAGAAAATTCACTATTTGGATTCACATACTCGAATGAATCCGAAAATAATAGACTGAATCGTATTGAAGAAGAAGTTTATGGTAAAATTTCAAATGGTCAAGCACAAACAAGAATTGCAAAATTAAAAAAGGATTTATCAGCAGATTTAATGGGACAAGAAATTGAACCTAAAGAAGATACTTTTGCTTCTGAAGAAGATTCATGGGTATTTGCAAAAGAGCCTGTTGAAAGCAGCAAAATAGATTATCCGGTTATTAATGAACTTGAGCAACAAGTATTTAAAAAAGAATTTAAGGAACAAAATATAAAAACCAGACTATCAAATTTGGAAACCAAAACATTTGGAAAAACATACCAAAATGATGATTTATCAACACGGGTAGATAGACTAAAAGCAGAAATTAAACCAAAAACATTCATGGCCAATAATATGGAACAACAAGATAACTTGTTTTATGATGAACCAACAGAAAGAATGACAGAAAATTATCATTTAGAACAATATGGAGGCCCGTTTGATTATGATGCATATAATAATCAAAACAGTACAATGGGTTATAATCAAGATTTTGGCCCTGAATATGGTGATGATGATTTTTTTTCTTCCCCCCACCAGAATGTTTTTAAACCCTCAAGAAACAGAAGTCTGGCAAGCATAGAAAAAACTCTATATAAGACAAAATTTGATAATGATACAACAGAGCAACGACTCAACAGAATCGAATCCAGCGTATTCGGAACAAACTTTGCAAATGATAATGAACAAGAAAGAATATCAAGAATTTCAAGTGCTTTAAACGCACAAAAAACAGCAAGAAGATATGATAGTAACAGATTTGGACAAAACATGGCAACAGCATTCCAAATTGGAACGTTGATACTGATGGTTCTTGCCTGTATTCTATAAAGATAAGAATTACAATTTTAATAAAATTTGTTGCAATTTGTCTATTTTTCTATTATCAGTGCCGATTCCACACAACAGCATTGTAGATTTTTCATTCGTACGTTCATCTTCAATATCAAAATCTTCATATAACATTTCTGATAACTCATATCCTGAAATTCCAGGAACTCTGATTAAAACCTTAGTAGGATCATCCCCAAAGAATTCACAACCGGTACATTTTACTCTGATTTTATCTAATCGAGTAATAAGATTATCTATTTCTTTACGCCCATCTCTGGAATTCAAATACTCAATATTAGCTTCAATAGAGGCTAACAAAGGATAAGAAGGTGATGTTGTCATAAACATATTTAAGGCAGGACGTACATCAATTTCACAATTACAATGCAACAACGCAGTTGGATTCAGACCACCTGCAGTTTTATGTAATGATTGAACCGTAAAATCTGCAACATTAACTGCAGATAGCGGCAACTTGTCAGAAAATGGATACAGAGCCCCATGAGCCTCATCAACAATTAAAAACGCGCCATGACGTTCACAAATTGTTTTAATTTCTTCAATATCAGAAATTATTCCCTCATAACTAGGAGAAGTAATAATAACCGTCCTAATATTATATCGACTTAAAAAATATTCAATAACTTCAGGTTTAACCTCGAGTGGAACTCCCCATTCTTTATCTATATCCAAATCGAAAGTTAAAGCTCTTGCCCCAGCAAGTTTTACCGCATTAAAATGGCAAGGATGAGAATTTGATGCAATGAGAACCTTATCTCCGACTTGCGTACAAGACAAAACAGCAGCAATTATTCCGCTAGTTGAACCATTAGTTAAAAAAGTCGTTGAATAAGTGTGATAAATTGTTCTTGCTCTAAGTTGAGCCCTATTCAATGCTTCCTCAGGATCCTGACATTCAGTTTCTGAAATGTCAATTTTATACATTTCTTTTAGCGGCTCATAAATAAAAAACTTTTGTCCATGTGAAGGCGTTGTATATAACGTCTTCTGTACCTTACCGGCTAACAATCCAACTAAACTCATTTGCTACCTATTTATTCTTAATTTCAACACTTCGCTTTGCACAGAACTGGGTAAGAATCATTTTATCATGCCCTGATTTATAAACAAATTGGCCGGAGACAACATATCCGCCACCATTTTTTTTCTCTATTCTGATTGGCTGGAACTGACAATCAACAAATTTTTCTTCTGATACCGGAATTGATACATCATAAGATGCATTAATATCAATATTTTCAGAAGTTGTTAACTTCATACCACCAGCAGAAATGTCCAATGTAGAAATTTTATACTGATTTCCAGTTAAATAAAGATTCAAATCTCGTATAAATTTAATACGTGTATACTGACGTCTCTGCAAGAATTTATGTTTAGCAGGACTGGCAATAATAAGAGTTTTACCATTTATCTCTTTTGCATAAGAATCAAAATATAATTTTCCGTTAGGAGTCTGAGTATAAAATTCACAATATGTATTTTTTAAAATATTATCAGGCTCATACTCTAATTCTAGAGTAAAATCACCAGCTCTTACAGATGTAACTTTACCTTTATTAGCAAATTTAAAATCTTGCGGTATTATTAAAATTTCCTGATTTTCGACAACTAATTCTCTCATTTTTACCCTTTCAAAATAACCTTGTATAAAGATTATACAATATTAAAAAAAATAAGGCATAATGTTAAGAAAATAAAAAAAAAGCCCTCAGTAAAAAAAGAGGGCAGCTGAGCAATCAGAAGAGTTGAGGATTTACATACTCATAATAAAAAATTAAGAGCCCATTTTCATTAGGCTAAATAGCAATAAAACATGAAAAAAAGTTACCCTATTTTACTATATTTGCATTTTAACGTTATAATATGATAAAATGATATTATCTTAAGATAAGGAGTTTTTATGAAAAAAATATTATTATGTACTATGATTATCGCCTTCTGTGAAGTTTTAAGTTCTAATATTGCATTTTCTGCAATGAATTACTATCAAGCACCAAATGCAGGAAATATGAATTTTTATCCAATGATGCAACGTCAAATGGAAAAAGAAGAAACTCTGGATTTTATAAACAATCCTGAAGACTACAAGAAGAAAAGAGAAGCCAAAGATGCAAAACTGGATTATCAAGAAGGAAAAACAGATATAAATCCTTATCTTACCCCTGCACGAATAAATATCAATGCAAATAAGTTTCAAACAACAACACCGTCAATGGAATTCACAAAAGATGAAAACGGACAAATAAAAATTCAGGGAATTAAATAAATCAAAGGTATAATCAATGAAAAAACTAATTATTAAATGGATAATATTTGCTTTTATTATTATGGGAATTTGTTATTTACCAGGAATAAAAGTTGATAACTTTTGGTTTGCTATGCTTGTGGCAGCAGCTCTAACCATTATAAATATATTTATAAAACCAATCATTAAACTTCTTACATTCCCGATAAATTTATTCACTTTTGGCCTATTTAATCTTGTTATAAACTTCGGAATACTATACGGCATATCATTTTTAATACCACAATTTCATATAGATAATTTGCTCAGTACATTTTTCGCATCTATAATAATTGCCATTACATATTGTATACTGAAAAAAATATAATAATTAAATAATAAAAAGAGGTTTGAACATAAACCTCTTTTTATTATTTAATTATATAACCACTATACTATCTTACCTAATCTTTACGGTTGGCACAACTGACATTCCTGGAACTATATTATATTTTGTATAATCTTCATCAAACACAATTTTGACAGGCACTCTTTGTACTATTTTCACATAACTTCCCACAGCATTTTCAGGAGGAAATAAACTTGATTTAGCACCAGTAGCACGTTGAATACTATCAACATGAGCCTTGAATTTTTTACCGGGGTAAGTATCAACTTTTACCAAAACTTTTTGCCCAGGATGCATGTGCGTAAGCTGCCCCTCTTTAAAATTAGCAACAATCCACATCTGTTGAGGGACAACAGATAATACAGGTTGTCCAATTTGGACATAATTGCCCTGTTCAACACTTCTGGCTGCAATCAATCCGTCTGACGGTGCATAAATTTTAGTATAGCTTAAATTTAATTTTGCCTGCTCAACCTCAGCTTCTAAACGCTGAATTTCAGCCTGAACAGTTTTTGTTTTTGCAACAGATGAATCCAATTCTGATTTCATTGCTTTAACTCTATTAGATGTCGATTCGTAGTTTGCCTTTGAGACCTCCAACTCCTTTGAACTTCGGTCATAATCTTGCTTTGAAACAACACCGGTTTTATACATTTCGTCATATCTTTTATAATCTTTCTGTGCAAATTTCAATTTTGACATAGCAGAATTTGTATCATCAACAGATTGATTAACACTGGAATAATTTCTTGAAACTTCATGAGTTGAGACATTAAGCCTTGCTCTAGCCTCAGCCAACTTAGCCTGAGCCTGATCAAGCTTAACTTTATAATCACTTGGATCAATCTCTAAAAGTAAATCACCTTTTTTGACAGGTAGATTATCATCAACTAATAAATTAACAACAGGACCTGAAACCCTTGGAGCAACAGAAATAATTCTGCCTTCTACAAACGCATCATCAGTAGATTGATAGTGTGTTGACATAACCGCTGCATAAACACCTAAAAGTAACAATATTAAAGCAGCCATAGCCGGCAAAAACACCCTCTTTTTAGTTAATTCAGGTCTTCTCTTTTTTAATCTTGCTTTGGCCAGAATTTCAAGTTCTTCTTGCTTTCTTTTTTTGCTTTTTGGTAAACGCGGGGCAACTTTAAATTTATCTTTGTCTTTATCTTCAGCCATATATACCTCTTAAATTTGAATATTAACTTTTTTCAACAAATTACTTTTTATTTTCATTAAAACATCATAAAAAATATCAAGTTCTTCTGTAGGAATCCCTTCAACTGTCTCAATCCAAATACGAAGAATTTCGGGAAGAATCTTTTCATAAACTTTTTTCCCCTCCTCGGTAATTGAAATTTTAAATACTTTTCTTGTCGTTGTATCAATTGTTTTTGTTACATACCCTTTACTTTCTAAAATAGAAATAATTCTAGATATATTATGCCTATCCTTTAAAGTTGGAATTGATAACTGTCTTTGATATAATCCGTCTTGCTTTACAAGAACAGAAAACACTGAAAACTGTTCAGGAGTAACTTCAAATTCATGATTTGCAAATGTCTGAATTGCAAAAATTTTTGACAAATTACCTACACCAGACAAATTGGGGCCTATTTGATATTTTAATATTTGTTCTCTATCCATGTTTTTATTTACTTACTTATTTTTATATTTATGTTATTATAATAACATAAAAGGAATTTAATAGTATGAAAAGTTTAAAAATATTAATTATTATATGTTTAACCCTGATACAAACCCCATGTTTTGCAAAACAAAAACTTCCTGCTCAAAATAATTATATTGAATATATGAATTTGAAATGGTGGGAAAAATTTAATGATGCAAATCTAAATGAATACTTGACCAAAGTTTATAACAATAACCAAGATTTAAAAATTGCATCAATAAAAGCCCAACAATCCAGACAAGTTATGAAGCAGGCATTTGCAAACCAACTTCCACAAGTATATTTTAACGGTTCATTACAACGTGAATTTACAGGAAGTACACAACAATTTGGAGACGTAATAATCCCCGATTACAATCAGGCACATTATATGCTTCCGCTTACAATGAGTTACGAACTTGACATTTGGGGTGAGAATTATCTAAAGACAAAGAGTTTAAAAAAGCAAATAGAAATGACTAAACAAGATGAACGAGCATCTTATATATCAATCTCTTCCGATTTTGCTGCAAACTATTACACACTAATAGGACTGGATAAACTTATAGAAAACCAAAAACAATTACTTGAATTAGAAAATAACATAGTAGAACTGGAACAAAAAAAATATACCAGCGGTCTATGTCCAATTGCAGAAGTTCTTTCCGAAAAACAAACTCAAACAAAAATGCAAGAACGCTTAAATTCTTTAATAGAAAGACAAGATATAGTTTACAACCAATTACTTACCGCACTTGGTGATAGATATAACTCAAACATTACGCGCAGTAATTATAATTCTATATCAATTATTCAAACTCCTGATGAAATCTCTACGGAAATTATAGCAAACAGACCAGATATACAAAAGGCAGAATTATACATACAAAAAACAGGAATTGACATAAAAGTAGCCCGAAGAGATTTTCTACCAAAATTCAGAATATTTGGACAGATAGGTTTTAATGCTTACGATTGGTGCAGAATATTTGCTCCACATACATTCTTATCATCAGCAGGTATTGCACCATCAATTGATTTATTTACAGGAGGCTACAAAAAAGCTGTTCTAAAATATAATAAACTTGAATACGAAAAAGCACTACAGATATACGAAAAAAACATATTAACAGCAATACAAGAATTAAACGATTCTATGATGAGTATAAAAACTTCTAATTCAAACTACCAAAAAACCCTTGAAAGATACAATCTTGAGAATGAAAAACTAGAAATTGCAAATAATCAATTTAGAATAGGAGGGAAATCAAAACTTGATAATTTAAAAGATAACCAAGTAATTTTAATAATTGAAGATGATTTAGTAATGAATAAAATAAATTGCATAATTTCTTCAATAAACTTATATAAAGCAACTGGGGGAAAAGATTATACCCAAGAACTATAACTTCATACAAAAACTATCTGTCTCTATATCTTATCGCAAGTATAAACAGAAGAAGTACAGGCAAGCGGAATAATAAAACCAAATGTATTATGTTGATCTTGAGAACTTTCTGCAATTATTTTTCCGTTATGAGCATCAATAATTTTCTTTGACAAATACAGTCCGAGACCAATCCCGACCTTATTGAATTTTTCAGAATGGGTAACATATTTTCTAAATAATTTCGCCATAGAATCAGGGTCAATATATTTACTTGAATTTTTAACTCTAACTTCTACATTATCACCTATTGACTGTAGAGATACATAAACAACTGTTGATGAATATGCATAATTTATCGCATTAGACAAAAGATTAATAATTACTCGTTTTATCTCAATTTTATCAGCACATACGCTACACTTATCCCCGGAATACGAAAACTCAAGCTTTATTGCATTTTCGGATGCAATATTAGATAATTCATTAATACTATCAGAAATCACCTCAACTAAATCAAATGAAGAGTATGTAAGAGCAATATCCCCATTTTCAAACTTGTACGTAGACAATAGTGTATAAACCATATCATACATATACTTACAAGAATCTAGAGTCAGTTTAAGCATTTCCTTTTGTTCCTCATTAAATGTTCCAAGTTGTCCGCTCAACAAAAGCTCTAAAGCGCGAATTTGTGCAATTGTAGGAGTCTTTAAATCGTGAGTCAATGTAGCAATATAAGTCTCTCGCTGCTCATCGATACGTTTTTCTTTTTCAATATTTACAGCAAAAGTTGAAATAGCATAAACTTTACCATTATTATCTTTTATTGGAGCCTTATGCACTCTATACCAATATTTTTCACCATTTTTTGCAAGCAAACGCTTCTCATTCTCAACAGCTTTGCCTGATTTAACTATTTTATCATTTTCTTCCAGAATTTCTGCTTTTATAGAATCAATATCAAACCTTATTCTCTCTCCATCAATCGTTATATCTGTACCTGCCAGAATAAACGATCTTGCCCTATCATTTCCTAAAATAAAATTTCCCTCAATATCAAGAATATACGCCATCATTGGTGAATTATTAATTAGAACATTCAATTTTGAATTTGAAAATTCTAATGCATACCTTGAACTGGAAGTTTCAGTAATATCTCTACCTAAAGTTAAAACACCTACAACATCATTATTGCTCATAATAGGAGCCGATATTAACTCGTATGTAACATCCCCGCCTGACTTAAGTGGAAATGATAAAGAATATGTCTGAGGAGTTTTTTCTTTTAATACTCTGGAATGATAATTATTAATAATAGCAGCTTGTGATTCTGAAAAAATTTCATCAGGAATCTTTCCAATTATATCTTGCACAGAATAATAATCTAAAAGATTTATAAATAAACCGGAACACATAATATAACGGAACTTGACATCTTTTATTGTTATTAACTCCGGAGAATGTTTGAAAATAATTTCTAACAAAGTATCAACCCTGCAATCACAATTACCTGAAAGTTTACAATATTTATAATGTAAAAATTCATCCTCATTAATATCTAATTTTTTATTAATCAAAAAATTATCCAACAATTGCTCAAATACCAATAATACTAATGAAAGAAAAATAGCAGTATAAAAAGATATATTATTTAAAATTGAATTAACAAATAAAAATACTATTCCCAAGAATAAAACGCCATGAGTAATCAACATTTTCAATTTAAAAGTAAATATACTACGTTTAAAACAAGTCATATCTAATCTCCTGAATAGCAACTTCTGCCTTTTTAGTTTTAGATAATTTGTTAAAAATAGAAAAAACATAATTTGGAATCTCTGCAAACCCAATATTCAAATATTTACCAATTTCTCTATTTTTAAAACCTTTCAATACTAAATTAATTAACTTGGATTCTGTATAACTCAAAAGATGCATAAAATACAAATAATCTTCTTCCGGCAAATATTTTACCAAACAAAACACCTGCTGCTGAATTCTAAAATCAACCCAACAGCGGCCTTGCATAACACTATTTATTATATTACTCAGTTCATACTGTGATATATCTTTCTGCAAAAGAGCATTTACTTTTGCAGACAATAAAGCTAAAAGTTCGGAATCTTGATTATTCGAAGTAAATAATATTACTTTTATATCTGGATTATAAGCATTAATTATCTTTGAAGCCTCAACGCCACTCATAAACGTTAGACAAGTATCCATCAAAACAACATCTACTCTGTTATTTTTAATATATACTAAAGCCTCTTCAGCATTATCAAAATCAGCGCATACTTCTATATTCGGACAATTTACAAGCATTTTTTTCAAAATCGTCCTAAATAATACATCGTCTTCAATAATAATTAGTTTTATTCTCTTGTTCATTGCTTCCTCAGCCAGCATATCTATAGTAAACATATTTAACACTAACTTGACAATTAAAAGAATTGCCAAGGTGGGCAATCTATGTATACAAGAAACGGTCGGTATATCTTACCGACCGTAACAGTAGTTGAATTCTGAGTACAAAATTTTATTTTTCTATAGTTCTTGGAACTTTGTCCTCTGCATACTTTTTATACATTTTATTATGATAGTTACCTCTTCTATCTTCAAAATCGCCTCTGCTGCGCCAATCTCTCATTTGAGCAGGATGAGCACCTCGCGGTCCTCTATAAAAATCCTTAGCAGCGTGTCGATGGTGCATCATTGGTGGCGGCGGCAATTGTCTTTCAATTCTAGGATAATATGGTCCCATCATACCTGGCGGCGGACATTTTGGTTTTAAAATACTTGCACTTAATAAAATAGCAAGCAATACACCAATAAATACAGCTCCAGCAATAAAACAAAATTCTCCTAGTTTTTTCAAAGCTCTTTCTTTACAATCGCATGTTTTGATTTCATCCGTCATATAGAATCTCCTATTTATTAAGTTACATTTATTTAACGAGATTCAAAACAAAAAGTTCAAAACAAGCTGTAAAAATCTAAACTAATTCTGTTTTACATACAAAATCAGGATTTTTAGCCATTCTATCAGTTATTTCATCAAAGGTTAATAGTCCCGCTGTTGCTCCAAATTGAGACACACATCCGGCAGCATTTATAGAAGCCGCAATAAGAGATTTTTCAACATTTGCATCAAACTTAGCAAGGGCTGCACAAAAAGTAGAAGCAAAGGCATCTCCAGAACCTAAAGTAGAAGTAACTGGTCCATCAAAACACGGACAGTAATAATATTTTTTACCGTCAAATGCATAAGCCCCTGAGCCACCATCAGTAATAACAATAATCTGGTACTCAGCCACCTTTAACTTGTTAAACATAGCTTTCAAATCCGGATGAATAAGACAACTAGAAAATTTTTCATCTTTTGTATCAGGACGCAACTGAATACCGGTTGCCATAGCAGCTTCTTCTTTATTCATCACCACAATTTGAGCAGATTCCAATATCCTCTTTAAATAATTAAAACCTTTTTTAATCCCTGTAGTGCCGGCATTAAAACAAACAAAAGTTCCGTTATCCTTTGCAAATTGAACAATAGTGTCTAACACTTTATTACTATCACCATTCAAAGGCGCTATATATATAAGTTTTGCATTTTTTATGGCCTCAAAATCAATTTCTTCCTTCTTTAAATGAGCATTTGCCCCCCTGTGGGCCAAAACGGTTCTATCCCCCTCAAAACTAGTCAATATAATCGAAAAGCCCGTAGAATCAGTTTTGTCTTGTACAACAGATGATAAATTAACATTACGTTTTGCAAAAAATTCAAAAATTCCTTGAGAATATATATCATCTCCAACCTTAAATATCGCAGAAGTTGATAATCCTAAATTTGCAAAATTTGTTGCGGTATTAACACCTCCACCTCCTACTTGAGATGCAAAAGCAGAAATTTCAATTTTTGCACCATAAGGATAACTCATAAATTCTGATTTCTTACTTATACTACTTACAGATACGACTGTAGCATCATCACATTCAACAAATACATCCATAGTCGCACTGCCAATTGTAATTACATCACTCATACTTCATCTCCCACTTATTGTTCATTATATAATAGATACTAACATAAAAAATATAAAAAATAGCAAAAAAATTTTTTAGAGAATTTAAAATTAAAAAAAGGGAAAATATGAAAATACACAATATTTCTATTATAAATAACAATTTATCAAAATACCAGGAACAGAAAAAGAATAATCAACAATCTTATAATGAAATAAAACACATAAAACACATAAAATACACAAATATACCAGTATACAAAGATTATAATATAAGTTTTTCCGGAAGAACACCTGAAGATTTTTACTCTCAGGAATTTAATCGTAACAATATGCCGGATTCAATGAAAGAATATTTAAACTTCAATTATGAAGAACGCCAACACATTCCACCGGAACAAATGATGCACGAAGTATTCAAATATCTGGAAATTGCTGATGATTTTCAAGATGTTAAAGATATTTACCCAAACGAAAAACTCTTCGATTCGCTACACGAAAATAACCAAAATAATAGAAGCAGTATACTTTGGGAAATAAAAGTAGCAAAACAACTATCTGATGAGCCCTTACTTAAAGATGGAAGCAATAACTTTGGAATGTATTTATTGAAAAAAATTTATCTTGAGGGAAAAACAGTAAAAGAAATTAGTAAAGATTTTTATGAAAAAGACATAAATGACAACTACAAGGGAATTATAACAAAGCCAATAGATTCTCAAACTACCGCAGCATACGGGATTAGATACCCAAAATCAGCATTTTGGCATTCATTTATAGCAACAAGAGAAGAATACAAAAAATTTTTTATAACCCTACCAAAAAATGCAACAAACCCGGCCGTACATCTAAAAAACAGAGATATACCAACATCAAAAGAAACAAACAGTAATAAAACTAAAATAGAAAAACCTAATAATACAAGAAAATATAAACTTAAAGATTATCATAAAAAACAACTGACTGAAGATATAAAAGAATCTCAGGCTAATACTCAAGAAATAGAAAAGAAAATTCGAAAACGATTTGCAAAAGATGATCCGCAAGCTTCTTTTATAGTTAAATACTTGAGCCCAATTATGACCGTTGCGGCTGAAAGAATACACTTGTCGGAAGAAATAAAAAATTTCAGTGAGACAGAAAATGAACAGGGCAAAATAGGTGATGAAGAATATATGTTTAAACGTTTTTGGAAACACAATCCAAAACTGCTAAACTACTACGCTCAAACAATAACAGATACAATAGACTTATTTGAAGATATTTATGGTGAGGGGGGATTACTCCCAATAAATAGAGATTTGGAAGTTATAAAAGAAAACAGTGAAAATAAAACAGCAGTAGACTATGTAAATCCGGAATTTGTTGAACTTTTAAATTATACCCAAACCATATACCCGGAAAGAGAAAAGCGTTATGATTTACACAACAAATTACAAAGGGAATGGGATGAACACTTTATAAACAAATATGGAGTACCCGAGACTGACAATACAATCAAATTAGATATTGATAAAATTGATAATACCCAAAAATTAAACGAAATTAGCACTACAAAAAATAATATACAGGAAACTTATAAACAAAGTCTGGAATTTGTATCTGAAGTTTATCCGAGTGATTATGCCTCTAAGTATATAAAATATATGCTTAATAACAAAGAAATAGATAATGATTATAAAGCCGCCTACTCTCGCTATATAGGGAACAAAGAAGTTGAGAATGTCAGGTTATCAGAAGACGAATTCCACGAAAAATTTAACAAAATAGAATCAGATTTTATATATGACCACGAAAGAGACAGTGTTATTGCAAAACTCGCGATTATAGAAATTTTGGCTAGAAATAATCTTCATAACTACAAACTGTATACTCTAAATACATACAATTTCCCAACAATAGATAAAATAGACAAACAACAAACTGTAATTCGAACAATAATAAAAAAAGACAAAAAACAGCTCAATCAACTATATTCGGACTACAAAGCTCCTCTAAAAACAAAAGAAATAAATAAAATAGTAAATGAATTATTTAATCAAATACAAAATTACAAAACTCAAGATGAAATAACAGAAAACAATACTAATCAAATATTATTAATGTTAAAAGAGTCATGTAATACCCCTCCAAGAGCTGAATTAATAAAATATATATTAAAATTCTCAGTAACTAAATTTTTGCCATTTTCAAAATCTATTTTAAACCCGAATGAATCAGAATCTGAAAAACGAGCAAAATTTGAAAATATAATGTTGATACTTATTGTCAATTTTTTAAATAACTCTAAAGACCTGACCCTTGCCCAAATGATAGGAGACGAAAATCTGCAAAAAGGATTCAGAAATCTTTCAGAAGATGTTCAAATGGCTTTAATATCAAAGATAAACAACATGAGCCTGAACGAACTTGGATTCTTTAAGTTCAAGCATTCAGAATATATGAAAGACTATAATGAAAATCCACAAATGTGTAACGAAAAATATGGTTTCATATTTACATAAAACAAATAAAAAACAGGTAAATATATTTACCTGTTTTTTATTTGTTAGTCAATATTAGTTATCTACAGAACTCGGGTTTTGTCTTCTTCGGTTACACCCTTAATTGTAAGATTAATACGACCTTTTTCATCGATTTTTATAACCTTGACAATAACCTCTTGACCAATAGTTAAATGAGGTTCAATGGTATCAATTCTTTCATTACAAACTTGTGAAATATGAACCATACCATCTTTTCCGCCACCAAGTTCTACAAATGCTCCTATAGGAATAATTCTGACAACTTTACCTCTTATAACCATTCCTACTTCAGGTTTAAATGTTAAATCTCTAATCATTTTAACAGCAATTTGAGCGCCTTCTTGGTCATTAGAAGTTATAGTTACGACACCGGAATCCTGAATATCAATTTCAGCACCGGAAGCATCTATAATTGCACGAATTTGCTTACCACCAGGTCCAATAACAGTTCCAATATCTTCAGATGGAATAGTCATTGTTGTAATACTTGGGGCATAAGGAGACATAGGTCCAGGTTCAGTAATTGCTTCTCTCATCTTACCCAAGATATGCAATCTACCTTCTTTAGCTTGTTGTAATGCCCTTCTCAAAGTATCATTTGCAATACCTTTAGCCTTCATATCCATTTGAAGAGCAGTAATACCTGTATCATTACCTGTAACTTTAAAATCCATATCCCCCAAGAAATCTTCAATTCCTTGTATATCAGTTAAAACAACAGGTTCTTTTCCTTCTTCTGTAATCATACCCATTGCTACCCCGCCAATCATACATTTAACAGGGACACCTGCATTCATCAAAGCCATAGATGAACCGCAAGTTGAAGCCATAGATGTTGAACCGTTTGATTCTAAAACATCAGAAGTAACTCTGATTGTATAGCCAAATTCTTCTTGAGACGGAAGAGCCGGAATATTTGCTCTTTCAGCTAAATGGCCGTGTCCAACTTCACGTCTTCCTGGACCTCTCAATGGTTTTACTTCGCCAACAGAAAATCCAGGGAATATGTATTTATGCATATAAGTTTTTTCTGTTTCCGGATCAACGCCATCCAACTCTTGTTTCATAGCAGGACCAGCCAATGTTGCAACTGATAACACTTGAGTTTGTCCTCTTGTAAACACAGCAGAGCCATGAGCTCTTGGTATAACTCCAACCTCACACCAAATAGGACGAACTTCAGTTGGTTTTCTGCCATCTGCTCTAACTCCTTCATCAAGAATCATTGTTCGCATAATATGCTTTTCAGCATTTTTAAATTCTTCAGCAACAAAATCAATTCCTGTTTCTTCAATAATTTGTTTAATATAATCATCTTCCGGAAGAGCATCTATTTTTTCTTTAACTAACTTCTTAGCCTCTTCTAATTTATTTTGTCTGTATTCTCTGTCAAAATTATGATAAGCATCAAAAATCATATCATGAGCAATTTCTTCAATAATCTTTTTGATTCCTGAAGTATCATAAGGATTAACAAATTCTTCTTTAACTACACCACAAGTTTTTGCAAATTCAACCTGAGCATCACATTGTTTCCTTATTTCAGCTTGAGCAAATTCAACAGCAGCCATAATATCATCTTCTGTAACGAATTTACATCCAGCCTCAACCATAATAACGGAATCATGAGTTCCTGCAACAACAATATCAAGGTCTGAAGCTTTTGCTTGTTGGTGAGTTGGATTTGCAATCATATTTCCTTCACTATCACGAGAAACTCTAACCGCACCAACCGGACCTTCAAAAGGAGCCCCGGATAACATTAATGCACAAGATGCACCAAGCATAGCTAAGGTATCAGGCTGGTTCTCTTGATCGTAACTGAATAACTGTGCAACAATTTGAATATCATTTCTATAACCTTTAGGGAATAAAGGTCTTATTGGTCTATCAATTAATCTTGAAATTAAAATAGCTTTATCGCTAGCTTTGCCTTCAGAACGGTTATATCCTCCAGGAATTCTACCAATAGAAGACATTCTTTCCTCATAATCAATCAACAATGGGAAAAAATCTATACCCACACGAGGTTCTTTTGACACAACACAGTGAACAAACAACATTGTATCACCACATCTAACAGTAACAGAACCGTTTGTTGATTGTGCATACTTTCCTGTTTCAATTGTAACGGTCTTTCCACCAATTTCCAATTGAAAACTTTTTGTTTCAGGTTTCATAATAAAATACCTTTTCTTTCTGCGCATCTCTTGCGCCTTTAGTTATACACTTCCATTTACATAATTTATTATACTTCAAACATAAAAAATAATATAAAAATTGTTATATTTAAATTAACCGAAAAAACTTGATTATAAGTAAAATACATTTGCTACATGAAACAATTCATGATATATTAAATCTATAAGGCCTCGTAGCTCAGTAGGATAGAGCGGCGGTTTCCTAAACCGCGTCTTGCGCGCGTTCGACTCGCGCCGGGGCCAATTTTATAAAAACGGGCGGTCTCTATGGATAATACAAATAATATTACAGACAAAACTCAACAGTTAAAATTTCTAAAAAAAGAAGTTGGATTAACAATTCCCGGAATAATTCTTTTAATATTCGGAATAATAATTTCAAGTCCGTTGATTTCTTTCACATTTGGACAATGGAAACTATACAATTATATTGATATAGATAATATTATTGGAATTATAATTCTATCTTTATTTTCTATTACAGGGCTATCCTGTCTTATTTTTGAAGTAGTAAAAATTTTAAAAAAGAATAAAACCTCTAAAACAGATAAAATTTAAACTTTTGTAATATTTCTAAAAAATATGGCAATTATAAAGGAAGAATTCCTTTTATATATATAAGGGATATAAAGGGGATTATATGACTATAAAGTGGATTTTGCCTACAACATTACCAATATTTAGATTCAATCCGACAGCTGCAGTTGGAAACCCTTTTATGTGGAATCCTATGAGTAAAGGCATATCAAGTTCTACATTTAGATACCATACAATTATGCCAATGCCGACATTTAATTTCAAATTTCCGCTATTCAGCAATCCGACACTAACTCTAAATAATAGCAGTAAATCAACCAGACTCAACGGAGGTTTCGGAGAAAATATAGTTTCAACCGCAAAAAAATATATTGGTTTTAATGAGCGGGATAATTCATATAAATTATTCACAAATGGCAGGAATGAAGCTTGGTGTGCGGATTTTACAAGTTATGTAGTAAAAGAAGCCTGCAGAAAAAGCGGTAAAACCTTGCCATCAGGGTTTGGCTCTGCATCTGTTGAAGGCCTTAGACAATGGGGAAAACAAAACGGATGCTACCTTGACACTGCAAATGCAGCAAATAAAAGTGAAAAAATTAAACAAAATGTAAAACCAGGAGATTTAATAATATTTAAAGAAAACGGAAAATCTCATACCGGTATAGTTAAAAATGTAGGAGCAGATGGCTCTATTACAACTATTGAAGGAAATACATCTGATAAAGTAGCAGAAAGATGCTATGCTGCAAACAATAATACAATAAGCGGATTTGTTCAATTAGCATAAACGTGCCCGGGGGGAATCAAACCCCCGACCTTGAGCTTCGGAGACTCACGCTCTATTCAACTGAGCTACGGACACATAAAAGCAGAATTATAAAAATTCAGCTTTATTTAATAATTATTTATTGAAATAATCTGAAGCGTTAACAGATTTTCGAGCAACTTCATCTGCCTCGAAAAACGGATAAGTAGAAATCCCAAGCATTGCTGCAAATATAGAACTAGGAAAAATTTCTACAGAATTATTAAGTTCATTTACAGCACTATTATAAAATCTTCTGGCTGCAGCTATATGCTCCTCAACCTCAGAGTAAGTTTGCATAGCTTGGACCATAGTTTGATCTGATTTCAATTGAGGATAGTTTTCAACATTAACCATCAATTGTCCCATTTTTGAAACTATCTGATTATCCAAATTCATTTTTTCTGCAATAGTATTCGCATCAGAACGTAAGCCTGCGGCCTGAGTCCTTAATTTAGTAATTTCCTCTATTAATCCTCTTTCATGCTCCATAAATTTATTTGCAATAGTCAAAATATTAGGAATTAAATCATAACGTTTCTTCAGTTGAACATCAATTCCTGACATTGCCTCTTTCACCTTATTTTTTTTCATAATAAGTTGTACATATATATTATATAAAACAGCAAGGACAACAACAGCTGCAATAATTATAACAAAACTACCTGCAAATAACGTTTCAATCATAAAAACCTCTCTTTCATTTATCATCTAAATATAGCATATTTTTCAAGGTATTACAAATAAAATATATCAATCAATAAAAGATACAATGTTCTCAAATGATTTTCTGTATTTATTTGCCTTAATATCAGATTCCGCATAGCCCAGAGTTAATAAATCGACAAGAATATCTTTAGGACCTAATCCTAGAACAGACTTAAGCTTCATAGTCATTTCAGCATTCTGTTTAGTCAATTCATTTGATATAGCACCTACAACACAAGCTCCAACTCCCAATTCTTGTGCAGCCAGGGTCATATAGGCAACAGGATAAGTCAGTTGTTCCACGCTTCTCAAAAGAACCTCATATTCGCCAAGATTTGACGGATTTAACACCTTGGATTCCAAAAAGGTAGAAACAGCAGAAGCATCTAAACCTTTTTCTGATAAAATTTGCCCAAAACGGGTATTACTCCAAGCATCCAAATCAGCAATACAGCATATAACAACTTTTGCATTCTTAACATGGAGCTGGCCACCTGAGGCTTCAGACAATATATCTTTCAAATTTTGAGATTTTACAACTATAAATTTCCAAGGTTGTGAATTACACCAGGAAGGTGCTAGTCTAGCTGCTTCAAGTATTTTATACAAAACATCATCATCTATATTTTTATCAGAATATTTTCGTACACTTTTTCTGTTAACAATTGCATTCATAACCATAGAAGAAAAACTCCTTACTTATTATCTGCTGCAACAACCACAGTAAAATCAGTGTTTGCACACATAAAGTTCACCGGATCGTAAACAAATTGTCTAGATTTAACTTCAGGAACCTGCTTTTTTAAATCTGCATAATAATCAATCGTAACATATTTTGAATGCGCAATAAACTGAGAATGTGTGGTATTTAAAGTTCCTGAACAAAGAACCTTTATTCCATTAGCTTCTAAAGCTTTTTTTAATTCTCTTGCCTCATCAGCATTATCTGCAGAGCTCATAATACTCGCTGTGTATGATTCTTTACGCACAGCATCATTTTCCCGATAAATTAACCTATCAATAACTTCCTGAGTTTTTTCAGGGTCTAGTATCCAGTAACTGATATAGCCGTGTTTATTAGGAGCTCCAGGCAGCATGGCAACCTCAATATTATCCATATCAAAATGTTTGGCCAACGCAGCATACTGAGTCATCTCGTAAGGCGTCATATCAGTTTTTACATATTTATTAGCAACTGAAATAATTTTAGGAATTCTAGCAATTGTTTCAGGTTTTTGCAAATCTGCCAACAAACCTCTTAAGAACCACTGTTGTCTTTGTGTTCTACCAATATCACCCATCGCATCATGACGGAAACGTAAATATTCAACAGCATCCTTTTCGGTTAAATGATGTTTTCCTTTCGTAAAATTAATATGAAGATTTCCGGCATTATCATTATAGTGCATATTTTTTTCCACATAAATATCAACTCCGCCAAGAGCCTGAACAATAGCCCTTACACCTTCATCATGAAACATTATATATCTGTCAATTTTTACACCCAATGTATCTTCAACGGTTTTTATAGTCATACCAATACCACCAATGGCATGCGCAGCATTAATCTTTTGTATTCCCATACCATTTGGTAAATAAACTTTACTATCTCGAGGAATAGAAATTGCATTAACAGTCTTTGTTTTTGGATCAATGTTAAGCAAAATCATTGTATCAGTACGAGTACCAACCCATAAATCAGAATCCGCACCATTTGAGTCAACGCCAAGTAACAATATATTCTGGCGACGAGGTCCGAAAGGAAGATTAAATTCAGGCTTATCTTTTGAACTATTACTTAATGATAATTTATTTAAAAATTTAGATACAAATGAATTTTCACCTAATTTTTTATCAATATAGTCTTGACAATTTGCAAATAACAAAATAGCCAATATAGCTGTAAAAAATACAATAATCATTACCGTCAATACTTTACGAAACGAAGACTGCGAATTATTTTTTTTTACAGGATAATTTTCAAAAGGATTATCAGCAGAACCGCTGGAATATCTCCTTCCTTTCCTTCCACTTCTAGAGTTTGATATACGCCTGTTTTTATCTTTCATACTATTCATTTCTCAAATTTTCTTCTACTACCTGTCTACAATACAATAATATATAAATAAAGTATTTAAAAATATATACAATAAAATATGTATTTTTCTAAGAAAATATCATAACAATGATGTCATGAATAATAAAAAAAATACACTGTACGATATTGATTATGAATGAAAATTCAAATAAATATCAATAACTTAACAAAATTTTACAAAAATTTTTATTATCAAAAATCGAAAAAATATAAAATTTTCACACAAAAAATAGTGTACTTTGAACATTTTTAAAGTAAAAATGTTTAAAAATATCATATTATTATAAATTTATGCAAAAATTCATCTTTACATTAATTTTACATTCCAAAGTTTAGAGGCAATTTTTTTTCTTGAGGACTTTTCAATAAATTGTGTCTTGGTTATAATTAAGGAGCATTCGGCAAAAACATTTAGAATATTATGATTAATAAAGTTGAATTAGGTAGTGTAAATAGAAAACAACAACCCCAAAATAAATATGTCAGTATGAAACAAAAAGGGCAAACCAGTTTTACTGGCTTAGGGAATTGGGCGTTAAAAGGTATCCAAAAATGCGAAGAAAAACCTATGATTAATGTCGCAGTTTTGGACTTATCTACTGCAATTTTACCTAGAACATTTTTTGAAACTTTTATTGGCTCAAAGAAAAAAGATGAAAATGGCAATGATACAAAAGAAAGAAAATTAAATTTTCTTGGAGGTTTTGAGGCACTAAGACGAGAAGGTTCAGGATTACTAATTAATTGCATTATCCCCAGCTACATTGTATATGGAGTTGCAAAACTGCTAAATAAACCAGTTATGGGAATTTTTAATAAATCAAACTTAACCAAAAGCTGGGCTAATGGAGATACAATTAGTCAAGTACAAACATACTTTACTAAAGCAAAGGGCAAAACTCAAGAAGAAAAAATTTACACCACATTAAAAACAATGTTTGACAGCATCGAAGGTGTAGATGGAGATATAAAAAATCCTAAAGATTTGAAACAATTCAAAGAAATATTTTCAGAAGATAATGAATACGAAAATATTCTAAGAAAAATGACAAAAGATATAATGAGTGAAAATCCAAAATCCGGATACACTTCAGATATCTATAAATATATGGTTGAAAAAAGTGGTATCTCAGAAAATATAAGATTCAAAGGAGATAACAAATTTTTCTCCAGCAACCTTTCTCACTTATGTGATAGTGCCGGTGAAATATTACATGGCGCTGTAAAAGAAGGGCTAATTAAAAATAACACATCAATAGTTCAAGATACTGAAAACTTAAAACCTTATTTTGCAAAAGCTAAAAAACTTGTAAATGCAAAAAGTTTAGCAGGACTTGGAATAATTATTCCTTTAGCTATTGCAGCACAACCTATTAATAGATGGATTACACATAAACTATCAGGTAAAAAAGGCGCCCCAATATATAATGACGACCAAGAAAGAATATTAACACCAGAAGAAAAGAAAAAATTAACTGCTCAAAAATTCTTTGCTGTGCCTTTAATGTGGGGAGTTGCAGGCCTATCAATGCTTATGGATAGACCAAGTCTAAAAATGTTCCAATTCAAAAATATATTTCCAACAATGGACCAAGCCCGAATAATTTCAGCAGCTACATTTTCAAGCAGACTAGCCGCTGCAGAAGATTCCAATGAATTACAAGAAAGTACTATTAGAGATATTGCAACATTCTCAAGTTTTTATTTCTTAGGCGATTATGCAGCAAAAGGAATTGCAACTTATCTTGAAAATCATAACAAAGACGGAATTAAATTAACCAACAAATTATATACAAAAGAAGGAGATAATATATTACAGAAATTCTGGAACTGGGCAAAACATACAAAAATGAAATCTACAGATGAACTTGGTTCTATCGCAAACGAAGCACTCCGAACTAAAGCTAAAAACCTAAGAGCACTATGTCAATTTGGTAATTTAGCATTTTCACTTATATCTCTTGGTGTATTTATACCGATTTATACCAGAACACAAGTTAAGAAAAAACAAATAGAACAAGAAAAAGCTCAAGCAATCAATGGTAATAATACAACTAAGCAACAAGGCACAACAGCATTTACACAAAACCTTATAAAAACTCAATCCCCGGCTTTTAAATCTTTTTTGGATAGTATATAATAAAATACAAAGGCGAAATATAAAATGAAAGTAGAAGAAAATTTTAGACAATTAAATATTAAACAACTCCAGCCTAAAAATAACAAAGGATTCACAATAAACAATAAAAAAAATAATACAATTACAAATCCTAGTTTTACAGGAGTTGGTGATGCTGCTCTAAGATTTTTAGATACAAATCAAGCCTGGGGAGCCATTGCTGTAGACTTTTTCTGTATGGTACTTCCACGAACATTGACAGACTTTACAAGAGGCAAAGATGCCGGTATCGAAACAGCACGCCGTGAAGGTATGGGAACAGCAAATCATTCACTTGTAGGTGCCTATGGAACACTAGCAGGACTTGCTCTAGCATCTGGAATCAATAGGATGTATCAGCTTGGACAAAATGATATTAAAGCGAATTCGATATTTACTGACGCTGAAACGCTTGAAATGCAAGGAAAAATTTGGAATGAGAAACTGAAATCAAGCTCTCAAACTCCTTTAAAAGACTACCTTAAAGAAACTTTCAGCCAATATGAAACTCTTAGCCCTGATAAAGATGGACAATGGGTAAAATTAAAAGATGCTGATATAGAAAAAGCTGTTAATATTCTTGAAAAAGAAATTAAATCTGATTCAAAGAAAATGGATAAAATTGAATTTAACAATGTAAAAAATATTATCCTTTCATCAACAGGTGCAGAAAATAACTTCAGAATTATAGCTAAAGATGGAGAAAAAACTCATACTTCAAGGTACACCGCAGATTACATAATTGAAAACACATATAAATTAGGAAAAGTATTTACTAAAGATAAAGTTAAAGAAGCCTTTATGAATTCTACAGATTTTACTCAAAATGCGTTCATAAAAGCTTTAAAATCAATGAATCTAAAACGTTCACTCTTAGGTATAGGAATGGCTTCTCTAGTCGGAATATCGGCTCAACCATTGAATATGTACCTTACTAAAAAGAAAACCGGCAAAAGTGGATTTGTCGGTGGCGGTGGAGAAAATGATTCAACAGGATTTAAAATTAGAAAAGGAATTGTAGCAGCTTTGTTTGGAACTGGAGTGCTTGCTACAATAGGAAAACCTAAAGAATTAATTAAAAATCTCCAATTTAAAGGGTTTACGCCTACAATTAAACAATTTAAATTTATATATGGTGTTACCATAATGTCAAGATTTTTATCAGCAAGAAATGATACCGAATTAAGAGAATCTGCAATAAAAGATACTCTTGGTTTTGCCAGTTGGCTTATTTTAGGTAACTTTGTACAAAAACTTGTAGCTCAAAGCCTGGATAAAACATTAATAAAAAGAGATGGTAAAGGCATCATGAACTGGATTAAAAATTCAGCATTGAAAACAAGAGACGAAGTTCTCCATTCTGCTTTGGGTGAAAAGGTATTTAAAGATGGTAAAGCGCTAAATTATAAAGAAATGGTCAACGCTCTTCCTAAAAATAGCGCTGTCAAAAAGCAATTAAGAATTTTGTCTATTGCTCAATTGGCAGGTTATGCATACTCTGCATTAGCATTAGGATTTGGAATACCAAGATTGAATATATACATTTACAATAAAATAGAAGGTAAAAAAACTGCGAAAAAAATAACTACCGGAAATACAGCCTCTCAAGAAATAAAAACGTCTCAACCTGCAATGACATCAAAAGCTGATAATATGCTTACACCGGAAAATATTGCATTCTTAAATAATAACCAAAAACATATTACAGGCGGAATATTTGATAACTAAAATATCAAATATTCTATCGATAAACAACACCCAACAATGATAAATACTCCTACCCTTGTGCTCCTGCCCCAGAGACAACCTCAATAATTTCTTGTGTAATAGCAGCCTGCCGAGTTTTATTATACTCAATAGACAAATCATGTATCATTTTATCTGCATTTGTTGTAGCTGCAGACATAGCAGTCATACGAGAAGCCAATTCACTAGCTTGAGCTTCCAATAAAGCTTGATAAAAAATATTTGTCATATACATAGGAACTATCTTTTGTAAAATATGATGCCTGTCAGGAACAAAATCCATCAATGGCTCCAGAACAGAATCTGAAATTCTATCATGCGGATCAATAACACCATCAACAGGTAAAACCTGCCAATCTTCAACAAAATAACTCATCATATTTTTAAATCGAGTAGTAACAATCTCAATTTTATCAATTTTTTCTTCAACATAAAATTCTGCCATATCTTCCGCAATTTCACGGGCCTCCATAGGAGAAGGATTATCCATAGAAGAATAGTATTTTTTCACAATAGGACAATCCAGTTGTTGACATTTTTTTCTGAGCGCAGAAATTCCTTTTTGACCAGCCACAAATAACTGAACTGAAATTCCCTGCTCCTTATATGCGGAGATTCTCTTTAAAGTTTCTCGTACTACATTAGCATTATATGCACCAGCCAACCCTTTATTTGATGTCATTACCAACATACCAACAGTTTTTACATCACGTTTAGCCAGTAATCTTGGGTAATCATCAATTGCTAATTTAATTTTTAAAGTTTCTGAACTAAACTCATTAACAGAATTAAGTAACTTTTGAAACATTGCAACCAATTCTTTTGTATAAGGTCGCGATGTCTTAACAAGATTCTCAGCTCTTTTAACCTTTGCGGCTGCAACCATTTTCATGGCTCGCGTGATTTTTTTAGTGCTCTCTACACTTAATATTCTGTTTTTTATATCTTTTAAATTAGCCATAAATTTACCTGTAATATTAATCTATAATCATTAAAACAATTATAACAAGAAGACATATTAATCCGACAATCGAAAGTAGTTTATGTCTATTCAAAATTGAAGAACAGATTTTGTTATTTTTACAGAGAATAACACCATTATCCTCCTTTAAACATTCTAAACATAATCCTTTACCACATGATTTGCATACACCAAAAGCATCTCTATCGTGATGATTGTAACATTTCATAAATATCTCCTTATTTAAAATGTAGTTTTAAATGTGCTTAAAGCTTCAATTAAAGTTTTCTTATCTTCATCAGATAATGCAGAACCAGCATTAAGCCTTTCTACCATATCAGAATAGTTAGCATTAAAGTAAACAAACCATTCTTTTTTGAATCTAGAAATTAATACATTATCAACATCATCCAAAATACCTTCATTAGCTGCGAACAATATCGAAACTTGCTCTGCCACGCTTAATGGAGCATATTGAGGCTGTTTTAATACCTCGGTTAATTTTTGTCCACGTAACAATTGTTTTTTGGTAGAAGCATCTAAATCAGAAGCAAATTGTGCAAAAGCCTCCAATTCTCTAAACTGAGCAAGATCCAGACGTAATTTACCTGCAACTTGCTTAATAGCCTTTGTTTGAGCAGCTCCACCAACACGTGATACAGAAATACCAGCATTGATAGCAGGTCTTATACCGGCATTAAAAGCATTACTTTCCAAGAAAATCTGCCCGTCTGTAATTGAAATAACATTTGTCGGAATATAAGCAGAAACATCACCAGCTTGTGTTTCGATAATAGGAAGAGCTGTGATACTGCCACCACCAAGTTCATCATTCAATTTAACTGCACGTTCCAGTAAACGAGAATGAAGATAGAATACATCCCCCGGGTATGCTTCACGTCCAGGTGGTCTTTTTAATAGTAAACTCATAGCTCGATAGGCCTGAGCATGTTTTGACAAATCATCATATACAATCAGAACAGATTTTCCCTGTTCCATAAATTCTTCACCTATCGCAACTCCGGCAAAAGGCGCAATATATTGCAATGGAGCTGATTCATTAGCTGTTGAAGATACAATAATTGTGTATGCCATAGCTCCATGTTCTTCTAAAGTTTTAGCTAGATGAGCTACAGTAGAAGCCTTTTGACCAATAGCGACATAAATACATATTACATCTTTTCCTTTTTGGTTAATAATAGTATCAATAGCAATTGCAGTTTTACCTGTTTGACGGTCGCCAATAATTAATTCTCTCTGTCCGCGACCTATAGGAGTAAGCGCGTCAATTGCAGTTAAACCTGTTTGTAATGGTTCATGAACAGATTTACGAGTTACAATACCCGGAGCAACTCGCTCAATAGGTCTTGTTTTAGAATACGGATAATCACCTTTACCATCCAAAGGTTTACCTGTAGGGTCAACAATTCGACCAATCAATCCGTCCCCAACAGGAACAGAAGCAATCCTACCTGTAGTTTTAACTACAGTACCTTCCTTAATATCAGTATATTCACCAAGAATTACAATACCAACATTATCTTCCTCAAGGTTCATTGCAATTCCCAATGTCCCCATTCCATCATCAAATTGAACAAGTTCATTTGCCATAACATTACGTAATCCATAAACTCTGGCAATACCATCACCAACTTCTAACACTGAACCGGTATTTGATACTTCTGTCTGAAGTTCGTAATTGTCAATTTTACTTTTTATTATTGAACTAATTTCATCAGGTTGTATTAATGCCATAATTTCCCCTTTACCTAGATATGTTTTTACTTAAATTTTCAATCTTATTGCGAACACTTGAATCAATAACATAGTCGTCAAATTTAAACTGTAATCCCGCAATAATATTTTCATCAATACTCCAATGAGGTATAACCTCACACTGAAGCTTACGTTCTAATTTAAACAAAATATTAGATTTAGTCTCAAAATTCAATTCAATTGATGATACAATTTCTACATTTTTCTTATTAGACATATTATCCATTATATCTATATAAGAATTAATTATAGAATCAAACTCATTAAAGCGATTTTTTTCAACTAATAATTTTAAAAAATTTAAAATTTTCACATCAACTTTACCGACAAATAAAGAATCAAGGATTTCAACTTTTTTAGAAGCTGAAATGGATGAATTAGCCATAACTATACGTAAATCTGAAGAAGACTCCAATACAGATTGGATTTCTAATAGCTGCGTTTTGAAATAATCAAACGAACCATTTTCAGAAGCAACATCAAACAGTGCCTTTGCATAATTTTTTGAAATTGTTGATACTTTACATTCAGCCATTATAATTTTACCTTTTCAAGTTCTTCAAGACTTTCGTCAATAAATTTGTTGTGTAACTGAGGATTATTCCTTAAAATATTTTTTATATGGTCTTTCGCCAATTCAACTGAAGCAATAATTGTTTTACCTGTTAACAGATTAGATAATTTTTTTTCTTCAATCGAAATAACTCTATCAACATTTTTTTCAATATTCCAAATTGATTTTTGTGTAGATTCTTCAATTTGAGCCTTGAAAACATCAGCCTTAGATGAAGCTTCTCTTTCTAAAGTTTTTATATCTTCAGGTAGTTTATCCATCTTTTTTTTAGCTTCACTAAGAAGAGCTTCAGATTTTTTCTTTTCCTCATCTGATTTAACAATTAACTGTTTAACAGAAGCAACTGAATTATCCAAAGAAGATTTTACATTCACCTTTTTCACAATCAACATCAAGATAGCAATCATTATAATAAAATTGATTGTATTAGAAGTTGCCAAATATTTTAAAAATGAAATAAATTCTTGCATAACTAATCCATTACCCTATTAACAATTTCATAATTTGTATCTTGAGGAGCAATATCTCCACCAAAGACCTTTGATGCTATAGATGAAGCCAAATCGTTAACAACAGTAGATTTTACAATATTCTTAAGATTCTGTTCATCTTTAAGTAATGCATCTTTTTTGGATTGAATTTTTGCTTTAGCCTGATCTCTTGCTGCTCTGGTTTTACCAATAGCAAATTCCTGAGCATCTTCGACAACATTTTTAATAGATAGTCTGCATTTCGCTTGCGTCTGAGCTATGGTAGCATCATGTTCAGCATTAAACGTATTTGCTTGATTAGTATACTCTTTTGCAGTTTCATAATTTGAGTTTATATACTCATCCCTTTTTCTCATAATTGATAAAATAGGTTTATAAAATATAGCATTCATTATAAATATGAATACAACAAAACTCAACATTGCAACTAAAAATGTAGCATTAAATTCAATCATTTATATTTATACCCTTACTTTGAGAATAATAACATAATTGCAATAAACAAAGCATAAATAGCAGTTGCTTCCGCTAAACCGGCACCAATAATAAAGTTTTTGAATGCCTCTGCTTTAATTTCAGGTTGACGAGCAATTGCATCAAGAACACCTTTTGTAGCAATACCCAAGCCTAAACCTCCACCAATAGCACCAAAACCAATTGCAATACCTGCACCTAATTTTGCTAAATCTAAAGTTTGTTCTACTGCCATAATTTTTCTCCTTATTATAGTAATATTAATCTAAAAATTTAAATATAAAATATTATATTAATGTTCCTCTTGAACCGCCATGGAAATGTATGTTGTTGACAGAAGAGTAAATACTAATGCTTGAATTAAAGCAACAAACAACTCAAACAACATGAATGGAAGCGGTAATATGATTGCAAATAAACTTATAAACGTTGCAACCAAAAGCTCACCTGCTAAAATATTAGCAAAGAGTCGCAATGCCAATGAAAATGGTCTCACAAACAATTCCAAAGTATCAACAAGAGTAATAATTATCCCATCAATACTAAAGCCTTTGAAAAAGAATTTAAAACCACTTTTTTGTACACCGAAAAATATATAATATATTGACACAACAATAGCCATCGCTGCCGTCATATTTATATCATTATTAGGAGATGCCAATTCTCCGGTAGAAAGATGAATCAATTTTAAAGGTAACTGTCCCACAAGATTAGCTGTTAAAATAAACATAAATAAAGTAAGTATAATTGCAATATGCTTTTGAGCTTCATCATTGCCCATACTTGCTTTTGATATATCATTAAAATATTTAATGATACCTTCTCCCATTAACTGCAACTTTCCCGGCACCATTTTTAAATTTCTGGTAGTTACAAATGCAAGAATAATCAAAAGAAACATTGAAATCCACATTGTAATTATTGTATCAATATTAAATGATACTCCATGCCCAAATATACTTGTTGTATATACCCAGTGTTCCATTTTTCTCCCTTCACAAAATCATGGTAGCACCGAAAAAAATTTTTCGCAATAACTAATCTTTAAAAAAAAATAAAAAAATAAATTTCCCTATATGACTAATATTCATAAAAAACTAAGGTTTAAAGTTTTTTCAAAATTAAACAAAAACAGTAAGAACCAATAAATATTTAATATATAAACCACGATTATATATATTAACAAAACTTCATATAATATATAAAATTTATCTAATTATAATCACAATATTTTTTTTGTTTGTTATATAATTATTGTACGTGTATAATCCGTTAGGGGAGAATATGGAAATTATAGAATTAGATGAAGTAGATTCAACAAATAATTATGCAAAAAAACATATTCATGAATTTGCAGATTCTACTATAATTATTGCGAATCGCCAAACATCCGGACGAGGAAGGTTAAATCGAAAATGGATTGACTTAGGTGATGATAACCTATTCATGTCAATTATCCTAAAGCCATCTGAAACGTTTAACGAAAACTATCCAAATATAACACAGTATCTGTGTGTTGTATTATGCAAAGTTTTAGAAACTTACGGAGTAAAACCGGAAATTAAATGGCCTAATGATGTACTCATAAATGGAAAAAAAATTGCAGGGATATTATCAGAAACATCTATGCAAGGCCAAAAACTTGGAGGAATAATTTTAGGTATAGGAGTCAATCTTAATTCTAAGCCTTGCAACTTACAAAACATACCTGATAAAATTGCAACAAGTTTAAATATTGAAACAGGAAAATATATTAATATAAAAACATTTACAAATGAACTTTTACAAGAATTTTTTTCACAATATCAAAAATTTATAGAAAAAGGTTTCAAATTAATAAAGGAAGATTATATTAATAAAAATTGCTTTTTGAATAAAAACATTAATATTCAAGTGTTCAACAATACAAAAACAGGTTTCGCTAAAGCTATTAATGATAAAGGTGAACTTATAATTAAAACAAAAGATAATAATGAATCTGTACTTACAATAGGAGATATTTTATGAATTTAGGAAATGTAGAAAACGGGTTAGTAATACTCGCAATGGGCATGGGGTTTGTTTTGTGTTTTTTAACAATTTTAATTTTAGCAATGGGGGTTTTAAAACAGGTAATTGCATACCTTAATAAGCTTTTCCCTGAAGCTGTAGAAGAAGTTAAAGCTTCAGTAAAAAAAGCAAGTACAAATATTGATGAAGCGGTAGCAATTGCTATTGCCGCAATTATGGCAAAAAGAGGCAGTTAAGATTCAATATTTTAACTATGTTTACAGCATTCAAAAAAATAAAAAGAGTCTCACATTTATTAAACGAAAGGAAAAATATATGGGAAAAAAACTTATCAAAGTTATGGATACATCATTTAGGGATGGCTTCCAATCAGTTTACGGAGCGAGAGTATTTGTTGATGACTTTCTTCCTGCTTTAAAATCTGCAGTTAATGCAGGGCTCAGACATTTTGAAGTTGCAGGTGGTGCAAGATTTCAATCACCTATCTTTTACTGCAATGAAAATGCTTTTGAAACAATGGATAAAATAAGAGCCGCAGTTGGTCCTGATATAAACTTACAATCATTATCAAGAGGTGTTAACGTAGTAGGGCTTGATTCTCAGCCTCGTGATGTTATTGATTTACACGCAAAAATGTTCAAAAAACATGGTGTAACTACCGTTAGAAATTTTGACGCACTAAATGACGTTAACAATTTATTATACTCAAGCCAATGCATAAAAAAACATGGTCTAAAACATGAAGTAACAATAACAATGATGGAGTTACCTATAGGTTGTACTGGAGCACATGATGTAGCATTCTATGAGAAAGTTTTAAGATCTATTTTAGATGCAGGCATTGAATTTGATTCTCTTGCGTTTAAAGATGCATCAGGAACATCAGCTCCTAGAAAAGTATATGAAACAATAAAGAGAACACGTGAAATTTTAGGTGCAGATGCTGATATAAGATTCCACTCACATGAAACAGCAGGTACAGGTTTAGCAGCATATTTAGCAGCTTTAGAAGGAGGCGCAAATTGCATCGATTTATCTATGAAACCTGTATCAGGAGGAACTGCACAACCGGATATAGTTTCAATGTGGCATGCATTAAAAGGAACAGAATATGATTTAGGTATTGATGTAGAAAAAATACTTGAAACAGAAGAAATATTTAAAGAATGTATGAAAGACTACTTCTTACCTCCTGAAGCACTTGCTGTTAATCCGATGATTATTTCTTCACCACTTCCGGGTGGAGCATTGACAGCCAACACTCAAATGCTCAGAGATAACAACTTAATGAATAAATTCCCTGAAGTTGTTGCTGCAATGAAAGAAGTTGTTGAAAAAGGAGGATTCGGTACATCTGTTACTCCGGTTTCACAATTCTACTTCCAACAAGCATTTAACAATGTTATGTTTGGTAAATGGAAAAAAATTGCTGAAGGATACGGAAAAATGGTTCTTGGATATTTCGGCAAAACACCTTGTGAACCGGATGCTGAAGTTATAAAAATTGCAGAAGAACAACTAGGTTTACAACCTACAACAGAACATGTTGTTGATTTAAATGACAAGGATCCTAACAAAGGACTCGCTGTTGCTCAAAAAAGACTTGAAGAAGCAGGCCTTGAAGTTAATGATGAAAACTTATTTATCTCTGCTGCTTGTAAAGAAAAAGGTATTTTATTCTTACAAGGTAAAGGAACAATCGGAGTTCGCAAAAACGAAACAAAAAAAGAAACTGTTTCTTCTGACAGTTCAAACGGCTATACAGTTACTGTTAACGGTAAAAAATATGCTGTTGCACTTGAAGGAGGCAAAGCTACAGTTAACGGAAAATTATACGATTTTAATGTTAAAGAAGGTATTGAAGCTAAAGCAATCGGTTCAGGCGAAGGTACTCCTGTTAAAGCCGCACTACCGGGAAATGTTTTAAAAGTTTTGGTATCTGAAGGTGATAATATTGCTGAAGGTGATATAATCGCTGTTATTGAAGCTATGAAAATGGAAACTGAAATTAAATCTCCTGTATCCGGAGTTGTAAAAGCGGTTGAAATTGAAGTTGGCGACAAAGTACAAACTGGTCAAGTATTGGTAACTGTAGGTTAGAGGAGGTCGCAGATGATATTATCAGAAGGATTAATGCAACTGTGGCAATCCACAGGTATATATAATATGATTGACAAGGCTGATCCTGCAATCACTAATTCATTTGAACAATTCTTACACCAATTTGGACATCCAATTATGTTATTAATTTGTTTGTTCTTACTTTGGTTAGGTATCAAAAAACAATTTGAACCATTGCTTCTTGTTCCTATTGCATTCGGAGGTCTGCTCTCAAATATTCCAATTGCCGGAATAGCAGAACCAAATGGATTTTTAGGAATAGTTTATGAAGCAGGTATTCATAAAGGGTTATTTCCACTAATTATCTTTATGGGTGTTGGTGCTATGACTGACTTTGGTCCGTTAATAGCTAACCCTAAAACTGCCCTATTAGGTGGAGCAGCTCAATTTGGGATATTTGGAGCATTACTTTTAGCTCTATGCTGCTTCGGTTTTACCCTTCCTCAATCTGGAGCTATTGGTATAATCGGTGGTGCTGACGGTCCAACATCTATATATGTTACAACAAAACTTGCACCTGAATTATTGGGAGCAATTGCAGTTGCGGCATATTCATACATGGCATTAGTACCTGTAATTCAACCTCCTATTATGAAATTATGCACTACTCTTGAAGAAAGAAAAATCCAAATGGAACAATTAAGACCGGTATCTAAAAGAGAAAAAATAGTATTTCCTCTCGTAGTATTGTTCTTATGTATAATCTTTCTTCCGGATGCTTGTCCTTTAGTAGGCGCATTAACATTTGGTAATTTATGTAAAGAATGCGGAGTTGTAGAAAGATTATCTGACACAATGCAAAATGCATTAATTAATATAATTACCATCTTCTTAGGACTATCTGTTGGGTCAAAATTGTCAGCAGAACAATTTTTAACAGTACAAACATTATTTATTTTAATTCTTGGTGTTACAGCATTTGCTCTTGCAACTGCAGGTGGTGTGTTAATGGCAAGATTGATGAATGTTTTTGAAGTTATGATGGCGAAAATTCAAAAAAGAGAACCTAAACTTATTAACCCATTGATTGGTTCTGCTGGTGTTTCAGCTGTTCCAATGGCAGCAAGAGTATCGAATAAAGTTGGTTTGGAATATAATAACCAAAACTACTTGTTAATGCATGCTATGGGGCCGAACGTTTCCGGCGTAATTGGTTCTGCTGTTGCTGCAGGTGTTTTACTTGCGTTGTGCCATTAATATATAATAAATAATAAACATTAAAAGCAGATTTTAGAAATTTCTAAAATCTGCTTTTAATTATATAAAAAGACACCCATATCTATTTTTGTAATAAAATATTATAAAACATAAAAAAAGGATTTTAATATGAGTAAACATATAGCCATTTTAGGTTCATCTAAAGCAGAAGTATTTGAAAATATAGTAAATTACATAAAAATTTATAACTCGGACACACAGATTACATGTTTATCCAATAATTTAGAATCCGAAATTTTAAAAAAAGCCAAACAACTTGGTATAGTTCACCAATATCTACCATTTGAAGAAAATACGAAATATTTTGCAAATCATAATTTTGATTTAGGAGTGCTAACCGAATATAATCAAGATTTATCCGTCGAAACTTTAGAATCATGCCAATTTATCAATATTCATCCATCACTTTTACCCTCATTTAAAGGGAAAGATGCTATATACAGGGCCTATAGTTCAGGTGTTAAAGTAAGTGGTGTAACCATATACAAACTTAATTCAGCCCCTGAAAAAGAACAAATAATTGCACAGTATCCTGTACTAATAGGCACAACAACTCACTTTGATGAATTTGAAAAAGAGATATACGATATTGAAAATACTTTATATCCTCCGGTAATTAATGCAATACTAGAAGATAAAGTTTTTGATTTTCAAGATTTATTTAAAAATAAATGTAACAATAAACAAAACTGTGGAGGATGTAACAAATGCCAAGGTTAAAAGTTCTACTTGTAGGTTCAGGAGCAGAAGAACAGTCTATATATAACAATCTCCACAAATCAAATTTTATTGAAAAAATTTATATTGCAGGTAAAACAAAAATGGAATCAAATTCTATATTGTATTCAGACTATGATGAACTTGCACAAAAAGCACTCTCACTTGGTATAGAACTTGTTTTAGTTGCCTCTGAAAAAGACATTTGTAGTGGAATTGTAGATATTCTTGCTTCATACGGCTTAGAATGTATCGGTACAAACCGAAAATATTCAAGATTAGCAAGTTCCAAACTATTTGCAAAAAAATTCATGGATAAATATAATATTTTACATCCAAAAACACTTTCTCAAGATAGCGAAGAATACCCCCTTGTTATCAAACATGATGAAAAATATAAATTACCACCACAAATTATATATACAAATGAAGAAAAAAAGCGAATTTCAAAAGAATATAAAAACAACTATTTTTTTGAAGAATACATAGCTGGAGAAGAACTCTCTGTAACTTCTTTTTACAATGGCGAATGTTTAACAAACTTTGAGCCGATAAAAATAAATACAAATCAATTTAAGTATACAGGAAGCTCCTGCCCATATTTCTTGAGTTATGAAAAATATGACAAACTTCAAAATTACCTTACACTACTAGAACATGCTCTACTTGAAGATGATGCTAATTTTAAGGGATTTATAACCTCAAACCTTATTTGGAAAAATAACGAATGGTATGTATTAAGTTTTGGAGCCACAAGCGGAGAAAAACAAACACAGACTTTACTTACTCATTTAGAATCGGATTTATTATCAACATTACTTTATAGAACAAGACAAAAATACAAAGAAAAAACAACAGCAACGATTGTAGTAAATTACAAAGTTGAACAACAAGACCTAATCAATAGTCAAAAAAATGAAAATATAATAACTTGTTTATCTGATATAACATCCCGTCAAAATAAAATGTTAACATTATCTACTACCGCAGATTTTCCGTTCAAAGTATTAGAAAAATTTGCAGACGAAATGAATCTAAAATTCGAATACCAGAAAAAAAATAAAGCAAGCTAAATTATTTAGAAACGATAATATTTAATTTTTCAATTACACCATTAAAAAAAGATTTAGATCCTTTAGGATTTGCTTTAATAGCTTTAATATCTGATTTTAATGCTTCAGGGTTAGTATTTTTAATCTTAGACGAATAAATTGATTTTAGTTCTTTAATTATTGATTCATTCATTATTGTTCAAGCCTCTTCCAACATAATAAGGGTAATAACATTTTATCAAAACATCGATAAATATTCTATAAAAGCTCCATGGGTTCAACCAAAAACTCAATGATAAAAGTGTCATTGGTTGAAAATGCCACTGTTAAAGCATCATCAATATCAGAAACAGATGATACTCTTAAAGCCTTTATACCATAACTTTCTGCTAATTTTAAAAAGTCAGGATTTGAAATTTTTGTTTGCGAATATCGTCCATTACAGTTCTTTTCCTGTAACTGTCTAACCATCCCGAGATATCCATTATTCAATATCATAATTTTCAAATTTAAATTATAATCCTTGCAAGTAGCCAGTTCATGTTCACTCATCTGGAACGAACCATCTCCGGTAATACAAACTACAGGCAAATTCTTATTTGCAATACAAGCTCCAATTGCTGCAGGGAACCCAAATCCCATAGTTCCCGCACCTCCGGAAACAAAAATTCTACGTTCTTTATTAAATGTCAAATTCTGAACAGCCCACAATTGATGCTGACCCACTTCAGAAGTAAAAGTTAAACTTTTATCTTTAGTAAATTCATCCAGTTTCCTTATAACCTCAAAAGAATGCATCAAGTTAGTATTTCTTTTCCTAACAATATTTAACTTCTTTAAATCCGTCGCTTTTTTCAACCAAGAGCTAAAGTCTTTAATTTTAGAAAACTTTATCATTGAATCTATATTTTTGTTCATTTTATCCAATAAACAATTAATATCCGCACAAATATAATCTATAGATGGTATTACTCTTGAAATTTCGTTTTTATTTATATCAATTTGTATAAATTTATTTGACAAATCAACATCATTAAACATACAAGTAATTCTATCGTTAAATCTAGCACCAAAAGACAATATTAAATCCGAATCTTTCAATAATTGATTTGCAGCATTATCACCAAAGATACCAATCATACCTAAATAATTTTCGTCATCCTGCGGATATGCACCCAACCCCATCATTGTTGATACAATAGGAATATTTAGCGACTTCACAAATTTATATAAATTATCTTCGGCTTCAGAATGAAGAACTCCACCTCCAGAAACAACTACCGGACAAGAAGCAGAAAATAATCTCTCCAGTAGTCGCAATACATCTGCTTCGGAAAAACAAACCTCCTTATTTAAAGGTTCTCTTAAAGTTGTCTTATGATTTTGTACTTCAACTTTCTCTCCAAAAATATCTTTTGCCATATCAACAACAACAGGACCTTTTTTCCCAGCCATTGCGCACTTAAATGCTTCCTCGAGAATTTTTTCAATATTTGCAGAATCCGTAATCTGAAAAACTTTTTTCGTACAAGATTGTGTAATATTACAAATATCGGCTTCTTGAAATGCATCTTTTCCAATCAAACCTTTAAACACTTGTCCTGTCAAAACAACTAAAGGATACCCGTCAAGATAAGCATTTACAATTCCAGAAACTGTATTAGTAGCTCCTGGTCCGGATGTAACAAGCACAACACCGCATTTTCCGGTTTTTCTGGCATAACCCTCAGCAGCATGAACCGCCGATTGCTCATGTCGGACTAAAATATGCTTAATATCAGACTGCTTATACAATTCATCATATAAATCAAGAACAATTCCGCCCGGATAACCAAAAATTGTATCAACACCTAAATTTCTTAATGTATCAATAACAAGTTTGGCACCTTTTACAGTTTTAACATTATTTTCTGTTAACATGTTTTGTTTATATCCCCAGTCTGACTTCTTTTATGATAACATAGACAAAATTTATGAGCAATAAAAAACGGGAAATTTATAATAAAAACTTCCCGCTTCGCATAAATATATAAACCTATTTACCAATTAAAGTGTTCCAAGCATCTTTTTTCTTTTGAAGTTCCTTGTCTCTTGCCTTTTGTCTTGCTTCAGCATCTTTTTTTGCCTGTTCTTGTTTTTTCTGAATTTCTTTTTTTCTTTTTTCTAAAGCTTGTTGATTTTCTTTTTTTTGTTTTTCATAAGCTTTTTGACGAGCCTCTTGTCTTTTAGCAGCTTCTTTTTGAGCATTGTCTATAGCCTGTTCCTTTTTGCCTACTCTATCAGCAGCATTTTGTAAAGCATCACTTAAAGAGCCTGCATAAGCAGCTGCACCAACTGATAAAACAGACATAGCCATCAACGAAACTAATACTTTTTTCATTATTCTTCTCCTTTCTCATTGTCAGCCGGAACTAAATCCTCCAACTTCTTTTTCTTTATTTCTAACCTATTTTGCAAAAACTCTAATTCTCTCTGTTTATTTTTAAGCTTTGCATCAATTTTTCCAATTTTTTTCTTCTTTTTTAAGTACTCTGCAGATGTTCTTCTTTTTTTACGCTGTTCCTTTTTTTGTTCTTTAGATGGACCAATTGTCTTTGTAATAGTACTATCGATATCTACTCCCTGAGTAGAATTTACCTGTTCCTTTGCACGAAAAGCAAATGCTGTAGAAACCGGTAAAAATATCAACAATAAAAACGCAATAACGACCCTCAACATAAATAGAATACTACTCCAAAAATTAATACATATCAATAATTTCTTTTATTCCTTTTTGAGCAAGATTAAAAATTTCAATCATCTGTTCAAATTCATAAGGGTTTCCCTCTGCAGTAGTCTGGAATTCTATAATTTTACCGCTCTTTGTTAAAACTATATTAGAATCAACTTGAGCATGCGAATCTTCAGCATAATTCAAATCTAATCTGACCTCTCCGTCAATTATACCAGCTGATATAGCTCCAACAGGTTCAATAATAGGATTCTCTTTCAAAACACCTTTCTGTAATAATTTTTCAACAGCATCAGATAAAGCTACAAAACCACCGCAAATACTTGCAGTCCTGGTACCGCCATCCGCCTGAATAACATCCGCATCAATTGTAATTGTAATATTAGGCATTTTTTCTAAATCGACACAGGCTCTTAAACTCCTGCCGATAAGTCTTTGAATTTCTTGTGTTCGTCCTGAAATTTTAGTTCTTTCTCTCTGACACCTAACTGACGTAGATGAGGGCAACAAAGAATATTCAGCAGTTAACCAACCTCTAGGATCATCCTTATCCATCCATTTCGGCTTACCCTCCTCAACAGAAGCTGTCGTAATAACTTTTGTATCTCCAAACTCGACCAGAACAGACCCTAGAGCATGTTTTGTATAATTTCTAGTAAATTTAACCTGTCTTGTTTGATTATTTTCTCTACCTTCTATTCTCATTCCACTTTCTCCTTATATTAGAATAACGATTATAAACTTAATTTGTTCAAATCAAAATTTATCCGCGGTAATCATAATCCCACATATAGATTTGACCACAATATCTACAAACAGCATGCTCATTCATAAACTGCAAATCCGGAATAAAAACATAACCATCAACCGTAATTTCTATTTCATTTTTTTCATTATACCGCTGAGAAAATTTCTTTTCTCCTTGATAATCAGGAGAAAACATAAGTTCAAATTTATCAGAAGATTTACAATTTTTACAAATAAACATTTGTGTTATATATCCACCTTATTATTATATTTTTTTTGAGCCACTCTTTTATTTTTCCTCACTGCCTCTGGTATATATGGTTCTTTTTTATCAGCAAGAGTCTTATACCACAAAGACCAGCAGATACTTCTTATAGGAAGGGTTAACCCTGCTATAACAAACCCAAGAACAGAAA
Source organism: Candidatus Gastranaerophilales bacterium (assembly GCA_928722015.1). GTDB lineage: Bacteria > Cyanobacteriota > Vampirovibrionia > Gastranaerophilales > Gastranaerophilaceae > Zag111. The sequence goes on along the minus strand of CAKMWI010000008.1, from coordinate 150,659 downwards.
CAAAAATCCATTCTGAAATCATACTAACAGTCAATGGAGTTAATTTGACATAAACAAGAACTCTGTTTATTAATTCTAAAGGCATTGCTTTACCAACAAAATCAAAAATAGAACAAAAAGTTTTCGTTAAATTTAAATAATCAAAAATTACAGTAATTCCCTGAGTTAAAATATAAATAGAAAAGAAGGTAAGAATTAACATTAAGAAAAAGGTCCTTGCCCAATCTCCTTTTACCAGCAAAAAACTACGCTTAAAATATTCCGGAACAGACAAGTCAGGTTCAAAAGTAAAAACCTGAAAAACAAGAATAAAATATATCCATAATACAAAACCCGGTATTATAAAAAATATACTTGTGCCAACAGACATTAAAATGCTTAAAGCCAGAAGAAATAAAATATATTTAAATGTTCTCCTTGTTGCAACTTCGTTATGAGCCTTAAAATCATATACATGACCTGTCGTATAAGCACCTTCTGTCATCGAATTTAAAGCTACATAAGCAACCATAAAATCCCAAAAAGCTTTAGCAAAAATCAAAAGCCCCGGTATTGCCAATAGTAATATTAACAATAATGCGGAAGAAAGGCTATCAGCTTTAGCTGCAATCTTATCAGCAAAGCCCAGTGTTAAGCCAAAAGATAAGGCAATTCCCAGAATTTGCCCAAATACCGGAAATAACATATATAATAAAAATTTATCTATATTTGATATATATATGCCTATACCTTCTTTTAATACTTCTATTAAACTATTTTTCAGTTTATGCTTGGACATGAAGCCTCCTTTATTGTAATATGATTTTATTACAAAATGAGGTAAAGATAAAGAAAGTACTTTTTCATGAAAAATTATATAGACATTATAAAAAACTTTACCAAAGAAGATTATATCCAAAATAAAGTAAATTTACACATTCATTCGAAATATTCGGATGGCACAGAAGACTTCAACACAATAACAAATCAAGCCGAAAAAAAAGGATATAAATATTTTTCAATAACTGACCATAATACAATTCAAGGATATCTTGATAATCCAACTACTTCAGCTATTCCCGGTGTAGAATTTGATGTTTGGTATAAATACATATTTTTACATCTGTTAGCCTACGGAATTGATATAAATAATAAAGAAATGCAAAAATTTTATGCAAAAGACAAACGTGGAACAGAAATGGATATCATAAGATTTTTTGCAAAAAGAAATCTAAAAGAATTGATTTCGACAATTCATAATGCAGGCGGAATTGCAGTTCTTGCCCATCCATGCTGCTGCTGGGCTCCCAATCTTGAAAGTTTTATCAAAGAACTAGTCAATATTGGACTTGATGGTATTGAAGTTTACTACCCGTATCCAAGATGGAGAAAATACATTAAATTTTCTTCACCAGAAGACATAGAAAAAATAGCAGATAAATATATGCTTATAAAAACAGGTGGTACTGATTGTCATACTCAACTATTCTAAAATATTACCAATCCAGTTTATCTGAATGTAAATAATCCATATTACCATTAAATACAACCCAAGTGGTACAACCACCTACTGAATTCCATCTTTGACCAAGACATTGATTTTTAAAATTCTCAGTCCAAACAGTATCTTGCTTTCCCCCTTTAGGAGCAATTCCATCCGTATAAATAACGAATTCAAATACATCACGCCCATCCGTATTCGGTCCGGAAGCGCCATTTAAATCAACCGTGATACGCCCGCACGAGCCTTGATATCTTGCATGGCCGGCTGTAGTATTCATACTAGACTTACACCACCAATCAGTAAAAACATCACCATTCTGTGATTTAATAGCAATAGAGGTTCCGTTATTTAATACAGCTATAGAATATTGCGTATGATTAGCAGCCACAGATATATTATTCTTTCCAAAACGATTTCTATATACCTACCCTCTGGCAAAACATGCATTAACTTTACACTGAGACATTTGTGTTGTAGAGCTTAAATTATTAAATATTGTTTGTGTACATGCAGCATAATCAGAAGCAGAAGAAATAGTACACCAACTTGCAACATCACCATATTCATCAACAGCCCTGCGAAAACTCTGCTGCAATATAGAATATGTTTGTTTTACACGAGCCACTGTTAGCTTTTCACTCCATTTTGAAATTAAGCCAGGAATAGTTAAAGCTGCAACAACACCAATTATTCCAAAAGTAATTAAAACTTCAGCAAGAGTAAATGCATTTTTCTTTTTACGAGATTGAATATTCGGCCATATAATAAAGGCTTTAAGAGGTTACCCCCCCCCGAAATTCAAGCTATAAGTTAACTTTAGCATACAGATATCTCCTTAACAAAAGGAGACTAAATATAATTAATAAACAATGATAAGTCAAATAATTAAGATTCTTTTAAATGTTTTACATGCTTCCAAACATAAATACCGCCTAATATTAAACAGACAATAATTATTACAGCATCAAATTTATGCCATATAGCTTTTAATTTATCCAAATGCTCACCAAGCTTCACTCCTACATACACCAATAAATAACTCCAAACAAGAGAACCCAAAAATGTTAAAGTAAAGAAAGTCCTTTTTCTTGCTTTTAGAATTCCTGCAGGAAGAGAAATAAAGGTCCTGACAACAGGCAACATTCTGCAAATGAAAAATGCCCAATCTCCATATTTATCAACCCATTTATCCGCATCATCCAAATCCTTCTTAGAGACAAGCACATACTTACCATATTTTTCAAAAAACTTACGACCACCAAAATACCCCAAATAATAAGAAGGGATAGAACCAATTACGCAACCTACTGCTCCGGCTATCGCTGCAATATGAAAATTCATCTCACCTTTACTTACAAGATACCCCGCAAAAGGCAAAACAGCCTCTGACGGTAATGGAATATTACATGATTCAATTGCCATCAATAAAGCAATCCCTGCAGGTCCCATTGCTGTAATTACACCTTCAATCCAATTTATTAATCCAGCTAAAATACTATCCAACATAAAATATTCTCTCCCAAAAGATATCCCTATAAATAAATTATAGCATAAAAAAGGTTCCTGCAAAAATATACAGGAACCAAAACTTATATAATTTTAATGTTTTAACTATTTACCGTTAACAATAGTTTTGAACTTTTTACCAGCTGAAAATGCAGGAACTGTTTTTGCAGGGATTTTTAATTCCTTACCAGTTTGAGGGTTTCTACCAATTCTAGCAGCTCTTTTACGAGGTTCAAAAGTACCAAAACCAACTAATGTAACTTTTTTACCTTTAGCAACTGTTTTTTGAATAGTATCAATTAATGAAGATAATACTTCAGTTGCTTCTTTTTGAGTAACATTAGCTTTTTTAGAAATTTCTTGTACTAATTCTTCTTTGTTCATAATAAAACTCCTTCTTCTTGTGTACAAATTTATTATATAAAAAATTTCCTATGATGCAAGTATTTTAACGAATTTTAACACTTTGTAACCAAAAAAACATCTCAATGATTGATATTTAGTAATAAAACAAAAATTATTTAGTTTACTTTACTGTAATTAGCAGAGACTTCTTTTACATATTGTATCAATAATTTATAAATCAAGGACCATTTTACACTTTTTTGATAAAATAAGTATTGGAAATATTTAAAAATAATAATTTTGGTAGTAGGTAAGAAGATTAAATAAACATGAAAGAACGCATATTATTATTTACAATTGTTTTGGGTTTAACAGCATTCATTTATATATTCCAAAGTTATACGGTATGGGGGCTTGCACTATTAGTTTTACTAATGGCAGTATATGCTATCTTTACTACAATAGCGTATAAAATAAAAAAGAGAAAAAGCCTTAAATCACCACAAATAAAAAATGAAACATATAAACCATTTGTAAGTATTATGATTCCTGCTCATAATGAGGAATCAGTAATTGAACATACAATAAATACCGTCTTAAATCTCGATTACCCTAATTTTGAAATAATAGCAATAGATGATAGAAGTACAGATAACACAGCTTCAGTATTAAAAGATATTGAAAAAAAATATCCGGATAAAGTAATTGCATTTATACGTCCTAAAAATGCTTTTCCAGGAAAATCAGCCGTACTAAATGATGCACTAAAATATGCTAAAGGAGAAGCTATTTTAGTTTTTGATGCTGATGCTACAATGGCTCCTGATTTTTTAACAAATTTAGTCTATGAACTTGAACCAAAAGACGTAGGAGCAGTTCAAGCAAGAAAAGTTGTAAGAAATAAGGATGTAAATATACTAACACGCTGCCAAAACAACGAAATGACAATGGATACGCATTTTCAGGTCAGTAGAGATTCAGTAAAAGGAGCAGTTGAACTTAGAGGAAATGGAGAACTTATTAAAAGGGCAGCCTTAGATGATATAGGCGGTTGGAACAATTATACAATAACAGATGATCTTGATATGTCGACAAGACTACACATCAAAGGGTGGGACGTTCGTTTCTGCCCGGATACTATTGTATATGAAGAAGGTATAATGTATTTATTTCCGCTTTATAGACAAAGAAGACGTTGGTTGGAAGGAACTATTCGCCGATATTTAGAATATTTCGGGGATATATTGACATCTAAAAAAATGTCTCTCAGAGTAAGATTAGATATGATTGCTTATATTTCCGAATTCATTATGCCTGCATGGTTTATTATAGAAATCGGTATCCTTCTTATGAAAATTATTATCAAAGATGCCCCTCCTCATATCTTAATGTCATCAATTATCATGGGCGCCATAATTGGATTAGGATTTATGATAGCTTGCAGATATAGTTTAAGAAGATACGACAATTTGTCAAGACGAGATGCATTCTTCCAAGCTATTGAAACATCTATTTATCTTTTACTAATATGGTTCCCGCTAGTTTTATTCATAGGAACAAAAATATTATTTATGAAGAAAGATATGAACTGGGGAAAAACTGCCCATGGATTAGTTCAACATGAACATGCAATACAAAAGGCAAAAGAAAAAATACGTCAAGCAAAAGAAGAATTAAAAAAATTACTAAAGAAATAGGAGAAATATAGATGGCAACATTAACAATTGAAGATGTAAAAAACAAAATCAGAGCGGTCCAGGATTTTCCTAAAAAAGGTATTATATTTAGGGATATTACAACCGGTCTTAAAGAAGCTGAAGTTATGAAAGTTATGGTTGATTATTTATGCAATCAATATAGCGATTGTAAAATAGATTATATTGCCGGAATAGAAAGTCGTGGTTTTATATTTGGAATGCCAATGGCATATAAACTAAATTGCGGATTTATTCCTATCAGAAAACCTAACAAACTTCCAGCACAAACAATAAAAGAAAGTTATGAACTTGAATATGGCTCAGATACAATTGAAATACACGCCGATGCAATTGAAAAAGGTGCAAACGTACTTGTTGTAGACGATCTTCTTGCTACAGGAGGAACAGCAAAAGCTGCATGTAATTTAGTAAAAAAAGCTGGGGGAAATCTTGTAGGTGCAGCATTTTTAATTGAATTAACTGATTTGAATGGACGTGAGAAATTAGATAATTGCGGAAAAATAATTTCTATGTTACAATATTAGTAAAATAGTTTAGGAGATATGAAATGAAAAAATTTGCAATTATCTTAGTTTTATTAGTATTCCAAACTCAAATTATATGTGCGGCTGCAACAACAAACTCAAATTATAATAAAAAACCAGCACAAAAAACTCAACCTACTAATACTAAACAAATAAAACAAACATCTTCAACACAGGCTAAGCCTGCCAATAATGAAGATTTTTTGCTAAAATATAACATAAATGATTTGGAAGCAGCACCTTGGTTAAACGGTGGAAAAAGAAAAATCTAAACTAAGTATAACAATCAAAAAAGGCGGCTGAATTATAATTCAGCCGCCTTTTTTGATTTGAGTTTACTGAATTATTTAATATAAAATTTTGCATTTACATTTGAGTAAATTTTAATAACACCTGATTCAATTGGTGCAGCAGCTTCTGGAGCAGCAGCATCCGCAAATCCGCCAGCCTTCATCATTAAAGAATTTCTTGCATAATTTACACCGTTATAAATATTATTTACTGAACAAGATGTTTCAATACTTTTTATACCAGTTACAGAAGAGCCTGCTGCTGCAGCAACAATATCCGCTCTTTTTCTTGCCTGCTTTGTAGCTGAAACTAATAATTCAGAACATTGCGCATCTTTTTCTGACAAACTAAAATTCAAACTATCGACATTTGTTGCACCTAATGTTAAAGATTTATCTATCATTTCTGAAATTTTATCTATTGACTTAGTATGCACGATAATATTATTTGAGACAACATATTTATCAAAAGATTTCTTTCCATTATTATAAATATAAGTTGGAGAAGCCGAATAATTTAAAGTTTTTAGATAATCATTATTAGTTGAATTTATAGCACTCTTTAGATATGAATATATCTTATCTGAAAGTTCTTTATTTTTATTAACTGCTTCTTGCATTGATTTTTTATCTTCAGTTCTTACTGCAATAGAAATTTCAACCGTATCAGGAGAAACTTCTTTTTCTGCTGTATAAGAAACATTGACATAACCTTTTTGAGAAGATACATCATTTGAGCTGTTAATAGCGCCAGCCGGCAATAAAGTCAAAGGAGTCGATAATAATACTGCGCTAAACAATGAAGCCATAATAATTTTTTTCATAATACCTCCAAAATAACTATTCTATTTTAAATTAGACAATGTTTCATCTTCATTTCTTTCCGCTTTTGATTCCTTATTTTTTTCCAACAACGGAGTTGAAATATGAGATAAATCTTTATCTGCAGATGCAGAGGTTAACATATTATTGTTAGATTTTTCAAAGCAATCAGATTTTTGAATAATTTTATTTACTTTATTAATTTGAGATTGAATCCTAGCCTTTTTCATAATCATATCAAGTTCTCTATCACTTAATTCAGGAGTTTCTTTAAATGACACAGCAAGGCCTTTTTTTGAAACTATACAATATGTAATAGCAATAATTCCCCACAATAAAATCCCTTGAAAAAGATTTAACATAGGAAACATGTATAATGCTACCAGATACTTATTCCATAAATGCATAGCTACAAGCCCCGGGAAGGCAACAAAACCTGCAACCAAACACACAGCCATAAATACTGCAGTTATTAAACCTCTAAATCCGTCAATTTGAATAATTTTCATACTTATATCTAATCCTTTTTACTTTATCATTTCAAGAAAATCATTTTCTGTCAATATTATAACACCTAAATTTTGAGCTTTCTCTAATTTTGAACCAGCATTTTCACCTGCCAACACATAAGAAGTTTTTTTAGACACAGAAGAAGAGGTCTTTCCACCATGCGACTTGATTATTTCACCGGCTTCATCTCTTGTCATATTTTGTAACGTACCAGTTAACACAAAAACTTTTCCAGATAACTTATCAGACTTAGGTTTAACACTAGAAACAGGGTTCACACCTATATGCTTCAATTCCTCTATCATTTTAACATTATTTTCATTTCTGAAAAAATCATATATAGATTTAGCAATAATTTCTCCAATTCCATCAATTTTTGCTAAAACGTCCAAATCAGCAGACGCAATATCATCCAGCCCCTGAAATTCTCCGGCAAGAATATCAGCTGTTTCTTTACCAACATGACGAATACCTAAAGCAGTCAGTAATCGATTCAATGGTCTATTTTTACTTTGCTGAATAGAAGTATAAATATTTGTTGCTGATTTTTCCTTTATAGAATCAAGTTGTATCAAATCTTCAATAGTCAACCTGTATAAATCTACAGGATTTGAAATAAATTTTTTGTCATATAATTGCTGAATCAACGCAGGACCGACATAATCAATATCCATAGCCTCTTTAGAGGCCCAATATTCAATCTTTGCACACATCAGACTACCACAAACAGGATTTGTACAATATAAGCCGACTTCCCCATCTTTCTCAACCAATGGACCTCCACAAGACGGACAAGTTTTTGGAACACAATAAACAGGCAATGAATCATGCTCAACAGAATCCAAAACTTTGACAACCTTAGGAATAATTTCTGCAGCCTTTTTAATTAAAACAGTATCACCTATTCTAATATCAAGCCGTTTTATCTCATCAAAATTATGAAGACTTGCACGAGAAACTGTACTACCAGCCAACTGAACAGGTTCTAAAATAGCAACAGGAGTGATAATACCGGTTTTACCTGTATTTATTTCAATATCTAGTAATTTTGTAGAAACTTCTTCCGGCGGAAACTTAAATGCTGTAGCCCATTTTGGAGCTCTGGCCGTATAACCCAAATCCTTTTGAATAGCAATATCATTAACCTTGATAACTACACCATCTGTAGCATAATCTAAATCAAATCTTTTTGTATCCCACTCTTTGCAATATTCAATTGCACCTTTTATATTTTTTACTAAACGAATATTAGGGTTAACTTTAAATCCTAAATTTTTTAAATATTGCATTCCGTCATAATGAGTTTTTATTTTTTTATCTTCCGCGTCCTCAAATATCCCAGTATAAGTAAACATTGATAAATCCCGCTTAGCAGTAATTGTACTATCTAATTGACGAAGCGAACCACTCGCGGCATTTCTAGGATTTGCAAAAATTTTTTCTCCGTTAAGAAGAGCTTCCTCATTTAATTTTTCAAAAGATGCCTTTGGCATATAAATTTCACCACGCACTTCCAAATTCTTAGATTCAAATAGCTTTAAAGGTATAGCTTTAATTGTTTTTAAATTCTTGGTAATATCTTCACCTGTAACACCATCTCCACGAGTTACACCAAGCGTAAACAAGCCTTCTGTATAAGTAAGCGCAATAGCAAGTCCATCAATTTTCAACTCACACACAAGTTCCAGTTCTCTATTATACTCTTTACAAACTCTGTCATACCAACGAATCAACTCTTCTTCATTATAAGTATTATCAAGACTGTACAACCTGTATTTATGTTTATGCGAAAAGAACTTTTCACTAACAGAGCCTACCCTCTGAGTTGGACTATCAGGAGACTTGAACATAGGATATTCAGCCTCTAGAGCTCGTAATTCTGCAAACATTTGGTCATAATCAAAATCACTCAAATAAGGGTTTTCTTCCACATAATATTTATAGTTACTCTTATTTATTTCATCTTTTAAAAATTTAATACGCTCTTCTATATGCATTGACACCTCATATAAAATATAAACAGAAAAATTTACATTATCATAAGTAATTCTCTAATAACTTTCGTTGCTACTGCAGTAGAAGCACCACTTGAATCATAATCCGGAGCAAGTTCAACAACATCAGCTCCTATAATATTAAAATCTTTCAAATACTTAAACCAACCTATCAATTCATTAAAAGTCATTCCTCCGACTTCCGGAGTACCGGTACCTGGCATTATCGAAGTATCAAGACAATCCAAATCTACTGTTATAAAGATATTTTTAGATTTCAACACGTCAAGGTCAGAATATTTATTACATAAAGTATTATATTTTCCCATAAATTCCCATTCTTCTTTCATTCCTGAACGTATACCTATCTGCTTGATATTACCTGGTTCAACAAACTTTGATATATGACGAATCACTGCACTATGGGACATTTCTTCACCCATATATTCTTCTCTTAAATCAGTATGAGCGTCAAAATGAACAACCGCAAGATTGTCATAAAATTTTGAAACAGCTTTCACTTCAGGCAATGTTACAAGATGTTCTCCCCCAACACCAAAAACTTTTTTACCATCGCTATAAATATCTTCAACATTTTGTTGTATTTGCTCCAAAGTTTTATAAGTATTACCCAATGGAAACTCTAAGTCCCCAGCATCATGAAAATTTACCTCTGAAAGCTCTTTATCAAAAATTGGAGAATATTCTTCAAGCCCCCAGCTGGCAAGTCTAATTTGCTCCGGAGCAAAACGAGAACCGGGACGATAAGAAACAGTTCCGTCAAAAGGTAAACCCAACATAACAATCTTTGCAGTTTCATAATCAGGATTCTGAGCCATCCATGTTCTATCTAAAAATGGTCCTCGTAACATTTGAATTTCTCCTTATAAAATATATTAGTTATAATATACAGAATACTATAAAAATATCCGGAATAAAATATTAACGAAATCAAATAACTGAAAGAATATCCAAATTCAAAATATCCTCCCTTATATATTTTTTAAATGTTTAATATTCAATTCCGGTTCTAAAGTAATACCAATAACATCAATCTGATAATCTCGTATATTGTTTTGCTGAATGTATGCCATCACGCCAATTTTGATATTATTATATTTACTATTAGTAATTGCTTCAAATGGAGTACCATAAGCATTTGTTCTACGAGTTTTTACTTCTACAAATATGTACTTATTTTTCAATTTTGCGATAATATCAATTTCGCAAAAACGAGAAAAGTGCTTATTTCGTTCGATAATTTGATACCCGTTTTTTACAAGGTATTCACAAGCCAAATTCTCTCCCAGATTACCAAAATCACGTTTATTCATAACTATTGCTTAATTCCAAACCTAACAAATCGATCTAAATCAATTATTTTATCAACCTCTTCCGGATTGCAATTTTTACTCCACCTGACAGGCGAAATATCAATTCCGCCACGTCTGGTATATAGAGCACAAACCATAATTTCATCATCGTCATTAAGCAAATCATATAAACGTTTAAAAATCATTTCACAACACTCTTCATGAAAGTGATACTCTGAACGAAATGATACAAGATACTTGACCAAAGAAGCTTCTTCTATATGCTTGCTTGAATTGTAATAAATAAATACATCTCCAAAGTCTGGCTGATGAGTAACTCTACAATTTGATCTCAAGGAATCAAAATATATAAAATTCTTTGTTTCACTATCCATATCATAAACATTTAAAAGTTCTGCTGATTCCTTAAATTCTGTTATATTTAAATCTGAAACATTTATTAAAGATGACAAATCAATATAGTTATAAAAAATTTCTTCTTTCTTTACTTTATTTGTTAAAAAAGAGACCTCAACTGAAGTTTTTAATGCTTCACTCAAGTCTTTTTCAATAAAAGACTTACATAAAGCCAAACATTCATCAACCGTAGTCCCAAATTTTGTCATATTAAAAGAATTTAAATAAAGTTTTAATGATTTTGATTCTACAATAAATTCACTATCAGCTTTATAACGAAGCTTCAAAACTCTTGTAACAGGAAATCCGTTTTCACATAAAACAGAAAATTCATAAGCATGCCAAATATCCCAACCATCAAAAGGTAAATTATTGTTATCTATATTATACTGTTTCCTATTTTCAAACCTAGGAACAGCAACTAATAAAGATGGATTATATCTATTACAACCCGAACTTTTTTTCCCTAGATGTATTGAAGCAATTTTATTTGTAAGTTGAAAATCTTTCATAAACTGATGATAACACAAAAAATACAAGGAATTATACTATAATCCCTCTATCTAAATATAGACAGAGGGATTATATAAACATTAAAAATACTAAGCTATTTCTTCATAAGCTGCCGGATTATTTAACAAATCATAATTAATTTCATTTTCATTATCCGCTATTGTTGCCGCAACCACAGCGTCTGAAGTTACATTCAAAGTTGTTCTGAACATATCAGTAACTCTTTCTATAGTAAACAAAAAGGCAAAACCAGCAACTAACTGTTCAGGACTCAAGCCCATACCATTGAGTATTAATGCAATTGTAATTAAGCCACCTCCTGGAATTCCGGCGCATGTACTTGAAGCCACGATTGCCAAAAGAGCAATTTGAATAACCAGAAACGGATCTAGCGGAACTTGATAGGCTTGTGCCAAAAAGATTACAGCTACAGTTTGCAATAATGCTGTACCGTCAAAATTTAAGGTAGCCCCTAAAGGAAGTACAAAGCTTGAAATTTTATGAGAAATTCCTCGTTTTTCACAACACGCAATAGTTAGCGGTAAAGTTGCAGAAGAACTTGCAGTACCAAAAGCTACCATAGTTGCTTCTGCAATAGCAGAAAATAACATTGCTGCAGATACTTTTGAAAAGCACTTCAAAAATAGCGGATACACAATAAACATTTGGATTGCAAAACCAACCATCAAGACAAGCAGATATTTCGAAATAGTAGCAAATATATCAACACCAAAACTTGCAACAGCACTGGCTGTAAGAGCAAACACACCAGGTGCCGCAAATAACATAATCCAATCGGTAATCTTCATTGTTGCCGCAAAAACAGATTCAAAAAATGAAACAATCGGTCTGTTTACATCACCAACTTTTGCAAGAGCTAGCGCAAATAATACAATAAATAATATAATAGGCACCATATTACCAGTTGCAAAAGCTTCAACAGGATTACTAGGGATAAAACTTAAAAACAAATTCAAAATATTTCCTTGTTGTTGCTGCATTGCAGTCGCTACAGAAGACTGCACATCGGATGCAATATTAGATGCTATATAATGAGCAGCCCCAGCCCCAGGCTTAACAATAAGAGCCAGAGCAGAACCGATTGTAACAGCAATAGTTGTTAAAATACCATAATAAAGAATCATTTTTGAACCAAATTTTCCAAGCTGCTTATTATCACCAACACTTGTAATTCCAATAATAATAGCAGAGACAACAAGAGGAATAACAACCATTTGAATTAGTCTTATAAATATTTGTCCAACAAAAGTCAAAATATTATCAACCAGCGCATTAGGATGTGAATATAAGAAAATACCAACCAAAATACCGGCAATAATACCAAAGAAAATATGCCAGTTTCGTTTAATACCAAGACCTAATGCGATAAGGATTTGCATGTGAAGCTTCATAATATATATCCTCTTAATTCTTCTCTTACTATAAACTATATGACTTGCTCATTATACAACTATTATCAAAAAAATTCAAACAAATAATTCTAAAATAATATATATATATTACACAAAAAATCGTATTAATATTTATGTTAAACTTATAAAAAAGGAGGTCTTTATGGATAAACTGATTATAGGGGTACTTTCTCTTGCTTTGTTAGTATGCATTTGCTACATAACTTATATTCACACAATTGGAACTGACAAAATTAAACAAAATGCAATATTAGAAAACATATTAAATAGGAAATCAGTAAGAAATTACATTAAAGGCAAAGAAATAACAGAAGAACAAATAAACAAAATTCTACGCGCAGGTATGGCTGCACCATCTGCGAGAAACCTTCAACCTTGGGAATTTATTGTCATAAAAGACAGAAAAACACTTGAATCTTTAGCACAAAAAAGTCCTTATGGAAAAATGCTTTCTGATGCTTCAGCAGCAATAATAGTAGCAGGAAACTTAAATACTGAAGGGGTAAGTGAATTTTGGATACAAGATACCTCTGCTGTTACGGAAAATATGCTGCTTGAAATTGAAGCTCTTGGACTTGGTGCAGTTTGGATAGGGGGTTACCCGAAAGAAGAGAGAACAAATATGATAAAAGAAGAATTAAAGCTTCCTAAAAATATAGTTCCCCTAAATATTATATCTATCGGCTATCCTACAGGAAAAGACCTGCCAAAAGATAAATGGAAACCGGAAAAAGTTCACTATGAAAAATATTAAAACTAAAACATTACTATTTATAATATTTCTATTACTGTACGGGTATGGAATGTTTCTCTATGGCAACTATTGCGGAGAAAATAACTTTAAAATTCTGGCAATCACAGATAATATAAACTCTGCAAATAAAATACAAAGTGAAATTACTACATTCAAAAATCCAACGATAAGACTTAAAGATGGTTCTAAATACATTATCGCAATAAAAAATGCCACAGAATCTGACATAGACAACGCAGCCGTTGAGCTTGCTAAAAAAGGAATATTAACAAATGATATCAGTGTTTATATCAATTTTGACATAGCAACATTTGCCTCACAAGATACAGCTAGAGAAAAGTTAACTCAAAATCTTAATAATGAAATTGAAAAACGGCTAAAACTTATAGATGGGATACAAGGAGCTAAAGTTAATATAAATATTCCGCAAAATAATATGAATACTAACAATTACCCAACCGCAAATATTGAATTAAAAATAAATAAAGGCATAAATAAAAATAATATTTCTGATATAGTAAAATCAATCATTTCATCCAGTATCCCCGGTTTTAGCAAGGACTATGTAAAAATAGATTATATATAAACGCCATTAACAAACCAAATGATAAAATAAACAGTCATGCAAAACTCTGTTGACAACAAAATTTACTTTTAAAAATTCAATTGGTATAATACAGATTAGAACTTAAAAAGCCACAAAAGAGAGCCTATTCGGCTCTCTTTTTAGAAATGGTGGGCATGAAGAGACTCGAACTCCCACGCGTTAGCACTAGTTCCTAAGACTAGCGTGTCTACCATTCCACCACATGCCCATATATTAAGTTGTCAATCTAGACTTCAAAATCATTACCGATAACTCGGCATAAAAATAATGTATAATAAGCAATATTGAATGTCAAGAAAAATTTCTGCTAAACAAAATTATTATATTCATGTTAATATTAAGAAAAAGGATTTAAGACTTGGAAGTTATTAAAATACAATACCCTAGGGCAAAAGAATACCAATATCAGGGCAGTAAAAATATATCAACAGTATACAGACCAAAAAGTCTGCAATCAGATTGCTTTATCAAAACTAAGCAACCAAAAAATCAACTGACTTTTACAGGTTATAATGCCTTACAAAAACTAATAATTAAATACCTCAAAAACAGAAGTTATGAAAATTCAATGCTTGGTTCTCACAGACCATACCTCTCAATTGATTCCGAACTTGAACCTATTTTAAACAGGTTTGAAATAAAAGTTGGAAAACATGAAGCAATAGAAGCATTTGAAATAAATCCAAAAGACTCAAATAAATATATAATTTATCTACACGGATTTTCTCAAAATATTACAAGCAACCAGCCATTATACAAAGCTATATCAAAAACAGATTACGGAATCTTGGCAATAGATTATAGAGGTTACGGCAAAAATAAAACAAAATTTCAAACTACAGAAACTGAAATGATGCATGATGTTCAAGCGGCAGCAAAATACTTAAATAATAAAGGAATAAATACTATCGGCCTTATAGGTCATAGTTTTGGCAGCTATATTGCTGCAAAAACATCAAATCTAAATAATTTTAATTTTCAAATTCTTGTATCTCCAATGTTATCTTTAGAATTTTGGCTAAAAAATGTACTAAAAAATCCAAAAAAATATAAAATTGAATCTGCACTTATAAAATATATTCCAGGTTTTAAGGAACAATATTATAAAGTTTTTGAAATCGATAAGCATATTACTAAAAATACAACCCCAACTTATGTTATCCACTCAAAAACAGATGGTTATATAAACGTTCAGGGTGTCAACCAATTTGTAAAAAAAATTCCAAATGAAAAAGATTATATCTTACTTCAAAGAGGAGGACACAGAATGGATGAAAATAAAATAAAGAGCATAGTAGATGTTCTAAATCAATTGTAAACTCAAAAATTTTATGCAATACTGAATATAAAAGAATAGGGAGCACAAAGGGATTATGGAGTACAAACTAAAAGATACACTATCAAAAGACGCATTCCGATACGGATATTTGGTAAACAAAATATATCCATTTATAAAACCACACCTCGGCAGAATTATTTTAAATATGATTTTAGCAGTACCTCTCGGACTACTGGATGCAGTTGTGGCATACGCACTTAAACCATATATGGATTGCGTTATTAATGGCAAAAGTTGGACCATTGGCAGCCTGACAATTGAACAAAATCTGCTTGCTACAATTATCCCTTTTGGTATTGTACTTTTTGCAATTATCCAAGGACTTTTAAAATATACAAATAATTACTTAACCGATTGGACAGGTAATAAAATATCAAATTCTTTAAAAGTTGAACTTTTCAGGAAATTAACCTCACTTGATCCCAAATTTTATGATATAAACTCTTCCGGACTCGTCCTAACACGATTTTTAACAGACCCTGATACAGCATCAAAAAATATTATAAATACTATAAAAAGCTTTATTATGACAATATTTGGAATTGTCGGTCTTGTTGGAGTATTACTTTATAACTCCTGGAAACTTGCGATTATTGGCGTCGGGATTATGGCAATAGCGATTACACCGGTTACACTCATAAGAAAAAAAATCAAAAAAGTTTCAAATGCCACTATGGTTGTTGGCGGTGATATGACAACAAACTTTAATGAAACATTTGCCGGTAACAAAATTATGACCGCATACAACCTACAAAAACTTCAAAACGAAAAATTTGAAAAACAAATACAAGAACAATTTGATTTGACAATTTCGTTAACCAAACGAGTTGGCTGGATGTCCCCTATTATGTATTTTATTTGTTCTATTGGAATTGCTCTGGTAATGTTCTATGGAAACCATCTTATCATAAGCGGACAAATGACTGCAGGAAGTTTTGCATCTTTTGTAACTTCGCTCTTATTGCTATATAAACCTGTAAAAGATTTAGGCCGAACTCTTACCGATTTGCAAACAACTTTTGTCGCTTTAGGAAGAGTGTTTGAACTATTCGATTTGATTCCTCATATCAAAAACAAAGAAAATGCAATAAAAATAAATGGATTAGAGCACTCAATAGATTTTGAAAACGTATATTTTGAATATGAAAAAGATATACCTGTTTTAAAAAACTTGTCATTACATGTTAAAAAAGGTGAAACAATAGCACTCGTAGGTAATTCCGGAGGAGGAAAAAGCACCACGGTAAATCTGCTTCCCAGATTTTATGATGTTATAAAAGGTGCCGTAAAATTTGACGGAATTGACATTCGGAATATAGAACTTGAATCTTTACGAGATAATATATCTTTTGTCTTTCAGGATAACTTTTTATTCTCAGGTTCAATAAAAGATAACATACTTATGGGAAAAGAAAATGCCACTGAACAAGAACTGAATAATGTTATAAAAATGGCACACCTTGATGAATTTTTAAACACTCTGGATAATGGAATCAATACTATAGTCGGAGAAAGAGGAGCATCCCTATCCGGAGGCCAACGCCAAAGAGTTGCTATAGCAAGAGCTATGATAAAAAATGCTCCTATTGTTATTTTAGATGAAGCTACTTCGGCTTTGGATAATGAATCTGAAGCTATTGTTCAAAAAGCGCTGGATAATCTTATGCAAAACAAAACAGTATTTGTAATTGCACATAGACTTTCAACTATCAACAACGCAGACAGAATTGCGGTAATAAATGAAGGTGAGCTAGTAGAATTGGGCACACACAATGAATTAATGGCAATACCAAATGGAAATTATAAACATCTTTATGAAATGCAGTTTAAGCATCAAGAGGCAACCGTATAATGAACACAATTATTATTACAAAATGGATTGAACCATATAAATTATTGGAAACAATAAAACAAGATTACAAATATCAAGACTTTACTTTTGATGGAATAACAAAAAATATTGAAAAGAAAAAATTTCTTAATTCAATTAACAAATCAACAAATTCTATTGGATTATATATGAAGAACGTAAACAAATATTATTTGTTTACCAGAGATGATAAATTTGAAATTTTCGAAAAATTAAAGCAAACATTTTCTCTTACGAATTCTGACTTTGAAATTTGTGAGGATATTAACAAAACATTTGAAAAAGTAGACTTAGGTAAAGCAGAAGCCGGATTAATTATTCCGTAATATTTTTACATAATAAAGCAATTTTACCTGATAAAAATACTTTATATAATATATAGGGGAAATATCGGGGAATAGAATATTGTTTGATTATATTAATCCAATATCATATAATACAGACATCAATACTCTTGCGTTTGCTTATAATACAGGAACGACTTGTGGGATAAAACCGTATGTAGCAGGAAACTTCTTTGATGGCAGTATATTCAATCCTCAAAATCTATTCAGAGGATTTACTAATTTTAATATATATAAACTGAATACATTTAATTCATCACCTTTGAATCTGCCAAATATCTATCAACAAAATTATTACAATACACAAAGGACTGCTGCTCCACTCATGCCTGTATTTATTACAGATTTTAACATATATAAACTCAACAATAACTCAACATCAATTACTCCTAAAGCAAAGACAGAACAAGTAACCGCATCAAATAAAACAAAAACTATCAAACAAACAACGACAGATAAACAAACAACTATCACTAATAACAAATCAAAAACAAGTTCAGATATAGGATATAGCCTTGTTGAAAATGCTAAACAGTATATAGGCTATAATGAATCTGACGGTTCTTCAAAAAAATTCTCAGACAGCAAAGAATGGTGCGCAGATTTTGTATCTTACATTGTAAAAGATACTTATACAAGACAGGGAAAAACTCCCCCTGAAGGATTTGATAATCACAGAGTAGAAGGCTTAAAACAATGGGGAATTGATAACAATAAATTCTTCCAAATCGCAAATAAACCAAATAAAGCTACATTAATAGCCCAAAATATAAAACCTGGAGATATTCTTATTTTAAGGGAAAACCAAGCGTCTCACACTGGTTTTGTAACAAAAGTAAATGCTGATGGTACATTTGAAACTATAGAAGGAAATCGAGCAGACAAAGTGGCAACAGCTCGTTATAGTCCAAATTATAAAGATATCAGCGGATTTGTTCAATTAACTTAGAAACATTATCCTCCAAGCATTTCAAAGTTGAATTATTATTCAATATAAAATCAGATTGGTTCATTTTAACCTCTTGCGAAGCCTGAGAAGCAAGTCTACGTTTTGCATACTCCATTGTATAATTATTTCTCTTTAAGAGTCTTTGCAATCTTAATCCATCTTCAGAGTATATAAAAATAATTTTATCAAATAAATCTTCCATTCCAGCCTCAAATAAAAGAGGAACTGAGACAAATACAAATTTTTCATCCTTATGTTTTTTAAAAAAGTCCAAAATATATTCTTTAACCAGAGGATGTATAATATTTTCCAATTTTCTTTTTAGATACTTATCACCAAAAACAAGCTTGCCTAATTTTTCTCTGGAGATATCTCCGGATTGATTTTTTATATCATATAACTTGAAAGCCTCTATTATAGTGTTTTTGTACAAAGATAACAAATTATGACAAACTACATCTGTATCTAAAACAATATAACCTCTTTCAGCCAAAAATTTTTCAACAGTTGACTTTCCGCTAGCAATATTTCCAACAAGAGCAACTCTAATCATTCTTTTTAGCAATCCTGTTTAAAAAATTCCTTAATTCTTTTATCTGTTGCGGTTTTATTGGTTTTATATCACCGCGTTTCAAACCATCCAAATTCAAAGTTGCATGCTGCACTCTTTTAAGAGAGAGAACTTCGAACCCTAAAAATTCAAACATTCTGCGTATTTGTCTATTTAAACCTTGATATAACATAACTTCCATAACCGTATGTCCGAATTTATCAATCTCAATAACATCTACTTCCGCATAGGCAATTTTATCAGGTTCCAATTCAATTCCGCTATACATTTTATCTATATCATTCTGAGAAATTTTACCATCAATAGTAACTCTGTATAATTTAGGAACCCTAACAGACGGATGAGTCAATTCATTTATCAAATCTCCATCATTAGTTAAAATAATCAATCCTGTTGATTCTCTGTCCAATCTCCCAACAGGTTTTAGATGATGTAAATTTTCAGGTATTAAGTCATAAATTGTTTTACGACCTTTTTCATCTTCTGCTGTTGTAATATATCCTGCAGGTTTATAAAATCTATAATATTCATGCTTAACAGGATGAATCATTTTCCCGTTAACAAAAACTTTATCCTTAGCCTGCACACAATAGCCGAGTTCAGTTATTTTTTTTCCGTTAACCATAACCTTACCGGTTTCAATTAACTCATCCGCTTTTCTGCGCGAACACAAACCAGAAGATGCAATATATTTATTTAAACGAGTGCCGGACATTTTAACTCCTTATTAAAAGAATTAGCAAGGATTTCCGGCATTTTTCGATATAATTTACCGTTATTAGTAACCGCAACAACAGAAACTTCAGCTTCAAGATAAACCTTACCTGTCTGTACAGATTTAATAAATTGCCTAAACTTAACAATAAAACCGTTAAAATCAGCAATTTCTGTTTCTATACTCATAACATCATTCAGCCTTGCAGACATCTTATATTTAACATTCAGACTCGTTACAGGCAACACAATATCCTGTTCTAATAAATCTGTTAAATCATGTCCCATCATTTCACACAATCCGACACGTCCCATTTCTAACCATCGGAGATAAGACCCATGCCACACAACACCATAAGCATCAGTATCAGAATAAAATACTTTTTGTTCAAATATATGTTTCATATTGAAATTATACCATTAAAAACAGATATTTACTAAATTTTTATGTATAATAAATTTATGGATAAAAAAATTTCAGAAAAAGTTATCAATAGATTAACCCTATATCACTGTATATTACAGGATTTTATTGATAAAGGTAATAAATATATTTCAAGTAAACAAATCGCAACACTTTTAAAAATTGATGATTCTCAAGTAAGAAAAGATATAAATTTACTAAATAAATCCGGCAAATCAAGAGTTGGTTATATTGTTACGGAACTAAAAAAATCAATAGAAACAACACTCGGATTTGCAAAAACCAAACGCGCATACATAATTGGTGCAGGAAATCTTGGAATGGCACTGGCAAAATATGATAATTTTACAAGCTATGGCCTTAATATTATCGGATTATTTGATAATGATAACAATAAAATAGGCAAGGAAGTGAATAACAAAAAAATTCTTGATATTAAACAACTTCCGGAATTTACAAAAGACAACAATGTTGATATTGCAATACTCACTGTACCGGGAAAATTTGCACAAAGCACAGCTGACTATCTGATAAAATCAAAAATAAAATACATTTGGAATTTTACCCCTACAGTTCTTGATGTTCCAACAGATATACAGGTTTGGAATGAAAACCTAATGGGTAATTTTCTCCAATTCACCTATAATATTTAAAATAAAAATAACAGCAAACTGGCAAAACCTCGCTAATCAACTACACAATAGCTAAGTTTTGATATTTCGTTTTTGATGTTTTTGTAGTATTCATATAATAAATTTGTTTCAACCCTTCAAGAGTAAGAGTTTGATTAATATCATCAAATGGTCTGTTTAAATAATTAGCAATTAAACCACAATAGCCGCCAGTAGCAACTACAGTAACCTTTTCACCTAATTCAGATTCACATTGTGCCACCAGCCCGTCAACCATACAAGCTGTGCCCCTAATAACTCCTGATAATATAGCGTCAGTAGTATTATGACCAATTGCATTTTTAGAAATTGAAACATCAATTTTAGGGAGCTTTGAAGTTGAATTTTTTAAACACTTCATTTGAGTATTTATACCAGGCGCAATAACCCCACCCAAGAATTCCCTTTTGGAATTTATAATATCAAAAGATGTTGCAGTGCCAAAGTCTATTACAATAACAGCACCGTCATAAAGATTTGCGGCAGCAACAGCATTTGCGAGTCTGTCAGCGCCAACTTCTCTTGGATTATCAGTTGAAACATTTATACCTAACTCAATATCCGAAGCGACAAAAACAGACTTAATGCCAAAAACATTATCTACTGCTCGTTTAAACTTAATATTTAACTCTTCAACCACCGAAGCAATAACACAACCATCAATTGAATAGTCTTTAAATAACGATTTTAAAAGAATTTCATATTCTTCCCC
This sequence comes from Candidatus Gastranaerophilales bacterium, assembly GCA_928722015.1. Taxonomy (GTDB): domain Bacteria; phylum Cyanobacteriota; class Vampirovibrionia; order Gastranaerophilales; family Gastranaerophilaceae; genus Zag111. Next base: position 128,836 of record CAKMWI010000008.1, on the reverse strand, counting down.
GGACAAATCCTTATCAGATGCAAGTCGAAATTCATTAACATATTTATTTTCCGAAAACAAACCCAGGGTAATATTTGTATTTCCTATATCAGCAGTTAATAACATAAAATAGTCCTCACATATCTGAGGACTATTTTATTACAAACATAGTTTTTTTGTAAACCCTGCTAAATATTTGTTGATGCTGTAGAGTGTGAACCTGTAGTTCCATAACCATCCCAAATGGTTCCGGCCTTAAATGAGGTGTTTACATTTTGAACTGAACCATAGCCACTAAATATCGGCGGGAATTTAACTTTTTTTACATTTTTATCACCTGTAGAAAGTCCAACAACAAAATCATTCACATTGTTATAAACTTTATTAACTGCATCTATAGGATTGCCCATTTTTACATCCTCCATGTATCATAATCTCATTTATATATATAAAATAATTTTTAATGGTGCAATTGCATAAAATCAAAAAAATTGTTACATAAATTAATATTTTAAAAATCAAGGGAAATGTTTCAATTTCCCATTATAATCTTGACAAAAATTTATGAGCGGTTAGAATTAGAATTATCGTAGAATACTAATTTATAGTAGTATATAGTAGACAGAAAAGAAGGAGATTAATCTCATGGCACGTGAAAAGTATGAACGTACGAAACCGCACGTTAACGTAGGTACAATCGGCCACGTTGACCACGGTAAAACTACATTAACCGCAGCTATTACCGGTACATTGGCAGCAGCTGGTAAAGCTGAACTTAAAAAATTCGACGAAATCGATGCTGCTCCAGAAGAAAAAGCTAGAGGTATTACAATCTCTACAGCTCACGTAGAATACGAAACAGACAAAAGACACTATGCTCACGTTGACTGCCCTGGCCACGCTGACTATGTTAAAAACATGATTACAGGTGCAGCTCAAATGGATGGTGCTATCCTTGTAGTTGCAGCAACTGACGGTGCTATGCCTCAAACTCGTGAACACATTCTGTTAGCTAGACAGGTTGGAGTTCCTAACCTTGTTGTATTCTTAAACAAATGCGATATGGTTGACGATCCAGAATTATTAGAATTAGTTGAAATGGAAGTTAGAGAACTTCTTTCATCTTACGAATTCGATGGAGATAATATTCCATTCATTCATGGTTCAGCTTTAAAAGCATTAGAAGCTGTTCAAGCTAACCCATCTATCCAACGTGGTGAAAATGAATGGACTGATAAAATTTGGGATTTGATGGATGCATTAGATTCATACTTCCCAGACCCAGTTAGAGACTTAGACAAACCATTCTTGATGCCAATTGAAGACATCTTCTCTATCACAGGTCGTGGTACTGTTGCTACTGGTCGTGTAGAACGTGGTATTGTTAAAGTTGGTGATGAAGTTGAATTAGTTGGTATTAAACCAACCAAGAAAACTACAGTTACTGGTGTTGAAATGTTCAGAAAATCTCTTGACCAAGGTCAAGCAGGTGATAACATTGGTGCTTTACTTCGTGGTGTTGATAAAACTGAAATCGAACGTGGTCAAGTTCTTGCTAAACCAGGTTCAATTCACCCACACACTAAATTCACAGCTAACGTTTATGTATTGACAAAAGAAGAAGGTGGACGTCATACTCCATTCTTCCCAGGATATCGTCCTCAGTTCTATATCAGAACAACTGACGTAACTGGTTCAATCAAATTCGATGGTCAAATGGTAATGCCTGGTGATAACGTTGTTATGGAAGTTGAATTAATCGCTCCTGTAGCAATCGAAGAAGGTATGAGATTTGCTATCCGTGAAGGTGGTAGAACAGTTGGTGCTGGTGTTGTTGACAAAATTATTGAATAATAATTTTTGATAATATACACAAAAAAAGGACTTGATAAAATATCAAGTCCTTTTTTACTTTCCTAATAAACCATTTACCTGAGAAAATTTACCAATGAAGCCATTCAAATTTTTACGCTAAAAGTGCTTCTAATATTTTTGCATTAGTAGCTGCTCTACGCATATTTAATAAATACTTTTCAACATTAGCCCTGATTTCTTTAGCATCGTTATCTAAATACTCAACTTCAGAATCTAACATTTTTACATATTCATATACTGTAATCATTTGATAATCTTTATTTGCCATTTTCCCCATCCAAATTTCTAATTAAATATTTAAATAATAAACCTTGACCTTATCCTAACAATGCATCTAAAATTTCAGCATTCGTTGCAGCTTTTTTCCCATTTCTAACTTGGTTTCTATACATATAAGTTCTTAATGCTTCACGAATCAATTCAGAACGTGTACGATTTTCTGCATCTGCTACTGAATCGATTTCATCTAAAAATTTTTCGGGCATTGATATTAATACTCTAGCCATTTTTTTCTCCTTTAATTTTTCCTAAAACTATAAATCCCCTTGGTATATATATAAAGTATTTGTGAGAATAAAAATTGCTACTTTTGTAAGCAAAAAGTATATATTTGTAATATATATTTACAAAATATCCTAAATTCAAAAAAAAAAGAGGATAGATATATGTTATTATCTATCCTCTTTTTAACTATAAAAGATAAAATTATGCCAATAAATCTTCAACAATTTTTGCATTTAAATCAGCTTTTTTAGATTGCAAAGATTTTTCAACTTTACCTTCAATTTCAAGTTCCATTGGAGTCATATACCTTGAATCTTCTAAAGTTTTAACATAATCATCAACTGTCATTAAAGAGTGAGATTGATATTTTACACATTGATCTCTCAATGTCTTTGCATAATCTTGTGCACTCATCATTGGTCCATTATTATAACCATTAGCTTTTAAATCTTCAACATATTCTCTTACTGTAATCATTTCATCATAATTTCTCATAATCTTTTCCCTTATTCTCTTAATTTCCCTTACATATATATAAAGTAATTTTGAATAAAAAAATTGCCTATATTAATCTTTTAAAATTAATATATATTTACAATTTTTCAGTAGTATTGTCAAGAAAAAAGCAAATAATAAAGCTTTTAGAGGATATCAAATTATAAAATTAATGATTCTAAAATTTTTGCATTTGTCTCATAGCGTCGTAAATTCAACAGATATCTTCCGAGCTTCATGTTAACTTCAGAATCAGATATAGACAAACACTTGACATCCTTTACTAGTTTTAAATATTCACTAATAGAAACAATTCCATAATCCTTTTTCATAATATCAGATCCGTCATTAGTCATCCACTACAACAAACGAAATTTAACCTAAAAAGTTCATTTTATTAAATGATTAATATAACTTCATATAAATAGAAATGACTATATATTGGTATTGTTTTGGGGTAAAATTAAAATATTGACATAGCTAAATAAAGGGAAAAATACATGTTAAAAACAGGTATAGTTGGACTTCCAAATGTCGGAAAATCCACATTATTTAATGCATTAACAAACGCAAGAAATGCACAAAGCGCGAATTATCCATTTTGTACAATTGAACCCAATATAGGTGTTGTAGATGTTCCTGACGAAAGACTGCCAATTCTTGCAAAATTGTGTAAGACAGAAACAATAATTCCAACAGCAATTGAATTTGTTGACATTGCCGGATTGGTTAAAGGTGCCAGTAAAGGAGAAGGTCTAGGTAATCAATTTTTACAAAATATAAGAGAGGTAGATGCAATTATTCAAGTTGTAAGATGCTTTGATGATGAAAATACAATCCATGTTGCAGGAAAAGTAGATCCAATAAGCGATATTGAAACAATAAATACAGAACTTGCACTTGCGGATATGGCATCTGTAGAAAGACGACAAGCAAGAATTGCTAAAGTTGTAAAATCCGGAGACAAAGATGCAGTATTAGAAGACAAAGTATTAAAAAAACTTACAGATTTACTGTCAGATTGCACATTTATAGATATAACAAAACACTTTGATGAAGATGAAATTCCTGTTGTAAAAATGTTAAATCTTTTATCAACCAAACCGGTTATATACTGCGCAAATGTTTCTGAATTTGATCTTAAAAATGGCAATGACTATACTAAAAAAGTTGAAGAATACGCAAAAACTCATGGCGCTGAAATGGTAATTATCACAGCAAAAATAGAAGAAGAATTAGCTGATTTAGGACAGGAAGAAGCTGAAGAATACTTAAAGGAATTGGGGATTGAAGACAGTGGAATAAACAGAATGATTAAGTCTGTTTATAACCTGTTAAAATTACGCACTTTTATTACTGCAGGTGAAAAAGAAGTACGAGCTTGGACTATTCCTGCCGGAACTAAAGCTCCTCAAGCAGCCGGAGTCATACATACAGACTTCGAAAAAGGATTTATAAGAGCTGAAATCACACCTTATAAAGATTTTGTTGAACTCGGGTCTTATAATGCCTGCAAAGAAAAAGGAGTAACAAGACTGGAAGGAAAAGATTATATAATCCAAGACGGAGATCTTGTTCATTTCAGATTTGCAGTTTAGCATAATATTATAAAAAAAGCCCTGATAAAAATCAGGGCTTTTTTAATGCAATACTATTTAAAATCCAAAAGTATTAAAAGGGTCGTTAGTTCCATAATAAGGACTGAGTGGGTCATCATTATTCAACGGATTTAGCGGATCGTATGGATCTTGACCATATACCCCCTTTTGTTTATAGTAAGGACTAGAAATATCATCTGCATTTCTAGGATCTAATGGATCATTTATATCCTGACCATATTTTCCTTTTGTTATAGATTCCTCCATAGAAGGATTTAGAATATCCTCAGCAGGTTTAGAGCCAGGAGCTGAAGCCTTTGCCTTTGATACAGAAGGTTGTATATCCTCTACCAGCTTACCTCCGGACTTTGCAATATCATCTGCTGCAGTAGCAACAACAACTGCCGGCAAAGGATTCTCTGCTTTAACAGGCACATTAGTTGAAGCCTTATTTCTTTTATTTTTTTTCTTTCCTGTTTCAACTACTTCAGTAGTTTCCTTAGTTTCCGGCTTTAATTCATTTGTATCATTTTTAGGTTTTAATGTTTCTTCATTAGGTTTATTATTTGGTGCTACAGCACTATTATTTGAAGATACAGGTTTTTCTACAGGTTGAGTATCTTTCTTTACAGGTGCAGGTTCCTCTGTTTTATTTTTAGGCGTTGCTGATACCTCAGAAGATGATGATGAAGTTTCCGGCTCTGCTTTTGTCGCAGGTTTAGAATTTTTATTTCTTGACCTACTTGAGGAATTAACGCTATTTGGTTTTGAAACAGTTTCTTTGACCGTTTCCGATACAGCTTCAGAAGCTTTTTCGCCAGCTTTACCTGAACCTTCAGTTACTGAAGAAGCAACATCGCTTGTAGCCTTAGATACAGATTTACCACCCTTACCACGAGTTAGGAACCAAATTCCTACAGCAACAACAGCAGTACCAATCGCAAAAAGTAAACCTTTATTTTTTACCGGACTTTTCTTTTCATTATTAACTAACTGCTCAGATTCATTTTCTGTTCCTGAAAAATTAACTGTATCTGTAATATTGTTTATATCAGAAGCATTTGATGAATATTTACGAGGATTAAGCCCCTGCACTGCAGCCTGAACTCTAATTGGTCCTATAGACTCTATACCCATACACGTATACCTATCCTTTCAATATTAGATTTTCCTACCTACATATATAACTAAAATCAAATAAAAAATTATATTGCCAACTATAAGAACCTAATATTACAAAACTTAATGAACTATAGCTAAATTTTTACCATACTCTGATTGAGGTACGTTATAAGCACCTGCAGCATAACGTCCAGACGGTACAAATTTAAATGAACCGGTAAATGACAATTGAGCATTTTCAGGTACATGATATAGAACTAAAGTTGCATCATCCACTGTAATTTTACCGTTATCAGTTCCTCGTTTTAGGAAATATTTACCGTCATGTTCATTAACATAATATAAGTCATTTGGATCTTTTGCATTAACAAATACTGTATTATTTTTCAAACCTGGAATACCTACACCATCCTTTCCGTCCAAAAAGATGTTATATTCTTTTCCGTTTTCATCAGTATGAGTTTCAAAGTTAAACTTAATAGAATCCATAGTCAATTTTTGCTGAGAATAATAACGTTCATGATCATGGTGCAATCCTGACGGATTAAATATAGAAATTGCCATTCTTCCATCTGTACTTTGTCTCAAGATTACTGGAACTTTAAATTTATTATTAGGATTATAAGCATCAGTTGCATCTTGAAGAGGCAAAGTATAAGGAGCACCATTATTTAAAGCATTGCATTTTGGATTTTTACGCAAAGCCATAACTTCATCAAACTCTTTTTTATGTTTTGCAATAAAGGATTTATACTTTTCTCCGCCAACTTCTGCCCACTCATCGTGAACCCTTTGACGACCTTGCAAATACATATTTTTAGTTTTTGTATCATAGCCTGTAGCACCCAAATCATCACCATCAAATAATGTAGGCATGCCAGGTAATGCAACAAGATATTTCATCATACCTAAGAGCTTTGATATTGCTGGGTCTACAGCTTTCTCGAACACATCATCTTCGAATTTATTACCTGCTGTTGCCGGTAAATGGAAATTATATTTTTCTTTTGCCTGTTTTAACACCATTTCAATAGAAATATCAAATGGTTTAATGCCAAATGCATCAGGATCAAAACGTCGGCCTAAAAATTTTCCTTGGCTTAAATCAGAAACAGCCTGACTTAATGCAACAAAAGCATCATGAAATTCTGCATCTGAAATATGTTTATTTTCGTCTTTTTTATAATCATTCAATACATCAATAAAAGCTTTTCTTAACGCATAACCCATTGCAACAGCCTTAGGTGAAATTGCAGAAAAATCATAACTATTAATTGTATTTGGATCTATATGCTCCATAAATTTATTTTCAACCATTTTATAAGCATTTAAACGGTTTTCATAATTTCCAGGAGTATTATAATTCAAATCACAATAAAACATTCCCAAATCTAACGCTGCACAATGCAAAGCTCTTGGTTTATCATGATTACCGATAAAGGTATATGAATACAATATAGAATCAAGTGAACCAGATTTCAAATAAGGATCATTTCCTCCAACCATTTTTTCAAATAAAAGCTTTTGTAAATAGTTGCTATCTTCCCAATATGAACCATCTTCAAAAGCACGAGTAAATAATTTTGCTACATCCGTAAAGAAGTATGAATAATTAGCAGTTGAAGTCATACCCGTTTCTCTTTGGAATTTCGTAACAATATCCGAATACTTAGGGAATTTTTTAGAATGATAACCTAACCCTTTATCATGCAAAGTTTTCTCATCAGTAACTTCTGCAACTGTATAAGCATTAGGATTTTTTGAAATTACACCCTTGTTAAATTTCTTCCAGAAATTGATTACACTTTGCCAAGTATAATCAAAATTTGTATTTCCATTTCTCAAAGCTTCAACATCTGCGATATCTTTTGTCGCATCAATTCGCCAATCTAAACCGGCTTGTGTTTTATCAATAATTAAATCCGCAAGTTTAAAACTATATACATTAGTATCCTTTATTGTTTTTAAGATACTATCTATAATTTCACTACTCATAGAAGTATCAAGATTCTTCATACCTGACCTGATACGCGAAATTAACATTTTAGCTTCATCTTCAGGAGAAGCAGGATTATTTATCCCGATACCTTGCAGAGTCAACTGTTTTAAAGTTTTATAATCATAACTTATTTCACCAGAATTCTTATCTATTGCAACAGTTATATTTGGAGCCAAAGATTTAACTACTGCATACTTTGCAATTTCAGGCGTTACTAAAGGAATAACATATTTTCCAAACTCAGTAACTTGATTTCCATCAAACAATTTATTTGAAGCAGGCAGCGAAGCATTAACAACATCTAATACTTTTACTGCAAAATCTGACATTTCCTTAGTATACAAACTGTCCATTAGTTCATAAGTTTCCTTGTACTCTCTAAGTAAATGTTTATTTCCTGCCTTATATATATCATAACGAGATACACCGATTTCTGACGGTACTGTAGCTCTTTTTGATACCAATGGAGAAGCCAAAACTGAAACAATATTATCACCAAATTCAAAAGAATCCAGCGGAGTATTCATCAAACCTTCTAAAATTTGAGATTTTTTATCTTCATTAGACAAGATACGTTTGTTTTTGTAAAAACCTAACAGAACATTTTCTACTTCATTTTTCGTTAACTCTGCAGATAATGAAGTAGGGAAAATTTTCCCATTTGCTTTGGCCAGAATCTGTGAATACACTTGTGCCGGATTGTTTGCATCTATTCTTTTTAAATTTTGAGCAATTGACACTCTTAAAATATCATCAGTTTTTTGAGTCCAATATTTACCGGATTCAACAGCATAATCCTGAACTTGAGAATTAGCCCTAATAATCTTGAGCATTTCTTGTTTACGCTCCGCAGGAGTTTCAATATTTTTTAAATTTTTAGTATCTGTATTAGAAAATACATAATTCAATTTTGCAATATCAGGATTTGCATCCCAAGTTTCAAATCCACTTTCAAATTTTCCTTCAACTTCAAATGTCTTAAATTTAGACAAAATTCTAGCAGCCTTAGGACCGTCAAGACGAACAATCTCATCCTTAAAATTCGAAGTATTATATTCATTTAATCTTTTAATATTATCATTATATGTTTTTGGATCAATTTCAAATGCATAAGGAAAAACAGAATCATTATGAGTATGCAAATCATAAACATTTGGCGTACTCATTTTTGAATATGTCCCAATCAATGATGTTGTATCATTCTTTTCAGCCTCAGTTACAAGACGGCTGTCAAAGAATTGAATATAAGTAGGTTTCTTAGGATCATACGTAGGATCATTAGCGGATTTCCTTTTAACAGAAACAATACCGATACCATTTTGTTTATACACATAAGGAGAATTAACTATTTTATGAGAAATATATTTTTTATTCTTGACAAATACCCCCATAGAAAGAGGATTATCTTTTGCTCCAGATGCTCTAAACCAATTAATATATGGTGAATCAGTACCCCATTTTAAAATATGTTTAAAGTGAACACCTTCAAGACCTTCATTTACAAAAGCTCCGTCAGAAACGAAATTCAGACCATGAGCAAACATTTTTCGCTGTAAAGATGCGTAATTATTTATATTACCAAGCGTACTAGCCATTTGGAAACAGTTTTTGTTCCAATAAGCATGTGCTGTAAAATCATCATCCGTAAAAATAGGCAGGGAAATAATTCTGCCATATCCATCATACTCCCCTTTATCAACAGCCAGTTCCAAACCAGCAAGAGTACCGCCAAATTTATTTGTAATGGTTTTTATTCCGTTCCTACCGCGTTGAGCAAGTTTTTCGTCTCTAACAATAACATTTTGATCATTATACACAGTACCAACTTTTTGGGAATCTATAATGACCAATTTCATTGAACCACCCTTAGATAAATCAGATTTTGTAGGGATAACAAGATTGAAAATAGCTCGTTCTTTTTCCTCTTGCTCAAAATTACGATTACATTCATTAATCGAATCACCGGCATCAATTCTTGCTCTTTTATGTCCTGAATTTTTATCAACTAAAATAAAATGATATGCAAACGGAGCGTTATCTTCAATCCCAAAAGTTCTTGCCACATCAATACTGTTAACACCGGGTTTTAATTTATACCATGAAGATTTAGTAAAACGATTAATTGCCTTACCATCGGTAAAATAATTATTATACCTATCTTTATCAAGTTTATAAATTTCTAAATAACAATCATCCTTATTTTCATCATAAGGATATGCAAACTGATATTCTTTAAATCCATCTTCTGATTTAACTGCCTTAAAGCCTTCAAAAGCTATATTCTTTTGTTTCTGAACATTATTCGTTTTACTATCAAAATTTACTTTCACACAACACTCCTTAGTGTTAATTATAACAACCCTGAAAAATATTTTTTGATACATGGAGTATCATTATTAAGAAAATTTTACAATGGCAGAAAATTGTTCGAAATCCAAGATTTTTTGAATATAATTAGGAGTGTAGAAAGTACAATTATTTCTTATAATTGTTTAATCAAGGAGAAAATAATGTTAATGACTGGAATTAAGTACGATATTAAAAATATAAACTTGGCTGAACAAGGTAAAAAACAAATTGACTGGGCTTTTAAAGATATGCCTGTCCTAAAAAAAATAAGAGAACGATTTATTCAAGAACAGCCATTTAAAGGCCTTAAACTTTCAGCATGCGTACATGTTACAAAAGAAACAGCAGCATTATGCACAGTAATGCAAGCAGGAGGTGCAGACGCAGTATTAGTAGCATCTAATCCACTATCAACTCAAGATGATGTTGCTGCAGCATTAGTAAAATATTATAATATTCCAGTTTTTGCTGTTGCTGGAGAAAGTGTAGAAACATATAAGTCTCACATTAAAGAAGCTATCAACCATAATCCGGATATTATAATTGATGACGGATGTGATATGGTTTCAACTATACATGCTCAAAGACCTGATCTTATAGACAAAATTATCGGTTCTACAGAAGAAACAACAACCGGAATTATTAGACTTCAAGCTATGGAAGCACAAGGTACATTAGGATTTCCTGCTGTAGGCGTTAATACAAGTTTAACAAAACACCTATATGATAACCGCTATGGTACAGGTCAAAGTTCTTTCGACGGAGTCCTGAGAGCTGCAAACATTCTTGTTGCAGGGAAAACCGTCGTAGTGTCAGGCTATGGCTGGTGCGGAAAAGGTGTTGCTTTGAGAGCTAAAGCTCTTGGGGCAAATGTCATTGTTTGTGAAGTTGACCCATTAAAAGCTCTTGAAGCAGCTATGGAAGGGTACAGAGTAATGCCAATTGCTAAAGCTGCATTAGAAGGCGACATCTTCTTAACTGTAACAGGAGATAAACATGTAGTTGATGTTAAACATTTATTATCAATGAAAGATGGGGCATTTGTGGGTAACGTTGGACACTTTGACTGGGAAGTTAATGTTGGAGACTTAAAAGCTTACACTACCGAAATAAAACAAATTCGTCCAAATCTTGAAGAATATGTTTTAAACAATGGAAAATCAATATATGTTTTAGCAGAAGGCAGATTAGTTAACCTTGTTGCCGCAGAAGGACATCCTGCTAGCGTTATGGATATGAGTTTTGCAAACCAAGCTCTTGGCATTGAATTTCTTGTTAAAAATAAAGGTAAATTAGAAAATAAATTATACACACTTCCTCATGAAGTTGATATAAAAATTGCTGAATTAAAATTACAATCTATGGGAATAGAAATCGATACTCTAACTAAGGAACAAGAAGAATATCTAAATAGTTGGAATATTGGTTAAGCAAAAAAATAATCAACCAACCCCGAAAAAATAGGCTTTGAAAAAATTCAAAGCCTATTTTATATTTTTTATTTTAAATAAATAAATTAGTTATTTTCCTGTTGTTTCGCAACTTTTTTATTATGCGCAATTGAAGAAATAAAGGCAGCAACAATAAAGAATAATCCGATAAGCCCAGTAACAACTTCCGGAACTTCTTTAACTGTTGTAATTAACATTATAACTGCAAGAGCTCCTATTGCCCAATGGGCACCATGCTCAAGGTATAAAAACTTAGCTAATGTTTTCTTTTCCACCAGCATAATTGTTAGTGATCTCACAAACATTGCACCGATAGCAAGTCCAATAGTTATAATAATAACATCATTACTTAAAGCAAATGCACCTAATACACCATCTAAAGAAAAAGATGCATCTATTAATTCCAAATATATAAAACTAATCAAACCTGCACATTTAACAGATTCAGTAGCACATTTTGCCATTCGCATTTCTTCATGCTTTTCTAGGAAGTGAGAAAGCCCGTCAATTACAAGATATGTAATTATACCTGAGATACCTGATATCATAACAGGAATTTTTTCATCTGCAGGCATGTAATTTTGCATAAACAAAAGAATTAAAAGACAAATAACTATTTCTATACCTCTTATATGATCCAAATGAGACAATGGACGTTCTATAAAATTAAGCCAGTGTACATCTTTTTCATGATTAAAGAAATAGTTAAGAAACAGCATAATTAAAAACATTCCGCCAAAAGTTACAATTGGCGCATGCGTTGCATGTAAATATTGAGCATACTTTTGAGAATCATTAAGCGCAATATTTGTAACTGTAAGCATATCTAACTTTGCAAATATTGAAACGACCAATATTGGGAATAAGAATCTCATACCAAATACGGCAATTGCAATACCCCAAGTTAAAAAACGATGCCGCCAAACTTCGGACATGTGTTCAAGCTTCATCGCATTAACAACAGCATTATCAAAAGACAAACTAGTCTCTAAAATAGCTAAAATTGAAGCTATAAAAACACATACTAATCCCGTACCGCTATGGACATGCTCACCCCAAAAATATGCAGTAATTAATCCAAAAATTGTAATTATGTACGAACCAATAAAATATTTATGCATAACCTATTTCCTTACATACTAATTTCACAAAATTATAGTATATAAAATTTAGCTCAATTGAATCCTATAAACACACGAAAAAGGCTTCTGTTTTACTAGAAGCCTTTTCTTAAATATCATAATTAATTCATATCACTAACACTTGGAACATAATACTGGAACGTATCCGGTCCGTTATCAGGGAATACTAAGTAAAAAGGTTGATTTTGTCTTATTAACCCTGAGCGACCTTTATAAACAGCTTGAAATTCCTTATCTATAGGCAGACTCTCTTCCTGAAAATTAACATAACTTACAGGAACAAAAACAAAACCTCCACCTTCCTGAGGAATAACCTTTCCTGTTACCTGAAAGCCTTGAAACAGCATTAAATCATAATCTAATCTGGTATTAGCATTCATTTGAACATGTAAAACCTGAGGAGGGTTAGAAGTTTGAAAATCCTCTAAAGCTGAAACTTGAACTGTTTTAGCTTCCACTGATTGAATCAAACATAAAGAGATAATCAATCCAATAAATGTTGATAATAACTTTTTCATTTTATATTACTCCTTTTCTATTGTATAAGTATAATTTTGACCCTTTTCTACAGAATTTTGAAGCTTTTCGGGATTAGGAAATTTCAAATAAAATGATTGTGAAAATTTTATATCCAAATCCTCACCTTTTTCTACATAGGAAAATGGTGAAGCCTCATATACAGAGACAGCTGACGACTTAATTCTATTTTCTTCTTCATTTTGAACTGCTCCTTTTACTGCAGCAACCCCCATTGATAAACCTTTAACAAAAAAATTTCCAACACCAAGTGCAGCATTTTTTGCAAATTGTCCTTTATCAAGAGGAACGGTATAAGACGCAATTACATCAATATCTAAATTGTGTATTTCACCATCAACTGTTGTATATGTCTCAGGTTTAAAGGAAAAACTTGCATCACGTTTTAACCGTTTAGGACTGACAACATCAACTAAAGTTCCTGATAGATATACCCCGGCATCCAACGTTAATGAAGGTAATAATTCCAAAGGTTCTACAAGTTTAACAGTGATTGATGAGGGAGGATTATATGTCGAAAAATTACTTAACGACTCTACCTCAACAGTTTGCGAATATGCTTGACTAAACATACCCGATATTATTAGAAAAAAACATAAATATAAAAATTTTTGCCACATACAACCACCTGTTTTTAAAAATATAATAGCAAATTTTTTTTAAAATAGCAATTAGATAGTAATATCAAGACTTTTGTAAATACTTGGCCAAATATTTTCCTGTATAAGATTCTTTACAATTCATAATTTCATTAGGCGTACCATGGGCAACCACACTGCCTCCTCCAATTCCACCTTCAGGTCCTAAATCAATTATATAATCCGCAATTTTTATCAAATCAAGATTATGCTCAATCATAAGAATTGTATTTCCTTGATCAGCAAGCGCCTGAAGAATTTTAACTAACTTATCCAAATCAGACCAGTGTAAACCTACTGAAGGTTCATCTAATAGATACAATGTTTTACCTGTAGAACGTTTATTAAGTTCTGCAGCAAGCTTAATTCGCTGAGCTTCACCTCCTGATAAAGTTGTTGCACTCTGACCAAGCTTCATATAATCCAACCCAACATCATTTAACGTCTGAAGTTTATGTTTAATCGCAGGAATACTGTCAAAAAACTCTAAAGCCTCTTTGACACTCATATCCAAAACATCCGCAATAGTTTTACCTTTATATTTAACTTCCAAAGTTTCTCTGTTATATCTCTTACCTTTACAAATATCGCATTTTACATAAACGTCAGAAAGGAAATTCATCTCAATCTTAACAAGGCCATCACCCTTACACGCTTCGCATCTGCCGCCCTTCACATTAAAACTAAATCTTCCAGGCTTATAACCACGTACTTTTGCCTCATTAGTTTTTGCATATAACTCTCTAATATGAGTAAACAAATCTGTATATGTTGCCGGATTTGAACGTGGAGTTCTACCAATTGGAGATTGGTCTATATCAATAATCTTATCAATATGCTCAAAACCTGTAATTTCATCAACACCCTGAGGTTTTGGTTTATTTTTTCTCAACTTATGAACTGCATACTCATAGATTAAATCTTGCATCAACGTTGATTTTCCACTGCCTGAAACTCCTGTCAAAATTACAATTTTTCCAAGCGGAATATCTAAATCAATATTTTTTAAATTATTCAAATGTGCATTCTTTATATGTAGAAAATGTCCATTACCATCCCTAATTTTATCAGGAACGGGAATAAACTTTTCTCCGCTGAGGTATTTTCCAGTAATAGAAGCCTTAGCAGAAATTACATCATCAACACTTCCCTGAGCAATAATATTACCACCTGCTACACCTGCTCTGGGCCCAATATCAACTATATAATCCGCACTTCTTATAGTATCTTCATCATGTTCTACAACAATAAGCGTATTTCCAAGATTTCTAAGCTTAAATAGAGTTTTTATTAACATATCATTATCTCGCTGATGTAACCCTATTGATGGTTCATCCAATACATACAAAACTCCGCTTAAACCGCTGCCAATTTGAGAAGCGAGACGTATTCTTTGAGACTCTCCACCTGAAAGAGTACCTGCCATACGTGCCAAATCAAGATAATGCAACCCAACATCAATTAAAAACTTTAACCTTGCACGAATTTCATCAAGAATTTGTTTCGCTATCTTAAGTTGATATTCATTCAAATCCAAATATAAATCCGTAATAAATTGAAATTCATCATCAACTGACATTTGCGTAAATTCAAAAATATTCTTGTCCCTTATTTTTACTGCAAGCGGAAAAGGTTTTAACCTTGCACCATTGCACTCCGGACAAGGCTTGGCAACCATAAACTTTTCTATTTCTTCACGCCAATAATCACCGGATGCGTCATTGTATCTTTTTTCTAAAAATGGTATTACCCCTATAAAAGGTTGAATAGTTGTCTGATAACGACTTGTGCCAAATTGTTTTACTCGAATTTTTATAGCCTCATCCGAGCCATATAAAATTATATCCTGATGTTCCTTGGATAAATTCTCAAAAGGAACATCCATATCTATATTGTAAGCAGAACACACTGACAAAAGTAAATCGTGATAATAAGTTGTAGCACTTCTTGTTGCCCAAGCATAGATTGCTCCTTGATTTAAAGAAAGAGTCTTATCCGGAACAACTAAATCAGGATCCACAATAAAATCAGCCCCTAAACCGGAACATCTTTCGCAAGCGCCATAAGGTGCATTGAATGAAAATATTCTCGGAGTCAATTCTTCAAAGCTAAGATTACAATCAGGACATGCCAGCTTCTCACTAAAAACAATCTCTTTATCTCCAACGACATCAACTATAATAATACCATCAGCCTTTTTCATAGCTATTTGAACACTATCAGCTATTCTGGATATTGCAGCTTCTTTTACTACAATTCTATCAACAACAACACTTATATCATGTTTTTTTGTTTTTACTATTTCTATATCATCTTCATCAAGATTATAAATTTTTCCATCAACATTAACACGCACAAACCCTTCCTGACGTAATTCTTCAAAAAGAGAAGAATACTCTCCTTTTTTTCCGCGCACAACAGGAGCTAAAATCTGAATTTTGGTCCCCTCACCTAATTGAATAATCTTATTAACAATTTCATCTAAAGTTTGAGGCTTAATTTTTTTCCCGCATACAGGACAATACGGAGTCCCGACTCTTGCATATAAAAGTCTTAAATAGTCATAAATTTCAGTAATAGTCCCTACTGTAGAACGAGGATTATTACTTTTGGATTTTTGATCAATAGAAATAGCAGGAGACAAACCATCAATATACTCGACATCCGGTTTATCCATTTGTCCCAAAAATTGTCTTGCGTATGTTGACAAACTTTCAATGTAACGTCTTTGTCCCTCAGCAAAAATTGTATCAAACGCTAATGAACTTTTGCCCGAACCGGAAACTCCGGTAAAAACTATAAGTTCATTTTTGGGGATTTCTAACGATACATTCTTTAAATTATGTTCTTTTGCACCTACAATTTTTATTTTATCTGACATACATACATTATAGAATAAAAAAATTAAGAAGTTTAGAAATTTGCATAATAAATCCTAAAACTCGCAAACAACAAAGCTTTACAACACTAAAGAAAAATGTTATAATATATATAAGCCAATTGCCCGTTATAATATTGTCCTTGAAGAAAGGAATATTTAGTAATGGGAAAATCTTCTAAAAAGTATCCTGAGTATTCAACAGGCACAATTACAATAAATGGTAAAGACGTTGCAACTACCAAAAGAGACAAGGATAATAACGTAGTAAGCACAAGTTATAACATGTCAGATGCTGAAAAACGAATTTACAACTCTATCCAAAGTGGTCTTAATTCGTCTCTCAATAATTTATTTACAATATCAGACGAGCAGCGTAAGGAATGGAATTCACAACTTGATGCCTTAAAAAATCAGGGAATTGAAGAAATAAACAGTATTTACACCCCAATGGAAACAAACCTGAAAAATGATATTGCATCCAGATTTGGCAATTTAGATAACTCGGTTTTTCTTGATAATCTCAACGAAATTACCGATAAAAGAGCTAAAGCTGTAGCAACTCTCAGTGATAGCATATTATCAACACAAAATGAACTGTATGCGGAAGAACTCCAAAATAGAATCAACACAATTACACTTTTAAGCAATCTGAACTCAGTGATGAACAATAACATACTCAACTTCGCAAATGCAGCAAATTCAAATTCTGATTCTGGAAATAACTACAACAACTCTGCATACAATGCAACCAAAAATAATTCTAATTCTCTATGGGGAAATATGTTACAAGCCGGCAGCACAATGTTATCCTTTATAAATTAACCAAAATACACACACTGGAGGGTCTCTACAACCCTCCTTTACATAAAAAAGAACAACTATTGTAAAGTTATGTAACAAAAAATTAATCAAAACGCAATTATCTATTTTGTATATACTTTATATATACAAGAGATATTAACAAGAGGATGAGTATATGGGTATTTACGGATACGGAAAAGCATTCAACCTGAGATATGCACATAACACTTATAAACCAACAATACGATATGGTAGAGCTCCACAACGACCTATAATGAGCAGCACCGTTGTATCTAATACCAATATAAACATCAAAAGTGGTGGAAACTTCTGGACTGGATTATTCAGCGGTTTATTGGGCGGTGGCTTATTTAGTGGTGGCCTATTCGGTGGCGGAATGAATATGGGCTTTGGCATGGGAAACTTTGGAATGGGTGGATTTAGCCCATTCGGGTTCTTGAACACACAAATGAATGCAGGAATTCAACCAAAGACAGGTGATAGATTAGCAGATTTACAAAAAATGTATCCTGATTGGAATATTACATCAGACGGCAACGGAAAATATGATGCAGTAAATAAAGATCAAACAATACATCACAGTGGCAACTTTGATGAAATGTGCCAAAAACTATTAAAAGAAAAACAAGGAGCAGGCACAACACCTGGAAGTTCAGCACCTGCTGGCTCAACACCAGAAGAATCAACCCCTGAAAGTTCGACACCACAAGGCACAACACCAGAGAAGTCAAAACCTGAAGGTGCTGGTTCATCAGGAGGCGCAGGAGGTGCATCTCATGCACATGAACCTCAAGGCGCAGGAGGTGCATCTCATGCACATGAACCTCAAGGTGCAGGACACGCAGGCAGTCGAGTACATTTACCAAATGGATGGTACAGAGCTGATACACAAAGTAATGAAGGTAAGAACCTTCAATTGAATAAATGCACTTCTGCAAATGCAGTACTTGAAAAACTATTAAGCGCAAAAATGGATTACCTAAGTAATACCGACAGAGCTGCACTATGCAAGGAATTAATAAAATATAACCCTAGCGTATTTAATGCAGATGGTACAGTTAAACAAAATGCAAACTTCGATAACCTCGATGTCCCAAGTATAGATTATATTAAAAATAAATATGTTCAAAAGGGTTCTATAAAGAGAAATGGTGCAAGAACATCATACACAGCAAAATCTACAGGTGAACAAACGGAAACTAAAGTATCAAATACACAAGCCGCAGCAAAAGCCAATAAAACAAAAGCTTATACAGCAACAATAACATTTAATATCCACACAATGGGTCTCAATCAAGGTTCAGGTGAAGCAAGATTCACAGACTCTACAGGACAAACGCACACATTTACAGCATCAACAGGAACCAGCTGGAATGCAACAAATGCAAGAAAAGATATTGCAGCCCAGATAAGAGAAAAAATTAAAGCCGCAGGCTTCACTAATGTAACTTTAAAAAACCCTAGCAATTATGAATTTTAATACAAAAAAAGGAGCAATAAAGCTCCTTTTTTCTATTAATATAAATTATAACAAAATTTTTTAAACTATCTAAATGATTATTTAAAGAACCTTAATGCCAGTTCCGATTAACTAGTATGAAAGGAAGAAATTTATGGCAAAAATTATTGAAAGTGATAGAAGGATTATAAGACTCTCTGTAGATGATGTACTAAATATTGTAAGAGAGTATCAGCGTTTAACTCGAGAAAGCTGCTGTTACGAACACACCCGTGAGATACTCTCCCACAAACCAATGTATATTCCGGAAGACTAAAACTAAAAATGCCTAAGAAATTTTTGGATAACAATGTAAAGTTCCCATTTATTTATTAAAATTTATCTTTGCAACTTTCCTCTTTACCGGCAACTATGTTCATAGTATTATCTAAATAAAAGGATTTATACTATGCAGTTTATTGATAAGGCTAAAATTAAAATATCCTCCGGAAAAGGAGGAAATGGAGTTGTTGCTTGGAGGCGAGAAAAATTCGTTGATAAAGGTGGCCCTGCAGGCGGCGATGGAGGTCGTGGAGGCAGCGTATATTTAATTGCCGATGAAGGTCTATCTACACTTTTAGATTTTACTTACAGATCAGTTTTTAAAGCTGATAATGGAGAAAACGGCTTTAAAAAAAGTATGCACGGAAAAAGCGCAAAAGATTTGTATATAAAAGTTCCAACAGGCACAATAGTTAAAGACCTAAAAACAGGAAATATTATCGCTGATTTAACTCATCATAACGAAACTGTTCTGGTTGCTAAAGGCGGCAGAGGCGGCAGAGGGAATATTCATTTTTGCACCCCTCAAAATAGAGCTCCTCAGTACTGTGAACCGGGTGAACCAGGAATAGAAAGAGAACTCCAGCTGGAATTAAAACTACTTGCGGATGTAGGACTTTTAGGATTTCCAAATGCAGGAAAATCAACCTTCATAAGTAGAGTATCAGCCGCAAAACCAAAGATTGCAGATTATCCTTTTACTACCCTCGTTCCAAATCTTGGAGTTGTAAAAAAACATTCCGGAGATGGTTATGTAATTGCAGATATTCCAGGACTTATCGAAGGTGCATCAGAAGGCATAGGATTGGGACACGATTTTTTAAGACATGTTGAACGCTGCAGATTTTTGCTACACATTGTTGATGGTACAGAAGAAAATCCAATAAAAAATTACCAAATTATAAATGACGAACTTGCAAAATATTCCGAAAAACTCGCAGCTCTTTATCAAATAGTTGCAATTAATAAAATTGATGCGATTGAACCTGAAAGATTAGAAGAATTAAAACAAGAATTTAAAAACCTTGGAATTGATGTATTTTGTATTTCCGCTGTAACAGGCGAAAACCTCGAACCTCTAAAAAATGAATTAGAACATAAAGTTGAGACTATCGAAAAACCTGTTTCAGATATTGTTGTAGAAGAAGATTTAGAAGCTACAAACAATGACGATGGATACTGGGAAGTTAATAAATTAAATAAAAACACTTACCTTGTAACAGGCGGAAGAATTATAAGAATTTCCCAAGTTACAGACCCTAGAAGTACCGAACAGATTATAAGATTCCAAAATATTATGATAAGTATGGGAATTATGGATGAATTAAAACATTTAGGAATTCAAAACGGAGATACTATTATTGTCGGCAAACTTGAGCTTGAATACTGGGATGATGAAGTTTATAAATAATTACACATTATTGCATATTCAAAAAATCAATGTTAAAATCATATTGTCGACAGTTTATAAAAAGAGGGAATAAATTATGGCAAGACTTATAAGACCAACTTGGGCAATCAGATGTGTTCAATCCGGATGTAAATGTCTTTTTGAAGTGGCAAAACTGGAAGAAGGTAAACAACAGGAAGTTGTTTGTCCTAATTGTGGAGAACATTACGTTTATCCAATTTATGACAACGATGAAGATGAACAAAAATAACAATGTACTTTAACAATACTGATAAAAGATACAACCAATTTAGTGCTTACTTGAAAAACAAATTTGGAGCAAAAGTATATAAAATTACGCTTGATGCTGGTTTTTCATGTCCGAATAGAGACGGAACAATATCCACAGGGGGTTGTATTTTTTGTGATGAAGGCGGAAGTTTTTCCCAAGCTCATTCAAATTTGTTATCAATAGAAGAGCAAGTGAATATAGGCGCCAAAACACTTCATGACAGATTTAAAGCTGAAAAATTTATGTCATATTTTCAAGCATACTCTAACACTTATAAACCTGTTAATGAACTTGAAAAAATATATAAATCTGCTCTTACACATCCTAATATAGTTGGATTATCAATTGGAACCAGACCCGACTGCATTGATAAAGATAAGTTAAACTTAATATCAGACATAGGTAAAGACTACTATACATGGATAGAATATGGACTTCAATCTGTTCATGATAAAACTCTTTTAAAAATTAACAGAGGCCATGATTTTGAATGCTTTTTAAAAGCCTATGAGCAAACTAAAAACAAAGGCATAAATGTGTGTGTCCACGTAATTTTCGGATTATGGGAAACAAAAGAAGAGATTTTACAAACTGCACAAAAACTTGCAGAATTAAAAGTTGATGGAATAAAAATCCACATGCTTTGTGCTCTACAAAATACAAAACTTGCTAAACTCTACGAAAATAATGAAATAGATTTTATGACTGAAGAAGAATATGTAAAATTAGTTTGCGACTTTTTAGAAATCTTACCGCCGGAAACAACAATACATAGACTTGCCGGTAATGGTCTGAAGAAAAATTTAATCGCCCCAAGGTGGCTTGGAGCTAAATTAGATTGTCTAAATAAAATTGATAGAGAATTCACCAAAAGAAATTCTTTTCAAAGTGC
The DNA here is from genome assembly GCA_928722015.1 of Candidatus Gastranaerophilales bacterium. Lineage (GTDB taxonomy): Bacteria > Cyanobacteriota > Vampirovibrionia > Gastranaerophilales > Gastranaerophilaceae > Zag111. The sequence continues at coordinate 107,090 of CAKMWI010000008.1, read as the reverse complement.
GAAATGCACTTTACAAAGTTGTATTAATGTGAAATAATATATCTGTACGAATGTAACATTTTGTTAATGGTACTCAAGTGTGTTAGCAAAAAAAATTTTTCAGCTGTATTATACGAATGAAAATTTTATTTTTGCAGATAGTGGAGAAGTAATATGTTGACAATTCAACCGACAGGCATCACTAATAACAACTTTTCTAAACATCCAGTGTTTAAAGGTGAAGATAACATTCTTGATGAACAAACCTATAACAAGAAAAAATTTTATTACGCAAATCAAAAAAATGAATGTGATAAAATTTTAAACGATCAGTACGTTCCTGATGGAATGAAAAAAGGTGTAAAAATCTGTAAAGTAGCTTCAGAAGGGATTTTAGAAGGTTGGGCTGTTACATGGGCTGCAACAAAAGGGGCAAAATTTGCTAAATCATCTGTTTTAAAAGCTATCAACAGCAAATTTGCAAAATCTACTGCAAAAGCCATGAAGCCTTTAAAAACAGGGATTCAACATAGTGCTAGAAATATTGGTAAATCTTTTACAAAAGGGATAGAAAATTTCAAAAAATCAAACTTCGTAACAAAAGTTGCTGATAAAATTGATAAAGCTGAAAAAAGTCTTAACAAATCTGCACCAGGCAGACTCGTTGTAAAATTTATTTCAGGTATTGGAAAATGCTTTAAAGCTTTAGGAAACGTAATTTCAACAGTTACTCATAAATTGGTTCAACCATTCAAAAAATTAACTTATGATAAAGCGGCAAAAGCAACAGCTGCAACTCTTGGAGTAGGTTCAGGTGCAGCCGGAGCATATAATGCAGCAAGAGAAGAAATAATAAAGGATAAAGCTGTAAAAAGTAACAATAATACCTCAAAAAATAAAGCCGATGACTATGCGGATGAAATTGATAATATTCAGGAACAATTAGTTGAGGATGCGGAATAATGACAACTGTTAATATCGTAAATAATATAAAATCTCAACAAATTACACCTGAAATGCAGCAAAAAAGGAAAGAACAAACCGAAAAAACTGCAACTATTGTAGGTAGTACTGGATTTGCAGCAACGGCAACAAAATATGCAAGCAAAAGAGGATTAGCCGGCAGTGAATCAACGCTACAACAAATGATGAATGCAACGACAAAAGCCGCAAAACTTACAGGAAAAGGTGCAAAGGAAGCAACAGGATTCATTGCAAAATTTAAATCAAATGTAAAAATGTATACAAATGATATTTTAAAATATGCAGATAGCCTAAAAAACAATAAATATATTGGCCCAATAGCCAAAAGTCCTTTGATAAAAAAATGTGCCAGTGGTTTTGGTGTAGTAATGGCATTCTTTGTCCTTGTTACAGGCGTCAGTAAAGCTGCTGAAAATAGTGCACTGGCTATAGATGATATGAAAGATAAATATCATAGTATGCATCTTGCTTAAAAAATAATTTATAAATATTTGAGAAAAATAAAGAATCGTGCTAAACTTCACTTATGCACGATTTTTTATTAAAAGAATTACATAATACCAATATCGAAAAAGAACTTGCAGATATAGGTTTTGACAAAACTTACACAAATAAAGCAAAAAATAAATTTGAATATAAAACTTTTAAAATATTCAATCTTACAGTCGCTCAAGCAAATATTCTAAAACAAACGGCCTTATCTGTCGGAGCAGATTGCGGAACACACAGAGAAGTTATTACTGGAAAAATAGAAAAATCTTCTTGCATTCTTGGAGGAAGCCTGTCGCAACTAACAAACATCGTAAATAAATTACAATTTCAACCATTTAGATTAAAGAATTTAGGGGAACAACTCTCCGAACAACTAAACGTAAAAAATAACATAAAAACTCAGATTATGGGAATATTAAACATTACCCAAAACTCATTTTCTGATGGAGGTATGTACTACCGATTTGAAGATAGTATAAAACACTTAAATCAACTTATAGAAGATGGTGCTGACATAATTGATATTGGAGCTGAATCAACTAAACCATACTCAATGGCTATAAGTGCAGAAGAACAACTAGAAAAAATTGAACCGGTTTTAAAATATATTAAAGAGAACAATATAACAATTCCAATAAGCATAGACACAAGAAGTGCCAAAGTTGCAAAAAGATGTATTGATTTTGGTGTTAATATAATAAATGATATATCAGGCTTTGATTATGACGAAAAAATGGTTGAAATAATTGCGCAAACCCCATCCGTCAAAATTATAATACAGCATTCTAAAGGAACACCTGAAAATATGCAAAATGCACCTCAGTACGAAAATCTTATGGACGAAATTTATATCAATTTAAAAAATAAAGTTGATTATGCAATTTCAAACGGAATAAACAAATCAAATATAATAATTGACCCTGGTATAGGTTTTGGAAAAACAAAACAACACAATTTAGAAATAATAAAACGCTGGAAAGAATTAAAAACTATTGGCTGCCCTATACTAATAGGATTATCAAGAAAAAGCCTTTTAGAGTTAAATAGCGCTGACAATAAAGAAAAAGATATCTATACTCTTGCTCTTGATAGTATTCTCATAAATGAAGACATTGATTATATTAGAGTCCATAATGTAAAACTACACAAAAAACTCCAAGACATTCTATATTAAATAGATTTAGACAATATAACTAACTCAACCGTATAGTTTATTTATATTGAAAAATTACTAATAATATTTCTATGAATTTAACCATAGGAAAAATAGTATTAATAATACTCGGATTAATATTTTTGGGTACAATATCTGCAACTTATTTTAACCATACCTATATAAAAGCTGAATTTAAAAAAATGGATCCTATGCCTTCCCGAATGGGTGTATATTACAAAGGTTACAAACTTGGTTCAACAAGTAAAGTAAAAATCTCGAAAGATTTTAAAACAACATATTTATATATAACGTTGAACCAAGGAGGGTTGCAACTACCTAAAAACATAAGTGTAGAAATAAAAAACTATGATGAAGATACAAAGTACGTTGACATAATTTATCCAAGACGCCCAATGCTAAAATATATCAAAAGTGGAGATATAATAAAAGGTAAATCAACTATAGCTCTTAATGGCATTTCAGAAACAAACCAAATGCATTTGGATAATTTATCGGAAAAAGGTGAAACATTACTAAGTTCTGCAACTAGAACAACCGATTCTTTAACTGAAATGTTTGATTTAATAACAGACATTCTAAGTGAAAACAGAGCAAACATACTTGCTTCATCCACAAGACTAAAATACAGTATGGAAAATCTTCAGAATACAACAGCAAACTTAAAAGACATGTCCGCAAAAATCAACGATGGAATAACTAAACAAAATATCAAAAACAGTACTGCGAATCTGGAATTAATAACTTCTAATTTTGCAAATTCTTCAAAAGAATTTATTTCCATAACAGGAAACTTTAATAAAACAAGCTCTGATTTTTCGGTTCTTGTACCTAAACTCAGTACACTCATAGATGCCGTCCAACTTGTTGTATGCAACATAAATGATATAATCGTTGGAGTTAAAAAAACTCTTCAACAAAAGTTTGGAGGAGCAAGATTACTTTTCGGCAAACCTATGAAATAAACATCCAGTCTCTTAAATTTTCATTTGAGATTCTTTCTGACATAACTTCAACCATACATTTTTTTGCGACATCTGTTACAAAATTCATATCCTCAGGTTGAATAATTAGTGGTGGATTAAAATATATAACATCACCAAGCGGTCTCAATAAAACACCGTGTTTTAACGCTTTTTTGTAAATTTGATATCCAAGCCTCAAATTTGATTGATACGCTTCTTTTGTATTTTTGTTCTTTACTATTTCAATTGCATTAACTAGACCAATATTACGAACTTCTCCGACATAAGGCAAGTCTTCAAATTTTTCTCTTATAATCCTGTTAAAATATTTAGCATTCACCACAGCTTTAGGAATAATTTGCTCATCTTCCAAAATATTTAAAACCTCAACAGCTGCAGAACAAGCTAAAGGATTTCCTGCATAAGTATGGGAGTGCATAAAGGCCTTCCCTTTACCATAATCATCATAAAAGGCATCATAGATTTTTTGCGTAGTAACACAAATTGACATTGGCATATATCCACCGGTTAAACCTTTTGACAGACACATAATATCCGGAGAAACGCCTGCATGTTCAAACGCAAACATTTTTCCAGTTCTTCCATATCCTGTTGCTATTTCATCCGCGATTAAATGCACATTATATTTATCACAAAGTTTTCTCAATTTAGTCAAATACAACGGAGGGTACACCTTCATCCCGGCAGAGCCCTGTAATAGCGGTTCAACAAGCATAGCGCAAGTTTCATTACCATATTCTTCAAAAACTTTTTCCGCATTTGCAAAACATTCACAATTACAATTCTCTCTATTTTTAGAATAAGGACACCTGAAACAATCCGGACCTGGAACTCTTACAACATCCATTAAAATTGGCTTATAAATTTGCGAATACAAATCACAAGCACCAACAGACAAAGCACCTATAGTTTCGCCATGATAAGCATCAGTAAGCGCCATAAAACGCTTCTTATGAACATTTCCAGTCTGTTGGTGATATTGGAAACTCATTTTCATAGACATTTCAATTGCAGCAGAACCATTATCCGCAAAATTAAACTTACATAAACCTTCAGGTAAAACTTTAACAAGTTTTTGACATAGCGTAATTGCCGTCTTATGTGTAAAATTTGCAAATATCACATGTTCTAATGTATCCAACTGTTTTTTTATAGCAGCATTAATTCTAGGATGACAATGCCCTAAAAGATTACACCACCAAGAAGATACAATATCTTTATAACATTTCCCGTCAATGTCATATAAATTAATACCCTCAGCATGATCAATCACTATCGGAGGCAGGGTCTCATAATCTTTCATCTGTGAACACGGATGCCAAATGTATTTTAAATCTTCTTCCTGCCAATTCATTTAAAACCTTCTTTCTATAACTCAAATCATAAATTATATATATTTTAAAAATTCAAGAAATATATTCTTAAAAATCTCTAATACTACTCAAATAAATTTAACAATTCATCCTTCGAAATATGAAGCTCGTTACTACCTTTTGCCACACATGCAATAACTTTTATCCCTGTTAAATATTCAATTTGCTTTTTATTATCAACATGCATAAAATCTTTATAATCATAATTGTTTAATATAATCCCTTTAATAGGAATATCTCGATGTTTTGCATACTCAACAGTCAGCAATACCGAATTTATAGTTCCCAATCCGCCATCAGCAACAATTATAGTTCCTATATTCAAGGATTTAATAACATCAGACAACAATAAAAGATTTCCATTTTCAAGGTTAAATGGACATGTTATTCCACCCGCACCTTCAACTACAAGATAATCATAAATTAAACATCTTTTATCATATTCCGCTTGAATAACAGAATTTTCAATAATAACTCCAGCTCTTTGCGCAGCCAAATGTGGGGAAACAGCATCCTCAAAGCAATATGTAACACAGGATTTTGGTTCTACATTTATCCCAGCAGTTTTCAAAACAAAATCACAGTCTCCAGGAATAAGCGAGCCATCTTGCCGAATTATAGCTCCACTCAATGCAGGTTTATAATAACCACAATTTAATGAATAAGCACGCATTTTTTTTACAAGCAAGGCTGATATATATGTTTTACCAACGTCAGTACCTGTTGCACTAATAAAAACAGATTTACATACCATAAGCCACTATCTCCATAGTATAAAAGCAGTAACATAAGTTACTGCTTTTATTATACATCGTAAATTTTTAAGTAAACTATAAAGTTGCACCGCCATCCAATAAATAATCATAATGCCTTACATCATCATAGTTATTAGGACCTGCCGGTTCAACAGGAGCTGGTTCCGGCTGAGGTTTAGGTGGAGCAGGCTGAGCTTTTGTAGAACGTTTGCTTAACAATGCATCAAAATCAGGTTCCAAAGTCAATTCAAAATGGAATCTACCGTATTTTCTATTTTGCTCATAAGCATTATTGATTAAAGGATAGCCCCAATATAAACGAGCACTTAAATCACCCGGTAACTGAACCCTTAGACCCATACCAACTGAAGCTAAGAAATAACTGCCACCATACGCATCTTGTCCTACCCAAGGGAATACACCGGCAGTATCTGCAAACACTGCACCCTTAATATATTGACCAATAAAGTTTCTAGTCTCACCATTCTTTCTGGTAATAGTTCTTGGTAATAACGGGAACATTAATTCTCCACTAAAGAAGTATCCGTTTTTACCCATCAAAATACCTTCAGAATAGCCTCTTACAGTAGCCAAACCACCTGTTTGGAATTGATCAAGATATGGGATATATTTACTGTTAGGAATAATTTGATAACTACCACGCAATTGACCTATTACACCATGTGAAAAATCATGCAATCTTAATAAACCACCGCTATACTTAAAGTAACTAGAATCGCTATCAAATATAGGGAAAGCCATTGCAGCATTTTGATTGAAATACCAAATACCATGTTTTGTATCTTTTCTCATATTCAAGCCAACATCAAGACTTGTAACCTGGTCAACATCCGCAAATGGAGATGAACCCATCAATGATTCAAATGCATCATCGTAAGTAGACCAAGTTCTCGCTCTTTTGTAGTTTAAAGATGCAAAAGATTTCAACTCAAAACCTCTGGTTCTAACAAGAGGTTGATCATAATACAAACTATATATATATGAATTACTCTTTAAACCTAAATTAGTCAAGTATGCAGGTCCATATTTAACATTAGCAAAAGTTGAAGAATAAGAAAAACCTACTCTACCGTCTTTCTTGTTAACCGGCGCACTATAATCAAAGAATGGACTAATTGATCCGCCAGAGAAATAAGACCCCAAAGTCATCTGGTCTCTACGATGGAACAAACTGTCTGCAACAATAGCTGGACCACCTCTTAATGAACCGGTACTTCTTCTTCCTGCGTTATCCATCATACCTATAATGTGGAAAGGGAACGTTTCCTGAGCTGTCAATTCAATATCAGTTGTACCAGGTGTAGTACCAGCCTTTAAATTAGCTGCAAGATTAACACCATCATGATATCTGTTAAAATCTAAAACATCTTTTTCCAAATCAACAATATCAAATAGTTCACCTGATTTTTGCGGCATACGATCTAAAATATACTTATCTTTGGTATATTTATTATTAACAACAGTAATGTTTCCTATTTTACTTTCAATAAGCTCTATACGAATATTACCATTAGATACTGTTTGTTCAGGTAAATAAGCTCTTGCCGTAACGTAGCCTTTTTCCGCATATAAATTATTTAATGCATTAATAGCATTTTGAATGTCGGACATAAAAACATTTTTTCCGACATATTGACCAATAACGCCATTAATTTCCTCTTTTGTAAGTATTTCTGAAGGTGAAACCTCTATAGAATTAATATAAACTCCTTTTGAGCCTATTTCATCTACAGTAGCCTTGATATAATCATCATTAGGAGTAGCATAATTAGTTACAGGAGAACCACCTGTTCCATAACGCTTTTGCTCATATTGAAAATAATCACTTTCACTGCGTCTTCGATTTTTATCGTAACGCATAACATCATTATCATGAATACTAGCTCCACCAACTTCATTCATAACAGGAACCAGACCATGAGTGTAACCAAAACCTGCAAAATTACCACCCGCTGCCGGCGCACCTTCTCCTGCTGCTAATACCGGAGAAAAGAAGCCCGATACTGACAAAGCGCAAAAAGCCGACACCATTAAAATTGCACCCAGTAATCGATTACTTTCCTTAATCTTTTTCATTGTTTTATTCACCTTCTGTTAGTTTAGAGATTATATATCTAGTTGTATATCTAAAATTATATCTTATAAGATTATTGTCCGTCGATAATTGATAAATAAAAACCTTTTTTTAATTTTTGTTAAGATATTTTTACAAAAATTAAACATGAATATTATTCACCATGGCAATATTATACAAGATTACGAAAATCATGTAAAGATGTTACAAAAAAAAATAAACCAAATGGATTACTATACAATAATTGCTTATTTGTGCTAACATATAAACGTTAAAAGGAGAGACACACTATGAAAAAAAATTTAGGTTTATTAACAGCAGTTATTATGACTGCAGGGTGTTTAACATTAGGTTCTGCAGCAATGGCAGAAGGTTTTTCTGTAGCAATAGTTGATGTACCTCAAGTTGTAAATGCATCAGCGCAAGTTCAAGCTTTAAAAAAGGAACAACAAGCTAAAGCTGAAGAAATCATTAAATTTGTTGAAAAAGCAAGAAAAGATGTAGCTACAATAACTGATGCTACAAAGAAAAAAGCAGCTGAAGACAAATACAATAAAGAGTTAATATCAAAGAAAGAAAAAATGGATCAAGAATATGCTGAAAAATTAAAAGCACTTGATAGCTCTATTTCTCAACAAATTACAAACAAAGCTAAAGCTGACGGATATGATTTGGTATTAAGCAAAAGTACTGTACTTTACGGTGGAAAAGATATCACAGCAGATATTATTAAAGTTGTAAAATAGTTTAAACAAATAAAAAAAGATTCTATGTAACAAATGTTACATAGAATCTTTTTTATATTTTAACTTTATATGAAAAATAAAAATTGATTGACAAAAACACCGAAAACAATAAAGTTTCAAAAAAGCGGGCTGGTTTTCTACCAGCCCACTTTTTTGATTAGATTAAATATCTCTATATGAACCCGCAAATTTATCAGTATACACCGTATGTAAAATTTCATGCGATTTATGAGAACATGGATGTTCAAGATACTCTTGATATAATTTTTGTATTGAAGGATTCATGTGAGATTTTCTTACAGGAAGTTCATTATCTTCTTTATACAAACCATCAGCACGCTCCTGTTTTATCTTAGAATCATCACAACTTCTTGGCTGACCACCGCCATTTATACAGCCGCCAGGGCAAGCCATTACTTCAAGCATCTGAAAATCTGCTGTTCCGTTCTTAATTTCTTGCAAAGCCTTTTCAGCTTCTTTCAAAGTTGAAACAATCCTAACAACAAGTCTTGTCCCCTTTATATCTAGAGAAATACTTCTTGAACGATTTGTAGTCCCCCTCATTTGAACAATATCAACATCTTTCAATGGTTCTCCAGAGGCAAATTCGTATGCAGTTCGAACTGCAGCCTCAGCAACACCACCAGAAGCACCAAAAATTGTACCGGCTCCGGAATATTCCCCAAATGGTGAGTCATTCGGCTCCGGCGACAATGATTTAAAATCAATGCCTGCAGCCTTAATCATCTTTCCAAGCTCTTGTGTTGTGATAACATAATCCGTATCAGGTCTTCCATTACGTGATAACTCCGGACGTTTACATTCATATTTTTTTGCAGTACAAGGCATCACCGCAACAACTACTAAATTATCACGATTAACATTAAAATATTTTGGAACTAAATCAACCAATACAGGTGATAACATACTCATCGGAGATTTACAAGTTGATAAATGATTCAACATATCAGGATGAGAACTTTCTAAATACTTTATCCATGCAGGACAACAAGAAGTAAATAACGGTAAATTTTTACCAGATTTTAGCCGTTCCAAAAATTCTGTTGCCTCTTCCATTATTGTCAAATCTGCTGAAAAATTTGTATCAAATATCAAATTAAAACCAATTTTTCTTAAAGCTGCATTCATTAAACCAATAGTATTTTCCCCTGGTTCCAAACCAAACATTTCACCAAGAGCAACACGAGTTGCCGGAGCCATTTGAACTACAACAAATTTTTCTGGATTTGTAATTTCATCCCAAACTTTGTCTGTTTCATCTTTTATTGTCAATGCTCCTGTCGGACAAACTGCAGCACACTGACCACAATTTACACAGTCAACTTGTCCTAATGGTCTGCCGGCCATAGGCTGTACTATAGTTTTAGAACCGCGGTTAGCAAAACCTAAAACTGAATGTCCCTGAAATTCAGAACAAGCTCTTACACAAGCACCGCACAATATACATTTATTTGGATCTCGAACCAAAGACGGACTGCTGTCATCAACAGGAAGGTAATCCTCCAACTCTTTATCCGGAAACCTAATATCTTTTATGCCGTATTCTTCTGCATATTGCTGTAATTCACAATTTCCGCTACGCTCACATGTTAAACACTTTCTGTCATGATTAGCCAAAAGAAGTTCAAGCACCGTTTTTCTAATCCTTCTGGTCTTTTCTGTATTTAAGTGAATTCTCAAACCATTTTCTGGAGGCATAGTACACGATGATTGAATACCTCTACCTTCAACTTCTACAACACACATTCTGCATGCACCAAATGAAGTCAAATCCGGACGATAACAAAATGTCGGAACATTCATACCGGCTTTTCGTATAACTTCTAAAAGATTAGGTTCATCAGTAAACTCAACCTCTTTGCCGTCTATAAATAATACTTTTCTATCTGTCATAATTTTATTCCTTTTTCTTTTGTCAATCTGAATTACTTTCAGAATCGCTATAACCGAATGCTGAAATATATTCAGCATGACTTAAGTTTTTGATTACTCTAATACAATAGCTTTAAATGGACAATTTGTCAGACAAGCCTCACATTTAATACATTTTGACTGATCAATATGATGAGGTTGCTTAACAGTTCCAGAAATAGCTCCTACCGGACAAGTTCTTGCACATTTTGTACAACCCTTGCATAAGGATTCTTGTATTACAACTTTTTTCATTGCCGTACAAACGCCCGCAGGACATTTTTTATCCTTAATATGCGCAATATATTCATCTCTAAAATATTTTAATGTTGATAATACCGGATTTGGAGCAGTTTTTCCTAGACCGCATAGAGAACCATCTTTAACTGTTTTCGCCAATTCCTCCAACAGCTCAAGATCCTTCATTTCGCCTTTACCTGCAACAATTTTTTCTAAAATTTTAAGCATATTTTTAGTTCCTTCACGACACGGAACACATTTTCCACAACTTTCGTGCTGAGTAAAATTCATAAAAAATCTTGCAACTTCAACTATACATGTATCTTCAGCCATTACAACCAGGCCACCTGAACCGACCATTGCACCAGCTTTTATCAAATTATCATAATCCATAGGAATATCTAAATGTTCTTCAGTCAAACATCCACCTGAAGGACCACCAATCTGAACAGCTTTAAACTTTTTACCATTTCTAACTCCACCACCAATGTCAAAAATAATCTCTCTTAGAGTTGTGCCCATTGGAACTTCTATTAGTCCGGTATTATTAACTTCACCAGTTAACGCAAAAGTTTTAGTACCCTTAGAAGTTTCAGTTCCCATAGAACTAAACCAGTCAGCGCCTCTTAACAAAATTACCGGAACATTAGCAAGAGTTTCAACATTATTAATCAAGGTCGGACGACCAAATAAACCTTTATTAGCAGGGAAAGGTGGTTTTGGTCTAGGCATACCTCTTTCCCCCTCAATTGATGCAATAAGAGCAGTTTCTTCACCGCAAACAAAAGCTCCTGCACCTTCTTTAATATGAATATCCAGACTAAAATCTGAACCCATAATATTTTTACCTAAATAATGACGTTCTTCAGCATCCTTGATTGCCTTTCTTAAACGTTTGATAGCAAGAGGATATTCCGCCCTTACATAAATATAAGCCTCATCAGCTCCAATAGCAAAAGCAGCAATAGCAATACCTTCTAAAAGCTTATGCGGATCACCTTCCATAACAGATCTATCCATAAATGCACCCGGATCTCCCTCATCGCCGTTACAAACAACATAAGATTTTCCGCCTCTATTGGCTGCAGTGAATCGCCATTTTCTTCCGGTAGGGAATCCTCCTCCTCCTCTACCTCTTAATCCTGATTTTTCAATTTCTTCAATAACTGTATCTGGATTATTTTCTTCTAAAACTTTAGATAATGCTTCGTACCCGCGCACAGCAATAGCTTCATCTATGCATTCCGCATTAATATGTCCGCAATTTGCCAGTGCAGTACGAGTTTGCTTAGCATAAAAATTAATATTTTCATCTTTATAGATTTTTTCATGAGTCATAGGATCTGTATATAACAGACGCTCAACGGGCTTTCCATTTTTTATATGACTTTCATAAATCTCTTCAACATCTTCTACATGAACCTTAACATAAGTAACATGTTTATCCGGAATATTAACAAGAACACCTTGTTCACAAAAGCCATGACATCCGGTTGGTACAATGGTCATTTTATCATAATCAGTTAATACAGAAACGTCTGCACCTAGCTCTTTGAATCTTTCTATAATCTTTAAAGCTCCATTAGCAACACATCCGGTACCCGCACAAACAAGTACTCTTAATCCTTGTTTTTGAATTTCTTCCTGAGCTTTTAATTGCTCATTTTTTATATCGATATTTAATGCTGTTTTTTCCATATTATCTTTCCTCATTCAAAAGGGTATCCAATATAACTTTAATGGCATCTGATGTCATCTGCGGATATACTTTACCATTAATTACGCACACAGGAGCAAGTCCGCACGCACCTAAACAACTAACTGTTTCAAGTGAAAATAAGCCATTACTAGTAGTCATTTGTCCATCTTTTAAGTCCAAATGAGCCTTTATAGCATTCAATACTGGCATCGAACCTCTAACATGGCATGCGGTTCCATCGCAAACCTTAATTTCATATTTTCCTTTAGGATCCAATGAAAACTGCGCATAGAAAGTCGCAACACCATAAACCGTAGCTGGAGAAAGTCCTTCTATTTTAGTTCCGATATAAATCAATGCATCTTCAGGAAGATATTTGTACTCTTCTTGAACCTTTTGTAAAATCGCAATTAGGTTAGATTTTTTTGATTCATAAAATTGAATAATAGAATCTAACTTTCTGGTATCGATTTTACGAGAATCAACTACACTCATTCTCGCACTCCTCTATATAAAATTGTATTAACCCACAATCGCTCTGAACACTATATGTAATATGAGACCAAAGCAATTAATAATTATAGAATAGCACAGAATTAAAAAAAAATGCAAATTAATTATAAAAAGTACACTTAATCACTTAGAAATTTGCTTTGTCAAATATTCCAAACGTCTAAATACTGCTCTAACAAAATTATCCTCATGGCTGTAACGAGAATGAACCCTGAACTCTTTTCCGTTTTTATTTTTCAATAAAATGCTTTCAGTTCCCTGATGAATAAAAGAATCCTTTGTTGTATCAATAATAGCAGTTTTTGATTTCCCATTAATATTATTAGTAACACATAACGCTATACTCTTATCCAACAGAAACTTTAGAGAAGGTTTTATTCGTTCACTATCACCTTCCAAAATCGAAGCTCTATCAATAGATACGGATACTAAATTTTTCTTTGCATAAGATTCAAAAATATCTCTCAGCGGTCTTAGCCTATTTAAAGCGAAACTAACTGAATCATCTGCATAATAATCAACAATATTGACAGGATTATTTGAATAAAAATCCCGTACTTCACTTACAACATCAAAAAAAGCTTTTTGTAAAGGCATTATTTTCATAAGACACGACCACTTTATTTAGACTTAACAGTTATAAGCTTATCACAATATTTACAAATTGGACAAACTGTACAATTCGGCTTAATAGGTTTACAAACATTCTGCCCATGTGTAACCAGAAGAGTGTTTATAGGAATCCAAAATTTAACCGGTAATTTTTCTCTTAGGACAAACTCCGTTTCTTCCGGAGTATTAGTTTTTATATAACCCAAACGATTAAAAATTCTATGAACATGTACATCAACACAAATAGCCGGCTTTCCAAATCCTAGAGTCATAACTAGATTTGCAGTTTTTCGTCCAACGCCACGGAACTTACATAATTCATCAATTGAATCCGGAACACTTCCAGCATAATCTTCTACTATTTTCTTAGACAATTCAATAATCTGTTCGGCTTTATTTTTATAAAATCCAACCGGATAAATTGCCTGAGCCAAAGCTTCTTTATCAACTTTCATCATCAGCTCCGGAGTTTTTGCTAAATCAAGCATACGTAAAGTAGCAGGATATGTTGTTCTGTCATTAGTTCTCAAGCTCAATATACATGCAATCAAAACCAGATAAGGATTTTTAAAGGAATCCATTAGTTTAACAAAATCACTTTTTGGCTGCTTTGCATCCTCTAAGAGTTTTACAACTTTTCCAATATTTTTTTCATCCATTACTGTAATAGTCCTTCTACATCAATAACTGTTTTCAATTTCAAAGCATATATATTATCTCTATCAAATCTTGCCAATTTAACAGCATCTTTTTCTGTAGTTATTATACTTCCTGAAATATCAACAATATCAATAGGGGCATACTGATGATGATCATCAAAAGTAACTGTGTTTACTACCTGATAATCAGATAAAAAATCATAAAATTGTTGCGGTTGGCCAATTGCACACATAGCAGTAACAGCAAGACCTTCCATCAACCTCTGACCTGTTTTTATATTATATACATAATCAGGCTCGGTATAACAAACACTTGTTGATAATTTAAGCCTTTTGTGCATTATTCTAGCAACCTTTTCAGCAGTCTCATGTTTAAGACTCTTGCTCACAATAACCAATTTGTCAATTCGGTCTAAAGCTTCAGGGCCTTCTCTTAAAGGTCCGGCAGGTAATAAATTTTCATTTCCAAAACCTTTAACACTATCCATTAACACAATATCCAAATCTCTGTGAAGCTTTCTATGCTGGAAACCATCATCTAAAATAATCTTTTCTACTCCAAATTTTTCAACAGCATATTTTCCTGCCAAATAACGATTTTTACATGTAAAAACATAACACCCGGGAGTATTTTCTGCCAACCAATAAGGTTCATCCCCTGCTTGAATAGCATCAAAATATATAGATTGACCGTCAGATATCATATTTACATTTTTATTATCTAATCGACCGCCATATCCACGTGATAAAATTGCAACCTTAAAACCTTGGTTAACTAAATATTTAGCAATTTCAGAAACAACAGGAGTCTTACCAACTCCGCCTGTTGTCATATTTCCTACAGAAATTACATACGCATTGACTCGTTTTGGTTTAATTAATCCTTTATCATAACAAAAATTTTTCAATCTGCTGCCAAAAGCATAAAAGTAAGAACAAAATTTTAAAATATCAAAAAGAAATCCCTCAGGATCTCTTTGATAATGTATTTGTGTAATTTTAGTTTTTAAATTCATCATACTAGAACATCAATCTGAATAATAAAAATCTCTTATTCAACTTATCAGAAAATTTCCTTAAATTAGCCGTTGTAACAACCGTATCTTCCACTATACGTTTCAAATCAGAAGCTTGATTTGGACTAGTCGGACTTACACAGTTTACAGTCTCTAATGCAGTTGAAACTTCTACCATAGCATTATTTACATTGGTGATAGCTGTTGTTAACTGATTTTTAAGCTTGCCATCACTGGTAATAGCATTAACACTCTCACTAATTTGGGATAAATTCTCTGCAATAATCTTAATATTTTTACCAGTAGCCTCAGCATCAGCAGCATCCATAACTTTGTTCAAATTTCTTGATAAATGATCAACTGAATCAGCTGTAGACATTAGTTTTGTTTTAAATTCTTTATCACCTATGATATTATTTACATTTGCAGACAATTTAGAAAAATCATCAGTTGCTTGCTGAGTTAAAGCAAGAAGTTGCTGTATATCTGCTTGAGAAGAATCAAGTAAAGTATCAACTTTATCTAAAGTTACAGAAGATCTTGCAGTAAGAGCATTTAAGTTATTAATAGTTTTTTTCAAATCTGCTATTGTTTCATCAGTCAATATATCATTAACCTTTTTATTTGTTTCAGTAAGTGTTTCAGCAGCCTGATATTGCCAATCCATAAAATCAGACAAACGCATAGGTTCAATAATAGTATACGGTGAATCCTGTTTAGGATATTGAAGCGGCATATCATCCAATGATACTAATCTTAACTTATGGCTATTATCATAAGTTACAGCAGAACCGCGTAAAAACTCTGGCAATACTAAACCGGGCAAATTAATAAAATAATCTACCTTATACGCATACGCTGTACGGATATTATTCTTATAATTATAAGGAATTGAATCTCTAGCTACAACATCAACACCCTTGATAAGACCAACATCATAGTATTTATCACTTAATTTCATTTGCACAGCATCATTTTTAAATAACAGATTTCTATTAACCATTGGAATATAAATTGTACGCGTTTTTGGCGGAGTAATTTCTAAAAATAATTCGCCGATAAGTCCTGACTGTTGAATAGAAAAAGATGAAGCTCTTGGAATTTGTACACTAGGATCAGTTATAACAAATTTAACCTTAACAAAACTATCCTCACCATCAACTATAGGAGTAATTTCTTCAACCTGACCAACCTTAAGCCCCATAATTTGAACTCCTGCGCCAGGCCTTAGACCATTAACATCTTTAAATTGAATTTCTATTCTTTTTGCAGATGAAAATGCACGTCCTTTTACCTTTAATACAGTCCCGACCAACAAAATTAAAGCTACTAATGTAAGTAATCCAACTTTGAATGATGAAGAAAATTTCATTACAGACCTTTCTCTAATAATATCAAGTATAAATATATATTAGCAGAAACATAAATAAACTGTAAAGCTTTAAATTTATAATACGTGTCAAGATGTATAAAATACACTATATAGTTGATTTTCATAAAATTAATTATGGAAAATTTGACAAATAATGTATAATTTACGTAGATTAATATTGACTTTCAAAAAAAAATAATTATAACCGTAATAGGTAGAATTCTCGATATTAAAACAGAAGGAGATACATATATGGGCATGGCAGCATCTCAGGCAAGATGGATTTCTCTGGCCGCAAGAAAATCAAATGTTGAATATGAAGGACAACAAATTAACCAAGCAAGAACGGCTTTAGCAAACCAGAGTTCCGAATTATGGAACCAACTTTACGATATGGATGTTCCGACCGCCCCAAGTAAAAATGATTATACCACAACGCAATATTCATTTGAAAATGGAGATCAAACTCAAATAATCTCACAGATTCAAGATGCTGAATATACTGACGGTGATGGAATAAATTACAATTCATACATTACATATTATGCTGAAATTTCTGAATACACAGGAATAAGAAATACAAATTCAAATCCACAGGTTCAATATGTTCCAGCTACAGGCGAAGCTGAAGCCTACTACATGGTTGGAACTAAAAGACTTACTAAACTGTCAGATGTCGATAGAACAGATACGAGTTCCACCGGAGCCTGGGGAACTTACACTGCAGAACTGGATCAAATTGCTGCAGACTGGCCTGATACTCAAATCTCAAGAGACTGGCTCGATTATAAAGACACAGGAAACGCTCAAGCTCTTGATAATATTTATTTTTGGACAGACAGCAACGGCAAAGTTAATTTTGTATCAGCAACAGCAGACACTGATGATAGCTTAGAAGCTTGCAGACAAGATCCTACAGCCTTATTGCATTCTTACTATGCTGACTACCAAACATCAAATAAAGAAGTTTCTAAATACGGTATTATTGAATACGACAGCAGTGGCCGCGCAATCTCTTTGCAACTTGAAGGTTCAACCGTTACTTATCCATTGACTACATCCAGTATTACAGATGAAAATACATACAATGATGCAATGAATCAGTATAATTATGACAAACAAGTATATGAACAGCACGTTCAGGATATTAACGCCAGAACAGAACAAATACAAACAGAAGACCGGACTTTAGAACTTCGCCTAAAGGCTTTAGATACTGAACAAAATGCCCTTCAAACAGAAATGGATGCCGTTCATAAAATCATTTCTAAAAATATTGAAAGCACATTCAAAACATTTGAAAGCTAATAAAATAAAAAATAACAAGAGGTTTAAAATGTCATACAAAAATGATAGTAACTTAGTAATAGCAAACAAATTTGGAGACGCCAGCGGAGCGGCCAAAGCTCAATTATGGGAAACTTATGACCGCTTAAGAGATTTAACTGTATCCGGAAGCGGAACAGGCACAGGTTTTGAAGCTGCAGGAGGGTTATTATACAATATTGCAAGTCTCCTTGCTCCATCTTCATTTGCAACTATATTTGGAAGTTCAGAAACAATGAATATTTCAGGAACTTCATATTACTCCAAAACAAATACCGGTTCCTCCTATGGTGTTGATTCATTGTACAATTATTCAGGATTCCCATCTGGAGCGGCTCCACTCAGTTCAATATACGGACTGGCAACCGGCGGAGCATCCTCTCTAATTGGAGGTTGGGGAACTGATACTTCAGGATATGCCACAGGTTATGCATCTAACATCGGTGGACTTGCAGATATTACAAGTGCTGCAGCCTACGGAATCGGAACAGGTTCTGGACTTGGTAAAATTGCGTCAAACATAGTTATGCCGTTTGCTAGTACAATCTCAGGTTTTGGTGGCATATTAACAGCAATTTCACCATATTTAGGTGTATACGGTGCAGGTACAACTGTTCTTGGTAATTTAATGCAAGGAACATCTTCTGCTGCCCTTGCTGCATACCAAAATATCACAGGAAATATCACAAATAATGCTGATGTTATTTTATCAACTAAAGTAAGAAATATAGAAACGGTATGCAAAATGCTTGATACACAGGGTGATGTTGCCAAAAAGATGCTAAAAGAAGGCATCGACAGTGATAGCAAAGCCATCCAAAATTTATAAAAATTTTAACATCTATAAATAATAAGGATAATGTAAATTATTTACATTATCCTTATTATTTATTAATATATTAATTAAAGATTAGCAGAAATAATCCGTACATAAAACTATATAACAAATAGAGGGCCTAATATTAAGAAATATTACATTATTAATAATAAAAAGACAATTTATTATAATGCAATGTTTTTAAATATATGTAGGTCCAAAGTGTAAGGAGCGATATGTTTCGAGAAACGTTGGAACTATACATAAGAAGAATCTTAGATTTTCTGATATATGCAAAAAATTATATTATCAGAAAAAATCCCATACAAAATATGGCAAACTCAATAGTCGAAGGGATAAAAGATTTTCTTACTGTAAAAAAGAAATTAAAAATGGCTCAATACAGACTCAACTATCATAGACACCAATTAGAAAAAATGGAACAACTGATAGCAGAGAACAGCCAACATAATTTCTTGAAAGGATCACACTTAGATCAAAAAAGGTAGTAAATAAAGGCAGGAAAAAGAAATGGGTTTATTCATAGGTATAATTCGAAGAAGATATCTCAAAATGATGCAATCAACCCTTTCTTGGCAAATGCATCTTATTACACAAGCCAAAATGACTGCCACCAAAGCAGCTGGTAATTTAATGCAGGTAGGAACTGATTTTGAATCAGATTCATTAATTGCAAAAAAATTACAACAAAGACAGTATAAATTAAAATTATTGGAAGAAAAATTAGATATAAGAAAAGCAGAAATTCAAACTAGACTTGATGAAATTGCTCAAGAACTGCAATCCAACGAGTCTATGATTCAGTCCGGTATTCAATCGTCATTCTCTTATAAAATTTCTTAAAATTTAATTACCGGTATTAATAAATAAACTTATAATTTCATTCATCACAGCAGCTTGTCTCTGAGCCTGCTGTGATTTGGCTTCTAAAATACCAATTTGTTTACGGTATTCAACAATACCTGCCTGGTATTCCCTTGCATTATTCTTTAAAGTTTCTTGAACCTGTTGCGCCTCTTGAATAACACTTTGCATAGAAATACCAAGAGCTTCCATTGTTTGTTTTATAATTATAGCTCCAGTCTGTCTTGAAACACCTGTTGGTAGTTTTGATATCAACTGCTTTAATACTGCAACATTTGTAGGATAATTAAAATCATCTTGAAGTTGATTAAAAGAATTTGCGCCCAAATTTTGAGCAAGACTTTGAGCAAATACATTATCTATATACGACTGACTACCAATAGAAGACTGCATTGCTGATTGGAATTGAGCATTATTAGCCTGTTCTTTTAATTGAGCTTGAATTTTTAATTGAATTTCTGAAGGTATATGAGGCACCTGTTCTGAAAACTGGACACTGCTCTCATTATCATCTGATTGAAAATCAGATGAATAAGCCGAAGATGAAGAATTAAAAGTTTCAGACATACTGTCTTTCGCCGTATTCAAATTTTCATTCTGAGAAAATGAATCTTCTACTGGATTATCAACAGAAACATTTGAATCTTCAGAACTTTCTGACACCTCCGGTGTATGCATTTTTAAAGCTTCAACTATCTTTTTTCCAACTCCGTCATTTAACTTATTTGTAGCCATCTTTTCCTCATTATTTACCCATTTAAACAAAATAATTATATTAAAGACAAAGTAATTTATCAAGAAAATTTAAAAAATCTCGGTCATATAGGTTAAGTTATATTAACTTGCTAGTAATACTGATTTATGGTAGCATCAAATGGTAAGTGAGGGATATTATGGAAACTATTGAAATAAGCAATTTTACAGATTTACCTTATGGTGAAAATACTCATCAATACGCAGCTATAGCAAAAATAGAAGATGGTTTAGACTACGAAATTTTAAGTCAAAATAAAGAACTTGAATACATTGATTACTTAAACCTATCGACTGGAATAAGAGTTTTAGCAGAATTTTTTGACGTAAATACAGCAGTCATAACAAAAGAATCTCTAATTTGCGCAGTTGCACTTGGACCTTCACTAGAGACAGCGTTGGAAAAAGCTCTTGATTGTGATCCAATATCAGCTTTTGAAGGTACAATAGGATTTACCAAAGAAGTCAATCAAGAAATCGCAAAACAACTTAATGCCGTAAAAATAAAAAATATTATGGCTCCAAAATATACACAAGATGCATTAACTTATCTAGGGAAAAATAATGATATCAATATTATACAAATAAATACACCACTGCAAGAATTATTAAAATTTGCAGCAAAAGATATTAAAATAACACCATTTGGAGCATTAGTCCAAGAGCAAAATCAAAGTAAATTATCAAAAGAAACATTTAAAGTTGCAACAAAAACAAAACCCACACAAGAACAAGCAGAAGATGCAATTTTTGCCTGGAAAGTTTCCAAGCACCTAAAAAGCAAATCTGCAGTAATCGCTAAAAATCTTGCAACTAAAGCAATCATTCAAGGAAAATCAAATGGTGTTGTAACATCCGAATTAGCCATGGATTATGCGTGTGAGGCTTCAAAAGACGCTGTTCTGGCTCTTGATGGAACCATTGAAAATAAAGAAACAATAAATGCTGCCATTCAAGGACGTATAGGCTTAATAATAGAAGCAGGAGACAGTAAAATTTCAGAAGAAATTTTCAAACTCGCTGACAAATATAACATCGCAATGATATCAACAAAAATAAGAAATAATAAGTATTAAACAGAGGTGGAGTATGGAAATAAAACCTTGGGATGAATATTTTTTAGATTTAGCAAAAACATGCGCAAGCAGATCTAATTGTATAAGAGCACAAGTAGGCGCAGTAATTGTAGGGGAAGACAAAAAAATAAAAGCTACAGGTTATAATGGAACCCCCTCTAAAGTCGAATCATGCGCCGAAAGAGGAGAATGTTACAGAATTAAAAATAACATTCCTTCAGGAACCAGATACGAAACCTGCCGATCAATACACGCTGAACAAAATGCAATAATTCAAGCAGGACAAGACCGATGCAAAAATGCAACAATTTATATTTGGGGACACAATTTTATATGCATATTATGTAAAAGATTCATAGTTCAGTCAGGTATAACTCACTGTGTATTGAAAAAAGATGAAAACTCACCTATTGTCAGAGTCTCAGTTGATGACATTAGAAAAGAACTAAATAAACAGGAATAAATCTTATAATACAAAAATAAACTAATAAAGGGATATAGTTATGATAAAAAAGCAATTGAGCATTATATTAACTTTTGGTTTAGTAATCAACTTTGTAATACCAAACCTTGCATATTCTAACGAAAGCATTCAAGCGCAATTAAAAACACCTGTAATAACAGAAACTTCAAGCGCCGGGGTTCCTGTATCAATGGAACCAGTTATCATATCCCCCAAAATAGAAAAAGAATTAAAATCTAATATTTCAAAAATATATGGAGCTGAAAATACAGATGAAATATACAACCATATTTTAAAAATTGCACAAAAAGCAAAAGCTCAACGGCCAAAAAATTTAATACAAGAAGATTTAACCAGAGCAAATGACTGGTACAAAGATGAAATAATTTATATGTTTTATGTTGACCAATTTGGAACAATTACTCCAGAAACCCCAAACCAATTTAAAGATACAACTAAAATGCTTGACTACCTGAAAACTCTAGGAGTAACAACTATTTATATGCTTCCATTTGCAGACTCGCCAATGGAAGATTCTGGATTTGATGTAAAAAATCCACAAAACGTAAGAAAAGATTTAGGCGGTAAAGCTCAATTTGAACAATTTATAAAAGCTGCAAAAGAAAAAGGATTTAATATAAAAGCTGACCTTGTATTAAATCATTTTTCAGATCAACATGAATGGTTTCAGCAAGCTTTAAAAGGAGATGTCGACAAACTGAACAATTTTGTTGTTAGAGAAACCATGCCTGAATACAAAAAATATGTTGATGAAAAACTTGGTACAGTAATTGAGTACAAAGAAGATGACGGTTCAATAAGTAAAAGAAGACTAATTTTCCCTGAAATCACAGAAAATAACTACAGAAAAGTAACAATTAATGGCAAAGACTATTATTTATATCATACATTTTATCCATTCCAACTGGATATAAACTGGGAAAATCCTGATGTTCTTTATTATAACCTTGAAACAATGAACTACTGGGCAAATTTAGGAATTGATATATTCAGGCTTGATGCAATACCTTATCTTATAAAAGAAAAAGGGACAAATGCAGAAAATTTACCAAGAACACATGAAATTATCAAACTTCTAAGCAACTATCTTCAAGCCGTTGCGCCAAGATCAGTATTACAGGCTGAAGCCTGCCAACTTCCAAAAGATGTTATCCCATATTTTGGAACAGAAAGGAAAACCGAAACAATTGTTGATGGTGAACCTAGAGAATTAAAAAGAACTGATGAAGTCCAAATTGCATATAACTTTCCATATATGCCTGCGCTTTGGGCAAGCTTTATAACAGAAGACAGTTCATATTTCCAACAAGCAGTAAAAGACACTCCTAATATACCAGAATCTGCAAGTTGGGCAACATTTTTAAGAGTACATGATGAACTTACTCTTGAAATGGTAACACCAGAAATGAGAGAACTAATTTATAAAGCTCTTGAACCAAAAGGCGCCCCTTTTAGAAAAGGTTTTGGAGTTTCTGGACGTATGGCGAATTTTTTGGATGAAGACCATGATCATATAGAAATGGCATTTTCTGTATTACTATCAATGCCGGGAATACCTATAATATATTATGGAGATGAAATAGGAGCAAAAAACAACTTTGATAATGCAAAAAAATCAGCAGCACTAAGAAAGAAGAAACAAGCCAGAAGTAAAATCAAACTTTTATCCTTCTTTGACAGCCGCGATATAAACAGAGGATTATTAACACAAAAAGCGTTTTATGATGCAACCAAAACAACAAAAACTTATAGCGGAAAAATATTCCACAAAGTTCAAAAAATGATTGCACTCAGAAAAGAAATCCCTGCACTTAGAAGAGGCGCATTAACAATTTTAAAAACCGATGACCCATATATATTCGCATATATAAGAAGCTATAAAGGTGAAAAGTATCTGATTGTGAATAATCTTGCCGATAAAAGATGCACTGCAGAAATTGAACTTCCTACAGAAACTTTATTAAAAGCAATGACACATAAACAAACCGCATATTTAATTAATATCCTTACAGACGAAGAATATAAACTAAAAGTTTCGCTAAAGGATAAAAAAACCAGACTGCTTATGTATCCTTATGCGGTAGTTTGGTTGAAATTACCGTAGAAAATTTCTTATAAATAAATTGTTGAAAAACACCAAAATAAGTAGTTACAAGCATTACAACTACAAAATATAAATATGTTGTCTGAACAGGGTTGTAAATAGAGTAAATTTTATCCCCTTTTTCTGATAACGGAATACCTTTGATTTTGAATATAATTAAAGTTATCATATACATCACAAATAGGTGGTTTGCCATAATATGATACGTAACTTTCCCCATGCTTTGAAGCAATTTTACATCTTTAAAATAAGGGTACAACAGTTTAACTGTATATAAACAAACCCAAATACCGGTAATAGATGTAAACACTGGAACTATTATCTGATCATCAAACCTACACCAAACAAGAACATAACTAAGCCCTATTCCATGAACAGGGTCATAGTCTCTATTAAATAACCATAATATTGATTGGAAAAGTATAATTGCACCAAGCCATTTAGTTGTAAAAATATCATAATTATCTTTAATATACTTTACATAAAAATATCCTAAATAAACAAAAAACAATGAAAATGTAGTTCTTATAACAACTAACGCAAATGGAGTATGTTCAGAAAGCATCTTCCATACAGGAATAGAACCAAAACCTAATATTGAAAATAATGCCAAATGAACAAATTTATTATCAACAGCTCTCAGTATTCGCATTAAAAATAAAAATACAATAAGAGTCATAAATAACTGTGGAACAAACCACAATGGAGCACACAAAAGTAATTGATGCCCGTTCAAGAACGGAGTTATAAAAAAGTTTTTCAAAGAAATAGGAGAACCGAAAAATTCACCAATTACCGGAACAAGAGCCAAAGTAATTAATAAATAGACAAATTCATAACAAAAATAAGGAAGCAACAATGATTTAAGCCTTCTGGAAAAATAAGTTGCAACATCATCTAAATATTTATCCTTGAACAACATTCCGGATATGAAAAAAAACAATGCTAACTGAAATGAATAAGGCGGAAACATTCCGAATATTGAAAATTCTAAATGTCCTGAAACAACCAGCATTATTGCCAGAGCTTTTAATAATGTTATTTGTCCAGAAAATACTTTATCCATTTTTCCTCCTAGTATAAAACTAAAAAAATTATATATAAAAATAAATTATATTCAAATTGAATATATGAGCAAATACAAAAAAATTGTTGAAAAATAAAAAAATATTATTAAATATGAAGTATCAAAAAGCAATAAGCACAAAGTTTATACTCCTTTTGATTGATTTTTTGCATAAAAGTTGAAAAAAGACAGTATTATAAGTTATTATAAACTAGAGAGGTAGTATTATGTATAGTAATTTTCCACAGTATGATTTAGCTTCAAGAATACAACACACTAAATATGATTCAGGTATAGGTACTAATATGCCTAGTTTAAGAATGGATAGAGTGGAAAAGCCTGAAACTCAAAATTTTAAACAGGTATTTAGCGGATTGGTGGAAAATCTTAATGCAGAAATGGAAGCTCCGGATAATTTATTAAAAGATGTTATGTCCGGCAACCAAAATGTAGATATTCATGATGTAATGACAGCAATGTCAAAATCTGAAATCAGTGTAAATGTTGCAACTCAAATTGTTGGTAAAGTAATTAACGCTTACGATAGAGTAATGCAGATTTCTGTATAACATATTTAAACTCTAATATTGCATATAAGTAATAATAACAGACAGTGGGACGGAAATGGATTTTAGCAAAATATTAGAAAACAAACCTTTATTATACGGGCTAATCGGTGTTGGAGTACTTGTTCTTGCCATTATTATTATAAGTATATCAATTGCTGCCAATAATGGTAGCAAAAATAATAATGTCGTTGGCGCAGAACCTCTAAAAGCTAATGTAGATCTCCTTACCACTGATAATATAGGTAAAGCACTGGAAATACAAGCTCTCTTAGCAAAACAAGGAATAACTGTAGAAAGACAACTTGATGGTACAAAATCAAAACTTGTTTTAAACAAAAATAATTGCTCTACTTTAACAAAAAAATGTACAATCACTGACAGAGATAATGCTCTTATTGCAATTGTCCAAAGTGGTCTTGTAGATCAAAATGTCGGACTTGAAATTTTTGACAAAGGCGACTTCACATCAACAAAAGAAGACAAAAGAATTCGTTTAGCAAGAGCAATGAACGGAGAATTAGCAAGATTAATAAAGCAAATTAAACCAATACAAAATGCTACAGTATTTATTTCAATACCAGAATCAAACTCAATGTTTGAAGATCAAAAACCTAAAACAGCAACCGTTCAACTGGTAATGCCAATTGACGAAAAACTAGATCAATTAAAAGTTAAAGCAATTACAAATTTACTATTAGGCAGTGTATCAGGATTAACTGCAGAAAATATAGCAATTACGGATACAAACGGAAATGTATATCACAGCGTAATGAATGCTGAAGATGAAATGTTGCAAAAACTTGAAGAAAATGATAAATATATGCAACAAAAAATTTCAAAACAACTTGATAGATTAGTTGGTCCCGGAAATTACGTTGCAACTGTGAGTACATTCTTAAGACAAGCTCCGGTTGAAAAATTTTCAATTGAATATGATCCGACAAAAAAAGCTTCTGTTTCTGAACAATCTTTTAGGGAAGGTCTGGGCGATAGAACACAAGACCAAAGTCGAGGAGTTAATGCCGTAAGTACATACCTTCCAAACGGACTACCTACAGGCGGCAGTGATTCTAGTCAGAATAGAAACTATTCCAGACAAGCTACAGAAACTCAATACGGGGTAACTAAAACCCAAACAAATGAATACATTAAACCAGGTGTTGTAGAAGATATTTCAATTGCAGTAACCCTAGACAGAAATAACTTGCCTAGCGACACAACTATAGAAGAATTAAAAGAATTAATTGCAAGAGCAGCAAGTCCTAAAGTTTCTGCAGAAAGTGTATCAATTGCATTTACAAATTCAAATGATCCTTATCTTACTCCTGATAGACCTCAAAATCTGCCTAAACCAGATGAATCAGGTAATCCATGGTGGCTGGCACTTATTCTTTCAGCACTTGGACTTATTATAATATTTAAAGCTATTTCATCTAAAGTTAAACAAATAAGAGAAGAAAATGAAATTGAAGTTGAAGCATTACGTCAAAAAGCTCTTGAACAGGAAAGACAATTAAATGATATAAACTCAAGAGCCAGCCAACTAACTCAAAGACAATCAGAATTGGCACAGGATTTAATGAATCAACAAAATCAAAGAGTCCAGCTACCTCAGTTCGATGAAAATCTTCTTCTTGATTCATTAGACAGTATCTCTAATGAAATCACAGAGGACGCTGCTGATAATATAAAAAGCTGGATAGAAGAAGGCTCTACAAAAGAAGGTTAATAAATAATGGCAACTAAAAATTTTGATTATGAATCTTTTGCTCAAAATCTTGCAGCACAAGCTCAAGAACTTGTTCCTGCAGATTTTGATGATAACCAAAAACAATACGTAATACAAACTTTAGGAAACTTTTCTCTATTATCAGGAAAAGCTTTAGCAGAAGATCCTAATCTAAATTTTAATGAAGATCAAGCGATAACAATAACTCAAATTATTGCTGAATGGTCATTCCATAAATCAGTAGATGTTATACGTTCAGGAATTCCTCAACAATATTGGGATCCTATTATGCAAAAAATTGCTTATACAATTTTTGAAATCGCTAAACAAACATTTTCCCAAGGACTTCCACACGATAAAATACTGGAACTTATTGAACATCACGTAAAAAAGAGTTATCTGGAAGCCATTACAGAGTTAAAGAATAAAGGAGCCATTGATGAAGGTTTAATGGAATACGCAGCTTCACAATCAAACATGGATAGAATGGCTCAAGAAATGCAGCAGCAGCAACAAGCAGCAGAACAAAATTCAACAGCAATTGCCGGTGCTGAAAATCAATCTCTAACATCACCTATAGGAACGGAAACAACATTTCCTAAAGTTGATTCAAAAGTTTTAAAATTGGCAACTGTAGCTATGCTATTTAAAAAGATGAATCAGGATAAAGTCCAAACTATACTAAATAAGTTTAATCCTGAGGATGCACAAGCCGTAATTAAATATATGAAATTTCCTGATTTACCTGAAAGAATAGGTACACATAATGCTTTACGCTGCCTTCAGGAAATAAAAACGAATTTACCTAAAACTACTGATTTAACACCCAATAAAGTAGTTTTAATACTGAGAAATATTGCATCAAAATATACAACTACACAATTAGACACAATGTTAACACGTGAAAGAGTTGGGGTTAAACGACTTGTATTTAATGCCTTAGAAGGTGATTACTATGACAAAATTCCTCCAAAGGTTGCAAGTGTTGTTGCCTCACATCTTAAGAATAGTGTATAATAATGTTGAATCATGATTATAAAAAAGAAACGTAAAACAACAATTCCGAATGAGGTGCAAGAACAAAATTCGGATACAAATAGGGATATAGTCGAATCTGAACAAAATATCGAAGAAAAAGATATCGATTTATTTGATTTGGATAATATAGACTTTAAACAACGACAGGAAAGGCGAAAAGGAGATAGAAGGAGGGGCTTCAGACGCATTGACGACAGAAACCTTATTTCCAGAGCAAAAGAAGAAGCCAATTCAATCAGAGAAGCCGCAGCAAAAGAAGGATATCAAGATGGCTTACACTATGCTAAAGAAGATTTGGCAAGATTAAAAGAGGCAATCGACGTATTCTTTAATGCCAAACAAGAAGTCTATGAAAGTATTGCACCGGATGTATTAGAAATAAGTCTTGATATTGCAAAAAAAATTATTAAAAAAGAAATGGTAGAAAATCCTGAAATATTACTTGAAAATATCAAAGATATCTTAAAAGGTTTATCGAAAGAAGAAACAAAAATTATGCTAAAAGTCAATCCGGCTCAGGCTGCAATGCTAAAGCAAGAAATGCCTGAAGTTATAAACACAGCGGGACTAGAAGCAAAAGTTATCATTATTCCTGATGAAAACACAATGGAAGGAGGTTGCATGATTACAACAACAAATGGAGTAATCGATGCGACAATAGAAACACAATTAGCAATTATAAGTGAAGCATTGAAGGAAGTTTAATGGCAGCACCGGAGGGAAACAACAATCCAATAAGTGAAATTTTTATGGCAGTCTTTGTGCTGTTCCTTTTGATTATCTTATTGGTTGAATTACCAAACTGGGTTATAAATTTTTGTATCTGCTTAAATATAACATTAGGAATTGTTCTATTAATGTTTGCTTTATACGTACAAAAGACCCTTGAATTATCCTCATTTCCTTCAATTATTCTTGTTGGAACAATGTTTCGATTAGTACTATCAATTGCATCTACCCGTCTTATTTTAGCAAAAGGAGAAGCAGGAGAAGTTATTCACGCATTCGGAACATTTGTAACAGGTGGAAACATGATTGTCGGCGGAGTAATATTTTTGATTATTACTGTTGTGCAATTTATGGTTATTACTAAAGGTGCAGAACGTATTGCAGAAGTTTCAGCGCGTTTTGCATTAGATGCCATGCCTGGTAAACAAATGACTATTGATGCGGACTTTAATGCTGGCTTAATCTCACCGGAAGAAGCAACAAAAAAACGTGAAGATTTATCCAGAGAATCAAACCTGATGGGTTCTATGGACGGTGCAATGAAATTCGTAAAAGGGGATACAATTGCTGGTATTATTATTGTTATAATCAACATTGTCGGAGGTTTATGCGTAGGATGCTTAATGAACCAGATGCCAATTGGCGATGCAGTTTCTAAATATACAGTCTTAACTATAGGTGATGGTCTGGCTTCACAGGTTCCATCTCTCCTGATGTCAATTGCTGCAGGTATATTTATGACTCGTGCTTCAGCCGCAAGTCCGTCATTAGGTACTGATGTTACAGCACAAATAACAAGTAAACCTTATGCTCTGTTTTTTGCAGCTGCATTTTTACTATTACTTGGTTTTACAGGTCATACTTGGTTCTGGCAAGGTACCGGTTTACCGCCATTACCATTTTTCATGTTTGCAATAGGGCTATTTATTGCCGGATTCCAGGTTTTAATCAATGCAGATGTCCAATCTCAATTGGGACAACTTGAAAATGTTCGCCAAAATATGCAAGACCTTGTTAATCCTAACAGAATGTACGAACGTTTGGGAGTTGATATTTTAAGCTTGCAAGTCGGTTCAAATCTTCTTGTAATTGCAGATCCTGATCAAGAAGGTCAATTACTTGCCAAAATTGCTGCACTTCGTCAACGAGTAACAGATGAATTGGGCTATATATTACCAAATATAAGAATTATGGATTCATCAGCGCTTGATGCAAATGAATACATGATATCAATTCGAGGAAATACTGTTGCAACAGGTTATGTTTATCCAGGGAAATTTATGGTAATAGCTGATCAATGGGATTCTATGAAAAAGGAAGTGCCTGAAGATGCCATAATAGGTATTGACCCGACATATCAAACTCAAGCTTACTGGATTACAGCTGAAGATGCAAAATCTGCACGTCTTGTAACCGCAGTTGACGCCACAGACGTTATTGTTACACACCTGCAAGAATGCGTAAGAAAACATGTTGATGAAGTTATGACCAAAACGGATGTTCTGAAATTAATGGAACTCGTACGTTCTCAAGACCCTACACTTGTAAACGATTTGGTTCCAACAATAATTTCAACAAGCGATTTGCGCAAAATCTTTGTTAACCTGATTAGAGAAAAAGTTTCTATAAAAGATATTATTTTTGTATTTGAAAGACTCTGTGATTACGCAAGATTTTCCAAGGAACCAGATATTCTATCTGAGCGATTAAGAGCAGCATTGGGCCGTCAAATATGCTTATCAAATGTTCAGGATGACAAAGTTTTATATGCATTGACCCTTTCTCCTGAATGGGAAAAAACACTTGATGACAGCTGTCAAAGAACAGAACTTGGGACAATGTTCTTACTAAATCCTGTTCAAGTTCAAGAACTCATTGAAACAACGGCCACTACACTTATGAGAGCACATCAGACTTGCGGAAAACAACCTGTCGTTTTGTGTTCTCCAAGAATCAGATTGCCGCTCTACCAATTATTAGAAAGACACATACCAACTATTGTTGTAATTTCTTATTCTGAACTAATAACTGATATTAAAGTTGAAGCCATAGATACTATCGGCGAAGCATACATAACAGATTAGCAGGCATTGAAATGAAACAGCTACTACTATTACTTATAAAAATATATCAATATTTTTCAAAATTTACTCCTAAAGTATGCAGGTTTTATCCAACATGTTCTGAATACACAAAACAAGCTATTGAAAAATACGGAGCAATTAAAGGCTCTTGGCTCGGAATAAAAAGAATTTGCAAATGCCACCCTGGCAACCCCGGAGGGTATGACCCTGTACCTTAAAATTTACCTATTTTTTACAAACTTCTTCATGTTTACAATGCAATATAAAAGAATAGCAATAAAAATAATCATAAAGAATCTTGAGCCGGCAGAAACAACAATTATAGATCCTTTTTCAGGAGATTCCATATAACTGGCAAATGACTTTTTATATTCACTTAACTGTTCATTAAAATCATTCTCAGAATAATATCGATTATGGGAAATAAACGGAGAAATAACTTTCATATTGTTATCATAAAAATAAAAATATCCAAGATAATCTCCCCCTCCTCCTTTTAGCGGAAACTTTTTTGTCTCTCCAAATATAGAACTGTTTGGTAATATATTAAATTTCGTTGAAAACACAGGGACATTGAAATAATTATGAATAACAGAGCAAGAGAAATTTCTGTCGCAAGTCATAACCTCATTAGTTGGGTGCAGATAAACAACAACTAAGACAATTATAACAAGAAGAATATTAAAAATATTATCTTTAATAAGAGTATCAATTACTTTCATAACAAAATCTCCAACTTATTAAATCTTCTGTTGTACCAAATCCGAAACAGAACAACAGACTTTTTTATTTTTTAAATAATTTTTTAAATAAATTTTCAATAAAATTAAAAATATAATAACAGAAAAACCCTAATGCAGCAAAACATATTGTAAAAATAAACAACAAATTTCCTGATGCCGCTTTCATAGAAAAACCTATTTTAGGATTATTAACATAGGATTTAAACTGATTAATCTCAAACCCAATAGAGTTATTAAAATCCTCGTATTCAGAAGAAGTATAATAATATATAAACGGAGAACGGACTTTATTATTAGCATCTGCAATTAATGGATAAACCACATAAGTACAAGAATGCGGAGCATATCTCGTACAACTTTTCAACTTTGTCCTTCCTGTCATATAACTGTTTTTTGATAGATCAATTCCGGTTTTAATATCTAATATTCCCAAAAATTTATGACTTATTTTACATTCTAAATTTTTATCGCAGTTCATCACTTCACTGCTTGGATGAAAATAGATATACAAAGCTATCAACAATGATATTACAATAACTGAAACCAATTTACCCTTACTCAAAAATGAAAACTCCTATAGATTTTGAATATAATCAACAATCTCTTTTAATGAATATATGTCTTGTTGAACAAAAAATTCTTTTCCTGATTTATCTTTTACATAGTCTAAATTTTTACCATCAAGAAAATCTTCACTATAAGGTCTTAACATAATAGATGGAATAACCACAATATCACATTCTACATTTTTTACTGTTCTAATTAAATCATCAGTAGTAATAAGTCCTGCAACAGTAATATCATGCCCCCAATATTCAGATTTAACAGGGTGCACTTCTACTACCAAATTTTTTATTTTATTTAAACTTGAAGAAATTTTCTCTAACATATCCTTTGCTGCATAAGAACAAGCAAAAATAAGTTTATAAGGTTTTGATACTGACTTTGGAAGATTCAGAGTTTTAAAATCATCTAAAGTAAGACGTAGCGCACCAACACCATCATCAAGCTGAGAATAATTACCATAATATTTTGCCGGTGGAATAGGTTCACCTGCCAACAAGAAAATTTCATCTGAACAACAAACACGCTTGAATTTTGATGCTATCTTAATAGTTTCAACAGCACAACTTTTATCTACCCTACGAAGTTCGCCGTCAGGTCTGAACTGAGTAATTCCAACCGGAACAATAGCTGTAGATAATACTGTATTTTTCAGTTTTGCCAAATCAGAAAGAGTTCTCTCCAATTCAGCACCGTCATTTATACCAGGACATAACACAATCTGAGCATGAAATGGTATTTTATTTTTTCTAAACCAATTTAAAATTTCTAATGATTTACCAGCATTAGGATTTCTCAACATTTTTACTCTTAATTCAGGATTAGTCGTGTGTACAGAGACATAAAATGGTCCCAAATGCATTTGTTTAATCCTTTGCAAGTCTTTCTCTTTTAAATTTGTAAGAGTTATATAAGTACCTTGCAAATATGAAAGTCTATAATCATCATCTTTTACATATAAACTATCTCTTAATCCTTTAGGCTGCTGATCAACAAAACAAAAGAGACAATGATTTAAACAAGGTTTTATCTTATCAAAAACAGCACTTTCAAAAACTATTCCCAAATCCTCATCATAATCTTTTTCAATCTCAATTTCTTCAATTTCACCATTATATTTTTTTACTTCAACAGTAATCAACTCCGATTTCATATAAAAATTATAATCAATCATATCCAGCATTTTATTACCATCAATTGAAAGAATTTCATCACCTTTTTCAATATCAAGTTCTTCCGCTATCGAATTAACTAATACACTATTTACTATTGCTGGCATTTCCCTTTTCGAGTCCTTCAATCATAGAAATAAAATTATTATATTCACAAATTGTATTATCTAATACTATTCTTTGATAAAAATCAACAGTATTATATTCGTCAGATATTATCTTTTCTGCATTTATCCTGTGCATAAGAGCATTCGATTTTATATCTTGAAACAATTCAAAACTTTCATCACTGCTTAAATAAGATGCACAACATAATTTTACTCTTGCGTCCGACAAAAATTGAAGAGGATTACTGGAAAATGGTTTAAGTAACTGAAATTTTATCTCTTTTAAACCTTCTTTCGTAATCGAGTAAAAAATTGATAATTTTCCTCCATCAGACATCATTTTGGCAGATGATATACATCCTTTTTTTTCTAATCGCACCAATGCAGGTTTTAAAGCTCCAAAACTCGGAGTTGTAAACGGTAAAAAATAATCCTGTATACGCTTATGAATAGCGTACATTGTTAAATCTCGTTTTAATAATACATATAAAATCATTAAATCTATCATACATTTAAGATAGCATTAATAATATAATTTAACAAATATTAAAATATTAACAAAAAATAATCTTTTTAAGCCTTAGAAAGAACACCATGTCAAATAAACTATTACCACAAGTAAAATTACCATATCAATATACTAAAGGTACACTACAGGATAGACAGAGAAAATCTGGACAGCTAGTAAATAAACTCTACAAAAACATAAAAGGACGATTTAAAAATGGAGAAATAGAATTATTAAAAATACAAGACTGTATTGATGAAATTCTGCCTTCACATGTAAGAGTTATTGTAAAAAACAGTGAATGCAATGCAGATTTTGATGGTTACAGCGATATAGGATATTCAGCAAACTCCGGAAAAATTAATATTACAACAATTGAATTACCAACAGAAAACAAAAAAATAAAATTACAAGATTTACCCGCATTATTGCACGAATTTCAGCATATAACAGATCAATTATTTAATCCTAAATACCTTGCCAGAAATCAAGACATGGCAAATAAAAATCTTTTAACTAATAAATACAACAACATTTATGACGAATATATTTATAATTACGAAGCCGCAACAAATAAAAATGAAAAATCATATATTCTAAAACAAATTGAATATAAACTAAAAGAATTTTTAAAAGGCATGAGTATAACAGATAAAATAAATTATCTTCAAGATAGCAGATACAGCTTAATAATGGAAAACAATGCATATTTTACCCAACAAAAATATGCAAAAAAACTAAATAAACAGCACCAAAAAATTAAAGCTCTGGATTTGAAAAAATTAAATAAAGATTATATGTTCACAGAAAAAATAAACTTGCTAAAAAAAATTGCAGGGAATATTATAAGTAAGGAACGAGCAAAATTTAAAGCAAAATTAAAACATAATCAAAAATTAAGAAATGTAAAAAAAGAAGATTGTTAAAGCAATTTTATAGATTCACCCCACTTAATGTCGGAGTAAATCTATAAAGAAAGGGAAAAAAATTATGGTAGATGCAGTTACAAAACCACAACCTTTTACAACAATTAAATACACTACTAAAGACGGAGAAAACATCTCTGCAACAAAAAACAATGGTATCGTTACATTAGTAGGCGATAAAAACGGAGTTAGACAAATGCCATTGGAAGATTTTAAAAAAGAATTGGTAGAAAATCTTCCACAAGTAGCTTTAGAAAAAACACCAGAAAAAGATATAGTTGAAATTGCCAAAAAAGATGAAACTATTACTAAACCTGGTGAAAACAAAGCTTCAATACCTGTAGAAGAAAAAAATAGCAACACAACTGAAGTAAAATCAGAAACTGGCAAAAAAATTGATGTTGCAGCCTAATAATATATAAATATTTAAAAAAGCGTAAAGTAATTTACGCTTTTTTATTCCCTGCACAATTTATTTGCCACAGCACTAACTGCAGTCCCGGAAACAATTGGTTGAAATTGAGCAAACCGATTATAATCACCTGTTATAAAATTATCACGATAACCATAAGAATCTATTACACCAATTTTATATGTCCGCTTTACACAATCGATAGTATATTGACTCAATGTATATGAAATATCATGTCCGTTAACAGGCTCATACTGCCCTTTATTGTATGATTTTAAAAGAAACGTAAACCCATATATTTCTGTCGTTCCTACAATACCATCCGAATCAATATAATTGTTTTCAGATACTTTTTTCCATTGGACATCATCAGAATTTTCAACACAATATGCCGCTATAGCAAACGTAAATATCATTAGTACAGAGAATAAGATACGATTTTTCATAAAACCTCAATTTTATTATAATTATTTTTTTCGATATAACAAGAACGTATAATTATCACGATGATAAGATTTTACATATTCAAAATCCATATCAAGCATCGCTCTGATATCACATAAAGTTTTTTTAAACATAACTCCCAACATATCTTTTTCTACATCAGATTCAAGAGTTATATATTTTTTCAAATCCTGAATCGATACAAGCGAATTTGCATCTGAACCATAAATAGCAAGCAAAACATACCTTGTACTAGGGACAGTCATATTTACATTTTGAACAAAGTACTTATAAAAATTATCAGATAACACCTCATTTGACATAACTGCAAAATACATTTGTTTATATTTTAAATTAGTTGCCATTTTATCCTGCTGTACTTTATCGTAAAAATTATCATTATAAGGATTTCTGGCTTGCTTATGAAAATCAAAATTGAAAACCCTTGGGGATGTTAAATCTCTAAAGTAATACGGAGCATCAGAAGCAAACGGCATTATTATGACATCATCTACTCCAAGATGCAAATTATCAGACTCTAATCTAACCGTTTTTAATGCATTCGTTTTTAAAATTCTAAAAAACGGATAATTATGGGTACAATATATTACGCAAAAAGTAATAAATACACTCAAAAATATTTTACAATGCTTATCCGATAAATTGGTAAATAAACCAATAACAGATAGTATGAATAGCGGAGGAAGCAAATATAAAATATATCTAACAGTTAAAATATTGACCTTAAATAAGGCAAAAAATACAGATAACACAAAACTTAAAAAGAAAACATAATATAGAGTTTTTAAAAATTTATCTTCAGTCTTTGCACCTTTAACTAAAGCCCAAACAAAATAAACACAAGGAACAACAACGGCAATAGTAAAAATAAATGTAAAATTATATGGATCTATTGATGGCCAGTAAATATTACTAATAAGAGTAGAACCAAAAAAGTTACGAATTACGTCTATAACATGGAAAAATTGTAACTCTCCTTCACGCGCAATTACAAAAAGCCGTCTTTCTTTGGCATAATAGGCAACCATACAAAAATAAGGAATAAGCAAAACATATTCAGCAGCCACAGCCTTAAGATAACTAATAAAAACTCT
This sequence comes from Candidatus Gastranaerophilales bacterium, assembly GCA_928722015.1. Taxonomy (GTDB): domain Bacteria; phylum Cyanobacteriota; class Vampirovibrionia; order Gastranaerophilales; family Gastranaerophilaceae; genus Zag111. The sequence goes on along the minus strand of CAKMWI010000008.1, from coordinate 69,812 downwards.
TTTCTTGCTTTTAAACAAATAAATAGAATAACAAATAAATAATGAAATATTATACAAAATTCCACCAACTAACGTATAAGGAATTAATACATTTGCGATAACAAGTTTTATTAAAGAATTTGTATCATTTTTCTGCTCAAAATCAATTAAATAATTGAAAGATAAAAGAACTAAAAATGTAACAATAGGATACATTCTTACCTCTACAGAAAATAGAACCAATAATGGACTAACAGCAGCTAAAGATGCAGCCCAAACAGCAATTTTTCCCGTAGATATTTTCTTTGCGGCAGTATAAACCAAAGGTATAGAACCCAGACCGAAAATCAAAGATAAAATCCGCATCGGAATTTCACTTTGCCCAAAAAGTTTCATCCAAAAATGTAACAGAAAAAAATACAAAGGAGTATGCTGTAAATCAAGTGTTAACAAATTTTCCATAATACCATAAGGGAAAGACTGCTTTGCACTGAACCACGAACATGCCTCATCATACCATAAATCAGTATCTATATATAATAAACGCAACCAAATTGCAACAACTGCAATTACCACAAAAATTAAACCATTTAAAAATTTCTTCTTATCCATAAGCTACTTTCTTTTTATTTAACAATAATTATACTATATTTTCCATATTTGAATTAACATTTAACAAATCATTTGCTTGATATATTTAATATCATCATTACCCAGTTTAAAAAGTTTATATACAAAATCATCTATTTCTTTAAATAAACCTGTGTCATAATTAGCCAGCAAAGCATTTACAAAATATTCCAATTTTGCTTTTTCACTAACAGATAATTTAATAAACGGTAACTGCAGCAAATTACATTTCAAAATTTTTATTCCTCCGAATTTTTTCATATAAATATAGTTAAAAAGCTCAGAATTCAAAAATGCCAACACTGTTTTAATAGAATGAGTTTCCATATTTGGAATTAAAATATTAGCACTATTTAAAAATAAACTTCCTTGATTATCATACGCAAAGACAAGATTTTTCGATATAAATTTATAAACAAGTTTTTCTTTTGCTCTATATAGAGAATCCGGAGCTGTTTGCTGATATAAAGCCCTGTTATACAGAACAAAATTTTTTGCAGGACGTAAAAAATACTTTGAAATCTCCTTTCCTGTATAAATAGGTTCTTCACCAGTTGTAGAAGAATGTTTAAGATGCTTTCTATTATTACCGGTTACAATACCAAGCCCCCAAAAACTGTTACTCAGAGTTTCATACTCATTTAAATATATTTTATTTATAATCTCTGCATCCCTATTAGTCATCAGCGAAAATGTAAAATTCTTATTATTTTTATAGACACCTGATGAAACAAAATTTTCACACTCATTTTTAACAATTTTTATATTATCTGTATCTGAGGACTTAAAAAGCTCTAAAAATACAACATTTGTCAATACACCCTCAAAAGTTCTACCTAAAAAATAAATGGACTTTAAACAATATTTATTTAAAATAAATTCTCTAATATCTTTATGGACTGCAACATTTAAAACTGATTCAGGCAACACAAATGCACAATAGCCGTTTTCTTTGATAAATGAGTACGACTTCACAATAAAATATGAAAAAGATTCATTCGAACTAATTTCAGGATATAACGAACAATAATTGTCTTTCGTCATCGCACCCCATGGAGGATTTGTTGCTATTACATCAAATTTTACATCTTTCAAAAGTTTTTTTTCAGATATAAAATCCATATTAAAAATTTTAGGATTAAACTCAATATTTCTATATTTTACAATTAAATTTATTTTAGAAATAAAACAAGCATTTTCATCAATATCACAACCGTACAAATTTTCAGGGTTAACAATTTTTTCTGCAGCCGCAAGCAGAAAACTTCCTGTTCCACAGCAAGGATCAAGATACACAGAATCATCTCGTAATTTATCTTTTATAAAATCCAGAATAATCTCCGGAGTATAATATGCTCCCTTAACATTCTTAGTACCTTCTTTTAATAAAGACTGATATACAAGTCCCAGAAAATCTCGTTCCTGAAGAGGATACTCCATATTTAACAATATTTTATCAATAGACGTGCCATATTCTTCTAATATAGTCCCCAGATATTTATTTCTTGAAATAATTTTATATTTAGAATCTAACTCAACAAGCCCCATATTTATTAGAAATTTAATTGCCAGTGTATAAATAATAGAACGGATATTACAATTATTTTCCTTTACGTAAGAGATAATCCTATCTAACAAAATCATATTCTTTTTATCACTAAAATACTCAAGAGGGATTATATTTTTTACAGAACATCTTTTGTTAGCCCTTTTAGATAATTTATTATTTATATCTTCGGCATCCACTCCCAGTCGAGCCCAATTATTTATTGTTGCTGTGGAAATAATATTTTTTTCCATACCCCCTCCAATATAATTTTATCAAAAAAAATATAAGAACATATTTTATGTAAGATTAAAAATATCAGATGTAACATATTGTAACAGAATTGTTTATTAAAAAACATTTTTTATATATGCTGTGCGTGTGTGGACAAAAAGGAGGGATTTATGCCAAAATTCAATTTAATGTCATACATCATGCCACCGGAGGATACAATGTTTTTTACGCTGTTTCAAGACAGCTCGGACATTTGTATTGAAACTGCCAAATTATATGACGAAATAATGAAAAATAAACTCACGGAAGAACAAAAAGAAAAAGCTCTAAAATATAGAAAAAAGGGTTCAATATCATTCAAATTAACACTTAAACAATTGAATAAAAGTTTTATAACCCCTATAGAAAGAGAAGATATACAATATATTGCAGTTCAATTACGAAAAATTAATAAACGAATTGTAAAAGCCTGTTTAAATTTAGAAGTGTACAGATTAACTGAATACACTGATGAAATGAAAGAACAGGCCTTTACTTTAGTTCAAGCAACAGAACAGTTGGGAAAAATAATTAAAAAATTTAAAAAAGTAAGCAACGTAGAAGAAATTACAGCTGCAAACATTGCAATGAAAGAACTTGAGTCTCATGGTGATGAAATTCACAGAAAAGCAATGTATGAATTATTTTCAGGAAAATATGATGCTCTAGAAGTTATAAAACTTAGAGATATATACAAAGAAATTGAAAATGCACTCGATGCTTGTTTTTATGTATCAGATACAATTTTAAATGTTGTTTTAAAACAAAGCTAGGAAGTAAAAATGACAATAACAATAATATTATTATTTGCAGTAGTTATAATTGCACTTATTTTTGAATTTATCAACGGATTCCACGATTGCGCAAATGCAATAGCAACGGTTGTATCAACAAAAGTTCTTTCACCAAAACAAGCAGTGTTATTTGGTGCAAGTCTGGAATTTATAGGAGCTTTAACTGGAACCCATGTTGCTAAAACCATAGGTTCAGGAATTGTGAATTCTGAAATGATAACTCTTACAGTCATTTTCTGCGCATTATTAGCTTCTGTATTGTGGAATTTATTGACATGGTATCTCGGATTACCTTCAAGTTCATCTCATGCACTTATTGGTGGTCTGCTGGGTGCAACAATAGTAAAAGCAGGAATTGAAGCGATTCATTTCAATACTCTTATCGATAAAGTAATCATCCCAATGTTTACATCACCAATTTTGGGGTTTTGTGCAGGATTTCTTCTTATGCTTATTATAACCTGGATAGTACTTATTACCCGAGCTCATCCGGGAACAGTAAATAAACGATTTAGAAAGCTTCAACTTTTGTCTTCTGGATTAATGGCATTGAGCCATGGCTCAAATGATGCCCAAAAAACAATGGGGATAATTACACTGGCACTATTAGCAGGAGGTCTCTTACATAAAAATGCTGCAGGAGACTTTGATATTCCTATATATGTAATTATTGCCTGTGCTCTTACAATGGCAGCCGGAACAATGAATGGCGGCTGGAAAATTATAAAAACAATGGGACACAAAATCATAAAATTAAAACCTATACACGGTTTTGCAGCTGAAACTTCTGCTGCCGCGTTAATATTAACGGCATCGCATTTTGGAATTCCTCTAAGTACAACTCATGTCATATCTACAGCAATTATGGGAGTCGGCTCAACACTACATGCACATGCTGTAAAATGGAGAATCGTTGGAAATATTGTTATTGCATGGATTCTAACAATTCCTGCATGTATGATAATTTCTTCAATAATCTACTACTTAATCTATAAAGTCGTAAGATAAAAATCAGAATTATGTTCAAAAATAAAATATTTATAGCTGCATTTATTTTATTATTTATACTTGCAAGTATAGTATTCACAAACTCATTAAATTATAAACTGAAAAAATACTTAAGTATGAGTAAGTTTAATGGGGCTATTGGAATAGCTGTTGCAAAAGACAACAAAATTACAACTATAAATAATAAAAAGTACCCGATGCTAAGTATTTTTAAATATTTTGTAGCTATAAAAGTTTTAAAAGACTTAGAAAATAAAAATATACCTCTAAATCAACAATTAACAGTCAAAAAAAATATGATTGACACAAATACTTATAGTCCAATGCTGAAAAAATATACCACCTATCCTATTCGGATAAGCATTGCCGAGCTATTAAAATATATGATTTGTGAAAGTGATAATAATGCTTGCGATATTCTGATTGAATATACCGGAGGTATAAATCAACTAGAAAAATTTGTCCATAACATTGGGTTTACAAATATAGAAATATCAGTTAATGAGAAAAAAATGAACAGAGAAATAGCTGCTCAATACCTAAACAAATCAACACCTAAAGATATTATATTAATTATGAAATATATAAAAGAAACAAATTTTCTATCTAAACAACATCTTATCTATTTAGATACCTTAATGGGGCAAACAACAACAGGCTCAAATAAATTAAAAGCAGGGCTTCCAAGCAACATAACTCTCTATCATAAAACAGGATCTGGTTCAAGAACACCGCAAGGAATAAAAATTGCAGATAATGATGCTGGATATGTCGTTTTATCTGATGGCACTGTTTATTATATAGCCGTTATGATTAAAGATTCAAATATGTCAGATGACGATAATGCTAAAATAATTAGTACTATTTCAAACATCATATACAAACATTATTCAAAACAGTAAAAACCATTAAATAAACTTATAATACCGAATGCCTTAATCTCAAACTTATGTTCATGATAATATCAAAAATATGGATAATATTATAATCAGAACAGCAGTTATTGATGATGCTGCAGAAATTTTAAAAATTTATAAATACTATATTCTTAATACTGCAATTTCCTTTGAATACACAATTCCAAGCTTAGAAGAATTTAAAAATAGGATAAAAAAGACTCTAGAATCATACCCCTATTTAGTTGCTTGCATTAATAATGAAATATTAGGCTATGCATACGCCGGAGCATTAGGTAGTAGAGAAGCCTACAAATACTCAGTTGAATTATCAGTTTATGTTAACAAAGAATACAAAAAACAAGGAATCGGTAAACTTTTATATACCCATTTAGAAACAACATTAAAAGCTATGGGTATAACAAACTTATATGCCAATGTTGCTATTCCAACAAAACCAAAAGACGAATATTTAGACTTTAATAGCTTAAATTTTCATAAGCATCTTGGATTTAAGCAAATTGGAGAATATCATAAATGTGGCTATAAATTTAATCATTGGTATAGTATTGTAAGTTTAGAAAAAATTATTATACAACATTAAATATTATTAATAATCTACAGAATTTTTAAAAACCTCAAACGACTCACTTTGCCCGGAGGAATCATACAGTTTGAACCAAGCCAAAAATACCCTAACACAAGCAGAAAGAGCGTATCCATCCTTTTGCCCAAAATAATCGCACCATCTGTCATACGCAAAGCACTCTCTTTATTACACCTTAAAAACCAATCGTAGCAACAAAAAAGACCCCGAAGGGTCAAATTTGTTAAATGGGGCAAGCAATGGGTTGAACTTCGAACCTTATTGTGTGAAGTTAGCTCATCACCTGCTACATGATGAATATACTATAAACACAATTAAAATGCTACTAAAATACAATTATACAAATAAAAGATATAATCGTAATAAGTCCTAAAATATAGCCTGTATCAATAATATTGTTTGTTGACTTATCTACAATACGTTTGAAATCAAATATAGCTGTTAATAACAGTATGGCATACAATATTACTAATCCTAAAAAAAAGAAAACACTTAAGAATCCTGCACCAAGAGAAGCAAAGCCATGAGGTAATTTTGCATATATGATACAATACAAAGCTAACGGTGCTATAATCCAAGAAATAACACCGCCAAATTTATAATACCCTTTACTTCGAAAATTCTCTAACATCACTTCTAAAAAATGGGGCGGGTGATGGGATTCGAACCCACGCATATCGGAACCACAATCCGAGGCCTTAACCGCTTGGCGACACCCGCCATCTCGTGTAATTCTATATTATCAAAAAAAAAGCTAAAATCAAGAGGTAATTATTCATTATGGTATTTCTTAAATACACAAGGATAATTTTCATTTCTTAAACATTTCATAATCATTACACCAGTATTATTAGCTAATGATTCATAGGAATAATCATCAAATATTGTAGAAGTTTTACCTGATTTATCAATCACTATTAATCTATACCTTGTAAGAGTTCTCGGTGAACGATGTCTTCTGCGTCTAACTTTTCTATATTTTTCAACTTTTGTCCCGACAATATTATCTGCTATAAAGATATATCTGGATTGCTCTATATTAAACATATTAACACTAGAAATTTTGCACATATTCAATTTAGCCTTACAAACAAAAAGTTCATCCCTTTTAATATTAAATAGAGCAATAAGCATTAAAATAAAACTAATAATAATAATTTCTTTTTTAAACATATAAAAACAATAAAGTTAAATAAAAGTATACTCTTAAAATAAAAGAGGCTCATTTGCAGAGCCTTTCTTATTATTAATTTATTCTTTGAAACATATAACCGATACCTCTGGCCGTAAGTATTAGCTCAGGATTTGCCGGATCAGTTTCTAATTTTGAACGTAATCTTGAAATATGAACGTCTACAACACGTGTATCAATCCTATGATCAGGTGGATAAGCCCATACATGCTGTAAGATTTCATTTCTCGAAAAGGCTTGACCAGAATTATTAACTAATAGTTCAAGCAAACTAAATTCCATTCCTGTAAGTCTAATTCGTTCATTTTTTCTATAAACCTGACGACGAGCAGTATCAATCTTAATATTTCCTGTTGTTATAACATTTTTAGTAACTTTACCTGATGGAGTAACCATTTCTCGATTATTTGTTCTACGTAAAACAGCCTTTACTCTGGCCTCTAATTCCTTTGGACTGAATGGCTTGATAACATAATCATCCGCACCTAATTCCAGACCGGTAATTCTTTCAGATACATCACCAAGAGCTGTTAAAATAATAATAGGAACATCTGAAGATCTTCTAATCTCCCTTGTAACGCCATAACCATCCATTTTTGGCATCATTACATCTAAAACTACTAAATCCGGATTATACTTATTAAATGCAGCTACCGCTTCTTCTCCATCTTGCGCTGTATAAACATCATATCCGGCCATTTTTAAACGAGTTTCTAAAATACGTCTTATACTGGATTCATCATCTGCTAAAAGAATTCTTTGACGATCCTCAGTTTCATTAGCCACTTCAACATTTTCTGACATAGTCTTTTCCTTACTTACTTTACAAAATCTTACACCACTTTACTTATGAAAAATATTACGTTTTGTTTATTTTTCTATATTTTTATAACATTATGTTACACTAAGTTACGAAAAATTGCAAGCACGTATTTTTAAAAATATCTATAATTTTGACGCCAGAATATGTCTGAATTTTTCTAAATCTTCTTTTGTATCAATACCAACAGGAACAAAATCAACCAAAGAGGTTTTTATTCTCATTCCATTTTCCAGTGCTCGTAATTGCTCAAGACTTTCTGTTCGTTCTAAAGGAGTCTGATTAAGCTTAGTCATTCTTTCTAATGCTGATCTTTTGTAACCATAAATCCCCAAATGACCATAAAAAGTTGCAATACCGGTGTTACGTTCAAAAGGGACTTTTGAACGCGAAAAATAAAGAGCAAAACCTTGGTTATCCACTACACACTTGACAAGATTTGAATTATTTATTTCTTGTTCATCAGTTATAATTCTTAAAAGAGTTGAAATATCCGCGTTATCATCCTCTTTGACATTACGAATAACATCATCAATACTTTCAGGCTTAATTAATGGTTCATCACCTTGTAAATTACAAATATATGAAATTTCAGGATGTCTGGATACAACCTCCATAATTCTATCTGAACCACATTTATGGTTAATTGATGTCATTTCAGCTTCACCGCCAAAAGAAGTAACACAGTCATAAATTCTACTGTCATCGGTTGCTACAATAATCATATCCGCCAATTTAGACTGTTTAGCTTTTTCATAAACCCACTGAATTACGGGTTTTCCCATAACTTCAATAAGAGGTTTACCTTCTAATCTTGATGACCCGTACCTGGCAGGTATTATTATTGCTGTTTTTGACATTATTTTTTATTCCTCCAATATTTATCAATGTTAATTTGTCTGACTCCTAATTTGTAACCTACAATGACAGAAATAATAACAACGAACAATATAATATAAACAATTGGCTGTCCCGAGGTTATATTATTATAAAAATTTATAAATGGCTGCAATAAAATATCCATTTATTTACCTCTTCTTTACGACAAATGAAGTCCACTGATCTTGCTGAATTTCTTCCACAAGTTCCAACCCTTCACGTTCATAGGCCTCAATGACCATATCTCGTTTTTCATAAAGAATCCCGCTTAATGACATTAATGCTCCAGCTTTCATAATATTTTTCAAATCTCCCATAATTTCAGCAAGAACAAAATGTAATATATTCGCAACTACAAAATCAAATTTGTCATTAATTTTATCTGCAGTCCCTACTTCAAAGGTACATTCAACATTATTTTTAGCAGAATTTTCACGTGCAACGTCAATAACAGTTTCATCATTATCACAACCATAGACATAAGATGCCCCGAGCTTCTTCGCTAAGATTGACAAAATGCCAGACCCCATACCAACATCAGCAACTCTATACCCAGGTTTCATATATTTTTCAAGAGCTTTCATACATAATTGTGTTGTCTGATGTGTACCAGTTCCAAATGCACAGCCGGGCTCCAATTTAATCATAATTTCATTTTTCTTAGGACTGTAGTCAATCCAATCCGGAACAACAGCTATTTTATCGGTAACATGGGTTACATCCCATTTTTCTTTCCACTTTTGAGACCAATCTTCATTTTGTTTTTCTTCGAGTTCAAACTCCCAGCTACCCAAATCTTCTTCGGATAAACCTCTGGAAATAAATTCTGCTCTATATAAATCAAGAATATTTTCAATATCGTACTTTAAATCTTCATACATAGAATTGTTATCATTTCTCAAAAAAATTCTCAATGTTCCTTCTGTAGAACTAACCAATTCCAAATCTTTGTAAGCTTCTTCAGCCAAAACAATGCCTTCGCAATCAAAATTATCAAAAAAGATTTCAGAAATAATATCTTCCATTTCGGGATTTATTTTTAATCTTAATTCAAAATAATTCTTGTCCATACATATCCTTTTAAAATTATGTCGGGACTATATATCCCGACTAAAAATCTGTTATAACTATTCAAAATTGATTTATCATAACTTACAACATCCTAGAAAATTATATCTGTTCGAAAAATTATCCTTCTAAAAAAGCACCCATTTTTCTGAATTTATCATAACGTTGATTCCTCAGCTCATCTCCTGACAAACCAGATAATTCATCCAAAGCCTGCAGGATAGTTTTTTTCATTTCTGCAGCCATTAGCTCATAGTCAGTATGAGCCCCTCTTGTAGGCTCTTTAATAGCACCGTCAATAATACCAAATTTTAAAAGATGCGGAGCAGTAATTTTAAGAGCAGTAGCAGCTTCCAAATTTTTTGAAGCATCACGCCAGAGGATAGAAGCACATCCTTCCGGAGAAATTACTGTATAATAAGCGTGCTCTAATAAATAAACCTTATTTGCAACAGCTAATCCCAATGCACCTCCGGAACAACCTTCCCCTGAAATAATTGCAACAACAGGCACGCTCAATTTAGCCATTTCTCTTAAATTCATAGCAATAGCTGCACCTTGTGCATGCTCTTCTGCACTAATACCTGGATAAGCTCCCGGAGTATCAATAATAGTAACTATAGGAATATTAAATTTATTTGCATGCTTGAATAATCTTAAAGCCTTTCTATAACCTTCAGGTTGCGGCATACCAAAATTATATTCCAAATTTTCTTTTGTAGATTTGCCTTTCATAGTACCAATAATCATCACAGGCTTTCCATCAAGCTTTGCAAGCCCGCCAACAATTGCTCGATCATCAGTTCCAACCCTATCACCATGAAGTTCCACAAAATCGGTACACATCAAATTTACGTAATCCAAAAACTTAGGACGCTCAGGATGACGCGCGATTTGCATTTTTTGTGTAGGATCAAGATTTGCAAATAATTCCTTTTTAAAATCTTCAGCTTCTTGCTCCAATGTCTCAATATCTTTATTTAAATCCATGCCGGACTCCAAACTCATTTTTTTTAGTTCCTCAATTTTTTCTTGAATTTCCAATATAGGTTTTTCAAAATCTAAAGCTGTTGACATACGTAATACTCCTTATTCATGCATAGCCAAGATATTTGCCAATGTAGCTTTCAAATCTTTACGAGAAGATACAACATCAACCTGACCGTACTTCATTAAATATTCTGCAGTTTGGAAATCTGCTGGAAGTTTTTGCCTGATTGTTTGTTCAATAACCCTACGACCAGCAAAACCAACACGTGCACCCTGTTCTGCAACAATAATATCACCCAAGGTACCAAAACTTGCGGTTACACCTCCAAAAGTAGGATCTGTAATCAGATTAATATATAACAATCCGGCTTCATCCAATCTGGCACAAGCACATGAAGTTTTAGCCATCTGCATCAAGCTCAATGCACTTTCTTGCATTCTTGCCCCGCCTGATGAAGTAGCAACAAGCACAGGGAGCCTTAGTTCTATGGCTTTTTCCATAATTCTTGTAACTTTTTCACCGACAACACTTCCCATTGAGCCACCCATAAAATCAAAATCCATAACAGCAGTAGCTACGCGATGACCATCAATAGAACCAATTCCGGCAATAACAGCATCATTTAAACCTGTTTTTGATTGAGCAGCCGCTAATCTGTCTTTATAAGATTCTGTATCAACAAACTCAAGCGGATCTGTAGGTTTGATATCAGAAAATAATTCTTCAAAAGAACCTTCGTCAAACAATTGCTTAATTCTTGTTCTTGCATTAATCCTGAAATGATAATCACAAACAGGACAGACCATTGAATTTTCTTCAATATCTTTTTTCAACAATTGAGCATTACAATGAACACATTTTGTCCACAAATCAGGATTTGCCTCTATTTCAACCCTGGCTTCCAATGCTCTGCGCTGAATCTGTGCCTCTTTACGCTTTTCAAACCAATCTTGAACTGTCATATTATATACCTTCTTATATCCCTAAAGATAGAAAAATCTATCTACAAATTTTATTATACATAAAAAATTTTTATTGGCAAAAAGGATAAATATTATTTACAAAGTAAGAAATATGTAAGATAGTTTATTACTGATTCAAATCCCTATAATGCTTACGTATTTGCTCGGTTAAATCATTAGAAATTTTAATATTTTGAAGGGTCATGTGATATTTTCGCAAATTGGCAATATTTTCTGATTCTTCTAAAAGATCCCTTTGAGGTTGAACTGTAATATTATCTTTTACCTTTTCAAATTCCGTTTTTGCCTGTTTTGATATAATTCTGGCAACAACTTCATCCAAATCATTCCCACTAACTCCATATTTAGAAGCTATTTCAGCTACGGTTTTACCTTGTGGGAAAGTATAGAGCCAATTTACAGACAATCTGTCGCCCTCTCCAACATGAACAATTCCTTTTTGATGAGGAGTGTACATTATATCTTTCTTAAAAGGGCTATGACCTAAACCTATCGCATGTCCTATTTCATGCAAAATAGTATGGTATACCTCTTCTTCATCCATATAATCAGCATGGACGAGTCCTTCTGTAAGACCTATTGCAACTTCAGCACTGTATAGCCTATTTGCCTTATCATATTGAAAATAACAATGTCCTAAAGCCTGTCTTTCAACCCGTTTCCAATCAACATTAATATTTGAGGCAAGTAATGTATCTACAACAACGAAAGAAACTTTGCCGTTAGAAACCCTATGCCATTCATCAAGAGCCTTTTTTACATATTGCCTGTATTTTAAATCCTGTCCTTTTTTTGAATAAAACTTCATAGGAGCAATATAAACCTTTAATGGCATCATATTCCACCTAATTAAACGACCATTTTTTATTGATTCTTGTAAATAGGTTTTCTTCTCCATATTTTTATTGTATAATAAAACACACGAGAATAAAAGTAAGATATTACAGACTAAGGAGAAAAATTATGGGTATGGATTTAATGAATATCATGAAACAAGTTCAAAATGTTCAGAAAAAAGCTGGAGTTATCCAAGAAGAACTTGCAAACTTGGAAGTTACCGGAGAATCTGCAGGTGGAGCAGTAAAAGTTATATGCGATGGTCAAGGAAGATTTAAATCAATTTCAATCAAACCTGAAGCTATTAATCCGGAAAACCCTTCATCTGTCGATTCTGAAACAATTGAGATGCTTGAAGATGTAATTTCTACAGCAATAAAACAAGCTAACGAAAAAGCTTCTGCTGAAATGGAATCAAGAATGAACCAATTAACAGGCGGATTAAAAATTCCTGGACTATTTGGTAAATAATAAGAAAATACTCATCCATATAATAAATACATCCCCTCTATTATTTTGAGGGGATGTATACAAGGAGAGAAGAATTTAAATGATATATCCCAAATCAATAGCTACACTAATAGAACAATTTCAAAAATTTCCATCTGTAGGTCCAAAATCAGCACAAAGAATGGCTTTTTATCTTTTAAGAATGCCTACAGTTGATGTAGAAAATTTTGCAAAAGCTATCATTGAAGCTAAACAAAATACTCATACTTGCGAAATTTGTTTCAACTTATCGGCTTCAAGCCCTTGTGAAATTTGTTCTTCTACACAAAGAGACAGGTCAACTATTTGTGTTATAGCTGAAACTAAAGACTTGATTGCAATTGAAAAAACAAATGAATATAAAGGGCTATATCATGTTCTCCAAGGATTGATATCTCCTATGGATGGCATTGGAGCTGAAGATATAAGAATAAAAGAACTCTTGAGCAGACTAACAAACGACGAAGTAAAAGAAGTGATTCTTGCGCTAAGTCCATCTGTTGAAGGCGAAGCGACAAGTCTTTATCTTACAAAACTTATCAAACCTTTTAACATAAAAGTTTCAAGAATAGCTTTTGGATTACCTGTTGGCGCAGATTTAGAATACGCTGACGAAATTACAATTGCAAAAGCCATAGAAGGAAGAAGAGAAATTAATTAACTAACTGGAGCTTTCTTTTTTAGTGGTAAACAGCTTATATTTAATGTTATGAATGAAAATATTCTAGAAATTAAAAACCTTAACGTAATTTATAAAACAAAAAAAAGCATTCTGGGAACAGAACAATCTGTTCATGCTGTAAATAATGTTTCATTAAACATAAAAAAAGGAGAAATCCTCGCAATAGCAGGTGAATCAGGTTGCGGCAAGTCAACTCTTGCAAAAACAATAATGAAATTAATTGCCAGCAACAGTGGAGAAATTCTCTTTAACGGTCAAAATATCCTTAAATATAAAACAAGAGATGAAAACAAAAATTTCTATAAAAAAGTGCAAATGATCTTTCAAAATCCCTATTCCAGCCTGAATCCCAAAATGAAAATATCAGAAATATTAAAAGAACCTCTTTTAATAAATACAAAATACAACCAAAACGAAATTCAAAACATTATTGAAGAAAATCTTAAAAAAGTAGGGATTGAAAAATCGGCCCTAAAATTATATCCGCATGAATTTTCAGGAGGACAGAGACAAAGAATAGCAATTGCTCGTTCACTTATATTAAACCCCGAATTTATTATAGCAGATGAACCTGTTAGTGCTCTGGATGTTAGTATACAAGCTCAGATTATAAACTTACTAAAACAATTAAAAGACGATTATAATTTAACTTTTTTATTTATTTCACATGATTTAAGCGTGATTAAATACATATCAGATAGAATTGCAATCATGTATCTTGGTGAAATTGTTGAAATTGGAAAAACAGAAGAAATATTTAAATCACCAAAACATCCGTATACTATAGCACTATTAAGTGCAGTTCCGGAATTGTATCCGGAAAATAAGAAAAACAAAATTAACCTACTTGGAGAACTTCCATCTCCAGAAAACTTACCAAAAGGGTGTAAATTTAATACAAGATGCCCTTATGTAAAAGAAAAATGTAAGATAAAAATTCCACAATATACAGAATTTTCAAATACTCATAATTGTAAATGTTTCTTATACGAATAGCAAAAAATTTAATTTACGGATTTTATCATGCTTACTATGATAAAAATAACAATTAACAACGCAAAAACACATTTACCATTAAAAAAAGCAAAAGGTTCAATAATCGCACGAAGAAAAAAAGCTACAGAGCTAAACAATCAATTCTTTAATAATCTCAAAGGCGCATTTGCCTATGGTGATGTTTCTCTAAATATATTTACTCAGATTCTAAAAAAACATGTACCCCAAAATATAAATTTAACAGTTCTCAGCAATCAAAATACCCCATTCAGCAATACTTCACTTAATATTTCAAATAATTTGACCATAAATGGATATATCCTATCTGTACCAACTGATATAAAAAACAAAATATCAAAAAATAATATTGGTATTATTATGCAATCTACACTGGAATTATTTGAAAGAGTACTGAATCCAAAATATAATAAAAGAGGAATTGATATAATTAATAAAAACTTAAATAGCCCCAAAATCTCCAATTTTTTAAATTTAATTTGCTCAAAAAATAGTTTAACAGAATCTGACATTTCTACAAGTCTTTCAGAAATTACTCCACAACAACAAATTGATATACTACAAACTATCAGATATAGTCTCAAACTAAAATTAAATAAATATAGAGCAGGAAATAAATACCAAAAAGAAATAGAAAAATTATATAAACATAAAAATGAACAAAAACCTGAACCATTTAAATATACACAACTACAATTGCCTCAAAAAATAAAACTTTTAGAAAAAAAACTAGCCACAATAATAAAAGAAGAACGAGCTAAAATGACCAAGTCTTAAAATTTCTATGATATAATAAGTCTATGGATAAAAAAATTATTACAACTAACAGAAAAGCTTTTCATGACTATAATATTTTTGAAAAATATATAGCAGGGATTGTTTTGACTGGAACTGAAATAAAATCCATCAGAAAAAATGCCATCAATTTAAAAGATAGTTTTTGCAAAATCGAAGATAACGAAATATTTTTATATAACTGCCATATTTCCCCTTATGAACAGGGAAATAGATATAACCATAAGGCTGAAAGAACCAGAAAATTACTTTTAACAAAAAAAGAAATTCTTAAAATGCACTCCAAGATTAAAAAAGACGGATACACAATAGTTCCTCTTGAAGTTTTCATTACAAAAGGATTTGCTAAAGTAGAAATAGGACTTGCTAAAGGTAAAAAACTACACGACAAACGCGATGATATCGCTAAAAAGGATCAACAAAGAGAAATGGCCAGAGCATCAAAAATAAAATATTAAAATTGCACCTAAATATATTTCATACAAACACAATCAACAAAAAATATTCTGTAGTATTATTTTCATCCATTTTAATATATTGTAATCAAAATTACAAAAAAAAAACCTGATTTCAATTGAAATCAGGGATAAAATTTGTAGGGGAAAAATTAAATTGGAGTTAAAATATAGAATAAAAATTTTTATGCAATATGTAACATTTGCTTATTATATGCGGCTATAAAATTCATTTGCTGGAATAGCAAGTCGGATCTATCAACAAATGGTTCAGGTGTCAGCAGCAACTGTTGTAGTTACCTGATCTTTATAAATATCTTGTAATTTTTTATCAATCTTTTTTAAATTTGCAACTGCCCATATTTTTAGCCTCTCTTATTCGTCTCTCTTGTATATATAAAGTATATACAAAGTTAATAATTTCAGATTGGCTAATTATTGTTACAAATCGTAATATATTATAAAAAATTTTAAACTTTTAGCAACTTGTCAGATTAAAATGTTTTTATATACTTGTAGGGAAAATAGGAAAGTATTCATGACAGAACAAGCAATTAACGCTTTAAACATTCCAAGTATTCAAAACAACAAACAAATTAACTTTCAAAAAAATGCCGTGTCTTATCCTGCAATGCAAGGAACATCGATGCAAGGTGTACCTCAAAGTGTAGGCGACACCCAACTTGGAATAGAGTAAAAAACAGCTCAGATATGGCACAAAGCCCATATACACTACCGGTTGCAGCAGGTACATGGTATGCAATAGCCCAGGGAATGGATAAATTCGGTAAAAAATGTTCAGGAAGCTACGATGAATCTATCCTTGGTAAAATTACAGGAAAAGCAGACAAACTATCTGACAAAGTCGCAGACAGCGCTCTTTTTAAATCCTCATTTGGTCAATGGGTAGGGAAAAAATATACAGCCCTTGCAAACTATTTAAACAAAGTATCATCTAATCCTAAAAATAGGATTATGTATGCATTAAAAAACCATAAAACAAACCCTGAATGCAAATTAGTCAGAGTTCCGGCAGCTGGACTTGATGGATTTTTAGAAGCCGATACAAGACAAGTATTCGAAGAATTTCTAAAACCGGCAAAAGAAGCTGTTCAGTTAAAACAATACGGCGTATCAAAAGATGTTATAGATAATATTGCAAAACTTCCAAAAGCAGACAAACTTTTAAAACTGCAAGAAGAAGAATTAAAATATTTTGGTGTAAAAGCTAAAGATATTGCAGGAAAATCAGCAGATGAAATAGCCAATTTACTAAAAGAATTAAAAATAACTAAAGGTCTCGGATTTGATTCTGTAAAACATTATGAAAAAGTTATGCAGGAAGAATATGCACTTTCTCATATGGATGAAATATTAAAAGCACTGAAAAAAGGAGACCAAAACTTAAAAATTTCAATTGGAAAAAAGATGGCTCAATGGAAAAGTATTTGGGCACTTATTTGGTAGAGAAATTGGCATATCAGAATTAGCAAATAAATTTGAATTATCTTTGAAAACCGGAGCAAAAACTAAATTTGGAAAATTTGTAGGTAAAGCTTTTGGCTATTTAACAGAAGGATGCACAAACAGATTTGCCGGTGGTAAATTAGCTGTAGCAATGCAAGCTTTTATCTTCGCTGATATGCTTATCCATACTTTCAATGCCCCTAAAGGTGAAAAAGGTAAAACATTAATTGAAAGATTCGTAAATGACTTTACATACTTTTTAGCTTTACCTGTAGGAATCTGGGCTATGCATAAAGCCGGCGGTTTAAAATATCTAGGAATGACAAAGGAACAAGTAAAAGCATATCGAGAAAATCTTAAACTGTTTAATCAAAACCATAAATTATATGGCAAAAAGATGTTCAAAATGCGCAAAAAAGCTCTAGACAGACAACTTATGGCTGGAGTAAAAAATCCATTTATTAAACTGCTAAAGAAAGCCGCAAATCTATTAACTATAGGTATTGAAAGAACAAAAAGCTATGTTTCAAAAGATAAATTAAACATGAATTTCTTAAGAAAATCAAAATACTGGGGTAAAAATGCTCTAGGTTATGGTATAAGATTTATAATTCCAATGTTTTTAATATCTCCATTACTTGCAAAATGGGCTACAAAAGGGGCACACGCGATATTTGGAAAACCAACAAATTCTGTACTTGATGAAGACAAAGAACCAGAAGAAGAAAAAGCTGCTAAAAATATGCAAGCATCAACCACGCAACAGACTCCAAAAACAGCAGATAAAACCACACAAGTAAATGAAACAAAAAATATACAAGAACAAAAATATAGAAACCCAAATAACTATAAAAGTGATACAAATTTAATAAAAATGGCTGCAAACGGACAAAAAGCTCCACAACAGACAACCGTAACAAATCAAACAACAAAAACAGAATCAGAAACAAATAATAATACAACAGATAATAATAAAGAAGTAGAACCAGTAAGAACATACATTCCATCTCCAATAGGAATGGTACCTAAAGGTCCTGATTCAACTGGACTAGACTCTGCATTTGCTGAAGCCGATGCGGCTGAGCAATATATTCAAAATGTTTTATCAATGAAATAAAGTTGATTGCAAAAGATATTAAAACATGCTAAAATATAGTAAGCTCTGTATAGGTGTTAATTTTGTTCCTACATTTACATAAATAGGGAGAGTTAACTCTCAAGACGCTGAAGTATACCCACCGATATATTATATCGCCAGTGGGAAACGGATTAGTCTAGGTTCTCACCCACCTGCGAGCTCAAGCAGGTAACAAAATCCGCCTATACAGGGCCTATTTTATTTTGTAATAATTGCACAAGATTCTTCAATATGATATACTGTTTTAGGGGTAGGTATGAATAAAATTTCAACAATCATAGTATCAGAAGAATTCTCAACCAGTGAAGTTTTAAAACTATTCATAGGTGAGTTTGATAATTTAGATTTGGTTGAAAATTTACAAAATTATAATGATATTTTTAACAAACTTATTTCCCTAAAAGAAAAATCATTATTAATTGTAGATTTATCAACTAATAAACAACAAAAATTAGATTTAATATTAAAAATTTCCAGAGAATGTAAAAACTGCAAAGTTTTAGCGCTATCAGATAACCCTTCAGTGGATTTAATTATTGAAATAATGAGAGCTGGAGCTAAAGAATTCTTACCTATACCAATCATCAAAAATGAATTTTTCGAAGCCGTCAATAAACTAATTCTAGAATTTGGAGAACAAAAAAAATATAACAAATGTAAGATAATTTCTGTATTTTCTAATAAAGGTGGAATTGGAAAAACTTCACTGGCATCTAACCTTGCACTGGAATTAGCAAAAATAACAAAAGAAAATATTGCTCTAATTGATTTAAACTTCCAAATGGGCGATATAACAACTTTTTTGGATTTAAAACCATCATTTAATATCTCATATATGCTGGAAAATATTGATAAAATTAATGAAACATTTCTACTGAGCACATTAGAAAAATATAAAGGAACAAGTCTATATATACTAGCTGATCCCCCTTATTTTAAACAAGCAGATAATATTCAGCCAAAACAAATTACAAAACTTTTTAATACCTTAAAAGATACTTTTTCCTATATTATAGTTGATGCAGAAGCAAGTTTTGATGGTAAAAATATAGCAGCTCTGGATAATTCTGATTTAATACTTCTTGTTACCGTTGCAAATCTTCCGGCGTTACGCAATACCCAAAGATGCTTGGAATTATTTGAAAAGCTTGGATATGACAGAGAAAAAACTAAAATCATTGTTAACAGATACATGGAAAATGATGAAATTAAAGAAACTGATATTGAAAAGGTATTATCTAAAGAAATTTATTGGAAAATACCAAACAACTATTTTGCAATAATGACTGCAATTAATAAAGGGATTCCTGTTAGCGAAATTAATGATACGACTAACATAGCACAAAGTTATAAAAAATTAGCACAACATATATCAGACAACCTTTACAGACTTAATATGGTAGAAAAATTTGAAAATATACTAAATAATAACTAATAAAAGGAGACACATGGGACTTGCAGACAGATTTAAAGATAAATTAGAGACAAAAAATATATTTGAAAAAAAAGGAATTGAACAATCATTAGCTGTAAACAATATTCAATTTATCTCAAAACCAATTACGGATAACACACTATCGCAACAAAAGACAGCTAGACAAGGTCAAATAGATTATATAGAAAACATTATAGAAATAAATGAATCACAATCAAAACATTTAACAACAAAATTTGAAGAACTGGAAACAGAAATTATAAAAAAAATAAGGAATACTCCATACTGGGAAGAATATACTCCAAAAAGACAAGAACAAATGATTTCTAAATATTTTGACAACAGGATTCAAAATTCTAAATATTCTACAATTAAATATTCTACAAACGAACGTCAAGACTTTATTCAAAATATTTTAGCACTATCAAATAACAGATAAATATATGGCCTGAATTTAAAATTTAAATTCAGGCCATACTATATTTATTCCTGAGTTTCAGGACTTTCATCAGCTATAGATTGTTCAAGTAATTTTTCTTTATATACATCCTCAAGATTATCAATATATGCAAGCTGCGTCATTTGAGTAACATACCCTTGTATAACCCCCGCTAAAGAAGATATAAGTATTAGCAAAATTATTATCCAGGCAGGCAGTTTACTTGGATCGGAACTATGTGAAAAAGCTATCGCAAACATCATAACAACTATAATAAACATTGCAATTATAAATCCAAATACTTGTGCAATAGAGGAAGTTACAACACTCACAATTAAAAACTTCAAAGCTACCAACATTGACTCTTTAAAAGCACGTTTCATAAATCGAAAAGGAGTAAGCGGATTAAAAACAGATTTTGAATATTCAAGAGTTTCTGCATACTTTATATAAACCTGTTGAATAAAAGGTGTAATAATAAATAAAGGTATAATCAACAGAAAACATAATCCAAATAAAACAATTGTAGATAATATAACAACATAAGTCTCAGGTTTTGTAGCCATAAGACACAAGAAAGCTGCAATAACCGCGAAGAAATAAAGTCCTACAGGAATACCGACATAAACAGACCAGACAAAATACACAGGAATAAGTTTTAGTCCCTGAACTAAACAATCCAAATCCATTGCAGGAATTCCTTCAGCACCATCTACTAATCGTTTATTCACAAATTTTATATAAAAACCACTTAAAAACAGAATTGGTATTATTGACAAAACCAATAATACAACAGCGGCAATCAAAACAGGCACTAAAATTTCCTTATATTCTTTATCCGCAAATTGCGCCGTTGCGCCTAACAACCCTGGAATAACAAACATCAAGGCAACCATCAAATGTTTTTTGACAACATCAGAACCCCTGTATAAATTTTTAAAACTCTCTAAAATTCGTTTCATAACCAACCTTTCTTATAAACAATAATATTTTAACAGTACACAACCTTTATATTCACTTTATCGGAAATAATACAAAAAACTTTATACAATATGCAATCCGATTTACAAAAAGTTACAAGAAAAACAATTTTGTAATAAAATATAAATTATGGAACATAAAAAATTTAAAATTAGCTCTAAATATAAACCTTCCGGAGATCAACCAAAAGCAATAAAACAACTTGTTGATGGAATAAATAAAGGTTATGATACCCAAACATTACTTGGAATAACCGGTTCCGGTAAAACATTTACAATTGCAAATGTAATCGAACAAATTCAGAAACCAACACTAATAATTGCCCACAACAAAACTCTTGCCGCTCAGTTATATAATGAATTCAAAGAACTATTTCCAGAAAATGCTGTAGAATACTTCATTTCATACTATGACTACTATCAACCGGAAGCATATATACCAAGAACAGACACATATATTGAGAAATCATCTTCCATAAACGAAGAAATTGACAGATTGAGACATAACACAACCCGAAGTCTATACGAACGAAATGATGTAATAGTAATAGCTTCGGTAAGCTGTATTTACGGACTGGGTCTCCCTGAAAACTATTTCAAAGGGGCTATAGAAATCAAAGTTGGAGATGAAATTGATAGGGATGATTTGCTTAGACACTTGGTTGAAACCAGATATGAGCGAAACGATTTGGAACTAAAATGTTCCACTTTCCGTGCAAGAGGCGATATTGTAGAAATAATGCCAGCATACGAAAAAATTATAACCAGAATATATTTTTTCGGGGAAGAAGTTGAAAAAATTGTAAAAATCGATAATGTATCGGGAGAAATACTTGAAACACCGAACTCTGTTATTATTTATCCCGCTGTCCACTATATTTCCTATGATGAAAATGAAGAAGAAACGCTAGACCTTATCAGACAAGAACTCCAACAAAGATTAATCGAGCTTAACAACGAGAATAAACTTATTGAAGCTCAAAGACTTGAACAAAGAGTAAAATATGATATGGAAATGATTAAAGAGATGGGCTACTGTACCGGAATTGAAAATTATTCAAGAATAATAGAACGAAGACCTCCGGGCTCTGCACCAGCGACACTACTAGATTACTTTCCAAAAGATTTTATCACGATAGTTGATGAATCACATGTTACACTACCTCAAATAAAAGGCATGAGCCATGGTGATGCGGCTAGAAAAAAAGTACTTGTTGATTACGGATTCAGACTTCCATGTGCAAAAGATAACAGACCTCTTAAAAACGAAGAATTTTATGCAAAAGTCGCACAGAAAATATATATATCCGCAACTCCAGCCGAATTCGAAAAAGAAACATCACAACAAATTGTAGAACAAATTATTAGACCAACAGGACTATTAGACCCTAAAGTTTCAGTAAGACCAATAGATACACAAATACAAGATTTAAAAAATGAAATCAAAAAACGAGCAGAAAAAGACGAAAGAATTTTAATAACGACACTTACCAAGAGAATGGCAGAAGACTTAACAGACTTTTTCATTCAAGAAGGCATTCGCGTTCGATATCTGCATAGCGAAATCAAATCAATAGAAAGGGTAGAAATTCTAAGAGATTTAAGGCTAGGTGAATTTGACGTTTTAATAGGAGTAAATTTATTAAGAGAAGGACTTGATATTCCTGAAGTATCACTTGTCGCAATTATGGACGCTGATAAAGAAGGATTTTTACGTTCAGATACAAGTCTCATCCAAACCATAGGACGAGCTGCCAGAAATGCCTGTGGTGAAGTCATTATGTATGCAGATAAAATCACAGATTCCATGGATAGAGCAATAAAAGAAACCGAACGCCGCAGAAAAATTCAAATAGAACATAATAAAAAATACGGAATTATCCCTCAAACAATAAAAAAACCAATAGAAAATAATCTTCTATCCCTTGTTGCTAGTTATAGAGATTTAGAAGATATTGTTGCAGAAGAAATGGTTGATTTAGGAATTGAGAAAAAAGATTTACCAAAACTAATAGACAAACTTGAAAAAGATATGCATAAAGCAGCAAAAATTTTAGACTTTGAAAGAGCAGCACAAATCCGTGATCAGCTTAAAAAATTAAGAGAGATGAAATAACAAAAAGTACTGATTTTTAATATCTCAGTACTTTTCAGGTTATACTATTATATTAAACTTATTTTCCGTTTAATCTTTCAGCAGCATCATCAATAACATTGATTTGTACATGCTCATCATACTCTTCATTGCTACCTTTGATATGTTCATAAGAAGCCTGTGCTAAATAATTTGCAAGAATAGACAAATTTACAATAAAAGCGAGAGAACAATATAATACAAATCCCCAATGAGTAAACGGGAGCTGAAAAAAATAAAACAAATAAGCTACAGGTCCAACTAAAACAACATTTGCAATTAGTAACTGAGGAATAAAAAATAAGAAACTTATAAATACATCAATACAAGCTTCCAATATAAGTTTGTAGTTAAAAGCCTGTTCTACTTTTAAATATTTAGCAAAAGACATATAAGATGTCAAAAGTATAGAAAAAATAATTGACCAGACTATAATAGAATAGATTAAAGGAACATGTGGCAAATCTATAGGAATAGCGACCTTAGTAATAATAAAATTGCCAATAAATCCCCAAATAATAATCTGCGGTACCATAACTGCAGCCGTTTTTAAAGTTGTTTTTAACAACTCCATAGGATTTAAGGTTAAGATTTCTCGCCTATTCATACGGACATTATGAATTCCATGCGTTAAAACACCTAACAATAAAATCCCTGTCCAAAAACCATAAAAATAGAATAGACTCATCTGTCCTACAAGAAAAAACTTAGTACAGAAATACACAGGAATAGCATAAATAGCTATTTTAACAAATGATAAATCTTCACTTAGTGCCTCATTAAATGCATCAACAATTGACGCCATAAAAGGTACCTCCTCAATTATTTTAAATTAAATCTATTCTAACCTTGTATCAAACGTTTTAATTCTGCAGGTTTTGAAGATTTAGAAAGGGCATCCTCAATAGTAACCAATCCCTTTTTAAACAACTCTGCAAGAGCAGATTCAAGTGTTTGCATACCAGAACCAGAACTTGTTTGAATAGTAGAATAAATTTGAGCAGCCTTAGCTTCGCGAATAAGGTTAGCAATAGCAGGAGTAACAACCATAATCTCCTGAGCCATTACACGCCCCTTTCTTGAACCGTCAGGCTGACGTTTTGGAAGAAGAGTTTGTGAAAATACAGCAACTAATGAGTTAGCAAGCTGTACACGAATTTGTTGTTGTTGTCCTTCAGGGAAAACGTCAATAATACGGTCAATTGTTTGAGAAGCAGAAGATGTGTGCAGAGTTCCAAATACCAAGTGGCCTGTTTCTGCTGCTGTCAAAGCTAACGCAATAGTTTCGTGATCACGCATCTCACCTACCAGAATAATATCAGGGTCTTCACGGAGTGCTGATTTCAAAGCATTTGCGAATGATCGAGTATCCATACCTAATTCACGCTGGTGAATAATACTAACCTTTGATGTATGAACAAATTCGACAGGGTCCTCAATTGTCAAAATATGTTCAGCTCTTGTTCTGTTAATATAATCAACCATAGCTGCAAGTGTAGTAGATTTACCTGAACCAGTAGGACCTGTAACCAAAACTAATCCACGCGGTTTTTCCGCAATTGTTGTAACTACAGGTGGCATACCGAGTTCTTCAAGTTGAGGAGCCGTAGTAGCAATTGTACGGAATGCAGCTGCATAACAACCTTTATCTTTATAAAAGTTCACACGGAAACGGCCTATACCTTCTACACCATAAGAAAAATCCAGTTCCCATTCTTGTTCTAAATGTCTTCGCTGTTCATTAGACATCATTGGAAATAACAAAGATTCAACGCCTTCCGGTGTTAACGGGTCATAATCTAATCTTACAAGTTACCATCAATACGTGCTACCGGAGGCAATGCATTTGAAATATGCAAGTCGGAACCTTTTCTTTCTACTAACTCTTTTAATAAATCTTCAATAATCATAATCAAAACCACCCATTTTATTCTGTATAATTCATAATTGCATCATTTTCTTTTGAAGCCATTTCAATTAACAAATAGGTCATATACGCACCTAATGCTACAGCTTTGGGATCCAAATCTGTTTTATTAGCAGCTTCAATAATCGCAGTATTTATCTCCGGATTTTCATCCTTTATATAATGAATCATTTTTTTACGCCAAGCAGGCATATCCTCAAATATTTCACTAAAAGCAGTATTTGCTATCTCTTCTGATATTACTGGTAACATCCAACCAATCCTTCATAAAAATACATCTACGATAGTTTTATTATACACTAAATTTCTATTCAAGTCTATATTTCAATAAAAATCCTATATTTGAAGTATAATTAAAATATGAAACTCAACAGCCTAAAACTCACAAATTACAGAAACTGTAAATCTTTAGAATTACAATTCAATAAATCTAAAGTACTTATAATCGGAAAAAATGCTCAAGGAAAAACAAATATACTTGAAAGTATTTACTTTCTCTCAACCCTAAAATCCCCAAGAACATCAAACTTACAAGAACTTATCAATTTTACAAGCGAAAACTTAAAAATAGAAGCTGATATTATTAAATCTGAAACAGATATAAATATTATGTATTCATACAACTCTGAGAAAAAAAGAGAATTAAAAGTTAACAATCTAAAATCTACAATTAAAGATTTTAAATCAGTTTTGAAAACCGTACTATTTTCAACTTCAGATCTTTTACTTTTGCGCGGAGCCCCGCAAGATAGGAGGGATTGGCTTGACAGAGCAATATCTCAGGTTTATCCTGCCTATGATGACAGATTATCAAAATATGATAAAATTAGAATACAAAAAAATAATTTTCTTAAAGAATGTGCAAAAACAGGAAATTTTAATGAATCACTGCTAGAAGTATTTAATGAACAATTATCTGTTACCGGTAGTAATATTATCTATATTCGAAAAAAATTTCTAAGAGAAATTGAAAAATTAGCAAAAGAAAAACATAAAACTATCAGTGAAACAGAATCTCTGTCAATCAAATACGATTCTAATTTTTTAGGCACCAATAATGAAATTGAGGATATAGAAAGCATACAATATGCATTCCTAGAAGCATTAGACGAAAGAAAAAATGAAGAAATACGCAGATGTCAATCCTGTATTGGTCCACATCGCGACGATATTATATTTTACATAAACAATCAGGAAGCAACAAAATTTGCCTCTCAAGGCCAACAAAGAACAATTGTTCTGGCTCTTAAATTATCAGAATTAGATATTATAACTGATAAAACAGGTGATGAACCTATTTTATTGCTGGATGATGTTTTAGCAGAACTTGATGACATAAGACAAAATTACCTTTTAAAATCCATCAACTTAAATACTCAAACAATAATTACATCTGTGGATACAATATTATTCGAAGATGAGTTTTTAAAAGATGTTGAAATATACAAAATAGAAAATGGGACACTACAAAACTGATTCGTACATTTTATTCTTTAATTAGTTTTGTTAATATAGCTGCAACCAGTAAACATAAAGCGCCAATAAAGAATGAATATTCATAATGATTATTCATATAACCACCGACTTCAACAACTGATTTATTAATAATCCATGCTACAAGTGTACAAACAAAAACTTGAGGACCAGCTATGAATATATTAAATAACCCCATAACAGAACCTTCTGTACCAGGCTTAATATATCTTGAAAGCATTGCAAAAGGTAATGCACAAACACTTGCCCAACCTATACCAGATAAAGCCATACCAAAAGCAACAATTAAAGGAGATGTTTTAAAAATTCCCATAATAAGATAAGCCACAACCATAGAAACCAGAGACACTATGTGAACTTTTTTATTTCCAAATTTTCCAGCCAAAATTCCTATAGGAATAGCTATCAAAAAACATACCAAATTAAAGATTGCAAAACAAATAGATGAATAATTTGTTGCTGATATTTGAATCGCAGTAAAGGATTTTTGCACATCTAAAGATAGTTTTGTCAAATCCGGAACACCATAAACCGTATGAATTGCAAAATTTGTAAAAAATATCATTAAACACATCATACCAATCCAAGTAAAGAATTGCATAATACAAATTTTAGAAACTTCCGGAGATAAAGCAAAAAATTCTTTCATAGAACGCCAAAAGCCTATTTTTTCCGAACTTTCCTTTGTTAAAACTCCATCAAGCGTACTCTTTTCCTGAATAGTAAAACAAGTCCAAGTCATAGCCAATGTAAAAGCTAGAGCTGCCATAATAAATTGTGCGGTAATTGACATTTGATAATGAAAAACAAGTTTTAAAACAGGGGCTGTAGCTGCAGCAACAACAGATCCTAAACCAATTGCTAAACTTATATATGAATTAGCAACAGAATGCTGTTCTGCAGGAACAACATCAGGAATTAAAGCTCTATAAGGACCTTGAGCAATATTAATACAAGCATCAATTATCCATATCATAACTGCAGCAAATAACAAACCTGCCTTTGGATACAAAGTATTCCAACCAAAAAGATTTGCAATATCACCTGAATTAGGAAACAACCACAGCGCTATCGATGCAATTAAAGCACCACTTAAAAGATACGGTCTCCTACGACCAAAACGGGATTTGGTATTATCAGACAATGCACCTATTAATGGTTGAACCACCATCCCCGTAAAAGGGCCGGCTAACCATATAAGCCCGTACAAAAAGGCATCTGCGCCAAGATTTTCAGTAACAGGGGCTGACAAAATAATCCTCATTTGCCAAGCAAATTGCAATCCCAAAAAGCCCAGTGCAAAATTAAGAAAGTTAACTGTTGAAAACTTCTTCAACCCCAAATTATTATCCATCAAATATCTCTCCCTGATTATTATCTAACTAATGTATAACAAAAATACACGGAACAAAGCTCTGCGTCAAGCAAAAAAGGCAATAAAATTTTCTCTAATAAGTTAAAACTAAAAACAATTATTTAACTTTTATGCTTTAATGCAGCATCTATTAATCCCTTAAATAACGGATGAGGTTTGTCCGGACGGGATTTAAATTCCGGATGAAATTGACAGGCCACAAACCAATCCAGTTTTGGCAGTTCTATAACTTCAGCTAACATCCCATCAGGAGACATACCGGAAAATACCAAACCTGCCTTTGTCATTTTTTCAATATATTCATTATTAACTTCATATCTGTGCCTATGCCTTTCAGATATAACCTCTGAACCATAAGCTTTTGCCGCGACAGAGCCTTCTTTTAAATGACACTCATAGGCGCCTAATCGCATCGTTCCACCGTATCCTTTAACATTTTTCTGTTCAAGCATAATATCAATAACAGGATATGCAGGATTTTCATCAAACTCTTTAGAATTAGCACCTTTTAAACCCACAACATTTCTTGCATACTCAATAACAGCACACTGCATCCCCAGACATAATCCTAAAAATGGCAAGTTATTCTCTCTTGCATATCTAATGACATTTAGTTTTCCCTCGATGCCTCGAACTCCGAATCCTCCAGGTACAACAACAGCATCAACATCAGCTAACAACTTTTTGCAATTTGTATAATCAACACATTCCTCAGAATTTATCCATTTTATGTCTATTGCAGAAGAGTCAGCATAGCCTGCATGTTTCAACGATTCTACTACAGAAATATACGCATCGGACAATTTTGTATATTTACCTGCGATAGCAACTTTCAATGTTGTTTTAGGATTTTTTATTTTATTAACTAATTCTACCCAAGAATTTAAATCAGGTTCTCTTTCCTCCATTCCCAGCATTTTAAGTACAACAGAACACATTCCCTGCGCTTCCAAAGCTAAAGGAACCTCATAAATAGTTTTCATATCTCTGCATTCTATAACTGCATCTTTCGGAACAGAGCAAAACAGTGCTAATTTTTCTCTCTCTGTTTTTGGGATAGGCTTTGAAGTCCTACAAACTAAAAGTTCAGGTTGTATACCGTAACTTCTCAAAACATTTACACTATGTTGAGATGGCTTTGTTTTTAATTCGCCAGAAGTAGAAAGATATGGCAACAATGTACAATGAACAGAAATAGCATTTCCAATACCAATTTCTGATTTAAATTGCCTTATAGCTTCAATAAATGGTAAACTTTCGATATCACCAATAGTTCCGCCTATTTCTATAATGTGAAAATCCGGCTTAAACTGTTTTGTTGCTGCAACTATTTTTGTTTTAATTTCATTAGTTATATGCGGAATTACCTGAACAGTTGCACCTAAATAATCTCCACGCCTCTCTTTATTTATTACTTCCTGATAAATTCTACCTGATGTAACATTATTAACTTGCCCGAAACTAGTATCGGTAAATCGTTCATAATGTCCCAAATCCAAATCTGTTTCTGCCCCATCATCAGTTACAAAAACCTCACCATGTTGAAACGGACTCATTGTACCAGGATCAATATTAATATATGGATCAAATTTCTGAATAATAACAGAATATTCTCTAGCTCTGAATAAACGACCTAAAGAAGCAGCAATTATACCTTTCCCCAGAGAACTAACAACCCCGCCGGTAACAAATATATATTTTGTCATAACTTTTACCCCTAAATTTTTTCTATTAAATATCCGGGTTTATAAAACCACTTAATTCCAATAATTATACTAATAAACCAAGTTGTACAAACAATGTATTCTAAAAAGATATTGATATTAGCCGATTTTTGGAACTTTAAAAAATCCGTTTTCCTCTTCAGGAGCATTTGACATCAAAGCTTCTTTTGAAATTTCCTGACAAGGCACATCTTCTCTCATAACGTTAACAAAATCAATAACTTGAGTCATTGGTTTCACATTTGTGGTATCAACTTCATTCATTTGATCCACATATTTTAACACATCACCAAGCTGCTTTGTATATAAAACTTTCTCTTCTTCTGTTAACTCTAATCTTGCTAATTTAGCAACATGTTCTACATCTTTAACCGTAATCATGATTTGCTCCTATTTAAAATAATCTATATGCTGATAATAACATGAAAATATTCCAAAACCATTATTTATTAACGAAATTTAAAATTTAGATTAAATCCAAAATCTATGATAAAATAATGATTAATATGGAGTAAAAGTTAGTGGAAACTAAAATTTCAGATTTAGAAAAACTTGAAGAACTTATCATTGAATATAAAAAAGAACACGACTTAAAGAAAAAACATGTCGTATACCTTAGTTTAATTGAAGAGTCCCTAAAACTTGTAAAAAAAATTGTTCTAGGTATGTACCCAATTCCAAGTACAATTTCAAAAGACGATTTAATACAAGTCGGAGCTGTAGGCGTTTTAAAAGCTATAGAAACTTATGAAACAGGAGCCAGAGGCAGCTTTAAAACATACGTAAGCAAGGTTATAAAAGGCAAAATACTCCATTATTTAAGAGATAAAGCAAGTATTGTTAAAACACCGAGAGAAACAATTACAAATCTATCAAAAGTAA
Organism: Candidatus Gastranaerophilales bacterium; assembly: GCA_928722015.1. GTDB lineage: Bacteria > Cyanobacteriota > Vampirovibrionia > Gastranaerophilales > Gastranaerophilaceae > Zag111. Next base: position 38,879 of record CAKMWI010000008.1, on the reverse strand, counting down.
AAGAAGCAATTGAAGCTCTGTCTGAAAATAATACAAAAATTCCATCAGTTGAAGAAGTTGCAAGATATGTTAATCTTCCACCCGATAAAGTTGAAGATATTATGAACATTGAACTCATTAAAAATATGATTTCTTTAGACCAAAACATTTATTCGGTAGACGGTACAGAAACATTAATGGACAGGATTCAATCAGAAGATGACGAGAATTTTGAAGAAACTTATGCTAATAAAAAAATGATAGAATATGCATTAAATAAACTGCCTGAACCAGATAAAACTGCAATATACATGTATTATATAGACGGAGAGTCAAGAAAAAATATAGCCCGAAAATTAAACATTTCAGCAACACAGGTTTCCAGAATTTTGAAAAGGGCATTAAACAGATTATATAACATTGTACAAAATATAATGACAGACAAATCAGAAGAGACTATAAAGGAGGACAAATGATATTTTCTCTGACAGTTTTAGCATTCATATTCATAATAGGGCTTGTTATTGGGAGCTTTTTGAATGTTGTAATATTAAGGACAGTAAGTGAAGAATCTATCGTATTTCCGGCATCAAAATGTCCTAAATGCCAAACCCCATTAAAATGGTATCATAATATTCCATTATTATCATATATATTTTTAAGGGGTAAATGTGCATTTTGCAAAGAACATATTAGCTGGCAATACCCGTTCGTGGAATTATTAACTGGTTGTATATTTGTAGGACTATTTATTAAATTTTGTACACCTTTTGATCCACTATTTGGGCTTTCCGCGATGAATCCAATCGGATGGAACCAAATTATACTTTATATATTTTCACTGATTGTTTCTTCTCTTTTTATTGCTATTGCCGGTACAGATATCATTGAGAAAAAAGTTTCAGATGCTCATACTTTTTCTTTAATCGGAGTTGGTATTGGGTTTAGTATTCTTATGGCAATTATAAATTTTGTAATGTACACAAAAGCAAATGGTCTGCCTAAAATCAATCTGGAATTTTTCTTAACTTGTCCAGTTTTATATTCTTTAGCTGCAGCTATTATTGGATTTTTAATAATGGAAGCTATATCCAGACTTGGAATCGTTACTGTCGGGACTCGTGCTTTTGGCGAAGGTGATTCTTATATTGCTGCCGGACTAGGAGCTGTATTTGGTGCGCTAATGGGTACTTCTACACTATATCCAAATTTTTTACCTATATTCCAAGCTTTAGTAATAATACTTGTATTGAGCGCTATTATTCAAATTATAATCACTTTTCCTATATTTATAAAAAAACTCATTATAAATAAAAATTGGTTAACACTTAGCGCTTTAACTGTATTTATAGTTTATACAATAGGATTTATATTCGCACAAAAATTAAACTGGCTTGCTCATCCTGTTGCATACTGGTCAAGTACAATTGTTCTTGTAATTCTAGGACTGGTAACTTGCAAAGAATTAATTTATGGAATTAAAGAACATAAAACAGAAGGTCTGTATCTTCCTTTTGGACCAGCAATGATAATTGCTGGATTTATAGCAATGATTATAATAATGTTATAAGAAACAAAGAGCCTGAAGTTAAAACTTCAGGCTCTTTTATTATGCTACAACATCTGTTCTTTTTAATGGATTTGCTAATTGTTCATTTGTAACGTTATTCCAAAAAGCTTTATAATTTTTCCTATTTTTACCTTTTAATGTGTTATTACTAACATTCAAAGTATCGTCTATTTTCTGAGCTGAAGTTGAAAACGGCTTGTTAATTTTTTCTGCTGCAGCTAAATGTTCTTTTTTAGTCAGCGCATTTTCCCAAAAATCAACATATTCTTGTCTTGCTTTTTTATCCTTTAAAACTGTACTTTTACCAACGCCTAAAGCATCATCTATTTTTTGGGCTGAAGTTGAGAACGGTTTGTTAATTTTTTCTGCTGCAGCTAAATGTTCCTTTTTAGCAAGCGCATTTTCCCAAAAATCAACATATTCTTGTCTTGCTTTTTTACCCTTCAAAACTGTACTTTTACCAACACCTAAAGCATCATCTATTTTTTGAGCTGAAGTTGAAAACGGTTTGTTGATTTTTTCTGCTGCAGCCATTGCCTGATTTGCGACTTTTTTGTTCTTTAATTTAGCGATTAAACCTTTAGCTTTAGGAAAAATTAAAACAGCAGCAGCCCCAAGTGCTACTAGCCCCAGAGATGTTAATAGGGACTTTCCTTTTTGAGTTTTATTATATTCTGCTGCCGGATCATAAATACCCGGCTTAAAATCTTCTATTCCCCGATAATCTTTCCTATTAGAAGTAAAAGATGTAACCTGAGGATAATACCCATACCCATAATTTGTAATGCTACCAACTGACATAACCATTTCCTTTCTAGAATTAAATTTACCTAACCTTTATATAAGTATAAAAACAAAATCTTATAAAAAATTGATTTTAATTGGCACAAACAATCAGAAGATATAAGCAAAAACACTTATATCAAGGCAATATAAATTTAACATTTCGTAATATTAAAAATAATTAGACAGACAAAATTCTCAACGCTTCTTTTAAAATTTCTTCCGCAGGCGACTCTGCTGATATTTTTGATAACACTTTTGATATAGCAGCTGAAATTTCTTTATTATCATATCCTAACGATACCAAAACCATTTGTGCATCTTCAACATTTTGAGAGGAAATACTAGTCTGAGTATTTAAATTTGCAGGAGGAACAACATCCTTATATCCTGTTAACTTATCTTTAAGTTCCAAAATAATTTTTTGAGCAAGCTTTGGTCCAACCCCCTTGGCTTTTGTAAGTTCTTTAAAATTACCATCCAATACAAATCCTACTAAATCTGAAACTTCAAAAGAATTCAACAACATTAGAGCCATTTTTGCCCCAACACCGGAAACAGACGTCAATATATTAAAAATATCTCTATCTTCACGCTTTAAAAAACCACATAGAGACATTTTATCTTCTCTATGAATTAATACACAATATAATTTTAAAGGATTATCTTCATCCGGCAACTTAGAATAATCTCGTTCCATAATTTCAAAAAGATACCCTACACCGCCACCGGTTTGAACTGTAGCAAAAAAACCTTTAACTCCTGATGTTTTATATGTAAAAGTTCCTTTAATATAATCGTACATAATTATGCCCTCAGCAACCCTTTTATTTCTTCAAGTGTATTTTGCAAATCATTATCTGTTTTAAGTTTTTCCGTAACTAAATCGCATGAATACATAATTGTAGTATGTTTTTTAGCAAAAAATTCTCCAATTGCTTCGTAACTCATATTCAAAAGTTCACGAGATAAATAAACTGCTATGTGTCTAGCATGCGCAATTTTTTGTTGACGTGCAGTACTTTTTAAATCCTTAACAGTCAAACCAAAAAATTCAGCTGTATTTTTTGCAACAATATCTATATTGATTTCTTTTTTTCTAGCCTCGCAGTTTAAAGCTTTTTTAGCTAAGGATAAAGTTACTCCTACGCCGGAGAATTCAGCATAAGCGCTAACTTTATTAAACGCACCTTTAAGTTCTCGAACATTATTCACAAAATTTTCAGCAATATATTCAAAAACATCATCCTCTGATTCTACCTCAAGTTCTTTGGCATAAGCTTTTACAATTTCAAATCGTGTTTCAAAATCAGGCGGAACAATATCAACGACAAGTCCCATTTCAAAACGGGTTCTAAGCCTGTTATCTAATGTAGGAATATCTTTTGGTAATCTATCTGAAGCTATTACAATCTGTTTATTGTTTGTATAAAGTGCCTCAAAAGTTGAGAAAAAATCTTCCATTGTCTTCATTTTAGATTCAATAAACTGAATATCGTCCATTAACAAAACATCTACATTTTGAAATTTTTGGTGAAATTTCCTCATTAATGAATTATTGCAGGTCTGTTTTTTTCTACCATTGGGCATATCATTGTACTGAAAACAGCGAACCCACTCATTAAAATACTCTTCCATTCTGATGTAACGAACTTTCAACTGTGGTTTATTAAATATGATATAATGCCCTATTGCTTGCATCAAATGAGTTTTTCCAAGACCGGAAGCTCCATAAATAAACAATGGATTAAATTTTTTAGACGGATTATTTGCAACAGAAAAAGCCGCATTATATGCAAATTTTGAATTTTCTCCAACTACAAAATTATCAAACTTTAAATTCAAATTCAAATTAGCACTGGATTGCATCTGAGCAAGAGATAACTTAACTTCTTCATTTTTTCGCTCTTCTTCACTCTGGCCGGCAACAATTTTCGATAATTCTTTTTTTCTTGCTTTTATATACCTGTCAGCAAAATCAGAATCATAAGTAAGCGAAAATGTAGCATTTGCACCCAATACTGTTTTTACGGATTCTTTGATTTTATCAGTCCAATTCTTTTTTAAAATATCAACAGCCATAGGATGTGGAGACAATAGAACAAGGGTTCCGTTTTCATAATCCACAGCCTCTAATGGTGTAATCCAGGTACAAAAAATATGGTCAGGGATATTAGCCTCCAACTCATCTTTTACCTTATTCCAAACTAATTTAACCTCATTAATATCCATATTTAAAATATTACAATAAAAAATATCCTGTTGAAAGAATAAATAAAGTTTTGTAATTTTATAAATTTTATATAAATATTATTCCAAAAAATTAAAAAGCTCTAATCAAAAAAATTTTTATACCATTATCTAAACGTTCAACCCTCTTTACATATCTATAATCTTTTATATCAGAAAGAATAAGTACTATCGCAGGCTTTTTACCTGTCATTTTTGAATAATACAAAGATTGCCCAACACTTTCTGCCCATTTTTTAGCAAAATCAAATTCTATTGCATAATCTTTAGTTAAGCAATCAACTCTGGTATTATCCCATAATAAAAATTCACGTTTGCCAAAATCTCCGCACCATTGACTGACATAATAAGATTCTTTCATATTGGAACGCATGAGTTGAGTTTCATAAAGTTCTTTTGGAACATAGTTCAGTGTTATATAAAAAACCCCGGCAACAATCATAAATAACGAGAATATAAAAGCTAAAATTTTATTCTGATAACCGGAAAATCTATTATTATTTTTCTTCTTTGACTTTCTAACCATAAATCAATTATATACAAAATCAAAAATAAAATAACCATTTTCAAGAATTAGAAATCACTTCTGGAGGTTTTTCAAAATATAATACAAACTTATTTTTATAATCCGTGAGATTTGTGCAATAAGCCTCCAAATCAAGAGAAATATTTTTTGCCAATGGATAAGTTTTTATCCCTAAAGCTTTATAAATACTTCTTATAAAAACATTTGAAATAGAATCAGAACCCCTGAGCCACGGAGTTGAATGAGCCAAAACCCAACGAATTTCAGCTATATTAGAGTTAATAATATTCAAATCCTCTGATGAAAAATTTTTATCAATATATTTTGGAACAAGTTCTCTATATTTTGAAAAAACAAAGTTAAGAGCATTATTTACATTATAGCTATCACCATGAACAATAACACAATTATTTCCTTCTTTATGAATTTCAGAAAGAGAAATATTTTTATAAGGATTATTCAACGGATTTTCACAAATTTTTTCAAATCTATCTGCATAGACTTTGTACCTTGAACTTTTTATTGGAGTATATAAAATTAAACCGTTATCCACGTTTAGCCAACCTTCGCGCGGACAGCGTAAAATGCCTGAATTAGTCCTTTTTGCCAATTCAATAAAACGAGAATTAGCCTTCCGAACCTTCATTGATATAAATTTCAAAATATTATCTACAGAAGTATTTTTTCTTATCATATTAACTGCAGTATCAGCTGTAGCTATAATATCTTTTGCCCAATCTTTATCTTTTCCGTACCCGCGAATCTTAACAAAAAAATCAGCCTTATCAAATTTCAAAACATTCTGACTAAAATTTCCGCGAAAATATATCCCCGAATAAGCCGAACCTTTTTGAGGTTTAACTGAATTATAAAATATAAAATCAGGAGATTTATTGATGCTGTTCATATACAAATATGATAAAACACCTAAAAAATAAACTTGCTTACTCTTATCAAAATAATTAACAATTGATATTAATTTCAAAATAAACTATAATATAGCTGGAATATAAAGAATATGGAGCAGGTGAAATGGCAAATTGTGAAAAAAATTGCACAAACAGTAAATACTTAGATGAAGCAATCAGCAGAATAAAAGAAAAAAATGCTAATGAGCCTGAATTTATCCAAGCAATTGAAGATGTGTTTGGCTCACTCGCTCCAATAATAATAAAAAATGAGGAAGAATATAAAAAATCTGCATTGTTAGAACGACTTGCTGAACCCGAAAGAATTATTACATTTCGTGTACCTTGGATAGACGACAACGGTCAAACCAGAGTAAACAGAGGTTATAGAGTTCAATTTAACGGTTCAATAGGCCCATACAAAGGCGGACTAAGATTTCACCCTACAGTAAATCAGAGTATAATGAAATTTTTAGCATTTGAACAAATTTTTAAAAATGCTCTTACCGGATTTCCTATAGGCGGAGGTAAAGGGGGCGCAGATTTTGACCCAAAAGATAAATCCGAAACCGAAATTATGAAATTTTGTCAGAGTTTTATGACTGAACTACAAAAACATATAGGACAAGATACAGATATTCCTGCAGGTGATATTGGCGTTGGAGCCAGAGAAATAGGTTATCTGTTTGGACAATACAGAAGAATCAAAAACAACTATGAAGCAGGAGTTATAACCGGAAAAGGCTTAGATTACGGAGGTTCGCTTGTCAGAAAAGAAGCAACCGGTTACGGATTAATTTATTTTATGGATGAAATGCTAAAAGCAAATAATCTTAATTTAAATAATAAAACCGTTATTATCTCTGGAGCAGGAAATGTTGCCATCTATGCCTGCGAAAAAGCTCAGCAATATGGAGCAAAAGTAATTGCAATGAGTGATTCAAATGGTTGCATATATGATAAAAAGGGTATTGATTTAAAAGTTATAAAAGAAATAAAAGAAGAAAAAAGACTTCGTATTAAAGAATACCTAAACTATCATCAAGACGCGACTTATTTTGAAAATAACGGTGATATTCCATCAATATATACAATTAAAGCTGATATTGTACTCCCTTGCGCAACACAAAATGATATTAATCTAAACTGTGCAAAACTCATTGTTGAAAATGGAGCCTGTGCAATAGGAGAAGGCGCAAACATGCCAACAACAAAAGAAGCTATTGATTATTTCTTAACTAACAATATTCTTCTTGCCCCAGGAAAAGCTGCAAATGCAGGAGGAGTAGGAGTTTCAGCTCTCGAAATGAGCCAAAACAGTATGAGATATTTTTGGACTTTTGAAGAAGTTGATAAAAAATTGAAAAATTTTATGTCAAATATATTCCATGAAACTCAAAAAGCAGCAGCAGAATATGGTCTTAACAAAAATTATGTTGCAGGAGCAAATATTGCTGCATTTAAAAAAATTGCCCAAGCAATGCAATCTCAAGGAATTATTTAATAAAATAATTAAAATAAACTAAGTTGGGTTACATTATCCTTCATTCCATAATCTTTTTCATATTTACTTAAACTAAGCAGTTCTGCTTCAATTCTTTCTAAAAAAGGAGAAATAGGCAAATTTCTATAAGTTCCAAGCCATTTTCGTTTAATAGCTCGACTAAGATACAGTCTATCTTTAGCTCTTGTCATTCCAACATATAAAAGTCTACGCTCCTCTTCGATATTTTCTTCTGTTTCGGCTTTATATAAAGGTAGAATTCCTTTTTCCAACCCTGCTACAAACACACATTTGAATTCTAGTCCCTTGGATGAATGTAACGACATTACTACTATCCTATCTGCACGAACATCCAGAGTATCAATTTCCGTTAACATAGAAACTTCATGAAGAAATTGCTCTTTTGATTCACAGGTTTGTGAAAGTTTTTGAAGATAATTTAAAATACAACAATCAATACTTTCCGCAAATTCAATAGAAAGAGCCTTAATTTGCTCATATACAGACATATTATCCTGCAAACGACATAACAAATTATGTACAGACTTCTGCTCACATATAGGCTTATTCGATAATACAACAAAAGGCATCCCCGTTCTCTGTAACGCTTCAACTAATGCAGGTAACTGAGACGAAGTTCTATATAAAATTGCAAAATCTGAAAAAGAATAACTGCACTCTTGCCCCATTGATCGCTCGGAATCAATAGAAAATAAACTATGACCACCAATAAGATTTTCTATAGTGCTCGCAATAAATTCTGCCTCTGATTTGTCAGTTGGAGCTGTATGGATTGTAATTTTCTCCTGTGGCTTAACATATTTTGAAACTATATTAAAGGAATCAATCATCTGATTTGACGCGTTAACTATATTTCCAGAAGAACGATAATTATTCTTTAGACTTATAAGTTTAGCTGAACTATAATCCAGTTCGAAATTATTAAAAAATTTCGAATCTCCACCTCTAAACCCGTATATTGCTTGATTAGGATCTCCAATAGCACAAATATTTCCAAACTCTGGTACAAGCAGACGTATCAATTTATATTGATTTTCATCAATATCCTGATATTCATCGACCGATACATATTTAAATTTATCTCTATAGCCGCACAGAACTTCCGGATAGCTATCCAACAGTTGCACTGTTAAATTTATCAATTCATCAAAACTTATTATATTTTCACAAGCTAAGTCTTTATCCTTGTATAATAACATCTCTTGTTCACTCATAACTCTGAAATTTTCATCTAATCCAACCTTTTCATAATTCTCTTTCAAAATTTCGAAACAAAGCGAATGAAAGGTATGAATATTAATTAAATTTGATTTATCGGATAAAAGTTTAGCCAACCTTTCGCGCATTTCATTTGCAGCTCTTTTTGTAAATGTTATAGCCAAACAATTTTCCGGCTTAAACTTTCCGGACAAAATCATTGAACAAATTCTACGAGTTAAAACAGTAGTCTTACCAGAACCTGGACCTGCCACAATCAAAAGTTGACAAGCAGAAGAATCAACAGCTGCTTGTTGGTATTTATCCAATCCATAGCTATTAGTTTCTTCTATAGATATATTATTATCTACAGGACAAATATCGGTTTTATCAACAGATATATTCTGTTTGCAACAATCTTGTTTTTGATTTTCATAAGACGATTCTTCAAACCCACCTAGAGCCAGTTTTAAGTTTACAGACTTTTTTTTTTACTAACTCACCAGGCTCAAACAATCGAATAACACCATATTCGCCGTCATAACCAGCTTGTTTAATCACCCTACCGCTTCTCAGACGAGAAATAGCCTCCCCTAACAGTTCAGAAACACCAGATATATCTTTAACAGGAATTTTTGTTAAAATAGACAGTTCAGAACCAAGTTTATTTATAATCCTTTCGTACTCACGCTCAACAGACTTACTTGAAACCCCTACCTGCATAATTTCTGAAATAATTTCAGGAAGAGGTACCAGACTAAATACTTTACCCGCGGTTACTGGAGGATTGAAATTACCGCTACGATCAGCTAACTCATTAACCCTATATGAAACTCCTATTGTTAAAGGTTTATGACAAACCGGACATATTCCATTAAGAGATTTTGTTTCTTCAGGTGTTAGGCAAATATTACATTTTCTATGACCATCTTCATGATATTTTCCCTCTTCAGGGAAAAATTCTACAGTACCAACATAACCCTCACCTGTTTTTAAAGCATTCATTATACTAAAATAATCCGGCTCAGTATTAAAAACAGTAGCTTCTCTGGCCAATTTTGAAGGAGAATGAGCATCAGAATTTGAAACAAGACGAAATCTATCAAGTTTAGAGACACTCCAATTCATCCGTGGATCAGAAGATAACCCAGTTTCAACAGCAAAAATATGCTCAGATAAATCATCATAACACTCTTCAATAGAATCAAACCCTGACTTTGAACCCAAAACAGAAAACCAAGGAGTCCAAATATGAGCAGGAATAATATAAGCACCTTCACCTGACTCTAAAACAATTTCTAACAAATTTCTGGAATCCAAACCTAAAATCGGACGCCCATCCGATTTTATATTTCCAATCGCAGAAAGTTTTTGCCTAAAAAGCTCTGCACTTTTTAAATCCGGCATAAATACCACATGATGAACTTTTCTTGTTTTCTCCCATTTTTTGTATATAGTAGAAATTTCAACAGATAAGATAAATCTTACAAAATCATCACCATTAAATATTTTTTCTTCAATATCACGACGTAGCCTAAATACTCCAGCACCTGCAGGTACTAATTTCTCTTTTATTTCGCTAAACCAGGCAGGATGCGTAAAATCACCTGTAGAAATAACACTTAAACCTTTTTTCTTAGCCCAGATAGCTAATTCTTCCAAATTACAATTCTTACTTGTCGCCCTGGAATACTTTGAATGAATATGTAAATCTGAATAAAAATACATAAAAACCCCACAAAAATCTATATACAAATTATACATGATAAAAATAGAGGTTAAACAAAAGTATAAATATTTTCATTAAAGATTACCCAACTATGCAATTGTTCATTTAACACTTATTTATTTTAATCATTATATAAATTAAAAATCTTTTTCATACTTCCAGCTATTCTTAATTCCAACGAGTCTGTTTTTACAGACTCTTTTTTTATAACTTTATGAATTAAATTCAACCCGAAAGTTTAAATAGTTATAACTTTAGGATTATAAACTCTTACTTTATAAGTATAAATAAAATAGATAAGATAAAATAACGGAGTAACAAGGACTAATGAAGAGGCATAAAAACCCCATTCACTATGATAAATTTTTATCCCATACTTGTGATATGTATATTTTTCTATAATTCTCAATATTCTATAAGAAATTACAAACAGTAACAACACACTAAGTAAAAATACAGGACTTGACAATAACCAAAAAAACAAAAACACCAAGACCTGTAATTTCGATACAAAACCGAAAAGATAAACAATATAAGAAACAAACTGTACAGTTAAATATAAAACACTAAGAATAAGTATACATACAGGAATATCCAATTTTAATTTATCTTTTTTAGACAATGCCATATCATTAATTTTAGACAAGTTTTTTAATATCCAAATAGTTTGATACAGTCCCAGGGTAATTATATTCAAAACTAAAAACCAGCCTAAACTATCAACTTTTATAGGCAAAGAACGTTCCGTAAAATATTCATGACACTGCGGACATCTTTCAACATCATTAGTAATTTTACAACCACAATATGGACAACTCACAAAATTATCTTCCATTAACCAATCCTTTATTAATTAAACATACTTCAATCTTATCATAAAACTCAGTTTATATCTTATGTTAATAGTTAATAGTTACTAGTTTTAATGCAGTTCATATAATTTCGGATTCAAATCAGTCTAAATTATATGTTTCGGAGGATGAGATATCTCAAATTCTACACGCTCTTTGATAGCTCCAACCGGCTCATAGTATGGAGAAACAGTCATAATTTTGGCTGCAATATCAGGATAATAATATATAAATCGTAACTCACTTGTAGTTAAAGGCTTTTGAGTATGTACATTAGCATACCTTGCAAGTTCCAAAATATTTCTGGCCTCATGTTCATCCTTAAACTCAAGTTCCAGATTATTATACACATTTCGGAAGCCTTTAATACCACCATATTCACCTGTTGTAATCATTCTACCTGTTTCAATAATTTCAGGTTCACCTCTGCCTAGCTCTTCAAAGTCATATAATTCATAATTTCGCCTGTCTTTAAGTGCACCATCCGCATGAATACCGGATTCATGAGCAAAAGCATTATCCCCAACAGCAGGTTGGTTTATAGGAATAGCTACACCAAAAGCATAAGCAGTATACTTGGCCAAATGCCAAGCCTTGTCCAGTTTTATGTTTTCATCAACCTGATATTTATCTTTTAATCCTGCTGATTTTAAACATGCCAAAAGACAAGACACCAAATCCGCATTGCCTGCTCTTTCACCCATTCCATTAATTGCAGTATTTATATACGCATCGACACCTGCATCAAGTGCAGCCCTGGCTCCCATAATAGAACAAGCAGTAGCCATACCCAAATCATTATGAAAATGAAGTTCTATAGGCAGTTCAGTAGCTCTTGCTATTTTATAAATTCTGTCATAAGTAGTTTTTGGATCTTCGTATCCTAAAGTATCACAGTACCTAAACCTATGTGCTCCTGATTTTTTAGCCTCAGTAGCATATTTTATTAAATAATCCAAATCACTGCGTGATGCATCTTCCGCATTAACACCTATAATCTTTGCACCTTTATCCACCGCACATTCAACAGCATCTTTCGTCATTTTAATTATATCATCTGCTGTTTTTGAACCTTGATACTTACCATTAATCATTTGCTCAGAAGTTGACTGAGACAAATTGACATACTTCAAATCTGGAACATTTTTAAAAGAAAGTTCTACATCCGATGCTAAACCACGCATCCAACCAGATAATTTTGTAGTTTTAATAGCACCTCTTCTCACAAGTTCCAAATTTCCATTCAAATAATTTATCTCATGCTTTGTTGTAGGAAAACCAAATTCAGACTGGGTGATACCCATATCATCAAGCATTAAGTTTATAATTGTTTTTTCCAGTTTAGCCAGTCCGAGACGCGAAGTTTGAACCCCATCTCTATTTGTTACATCTACAAAATAAATTCTGTTGTCTGCCATATAAAAATCCTCACTTAATAAATTCTATTATACACAAAATTACATTAATTAACTTGCTTTTTTATATAAAATTAATTAAAATAAAAGTTAAAGAGCTATTATATGAATATGAAAAATGATACAAAAACACTTGACAATAAAATAAAAAAAGAGATAAAAACCGGAAATGTAAAGTCTGCAATTGAATTATGTCAGATTGGCTTACAAAAAGATCCAACAAACCCTGAATTACATTTGAGACTCGGTGATTTATACTTAGCTTGGCATTTAGATATTTATTCTTCCTGTCAATATATTGATGAGGCAATTACAGAATATCAAATTGCATTGGAATCATATATAGATTCTGCCGAAATTTATTATAAAATAGGTAAAGCGCAATTTTACAAAGGGGAACTTGACAAAGCAATCAACTATTTTGAGACAGCCGTTAAAAAGGATTCAAAATATGCTCAAGCTTACTATATGCTTGCCGAAACATATACTAAAAAAGCAAGATTTTTAGATGCTGAAATTAATGCAAAAAAAGCAATAAAATATCAGCCTTTATCAAGTTCATGCGCGCATTTTTTACTTCATAACCTATATAAAATTTCATCATTTCGCGTACTAAAGAATAAAATAAAGTCTTTTTATGAATATGTAATGTCCATTATAACTTTACCATTTGATAAAGAGGCATTAAAAAAAGTTGGAGAAGCTTTATCCTACCTAAAATTTATGCCAATCCTAATGAAAGGATATATGAAAGTACAATCAAATGGCATGGATGAAGCCATAGACATATATATAGACGCGGTTGATAAAGCCCCTGGTTTTGTACCTCTGTATTGTCTTTTAGGAGATATATATTCATCATTAGGACAATTTGAAAACGCAATAACTGAATATAAAATGGCTATTTGGCTTGATAGTTTAAATATTCCTGCATATCGCCATTTATGCAAAGCTTATGAAGATCTTGGAGATTATGATAATGCAATTGAAGTATATAATAAACTAATTCAAATTATGCCAAATATGCCGGAATTTCATTCAAATCTTGCCAATATTCTATATGTAAAAGGAGACATTGACGCTGCAGTATCTCATTTTCAAACCGCAGTTACATTAAACCCTAATAAAGAATGGACAAGTGTTGTTAACCAAACTTTAGGATTTGTATTCCAAGAAGCAAAACAAGATTTAGATGCGGCCATAACATCTTATCAAAGTGCATATCTTTTAACACCAGAAGACATTGATATTTACATAAATTTGGGTAGCGCATTCTATGATAAAGAAGACTATGATAATGCGCTTACAGTATACAGGAATGCTCTTGATTTAGATCCACAAAATGCAAAAATACATTGTAATCTTGGCTTTTTATACTGGGGAAAAGGTGATACAGACGAAGCTATTAGAGAATATGAATACGCAATTGAATATGATAAAAGTTACGCAATAGCATATAACAATTTAGGGGTAATATACCTTGATGATCTTGGTAGAGTTCAAAAAGCTATTGACATGTTTAAAAAAGCTGTTGAATATAATCCTAACTATGCACTTGCTCATTTTAATCTTGCTCGTTCTATAGCTATTACAGGAGATAAAATTGAAGCAGCAAAACTTTATCAAATAGCACAAGACGTTAATAAAATCACTAATGAAATATCCCCTCAAGATATAACGGATAAAATCAACGCACTATTTGATTAATCATTCTGAAAATAAAAAGCAAAATGGAACCAATTATTATTCTGGAGCCGTTTTGCTTTATTTTTGCATAATAAATACTAGCCAGGTAAGCTAGGTAAAGTAGCACATAATAATCCCCAGTTATGTAATTGTAAAAAATACACTTATTTATTTAAATTGTATATATTAAAAATCTTTTTCATACTTCCAGCTATTCTTAATTCCAGAGAGTCTGTTTCAGACTCTTTTCTTTTGAGCTTCTTTTCTTTATACATAAAATTAAAGGTGGAATCGATATATCTGCTTATCAATTCCACCTTTTAAATTAGGTGTCGGCAACTAGTTATCTTCCCAGGGGGTGGCCCCCCAAGTATTTTCACCGCTATGAGTCTTTACGACCGTGTTCGGGATGGGAACGGGTGTTTTCCTCACGCTTGGTCACCGACGAACTTTTACCTGTCTGATTTCTTGTGAAACTTTTGTCCACTCTTCAAACAGCTTCGTACGCTGAAGATTGCATAATGATTATAAGTTTAACGCTTTCATCAATTTCCTTGCTCAGCCTTTAAATAATGTTGAGTTTTTCTTTATTTGACTCGCTTATCACAAGTTCAAATAACTCTTCATTGGCTTCGCTTGCTAGGAAAAGCCCTCGTCCGATTAGTATCAGTCGACTGAAAATGTTGCCACTCTTACATCTCTGACCTATCAACCTGGTAATCTGCCAGGGGACTTACTAGCTTGTGCTATGAGAGATCTCATCTTACGGTGGGCTTCGTACTTATATGCTTTCAGCACTTATCCACTTGGAACACAGCTACCGGGCGTTTACCGCTGGCGCGATAACCCGTACACTGGAGGTCCCCTCTTCCCGGTCCTCTCGTACTAAGGAAGACTCCGTTCAAATCTCTTGCGCGTATACCGGATATGGACCGAACTGTCTCACGACGTTCTGAACCCAGCTCGCGTGCCGCTTTAATGGGCGAACAGCCCAACCCTTGGAACGTACTACCGCTCCAGGATGCGACGAGCCGACATCGAGGTGCCAAACCTCCCCGTCGATGTGGACTCTTGGGGGAGATAAGCCTGTTATCCCTATGGTAACTTTTATCCGATGAGCGATGGCCCTTCCATTCAGAACCACCGGATCACTATATCCTGCTTTCGCACCTGCTCGACGTGTTTGTCTCGCAGTCAAGCTCCCTTTTGCTATTGCACTCAATGGTTGATTTCCGACCAACCTGAGGGAACCTTTGAACGCCTCCGTTACTTTTTAGGAGGCGACCGCCCCAGTCAAACTGCCTACCAGAAACTGTCCCTTGCCCTGTTCTTAGAGGGATCAAGGTTAGAATTCAAATTATTACAGAGTGGTATCTCAACGATGACTCCACAGAAACTGACGTCCCTGCTTCAATGTCTCCCACCTATACTGCACAATAAGAACCCGAATTCAATTTCAAGCTACAGTAAAGCTCAATAGGGTCTTTCTGTCCTGGTACACGTAATCCGTATCTTCACGGATAATCCAATTTCGCCGAGCCTCTCGCCGAGACAGCGCCCATATCGTTACGCCATTCGTGCGGGTCAGAACTTACCTGACAAGGAATTTCGCTACCTTAGGACCGTTATAGTTACGGCCGCCGTTCATCGGGGCTTAGTTTCAGAGCTTCGTCTTACGACTAACCCTTCCACGTAACCTTCCGACACCGGGCAGGCGTCAGCCCCTATACATCGTCTTGATCGACTTTGCAGAGACCTGTGTTTTTGGTAAACAGTCGCATGGGCCTATTCACTGCGACCCTATCACGCTCCAGACGCGTAGTCTTTCACGCTACCAGGGTACCTCTTCTCCCGAAGTTACGAGGTGATTTTGCCGAGTTCCTTAGCGAGAGTTATCTCGCGCACCTTAGTATTCTCTACCAACCTACCTGTGGCGGTTTCCGGTACGGATACCTATTAATCTCGATAGCGAAGTTTTTCTTGGCAGTGTGGAGTCAACACCTTCAAGTCCGTAGACTCTCCTCATCGCGCCTCAGTTTATAACGAATAAGCGGATTTTCCTACTTACTCTACCTACACGCTTAAACAGCCTCTTCCAGTCGGCTGCGTGTCTATCCTCCTGCGTCCCTCCGCTTCTGGTATCGATTAATCGATAGTTCAGGAATATCAACCTGATGTCCATCGCCTACGCCTTTCGGCCTGAGCTTAGGGTCCGACTAACCCCACGCGGACGAGCCTGCCGTGGGAAACCTTAGGTTTTCGGTGCATTGGATTCTCACCAATGTTTTCGCTACTTATGCCGACATTCTCACTACTGCCTCGTCCATCAGTCCTTTCGGTCTGACTTCGTCCTACTGCAGTACGCTCCCCTACCCATATAGTAAACTATATGACGCAGTTTCGGTTATATGCTTTAGTCCCGGTGTATTTTCGGCGCGGAGTCGCTTGACCAGTGAGCTATTACGCACTCTTTCAAGGGATGGCTGCTTCTAAGCCAACCTCCTGGTTGTCTAAGCAACTCTACCTCCTTAACCACTTAGCATATATTTGGGACCTTAACTGGCGTTCTGGGCTGTTTCCCTCTTGGCAACGGATCTTAGCACTCGCTGCCTCACTGCTGGATAGTAACATTACCGGTATTCGGAGTTTAACATGATTTGGTACGGCATTTCGCCGCCCGCACCAGACTAGTGCTCTACCTCCGGTAAGATAAGTCCAACGCTGTGCCTAAACGCATTTCGGGGAGAACCAGCTAGCTCTTGGCTCGATTGGCATTTCACCCCTAACCTCAACTCATCCACCGATTTTTCAACATCGGTTGGTTCGGACCTCCACGTAGTGTTACCCACGCTTCATCCTGGTCAAGGTTAGATCGCCAAGGTTCGGGTCTAATTCATGTTACTTAACGCTCTTTTCAAACTCGCTTTCGCTGTGGCTCCGGATATCAACTCCTTAACCTTGCAACATAAATTAACTCGCCGGCTCATTCTTCAACAGGCACGCTATCACCCTATCTATAGGGCTCTAACTGATTGTAAGCTAACGGTTTTAGGGTCTATTTCACTCAGCTTCTCACTGTTCTTTTCGCCTTTCCATCACTGTACTCGTTCACTATCGGTCATTGACTAGTATTTAGCCTTACCGGATGGTCCCGGTGGATTCAGACAGGGTTTCACGTGCCCCGCCTTACTCGGGATTCTTACTTCAGATCTTTAGTTTTCGATTAAGTGGCTATCACACTCTATGGCGCAACTTCCCAGTTGTCTTCATCTAACTAAAAATTTTGTAACTGATTTTATATGCTGTAACATATTCTGTAAGTCCCTCAACCCCCTTAATACAACGCTTACAGGCTATCACGTATTAAAGGTTTAGGCTCTTCCAATTTCGCTCGCCGCTACTTTCGGAATCATTTGGTTATTTTCTTTTCGTCCTGTTACTAAGATGTTTCAGTTCACAGGCTTTCCTCCTTAAACCTATTGATTCAGTTTAAGGTTCAAGAGTTTTAACTCTTGAGGGTTTCCCCATTCGGAATCCTACGGATCAAGACTTTTTAGCAGTTCCCCGTAGCTTTTCGCAGCTTTACACGTCCTTCTTCGGCTGTCAATGCCAAGGCATCCCCCATTAGCTCTTTGTAGCTTTACCTAATATGCTTATTAACTTCTAGCACCGCCTATTTACTAGTTCGGTACTTTTGTTAATGCTTTTAGTTTCATTGATGATTACGTTTATCTTCAGATATTTAATAACAGTTTTATCAAATATTTTCGATTTACGCTTATAATCTTATGCAATTTTCAATGTACGATTCAGCTTTCACTGAAAGTAGAACAGTCTGAAAACTCTTGCTAATTTCTAACCTCTGTTATTGCTTGATTCCTGACAATAACTTCATCGGTTAACGACCTTGGAGTGGCGTCTTTGCTTTGTTTCTTTGTTTCCTGCTGACGCGGGCTCCCTAGAAAGGAGGTGATCCAGCCACACCTTCCGGTACGGCTACCTTGTTACGACTTCACCCCAGTCACCAACCCTGCCTTAGGACGCTGCTTCCTTACGGTTAGCTCACGTACTTCGGGCGTGGTCGACTTCCATGGTGTGACGGGCGGTGTGTACAAGACCCGGGAACGTATTCAACGCAGCGTGCTGATCTGCGTTTACTAGCGATTCCGACTTCATGCACTCGAGTTGCAGAGTGCAATCCGAACTGAGGCCAGGTTTTAGAGATTTGCTCACTCTCACGAGTTGGCTGCTCGCTGTCCTGACCATTGTAACACGTGTGTAGCCCAGAGCATAAGGGGCATGATGATTTGACGTCGTCCCCACCTTCCTCCGGTTTATCACCGGCAGTCTCGCTAGAGAGGTCTATATCAGTATACCGATATCACCAACTAACGACGAGGGTTGCGCTCGTTGCGGGACTTAACCCAACATCTCACGACACGAGCTGACGACAACCGTGCACCACCTGTCTTGACGCTCTCCGAAGAGCACCTCTCTGTTTCCAGAAAGTTCGTCAGATGTCAAGCCCTGGTAAGGTTCTTCGCGTTGCTTCGAATTAAACCACATGTTCCACCGCTTGTGCGGGTCCCCGTCAATTCCTTTGAGTTTCACACTTGCGTGCGTACTCCCCAGGCGGGATACTTATCGCGTTGGCTGCGGCACTGCAGGGGTCGATACCCGCAACACCTAGTATCCATCGTTTACGGCCAGGACTACTGGGGTATCTAATCCCATTTGCTACCCTGGCTTTCGTTCCTCAGCGTCAATTACGGCCCAGTAAAGCGCTTACGCCACCGATGTTCCTCCTGATATCTAAGCATTTCACCGCTACACCAGGAATTCCCTTTACCTCTACCGCATTCTAGCTTGCAAGTATCAAGTGCCGTACACAGGTTGAGCCTGCGCCTTTAACACCTGACTTTACATGCCGCCTACGAACTCTTTACGCCCAATGATTCCGGACAACGCTTGCACCCTCCGTATTACCGCGGCTGCTGGCACGGAGTTAGCCGGTGCTTCCTCTGTGGGTACCGTCATCTTTCGTCCCCACTGACAAAACTTTACACCCCGAAGGGCGTCTCGTTCACGCGGCGTTGCTGCGTCAGGCTTTCGCCCATTGCGCAAAATTCCCTACTGCTGCCTCCCGTAGGAGTATGGGCCGTGTCTCAGTCCCATTGTGGCTGATCATCCTCTCAAACCAGCTACTGATCGTCGCCTTGGTGGGCCATTACCCCGCCAACTAGCTAATCAGATGCAGACTCATCCTTGAGCACCGGAGTTTTCAAGAATACCATTTCAAGTACGCTCATATGGGGTATTAGCAACCGTTTCCAGCTGTTGTCCCCCTCTCAAGGGCAGATTCTCTACACATTACTCACCCGTCCGCCACTTTCCACTGACCGAAGTCAGCTTCTCGTTCGACTTGCATGTATGAAGCACGCCGCCAGCGTTCGTCCTGAGCCAGGATCAAACTCTCCATTGTCAGAAAGTTTATGTCCATCGATTACTTAGGGCTAACTAAGCAATCTGCTCGACTTCTTTTTTTTCGCTAGCTTTTACTAGTTTTTGTCTTTTTGAATCATTTTCGAAATTAACAAGTTGTGTGTTATATATTTCTATATTTCACCATTTGTTTTCAGCTATTCTATTTTCAATGTCCTATTTATTTTGACTCCAACGCTTTGCAACATCTTGGGTTGCTCTCGCTATCGGGGTAGTGGCATCCGTTCGACGCCGTTCCTTTAGTCTACTTCTTAAATCTCTTTTGTCAAGTAGATTGTTACTTATCTTAATCTTTAATAAAACTTTCGTTTTTAGATGAAATAATTTCTAAGTATCTGGTTTTATAAAATCTATAAGTATGTGCACCGTGCACATCTAATATAGTAGCGCTAAAAAAATTACGTTTCAAGTATTTATTTTTATATCTGTAACAAAAGTTTACAATCCGATAAGCTAATAACAAAACAAAGCGGAAGAAGTATCTTCCGCCTTTATTTTATTTATCACTTCATTATATTAATTACTTAATATTAGAGAAAGTCCAAGCATCAAATGTAGGAGCTTCAGTAATTTTCATTTCATGCTTTGTTTCACCAGAGCATTCGTCATCATGCGCAATAGGTTTATATAGTCTGTTGTAATATTCAACAACCATACGATCAGAATTGAAGTAAGCTTCAGAAGTTCTGATTGCTTGACGCATTAATCTCGCCCATTCCATTTTATTTTCATAGTAAGTCGGAATAATTTGATCTTCAATAATGCTCATTAAACATTTATGATCTTTCCAATGTCTTTCTTCCCATGACATTTCGTCATTAATTTCCGGATACTCAATAGCGTAACCGTTAATTCCGGTAAATGTACCTTCTACGGTCCATCCGTCATATATAGACAAGTGAACAGCTCCGTTTGCATTTGCAGACATACCAGAAGTACCTGAAGCTTCAAAAGGTCTCAATGGTGTATTCAACCATACATCAGTACCTCGTTTTAACATACCTGACAACTGAAGCTCATACCCAGGAAGCACTACGACATTTTTTAATGAGTGAGATCTATTTAATAATTTATTAAACATTTCTTTACCCATAACATCATCCGGATGGAATTTACCTGCAAAAATAATTTGTACTTTATTTTCATCGAGCAATTTACCGATTCTGTCTTTGTCCATAAGAATCAACCAAGCACGTTTGTAATCTGCAAATCTTCTTGCCCATGTAATTGTTAAAACGTCAGGATCAAATCTCTTACCTGCAACATTAGCAATATATTTGAATAGTTCTGACTTCATTTCTCTTTTTACATCAAGTAATTTTTGAGGATCATTTTGAGCTTCTTTGATTCTCTTATCTTGCCAGTATTGAAGATTAACAGCATTTGTAATTGCTCTAATAGGACATCTGCCTTCAACCCATTCCCACATTTTGTTTGCAACAAGTCCATGTAATTGCGATACCGCATTAGCAATTCTGGACATTCTTAACGCTGCAACTGTTAATGAGAAATTTTCACCGCCCAGATTTACTGCTGTTTCACGAGATGCACCGGCAAAGAATCCGCCTTCTAATAAGGTGTCAACCCAATGAACTTCATTTCCTGCAGCTACAGGTGTATGTGTTGTAAACACTGTACGTTTTTTAACTTCGCTTAAATCACCGTTATATTGTCTTAAAAGTTCAAACGCAGCAGGAAGAGCATGACCTTCGTTCATGTGAATAACATCAAAATTATAACCAACCTGCTGAAGAATTCTAACACCTGCAACACCTAAAACCGTTTCTTGAGCAATTCTTATTTTTTCATTACCATCATATAGTTTGTATGAAATACTTTTAGCCCAATCACTATTACCATCAATATCAGTTGTTAAAAGATAAACCGGACAAGTTCCAAACAATTCAGGCTGTACAAGATATGCTTTAACTTTAACTTTTTCTCCAAATATATCAACTTCAGTTTGAACATTAAGATCGGTCAAAAAGTCGTAGTATTTTCTAATATATGCAACTTCAACATTGCCATGGTGATCTATACGTTGATCATAATATCCGTATGACCATAACATAGTTACACCTACCATAGGCATCTGTAAGTAGCCCGCAGACAGCATGTGAGAACCTGCTAAAAATCCAAGGCCACCAGAATATGTACTTAACGATTGATCCATAGCTATTTCCATTGAAAAATACGCTACATTTGGTAATGACATAATTTACCTCTCTTCTCTTATAACTTCTATACACTAAATTTTTCATGTACACAAAATTGTGCAATGACATTCTATCATACAAAAATAAAAAAAAATAGTCTTATATTGATTTTTTATCAAATATAAGACTATCATTCTATTATAGGATTTATAAATCTTTACATAGAGTAAAAATTATTGCATCATATTATCCAAAAAACGTTTTAAGGCAATTCTTATATGAGCATAATTTAAACCTCCCTGCATATACGCCACATAAGGTTTTCTCATTGGCCCATCTGCAGACAACTCAATAGTAGACCCCTCAATAAAGGTTCCTCCAGCCATTATAACCTTATCCTCGTATCCAGGAATATATTCAGGAATCGGTGTTACATATCCATTTACAGGAGAAAGAGATTGAATTGTTCTACAGAACTTTTCCAGCTTCTCGGAATCATTAAATGTAATATTTTGAATTATATCAGTTCGCTTTTCATAATACTTAGGAGAAGAATCATATCCAATTTCATCGAAAATTTTAGAAGCAAGAACTGCACCTTTTACTGCATCAGCAACTACAGAAGGAGCCATAAATAAACCTTGAAAAATTAATCTGTGCTGATTAAACATAGCACCACCCTCAGAACCTATGCCCGGAGCAGTCAATCTAACAGCAGAACGCTCTACATATAAAGCTTTACCAGCGATATAACCACCGGCTTCAACAATTCCTCCACCAGGATTCTTAATCAAGGAACCGCCAATTAAATCAGCCCCGACTTCTATTGGCTCTTTTGTATCAACAAATTCGCCATAACAATTGTCAACAAAACAAATACAATCAGGATTCTTTGATTTTACAATTTTACAAATTTTTTCTATTGTATCAATCGAAAGAGATTGTCTTGTAGAATACCCCTTGGAACGCTGAATAAGAACCATCGTCGTAGTCTCATCAACCATCTGCTCTAGCTTTTCAAAATCAACATCAGAATTATTTATTAAAGGAACTTCATCATACAAAACACCTTGTCCTATCAAAGAAAAACGTTTTGTTTCTTCGTCTCCCATTGTTCCTATTACTTCTTGCATTGTATCATAAGGTGTTCCTGCAACAGACAGCAATTTATCGCCATACTTCAAATTTCCAAAAAGTGCACACGCCAATGTATGAGTACCTGAAGCAAAATGAATACGTACTAAAGCTTTTTCCGATTTAAAAACCTGAGCAAAAACTTTATCAAGAACCTCTCGTCCTAAATCATCATGCCCATATCCAGATACCGTATAAAAATGCTCCGGCGCAACTTTATTATCAATAAAAGCCTGTAAAACTTTTTCCTGATTATAATTTCTAATTTCATCAATTGCTTCAAACTGTTCTACTAATGCTTTTTCTGTCTTTTTTATAAGTTCAATGCTATTCATATATCCCTACTTTCTTTGCTAAATTATAATATTACAACCAGAAATAAATGTATATAGCTATAACAAGATTATAATTTTAATAACAAAAATATATCATACTATGTATATTTACAAGACGGATACCACACAGAATAACAAGCGATAAAATTTAAGTATGAAAAAAATATTTTTATTATTTGTTGCAATATTTTCAATCTTAGCATACTCAGCTTTACCGTCATTAACTTCTCAGTATGGAATATATTCTCCAAAAGACTATAGTTCTAAATTTGAACAACATGAAGAAAAGGAAAGATTATTATTTATACTAGATTTATCTAATAGTATGACTGAACCTTTAGAAGGTTCAACAAAGTTTCATCATATGATAAGTACAATGAAAGAAATATTACCTAAAATCAGTCCTGATACCTGGGTTGGTCTAAGAGTATACGGACATAGAATGGGATTCACCCCAATAGAAGCCTGCAGAGCTTCTACATTGATTAGTCCAATTAGTCTAAATAACAGCTACAATATAGAAAATGCTCTGACAAAAACTAAGCCAAAAGGTATGACACCTATCACGTACTCCCTTAAACAGGCTATTAAATATGATTTTATGGGCTTCAATGGGAAAAAACATATAATATTATTAACTGATGGAGGTGAAAATTGTGATGAAAGTCCTTGTACGTTTGTCATGAACTTAATCAGAATTAGAAGAGACGTTAAAATTGATGTAATCGCTTTTAATATTCAAGACACCGACGATTTGGAACAACTTGAATGTACTGCTCTTGTTACCAGCGGAAAATTTTATAATGCTCAAACAGCAGCGGAATTATTAAACGGATTCAATAACTCTATAGAAGGAGTAAAAAATGTAGAAGCTAAAATTATTATGCATTAAATCCCTATTTGGATAATAAATTAGCCATGTTACTAATAGAAACTTGTCCTAGGTCATGTTTCTATTAAGGACATAAAAGGGATATTAAACCATGAAAAAATTTCTTACTATAGTATTTTTAACAACTTTATTATTAAGTACCGGATACACAGCAATTTCTAAAAACATTATTCCTGAATCAACACAAAAACAGGGATGTTGCTCTCACCATGGTGGAGTTGCATATTGCGGACAAAGCGGATATTTTATTTGTAACGACGGAACACAAAGTCCCACATGCACTTGTTCAAGATAATATATAAATATATATTTATAAACCAATCTTTTGATTAAGTTTCATATAGTCAATAATCTCTAAAATTGCACTTAATTGGTTATAAATATTATAATAAGCTTCCGGATTTAACAGAGTGCTTGTCATATCAACATCAAATAAATTTTCAGAACAAGGTACAAATATATAAGCATATCCGCCAATAAATGCGGCACTGACTCTGGTTGAACGTTCCAACATAGCCGCAAACTGTCTACCTACAAATGAATTATCATTGCGAACTGGATTAGTCCCCGAATCAATACCAGAAGCAGATATATTGCTTTCAACTCTAGATTCAAAAAAAGATTTACCCAAATTATCAAATCTTTCCATGAAAGAAGTTGTTAAAATATATCGTGCTTCAATTTGATCCGTAGCATATATTTTTCTACCCTTCATAAATTCAACCGATTCCAGTTTAACTTCTTCAAAGCCAGGTAATTTATCTATATCACCATTCACACCAACAATAGTACGCCCGGAAAAAGGTTTATTCATACTTACTTGAAAAATAAATCCCCTGAAGTCTGTTACTGTACGGCTGTGTTTACCTGAACCTTCAGAATGTGTCATTAAACACTCATTTATAAGAAAATTACAGCCATTATACAAACCTATTACAATATCGTCATCAGTCTTTGCAGATGCACTACGAAACAAACCAAAGTTCTTAATAGTATTAAGCCGTATTAAATTCCTTTTACCGGAAAAATATATATTACCAAATAATGAAAGAATTTTTGACATTACAGATTTTTTTAATTCTGCCCTATATTTATCCATATTCTTTTTATACCAAAATATAGCAACCACAGAGAAACCCATAGATAAAAAAGGCAAAATAGAAATATAATCCGATAATAAAAAAGCAACTGCATTGATAATAATACATATTATTAATAACATAGCTCCTTTTTTAGCTAATGCTTTTCTTCCTGGCTCTAAAGGCAGTAATACAGGTTCAAATTTTTCTTTATAAATCTTATAAAATTCATCCCGAGTAACAGTCATATTACCCTCTACTTATTTAAATTTATACAAAATAATCTTACAAGTTTTTCAGAATTAAGTCAATTAATTGAGGAGTAGTTAGACCTGTTGTACGAGACTTTTTCATTGAATTTGGAAGCAAACCGGTTACACTCGGTTTTTTAGCAATTAATTTATCCGCAGCAGAACTAAAATGACTAAAAGATCTTTTCATGCCTGATAATCCTTTAATGGTTCCTGTTGATATACAAGGTATTTTCATATTTATCCTCCACAAAACTTATAATAACCTTAAATAATATAAATTACCAATAAAATAAGAATTTGTTACGATATATTATTATACCTTACATTCTGAATTGACTGAGATTGAAATTGCACAGGATTTTTAACTCGATAAGCCATATTTACCTTAGAATATTTATTTTGCTCTCTATTATATCTAAATTTTGTAAATAAATTAGATGTGCCTGCAATAAAAAATCCCATAAATCCAATACCAAATAACAAAGGAACACCAGCTATTAAAATTTTTTGTTTGAGCATTTTTTTGTATAGCTCATCTGAACGGCCACAGAATTTCTCGGAATATTCACGTAATTGATCAAACCTTGGAACTTCTAGCCTGTCATTTAAAACCTCTTTACATCTTCCGGTTTTGTATAATAATTTTCTAAACCCTTTTTCTAACAGTTCATTTCCGTAAATAATATAAAAACCTACAACCGGATATCTAAACACTGTTTCTAAAAAATTCTGTTTTCCTCTATCCTTAGAAGCACCAAAATATCCTGCCCCACCAACTAAAACACAAGATGTTAATTGCCCCCTGCTCATTGATAATTTTCCATTATCATTCGCAAAATCTATACTTAAAAACTTATTAAAAAAGTTTTTTAATTTTTCATTACGTTTAAACAATTTTGTACCGGGAGCTACAATTAACTCAGATAAATTTTGTAACGCTTTAGATTTCTCACCCGAAGAAAATAAAATTCCAGCTAATGCCAAACAAAAGGCATAAACAAAACCTGCCCTGCTTATATTTCTTCTTGCACTATTTTCAACATATTCGGCTTGCTTTTTATTTTCCGTTTTATTTTTATTCAAATTAGCAATACTATCAAAATTAGATTGTTTAAAAACTTTTAATGTCATTAAATTTTTAATATAATTTAAACTAAATTCCACTAATGGAATAGCAAATGCCCCCAGTGCTATAGCAGCTTTCACAGGTATTATTTTTTTATTATTAGTAATATTACCCGACTTCAAAAGTTCAGAAGCCGGAGTTGATAGACTTTTTTTTAAATTATTTGGAAGTTTTTTAGAAAATATCTTCCTGAAAAACTTTTCACCTAATATTGCAGGACAATAATACACAAGAATAGATTCTGACAATTCAAGAAAAATATTTTCACCTAAATCGGCTTTACTTCTTGCAAAAACAGCTTTTGGCAACAGACCTGTGGCACTATCTTGTATAAATCTGATATTAGAAAGACCAGCTCCGCCCTCTTGTATTGAACATATTTTGCTTGCAGTTCTCAAACCTAATCCAATATTACAAGAATTGGTAAATGATATATTATTAACATTGTTAGTTTTCATAAGTAATTTCCTTTTCAATAATCTGACAACAAAAAATGACCCGCTATCAAAACAGGTCATTCTCCACAAAAATAAGTTTTATTATCAGCTTATTGCCAACTTAAAAGACCTGTCTTAGAAAACAGGCACCACCAAGATTTAGTGTTTAAATTTAAGTTTGACATAAAATTACTTTCTTAATAATCTATTTACAAAATAATACTACCATGGTAATAATAAAAAATCAACATGGATAATTTTACAGCATCCAAGCGGATAAATATCAAGGGGGTATAAATAATGTCTATACATGCAATCGGACCATCATTTACAGGTTTTATTCAAACATCTTATGATGAAGGGCACGGCTACCTAAAAAAAATTACATTTAACACAAATAATATTAATTTTGAGCCTCTAAATACAGGCCACTACAGTTCAGATTTAACTAAAGTAAGGTCGCAAGGCAAAGAATATAAAATTCCATGTTCTTATGAAAAATTCACTGAGACATGCAAAAAGGCAAGCCAGTCAGAATCAATTTTTGAATATTTGGATATAATAGGCTAGATAAAACATTCACTTATCTGTATTAAACTTATAATACTTTAGTAAATTTAACCTACTAATCAACAGAGAAAATTTCGCGAATATCATCCATTGTAAGAGATTTTGTAATATTTCTGTCCACAGAAATTACGCTGTCAACAAGATTTCTCTTAATTGTTTTAAGTTTTTGAATTTTCTCTTCAACCGTATTCTTTGTAATAAGCCTGTATACGAATACCTTTTTAGTCTGGCCGATACGATATGCCCTATCAGTAGCCTGATCTTCAACAGCAGGATTCCACCATGGATCATAATGGATAACATAATCCGCACCGGTCAAATTCAAACCTGTTCCTCCGGCTTTTAAACTTATCAAGAAAATAGGGATTGTAGGATCAGTATTAAACCTTTCGACTGCTCCCTGCCTGTCTTTTGTTTTTCCGGTTAAATATTCATACTTAATACCAGATTTATCAAGCCAGGCTTTAATTATATCAAGCATATCTACAAACTGGCTGAATAACAATATTCTATGCCCCTCTGATACAATTTCTTCAAGCATAACTTTAAGTTTTTCAAATTTACCGGAAGATATAACATTTTTAACATTATTTTTATCATACAATCTCGGATGGCAGCAAATTTGGCGCATACGAAGAAGTGCAGAGAATATAGACAACCGGCTTTTTTCAAGCCCATTTTGCTCAATAGACTTAAATAATTCTTCTTTAGTACTATCAAGAACTTGCAGGTAGAAGTCTCTTTGTTCATCAGTCAATTCACAATATGCAATATTTTCAACCTTATCAGGAAGATCCTTTGCAACATCCCGTTTCATACGACGCAAAATAAACGGGATAAATTTGCGAACTTAAGACGTTTTTCAACAACTTTATCCTGGCGTTCCATAATCGGATTAACATAACGGGAATTAAAATCCGCCATAGAAAATAAAAATCCAGGCATCAAAAAGTCAAATACCGACCACAATTCTTCCAGTTTATTTTCAATAGGTGTACCTGATAAAGCCAATTTATGCTGTGCGGATAATTGTTTTACAGCCTGCGCAGTTTGAGACGTTGCATTTTTAATATTTTGAGATTCATCCAGAATAATATACCTGAAATTAATATCTTTTAATTTATCAACATCTCTTCTTAACAAAGCATAACTGGTTATTACAACATCGTATTCCGGAATTTTTTTAAAAAATTGTTTTCTCTCACCACCCTGAAGTTTAAGACAGGTTAAAGTAGGCGCAAATTTCTGAATTTCAGATTCCCAGTTAAACACAACCGTGGTCGGTGCAACTACAAGTGTAGGCATAGGACCGTCTTCTTCTTTTGCCTTTTGTAAAACAGTTAAAGCTTGCAGAGTTTTACCCAAACCCATATCATCAGCCAAAATTCCGTTTAAGCCATACTTATACATAAACCATAACCAGCCGAAGCCCTTAAGCTGATATTCTCTAAACTCGGCATTGATACCTTTTGGCAGGGTTAAATCTTCAACAGCAGAAAAAGTAGACATCTGTTCCCAGAAAGTTTTAAACCTATCACTTAAAATAAGTTCTATACCTAGATTCTTTAATTCATTAATTAAACCTGCACGATAAGTTTTGACAGTAAAACGATTATCCGGATTTCTATAAACATCAAAAGAATTGAAAGACCTCATCATAGAATATATGTTTTGCGCAGGATATTCCACAAACCCTAAACTTCTTATACGAGCATACTTTTCATCACTTTGAATAGTTTCATAAATTTCATCAAAATCAATAACTTCATCTCCAACCTGTCCATATATATGTATATCAAAACTATCAGGTTGTTCATCAGAAAAATCAATATCAGCACAAAGTCTAAACGGATCATCCATTAATTTGAAAAAGGACATATCATCTTTTTCTTCAAATTTCCAGCCTTCACCAGCTTGTTTAAGATAATAATTATAAAAATCAATGGCATTTTCTTTTTCCAAAGCCAAATTGTTAGTTTGCATAGGTACAAATTTACAAGCTAAAAGCATAGCATAAGCTTCATTTTCATGTTTAATATTGCGTTTAACCCAATAAATAATATCTTCATCGGCCTTTTTAACCGTTATATAAGGGACTTTATCATTTGTTGATTTTGAATAAGGTACTCTTACTCCATCATATTCAAAATCCAATGATACCTTCAATGATTGGTCATAATCAATTCCCATAGTAACTATATTAATCGGAGGTCGCTCTTCTAACATTAGCTTTGATATTTTTTCATCAACAACAACCTCCATAACTTCACGAAGTTTTGGCAAATCTTCATAAATAAATTTACCGCCTTCAGCATCTTTTAAATCAGTAAAAGATGATTTTGTAATATTTTGAGGAATAGATTGAACCGCTACATTTGTCGGGAATATTATATTTTTATACCTGCCCCATTTAAGATGGCGAGAAAAATATCTTACTTCTTCAAAAGGATATACCTCATCACTGTCAGGTCTTTGCCACTCAAGAGATAAAAGCAAAGTACCAGCTGTATTGGAAATATTTACATATAATACCAATTTCCATTCTTCATCAGTAAACTTTAATCGTTCTTTTGTTTTTTCATCCAAAACTTCATCTGCTTTTGCCAGAAGTGAAAATATCGGTCCAAATTTAGCAATCGGAATATCATACCAACCAGCCTTTTTATCCTGTCTGGAAACCTTCAAAAGCTGTTGAAAAATTAATAATTCAACTTTCTGAGAATTATTCAGTTCAAAAGATACATCCTGTTTTTGTGCCTCAATCACAGCACGCAAAATAGGTTCAATTTGGCGTACAATCTTACCTGTTTCTCTAGAGCGTACCAAAACAGAGAAAAAGTTAGCTTTTCTTTTCGGATTAAAATGAAAAATATAATTTCCCTGAGGTTCCTCTGTCAAAGCTGTATTTTCATCAGGGAAATCAAATTCCATACCAAATTTTGTTTCAAGCCAATCTTCATAAGCATGCTCATCAATTGCTTTTAATGCAACAGCTACAGAATGTTTACACCATTCTTCTTTTAGCGGACAATTACAACGAGCTTCAACTTTATTTTTTTTGAAAATTAAATCCGTATTATAGTAATCCTGAAAATTTCCTTTAACTTTCCCTTTATAGAAATTTTTTTCAGGAAAATTATCAAACACCATATCTTTTTGATGGTATTCGTATCCTCTACGCCAACTTCCCGCTCCGGCATGGTCTTTTATAAACTTGTAATTAAATTTAAATTCTTTTGTACTCATCTATAGAGTATATCTCTTTCTTGCAAGGGGTTAATTTTAATATAGATTTATAAATCTATAAACCCACATCCATACATTCAGAATTATACATAACAAAATATAAAAAGGCAAGTAGATAACTATATATTTTATTAATAAAGAGTAATATTCAAAAATTTAAACTACTTTCCAAGTTGCTTTTTACAATTCAATTGAACTATAATTATATTGTACAGTTACATTAATTTTAATTATGTGCTAAAATTATGGGGTAAACAAGTTTAAATAAGAGGTAAAAATGAAAAGAATAAAAATCTTCGCTCTAGCAGTAATAATATCACTGGGCATCGGCGTAACAGTAAATACAGTTCATTCACAAACTGCAACACCTACATTTGTATCCGCCCCTGCAAAAATAAATATACAATATACAACAGTTAATGCGTTGGATGTAGTTGCAAATCCATATAAATATCTACATAAAAATATTAGAATTAAAGGAAAATTTGATAAATTTGCAACTCTCGGCTTGGATTATCCGCCGGCAATGAGAGCGTCTGATAAATATATTTCATTTTTAATTCAACGACCGGATATCACAAACCATAATATTCCTTTATCAGAGTTAAAAATATTTCTAAAAAAAGAAATTGCAGAAAAACATATTGACCTTGATTCCGGGGATGAAATTGAATTTACAGGAAAAGTATTTTCAACAGCGCTGGGAGACCCTTGGATGGATGTAGATGATTTTATTGTATTAACTCAAAAGGAAAAGAAAACTGAAGATAAGAAAGCTGAATAAATAATTTACGACAAAAAGTATGGAATTAGAGATTATGGAAAATAACAACACAGAAAAAAAAGAAAAATTTTTAACAATTCATGGGCACTTTTACCAACCACCAAGAGAAAATCCTTGGTTAGAAGCAATTGAATTACAAGACAGCGCTTTACCATTCCACGATTGGAATGAACGTATATGCAAAGAATGCTATAATCCTAATTCTGTCTCAAGAATCGTTGATAATAGAAATCGAATTCTAGATATCGTAAATAACTATGAATTTATGAGCTTTAACTTTGGACCTACACTTTTGTCGTGGATGGAAGAATTTGCCCCGCTAACTTATGAAAGAATAATAAAAGCTGATATTGACAGTATCACAAAACATAGTGGACACGGAAATGCTCTTGCTCAAGTTTATAATCATATGATTATGCCTTTGGCCAACGAACACGACAAAGATACTCAAGTAAAATGGGGAATCAAGGATTTTGAATACAGGTTCGGAAGAAAACCTGAAGGTATATGGCTTGCTGAAACTGCCGTTGACGATGCTACACTAAAAGTATTGGTTGATAATGGCATAAAATTTACAATTTTATCACCATATCAGGCCTTAAAAATGAAAAAAAATACAGATAAAGATTGGCAGGACGTAAGCTGGGGAAATATTGATCCGGCAAGATCATACAAATATACATTAAAATGTGATCCTTCAAAATCAATAGATTTATTTTTCTATGACGGAGCTATTTCTCGTTCTGTAGCTTTTGATGAACTGCTAAAAGATGGAAATAAATTTATCAAACGACTTAAAGAAGGAGTATCTGAAGTTCGTGATTATCCGCAACTTGTAAATATTGCGACTGATGGAGAAAGTTACGGACACCATACTAAATTTGGTGATATGGCATTATCTTATGTCTTAAAAATAAAGGCTGAAGATGAAGGCTTTAAAATTACAAATTATGCGGAATACCTTGAAAAATACCGCAGTGATTATGAAGTAGATATCAAACAAGCTTCCTCTTGGAGCTGTTTTCATGGAGTCGGCAGATGGTGCGAAGACTGTGGATGCTCAACCGGAGGACATCCTGGGTGGAATCAAAAATGGAGAAGGCCATTGCGAGACGCCCTGGACTATTTGAGAGATCATCTTGCAAAAATTTTCGAACAAGAAGGCCCAAAATATTTTAACGATGACCCTTGGAACGTTAGAAATAAATATATAATTGTTATTCTAGACAGAAGTTCTACAACAATAAAAAAATTCCAAAAAGAAAACTTTAAACCGGATCTTAGTGAAGAAGACAAAGTAAAAGGGATGGAACTTTTAGAAATTCAAAGACAGGCTATGCTTATGTATACAAGTTGTGGCTGGTTCTTCTCTGAAATTTCAGGAATTGAAACCGTCCAAATTATGAAATATGCAGCAAGAGCGATGCAACTGGCTTCAAGATTTTCTAACGAAAATTTTGAAGAAAAATTTTTAGAAATCCTATCTAATGCTAAAAGTAATATCCCTGAATTCGGAACAGGAAAAGATATATTTGAACGTTTTGTAAAACCTTCTGTAGTTTCGGCTAAAGAAATAGCTTGCTTATGGGCAATATCTTCTCTTTATCAGGATTTTGAGGATGAAGAAGACGTATATTGCTATACAGTAAAAAGAAACTTCTACCAAAAAGTACAAAAAGGAACGTCTACTCTACTTATAGGAAATATTGAAATTCATTCAAAAGTTACTTTACAAAAGGCTAACCTCATATTTGCACTTATGCAATATTCTGGCGGAGATTTTCATTGCGCAATAAAGGAATATTCCTCTATCGATGAATTCAATGAATTAAAATCATCATTAATCAAAACATTTATGCTTAATCCATTGACAGAAATAATCAGAGCCTTAGACGAAAAATTTGGAAAAGAATATTTTACATTAAAAGATATCTTTATTGAAGAAAGAAAAAAAATATTACAAATTCTTTTAAAAGATCAATTAGAAAAATTTGCAAATACATACAAAGAAATGTATGACCAAGGCAAAGGCTCTATATATCACATGCAAAATTTAGGCTTAGAAATTCCTAATGAATTTAAAATATCCGCAGGTTACGCTCTTAGCCATAGATACAATGACTTATTAGCACAAAGCGACGGTTTTGTCGAACCATCAATTATTCAACAGATTACAGATATCAACTTTGAAGCCAAGAAAATGAATATTGAAATAGATAAAACTCCTTCAAACAAAAATTTTGCTAAAAGAATTATTACAAATTTGAACAGACTAACCAAAAGTTTTGAACTTCAACAGGCAGATGCTGTTGTTGAATTATTTGATATAATTGAAAAATTAGATTTACAAATAGATATATCCGAAGCTCAAAATATCTATTACAACAAAATATATCATAGGATAGGAGATATTCTTGAAAACAATGCAAAAGAACCAAGAGAAAAGGATATCCGCTTTATTAAACTTCTTCTAACCATAGGCGTAAATCTTAATATTAATGTGGATTTTTACAAAGTAAAATTAGATAAATTAGGTTACTAATTTAATATAACTTAATAAAACAGGCAAATTATTCCTATAAAAATACTTTAATATATTAGGTAGATATAGGGGTAAAAGGTACTATGCAAGTTACAGGACAAAATGTACAGCAAAAAAACGTACAACATCCGCAATATAGCACAAACAGTTATGCTTATGTTCCCAATACTATACAGTCCGTCCAAACACAGACAACGAACATTCCAGCTCAAACGACTGTAAATCAAACTCCTGCAGTACCTCATAACAATATACCACAGGTTCCACCGCAATATAATCCTCAATATTGCGCACCTCAATATGCTCAATACCCACAAATGCAAACACCTCAACCAGTACAAAATTATCAAGTACCTGCTTCAACTTCAGGTGTAAATATTCAAATATTTAACCCATCAGTTTCAACTCCTGGAGCTCAAGCAGCAACTTATAACGTAAATGCTCCTTGTTATCCAGCAAATTACTACACAGGACATATAGGACAAAATCCTAACGGCACAAATGGTAATAATATAAACAACGGTACAAATAACGGAACAATAGGAAATAATAATAACAATACAACTAATACAACTAATAATACAACAACTTCAACAACAAACGAAAAAAAGAAAACAGAAAAGAAAAAAATTGTTCAATTGACTGATGATTATATAAGAAATCTTGAAAACTACCTTAATAGCCAAGAAAAAGACGTAAGACTTTCTGCGGCAAAAGAAGTATATGCAAGACTTGAAGAAGATGAATCCAGAAAAGATGATAAAGCATTAACAGCTCTGATAAATAAAATGTTACAAGACCCAGCCCAAGAAATAAGAATTCTTGCATTAACAGCACTTGAAGGCAGAATTGTAACAGGAGACGACTTTACTGTAGGATTACTTCAAAGAATGCAACAATCAAAAGACGGGTACGGACAAGACGCTGTAGATGCAAGTAGAATCTTGCTTCAAATGTCAGGAAAACAAGTTGAAAAAGAAGTGCCGGTCAAAGAAAACAGCAAAACAAAAACTGAAAAAAAAGAAACTAAAGAAAGTAGCAAGGGTTAACAATGAAAATTCTGAATAATATTAGAAGATGTATATCAAATAATACAGGAAAAGTCATAACTAAAGGTGTTGGCTTAGCTGCTTTGGGACTTGTCGGTTATGATGCACATTATATAGGCAAACTGCAGGCTGATTTATATTCCAGTGAAAAAGATGCAGATGCAGCGGCATACTTTCTTAACAACTCAATGTACTCAACAAACATGAGTAAAGTACAAGCAGGAATAAAAGATTCTGCCTATACTATGGAACTGGATCAAGGATGGAGAAGATTTATTAATTCCGGAATAGGATATATTAAAGGATTTACCTCTATGCTAGTAAGCCATGTTGTTCCTTTTGGATTAGGGCTTGGTGCACTGCTTGCTAAAGGAAAAGCCGGTAAAATTTGTGCTGGCGGCCTTGGGATTTATGCCGGTTATGAATTCTTAAAGAATTTCTTTGGGCTGGGCAATGCCAAAGGAATGAGAGGAGATATTTAGCTTTCCCCTTGTTCTAAAAATTTTTTGTACAAATCCGGACGCCTAAGTTTCGTCCTTTCCAATTGTTGATTATAACGAAATTCATTAATTTCTTTATGATTACCGTTTAATAATACTTCAGGAACCTTATATCCTCTAAAATCACGAGGTTTCGTATATTGCGGGTACTCAAGCAAACCATTTGAAAAACTATCTTCCTCTGCAGATTCAATTTTTCCAAGCGTTCCTTCTAGTTTTCTGCTCACGGCATCAATTAAACAAAGGGCAGGTAATTCACCACCTGTTAAAACAAAATCACCTATAGATATTTCCATAGGATTAATAATTTCACGTATTCGCTCATCAAACCCTTCGTAATGACCGCATAGCATAATTATTTGCTCAAAGTCTGCAAGATATTTTACCAAATCTTCACTCAAAGGTTTTCCTTGAGGGGAAAGCATAACCGTAATAGAATTACTGGATTTTAAAATACTATCATAAGCATCGACATACGGCTGCGGAGCCAATACCATACCTGCACCACCACCATAAGGAGTATCATCGACTTTTTTGTGCTTATCCAATGTATAATTTCTTGGATTTATAGTATTTAAGCTAAAAATACCATTATCCCTTGCTCGCTTCATAATACTTACATTACAATACGATTCAATAATCTCCGGAAATAATGTTACTACTTCAAATATCATTCCAACAGACCTTCAATATTATTAATTAAAATTTTCTTATTCTGAATATCTACAACAGGAACTATAGCCTTCACAAACGGAATAAGCGATACATTCTTTGTGTTAGTCTTAACCGAAATTAAATCACTTGCTCCATTATTTGAAACACCAACAACAAATCCTAAGTTTTTTACCGGTATCATTGTCATCAAAAACATTCTAAACCAACAAGCTCATCAATTAAGAATTCATCCTCAGCTAGAGTTTCTCGCCTTATCACTTTCTCTTCAACGAACAATAATTCTCCTTTGTAAGGAAGAATTTCATTTATTGAGTCAATTCCTGTAAACTTTAACAATAAGAAAATTTTTATTTGCACGCACAGAAGACAATGTCCTAAATGGACATATATTCATTGTCTATTCTTCACATAAACATGCTGTTAAAGACAAGAAAAAATCCTGCTGATTTTTAGAATATCCAACACGCTGCCTCGCCATGAATTCCATGAAAGTTAAGTATTTTTCCAACTGAAATATACTTTGTCATTAGCTGCTCTTCCGGAGGTTCTTCTTCAACTTTTTTAGGTTTTCTGCCTCGTTTTTTCTTTGGAGCTTCTTCTGTTTCTTCTACAGCAACAGCTATAGGTTCAGAGACTTCTTCTGTAACAGATGTTTCCTCTGTCTCAACAGACTTTTTAGAAGATTTTTTCTTGTCTTTGCTGATTCTTTTGGTTGTTCAGAAGTCTTATCAGCCTCACTCTTTTGTTTCTTAAACTCTTCAGGAGCATCTTCACGTTCTTGATTCCAACGTTCTAAACCCATTTGTGCTCTTACAAGTCCAATACCGACATGCACGCGCCACTCATCCATTTTTAATTGAGCCGCTATAATTTTATGACAACCGATAGGCGGGAGCGGTAATAATGGTTCATATAACATTTTTATTGCATTTAATTGATCAGGAGTAATTGCCAATTTACGTTTAGGAAACGGTAATTTTGGCAACATCATCTTCTGACGAACAAGATTTATACCAAAAAAGACCTTTCTTGGCTCTAGACCAATTTTTTCACCAATAACTTCATGTGCATCCGGATTTGGTAAAGGAAGCATTAACTTATAGAGCAATTCAATTTGTTCTAACTGTTCTCTGCTTACTAATAACTGCTTTGGAGCTTTATTTTTGTTAAGAGCCGGACGTCTAAATTTATTATTTTGACCTTGTGGTCTGCGTTGCTGAAAACCTCCAGTCTTGTAATTATTATAAGTACCTTGGCGATTATCTCTGTAATTAGGACGATTAGAACGATAAGAGGCTTGACGATTATCTCTGTAACCGGAGCGATTAGCATTGTAAGAACCTTGACGAGGGTCTCTATTATAATTATTATAAGCACCTTGACGATTATCTCTGGAATAACCGGAATTATATGAACGTTGAGGTCTGTTATATGGTCTTGGATTTTCTTCACCGCCGCTTGAATAACTGCTATAGAATTGTGGCTTGTCTTCTGTTGAATAAGTTCGATACCTGTTCTGTACGGCGGAGTTGCCACGGAGTAGTGCGCACCCTCTGGAGCTCTCAGGAGAATTTACCATCATCTTCTTATCCGGATACAAACAATCCGGACATATCACCCTTTTAGGGTTCTTTGTTTCAAACTCACGACCGCACTTAATGCACTTGTTTACATACATAATAAAAGCCTCTTAATTGATAAAAAATAACTCATAATAAATATAAATTTAAGGTAATAATCATCCTCACAGTATAAATCGATTTAAAAATAAAAATTCTAACTTATAGGTATATTTTAACATGAAATTAAAATATTGGCAAGTCCTAACCTAAACTATTTTTCAAGCATAAAAGTAACAGGACCGTCATTAACAAGCTCAACATCCATCATTGCAGCAAATTTACCGGTCTTACAAGGAATATTAAAAAGAGTTAACTGCTCAACAAAATATTCATATAATTCCATAGCAATTTGCGGGGGTGCCGATTTATCAAAACTTGGACGAGTACCTTTTCTACAATCACCGCATAAAGTAAACTGAGAAACAATAAGCGCATGAGCTCCAACATCTTGAATTGAGTAATTCATTTTATGGCATTCATCCTCAAATATTCGTAATTTTGCAATCTTATCCGCCAACTTTTCTGCATTAAGCTTTTCATCACCTTTTTCAACCCCA